>NZ_VOSS01000099.1 GCF_007997035.1 Ralstonia sp. TCR112 | reverse complement strand
AGCAGGGCAGACAGCGCAGCCTTGACGTCGTCGCGGCGGCCGATGTCGATATGGCTCAGGGCTTCGATGGCGTCCACCGCACGTGAGGGCGCCAGCGGCATGCCGGCATTGCGCAGCAGCCGCACGAAATGCGTGACGTTGCGCGCGAGCATGGGCAACTGCATCGGCACGGTCGCTTGCATGCGTTACTCCGGCAGCGCGGGGGCCGCCAGCAATTGCTCGATGGTCGGCCTATCCACGCGGGCCAGGTCGTCCTGGTATTTGAGCAGCACGCCCAGCGTGTCCTGCACGGACTGCGGATCCAGTTCCGTCACGTTCAGCGCCGCCAATGCGCGGCACCAGTCGATGGCCTCGGCAATGCCCGGCGCCTTGAACAGGTCGATGCCGCGCAGGCGGTGCACGAAATCGACGGCGCGCTGTTGCAGGCGGGCGGCGGTTTCGGGGGCGCGCTGCGCGACGATCTGCAGCTCCCGCGCCTTGTCGGGATAGCCGATCCATTGATACAGGCAGCGCCGCTTGAGCGCGTCGTGCACCTCGCGCGTGCGATTGGACGTCATGATGACCAGCGGAATCACCTGCGCGCGCACCGTGCCGAATTCGGGAATCGACACCTGGAAGTCGGACAGCAGCTCAAGCAGAAACGCCTCGAACGGTTCGTCAGCGCGGTCGATCTCGTCGATCAACAGAACGCGCGGTGTGTCGGGATGGAGTGGGTCGGGCAGCAGCGCCTGCAGCAGCGGCCGCTTGAGGAGGAATTCGTCGCGGTACAGCGTGTCGGCGCGGGGCTTCTCACCGGCGGCCTCGGCCAGGCGCAGCGCCATGATCTGGCGCGGGTAGTCCCATTCATAGAGCGCGCTGGCGGTGTCGAGCCCCTCGTAGCACTGCAGCCGCAGCAGCGACGTGCCGAGCAGCCCCGCCGCCGCCTTCGCCAGCTCCGTCTTGCCGACGCCGGGCTCGCCCTCCAGAAACAGCGGCCGCTGCATGCGCAGCGCGAGGAACAAGGCCGTGGCCAGCTCACGGCCGGCGAAATAGCCCTGACCTTGCAGTTGCGCGATGCAGTCGTCGATGGAATCGACCGGCATGCCGTTCCTTGGGCGGTGCGCTCAATGATGATGCGCCAACGCCTGCTCAACCGCGCGCGCCGTCAAGACGGGAATGAGGTGCGCCCGATATTCCGGCGAGGCATGCAGATCGCCCACCAAGTCGTCGGCCGGCACCACCACCTTGCGCGCCGCTTCGGATGTAAAGCTGGCCGCCAGCGCTTGCTCCAGCGGCGTGCAACGGAACACGCACGGCGCCGCGCCCGTCACCGCCACGCGCACGTTGTTGCCCTTGCGGCTGATGAATACGCCCACCAGTGCAAAGCGCGACGCGGGGTTGCGGAATTTCACGTAGGCCGCCTGGTCCGGCACGGGAAACTGCACCTCGGTGATGAGTTCATCTGCAGCCAGCGCGGTCTCATACATGCCAAGGAAGAAATCGTCCGCCGCGATGTTGCGCCGCTCGGTGACGACGGTGGCGTTCAGCCCGAGCACGGCCGCCGGGTAGCACGCGGCTGGGTCGTTGTTGGCGAGGGACCCGCCGAGCGTGCCCATGGCGCGCACCTGCTTGTCGCCGATGCCGCCGGCCAGTTCGCCCAGCGCGGGCAGCATGCGGGCGATCTCGGCGCTGTCGGCCACATCGGCATGGCGTGTGGCTGCGCCCACCGTAATCACGCCGGCTGCGTGCGAATGCCCGACATGCCCGGAATGCGCGTGACATCCACCAGCGTTGACGGCTGCGCCAACCGCAGCTTCATCGCCGCCAGCAGGCTCTGGCCGCCGCCGAGGTACTTGGCGTCGGCGTGCGTCTTCAGCGCGGTGACGGCGGTCTGGGCGTCGGTGGCTTTCTGGTACTCGAAGTCGTACATGGTTCGCTCCTCTGCCTAGGCCTTGGCCGCTTGAATGGTCTGCCAGACGCGGTGCGGCGTCGCGGGCATCTGGATGTCCTTCACGCCCAGCGGCGCAAGCGCGTCGACGATGGCGTTGATCAGCGCCGGCGGCGAACCGATCGCGCCCGCCTCACCGCAGCCTTTGACGCCGAGCGGGTTGTGCGTGCACGGCGTGCCTTTGGCGGTTTCCACCGTGAAGCTGGGCAGATCGTTGGCGCGCGGCATGGCGTAGTCCATGTACGAGCCGGTCAGCAACTGGCCGTTTTCGTCGTACACGCACGCTTCGAGCAGCGCCTGGCCGATGCCTTGACCAAGCCCGCCGTGCACCTGGCCCTCGACGATCATCGGGTTGATGATGTTGCCGAAGTCGTCCACCGCAACGAAACGGTCGATGTGCACCTCGCCGGTGTCGGGGTCGACTTCCACCTCGCAGATGTACGCGCCGGCCGGGTAGGTGAAGTTGGTCGGATCGTAGAAAGCGTTCTCGTCCAGCCCGGGTTCGAGTTTGTCGAGCGGATAGTTGTGCGGCACGTAGGCCGTGAGCGCGACTTCGCCAAAGGTCTTGGTGCGGTCGGTGCCGGCCACGCGGAAGACGCCATCCTTGAACTCGATGTCTTCCGCCGATGCCTCCAGCAGATGCGCGGCGATCTTCTTGGCCTTGGCCTCGATCTTGTCGAGCGCCTTCATGATGGCCGAGCCGCCCACGGCAATCGAGCGCGAGCCGTACGTGCCCATGCCGAACGGGATGCGGCCCGTGTCGCCGTGCACGATCTCGATGTTGTCGATGGGCACGCCCAGGCGGTCGGCCACCACTTGCGCGAACGTCGTCTCGTGGCCCTGACCATGGCTGTGCGAGCCGGTGAAGACGGTGACGGAGCCCGTCGGATGCACGCGAATTTCGCCGGCTTCGAACAGGCCGGCCCGCGCGCCCAATGCCCCCGCGATGTTCGATGGCGCGAGTCCGCACGCCTCGATGTAGCAGGAATAGCCCATGCCGCGCAGCCGGCCCTTGGCGCGGGAGGCATCGCGTCGGGCGGCAAAGCCTTTTACGTCGGCCAGCTCGATGGCGCGGTCCAGGCACGGTTCGTAGTCGCCCGTGTCATACGTCAGGCCCACCGGCGTGGCATACGGGAACGTGCGGATGAAGTTGCGGCGGCGCAGTTCAGCCGGGTCGATCTGCAATTCGCGCGCAGCCGTTTCCACGAGGCGTTCGACCACATACGTTGCTTCCGGCCGACCGGCACCGCGATACGCATCGACGGGCGCGGTGTTCGTGAAGACCGCTTTCACTTCGGCATAGATGGCCGGCGTCTTGTACTGGCCGGCAAGCAACGTCGCATACAGGATGGTCGGCACGCTACTGGCGAACGTCGACAGATACGCGCCCATGTTGGCCGTCGTATGCACGCGCATGGCGAGGAAATTGCCCTGCGCATCGAGTGCCAGTTCCGCATGCGTGACGTGGTCGCGGCCATGCGCATCGGTCAGGAAGGATTCGGAGCGCTCGGCCGTCCACTTGATCGGCCGGCCGACCTTTTTCGACGCCCAGGTCAGCGCCACGTCTTCCGGGTACAGGAAGATCTTCGAGCCGAACCCGCCGCCCACATCCGGCGCAATCACGCGCACCTTGGCTTCGGTCAGCCCCAGCACGAATGCCGACATCAGCAGGCGTTCGACGTGCGGGTTCTGGTTGGCGACGTAGAGCGTGTAGCTGTCGTCCTGGCGCGAATAGCTGGCATTGACGGCGCGCGGCTCGATCGCATTCGGGATCAGCCGGTTGTTGACGATGTCGAGCTGCGTCACGTGCGCGGCCTTGGCAAATGCCGCGTCGGTGGCCGCCTTGTCGCCGTGGCCCCAGGTGTAGCAGGTGTTGTTGGGCACGTCGTCGTGGACGGCGGTGCCGGCGGTATCCGCGGTGGCGGTGTCCACCACGGCGGGAAGTTCGTCGTATTCGACGTCGATCATCTCGACGGCGTCCTTGGCGATCTTCACCGATTCGGCCATCACCAGCGCGACCTGGTCGCCCACGTGGCGCACCTTACCTTGCGCGAGCACAGGGTGGGGCGGCTCCTTCATCGGCGTGCCGTCAATGCTGTGGATGAGCCAGCCGCACGGCAGGCCGTTCACCTTGTCGGCGGCCAGGTCGTCGCCCGTGAGCACGGCCAGCACGCCCGGATGATTGCGTGCAGCCTCCGCATTGATGTGCTTGATGCGCGCATGCGCATACGGCGAGCGCAGGAACACCGCGTAGGACTGGTGCGCCTGGACAACGTCGTCCGTGTACTGCCCGGCGCCCGTCAGGAAGCGGAAGTCTTCCTTGCGCTTGACGGCCGCGCCGATCAGGTGATTGTTGGGTTCTGCGGGAGCGTTCATGGTGGTCTCCTCGCTGGGGTCAGGCGGCGTGGGCCCGCGCCGCGGCCAGGCTCTGCAGCGAGGCATCGTCGCCTTCGGCTGCGGCCATGGCTTCGGCCCCGTGCATCACCGCGCGCACGATGTTGTGATAACCCGTGCAGCGGCAAAGATTGCCGTCGAGCTGCTCGCGCACCGTGTGTTCATCGGGATGCGGATGCTGCGCAACCAACGCCGTCGCCGCCATCACCATGCCGGGCGTGCAGAAGCCGCATTGCAGGCCGTGGCATTGGCGAAAGGCTTCCTGCATCGGGTGCAGCGCACCATCTTTCGACAGGCTTTCGATGGTCGTCACCTCGGCGCCGTCGGCCTGCACGGCCAGGATGTTGCAGGCTTTCACCGCGCGCCCGTTCATATGCACCGTGCACGCGCCGCATTGCGCGGTATCGCAGCCGACGTGCGTGCCGGTGAGGCGAAGTTGCTCGCGCAGCAATTGGACCAGCAGGGTATGGGGTTCGACACTGACGGTGACAGGCGCACCGTTGACCGACAGCTTGAGGCTGATCGCCATGGGAGTCTCCTTGGGGGATGGGCGCCGGGTGCCATGCTGTGCGTCTTCCTGGCTGTGAAGATGCGCGCGTGGTCTGGATATCGGTGGTCGCGGCTTTACTCAGTAAAGCACAGGCTAAACAGAAGACAACCGCAGCGCGGTGGGCCGGTCGGAGGAGAAAGGGCGATGCTGCGGCATACAACAACCCATACAAATGCCGCAGAAATGACAAAGGGCCGGAATCCGGCCCTCGATTGACACCAGGCGGTCATGACCTGGCGGGTGTGGCGGCGGGTGTGATGACACACGGCCGGCGCACGGTGCTACTGAAACTGCGATTGCTACATACAGCTAGCTTGGGCACACGCCCATCGACAATAGCGCGGCGGGTTAGGCCTTGGCGGTGCGGTGCGTGCTGAACAGGTTCGCGATTGCCGAGAAGAACTGGGCGAACGAGAACGATTGGCCGCTCGGACGGCGATAGTAGTAGATACCTTCGGACATTTCGCGCTCGATCAGTTCGCGTTCGAGTTGATCGGTCAGCTTCAGGTCGTTCGTGTTTTGCATGATTGGCCTCTTAGGGAAATCCCGGTTAGGGAATACCCTGACTATACACCAGATGATGCAATGCACCATACGTAGGCTTACGTATGCACCCCTTTTGCGCCGTCTCCCGTTGCTCCGCCACCACGCTTGCGTTGCGCCGCACCAATGTGGTGCGAACATCGCTTATTTGACTGGAATGGGCTGGCTGGCCGGAATCGGCACCGCCGTCACACTGTTCTTCGGGCTGCCGGAAATGACCTTGTCCGAATACGTCAGATAGACCAGCACATTGCGCTTGCGGTCGACCGTGCGCACCACGTGCAACGTCTTGAAGACGAGCGACAAGCGCTGCGTGAACATGTCGTCCTGCTGCGGCAGCGGCTTGGCGAAGCTGATTTCGCCGACCTGGCGGCAGGCCACAGCGGCTTCGCTCACGTCTTCGGCCACGCCCAGCGAGCCCTTGATGCCGCCGGTGCGCGCCCGCGACACATAGCAGGTCACGCCCTGCACGAGCGGATCGTCAAAGGCTTCGATGACGATCTTGTCGGAGCCGGTGATGCGGAAATTGGTGCTGACGCTGCCGATGTCCTCGGCGCGGGAGCATCCAACGGTGCTCAGAGCGAGCGCGGCAATCAAGAGGGGAAGTTTGGTGAACGGGCGCATGGCTTTGCGTAGGTAAAAGAGGGTTTGTCAGTCAGAGCAGCGATTCGGGCGGCCAGGATGCGGCGGCCTCGTCTACGAAGGTTGGGCGCATGTCGGTGTGTTGGCGGGAATGCTCTATGCGGCGGTGCAGGGCATCCATGAAGACCTTCACCTTGGCGGGCATCAGGCGGCGGCCCGGGAAGACGGCATACACGCGCATCGGCGGAGATTGGAAATCGGTCAGGACTTCCCGCAGCGCGCCCGAGGCGATCAGGTCCGTTGCAAAGACGGAGGTGATGCGAGCAACACCCAGGCCTGCAATGGCGGCCTGCATGCGCAATTCGCTATTGGAAGTGCGCATGCGGAAGTCCAGCGGCAGGTTGATCGTTTCGCCGCCGGGCGTGCGGAACTGCCATTCGGCTTCGTTGGAGGTGCCGAGGCAGGGCCAATCGGCGAGCTGGTCCGGGTGAGTGAGCGGCCCGAGGCGCTCGAGCAGTTGTGGGGCGACGACGACCGCGCGGCGCAGATCGAAGACGCGCTGGGCGACGAGGCCGGAATCAGGCAGCGGCCCGCGCGGCACGGTCAGCATGATGTCGTAGCCCTGGGCGAGCGGATCGATCTGACGCGGCGCAACGTCCACTTCGATGCGCAGGCTGGTGTGCTCGCGCATGACTTCCAGCACCACCTCGGCGAGCTGCCGGGCGGCAAATTCGTAGGGCATGGCAATGCGCAATGTGCCGGCGGGCGACTGGAACGTCGCTGCGGCGTCTTCCGAAACTTCGCGCAGCCGCTGGAACAATGGGCCGGCGTCGCGCAGCAGGGCTTCGCCGGCGTCGGTCAGGCGCAGGCGGCGCGTGCTGCGCTCGAAAAGGCGTACGCCCATCTTGCCCTCCAGGCGCGACACCGCCGTGCTGACCGACGACTTGGGCAACCCCAGCCGATCGGCCGCGCGCGTGAAGCTGCCGAGCGTGGCCACGGTGCAAAAAGTGTCCCAGTCGTTCCAGTCCGTCGTTCGCATAATTGAACAATGAATTTGTTGGCAGGCGATTTCCGCCGGTTTCGCGGCAAATTACCATCCCTGCATGAACACGCCAAGCACAGACCACACGGTTTCTCCACCGCCTGCACCACGCAAACCCGCTGCCGCATCGACCGTCGGCAGCCGGATGGAACTGCGCATGGTGGGCATGGTGATCGGCCTGGCGACGGGCGTGGACTACATGTCCAACCTGATGTTTTCGATTGCCGGACCGCATATCGAAGGCGGGGTGCTGGCGTCGCAGGATGTGTATCTGTGGGCTGTGACGGCGTATGCGGCCGCGGCCAGCCTGGCGATTCTGGTGATGGGCCGGCTGGCCGATCACATGACGTATCGCAGGCACACGCTGCTGTCGCTGCTGGTGTTCATTGCCGGCACGCTGATGTGCGCCGCGGCCGAGGGCGGCACGATGCTGATTGTCGGCCGGGCGGTGCAGGGGTTTGGCGGCGGCCCGATGCTGTCGACATCGCGCATCTTTGTGCAGCACAGCCCCGCGCACGAACGCCGCACGATGATGAAGGGCATGATCTACGGCATCTTCGGGCTGAGTTGCGTGTCGCCGATGCTGTCGGCAGCGCTCACCGAACAATTCGGCTGGCGCGCCATCTTCGTCGCGCAGTTGCTGGTGGCGGTGGTGGTGTGCGGGCTTGTGGCGGCGTTCTATCCGCATCCGAAGATGCACGAGCGCAAGGGGGATTTCGCCTCGCTCGACTGGCCCTCGGCCATCGCGTTTGGGCTGGCGGCGCTGATTGCATTGCACGGCTTTCAGCAGGCGCGGTTCATTCACCCCGACGGTTCTCCCGCGCAGGTGGTGCCGATCATTGCGGTGGTGGCGCTCATCCTCTGGGTTGGGATTCGGCAGACGGGCCATCCGCTGCCGTGGGTGGACTTGCGGGCCACGCTGCAGCGGCGCTTCCTGATGGGCATGGTGTTCTACGCCATCTATTACATGTTTGCGAGCGCCTGGGGCTTTCTTTCGTCGAGCCTGCTGCAGAACGGATTGGGTTTCCGCTATGAGACCACAGCGCAACTGATGAGCCTGGGCGGCTTGGTGACGGTGGCGCTGGGCATCCTGAACTTTCAGTTGACCAATGTGCTGCCGACCAAGCGCGTGCTGATTTCCATCGGTTTTGTGCTGATGGCGACGGCGCTGCTGTGGATGTCGCATGTGGCCATGCCGGGTGCCTCGGTGGCGGCAGTGGCGCCGGGGTTCATGATCGAAGGCATGGTGGGGATGTTCGTGGTGATCCAGGTCGCGGGGTTGACTTACGTGGATCTGCCGGCCAAGGATTTTGGCCATGCCTATCAGTTCAAGGGAATCATGCGGGCCTGGGCACAGGCCTTTGGGACGATGGGCGCGACGTTGTTGCTCCAGCGCGGGCAGGCGCAGCACCGGACCGACCTTGTGGGACATGTGAGTGCGCTGACGCCGGCCTGGCAGTGGCCGCATCCGTTGCAGGGTTCTGAGTTGATTCGGATTTCGGCGGAGATTGATCGGCAGGCGACGTTATTGGCGGTGGGGGATTTGTTTGCCTGGGGCGCGGTGGTGGCGTTGGGGTGTGCGGGGGGGATTTGGTTGCAGCGGTCGTTGCGGTAGGCGTTTTGGTTGATGTGGTTTTCGTCCCCTGGCGGGGCCGACTTACTTTCTTTGTCTTGCCAAAGAAAGGTAAGCAAAGAAAGGCGCGCCGA
>NZ_VOSS01000098.1 GCF_007997035.1 Ralstonia sp. TCR112 | reverse complement strand
CCGTTGCCCCAATGCCAGCCAAGCTTCTTGCGCGGGTGGGTTGCAGTTCTACGGTCTGACTTGGCACCGAGCAGCTTCCTTCGACTCTGGTCACCCTCGTGTTAAGGCGGATGTAGTTAATGATCCGGCTGGATCCCGACGTTGTCTTTGTGAAGAACCAGAACTGAACTACATCGTTGGATTTTCCGTTAACCAACTCTGGGGTACTGTCCCTCAGCAATTGAATTTCGATGGGCGAAGAGAATGTGATGGGCGACTGATCTTCATTCAACCTTGTCTGAGGTTGCCCATTGACGAGGACTTGCATCCCCAAGCCTTTGATTTCCGTGACAACGGTCGGCCCACCACGCGCATGTCTTTTAGACCCAGCTGGTGCATCTTCATTAGTCGCTCCCCAATATGCACGGTTGTCTTGGAACCGCGTGCCTTGCGCATCGGCCTATTGCACGCTCCCTCCACCGGAATTTGATACACGTCTCAGTCGTTAGGAGATAGCCAGAATGCGCGCGGCTATTGCAAACACAGCGCTATGCGGGAACCTGCGATAACGGCTGGGCA
>NZ_VOSS01000097.1 GCF_007997035.1 Ralstonia sp. TCR112 | reverse complement strand
GTTTCGTTGAGCGTGCGCACGTTGCGCAGACCGGCGCGCCGGGCCAGCGCGTGCAGCGCTTCGGCTTCGGGCGCGTCATTGCCGCGCGCGTGCGCCAGCCGGTACAGCGCCCAGGCGGCGCGTTGCTCGCGCACCAGCGCATGCAGGGCTTCCCCTTCCGCAAACAGCCGCGCACGCACCTGGCGCGGGCAAGCCTGCCAGCAATGGCTTAGCAGGGCGGCATTCCACGCCTGCGCCGGGTGTTCGAACACCAGCGTGGCCAGCGCACGGGCCCACGGCTTGTCATGCTGGATGGCGGCCATGCGCGGGCAGCCGGCGTCGGGCACGGCCTTGAACGTGATGGCGCACGGCTGCCAGGGGGTGCCCGGAATCTCGCAACCGAAGTGCGCGAAAGCGGGCACCACGAACGGGTCGCCCGGGCGCACTTCGCGTCGGCCGTTGGCATCGCGCAGGCACGCGCTGCCCAGCTCGGCCTGCACGCGCACCGCAAACGGAAAGCGCAGGCGCGAGAGTCGGACGTGGGCGCGGCTGATGAGTGGCATGGCTGACCGATAAGGCGGCGGAAGAAGCGCGACTGTCGCAGGATTCTATGTCTGCGCGCAACAGGGGCAATGTCGCCCGGGTGACAGAGTCGCGAGCGGCGCTTACAGCTCCGACAGACCGAAAAGCCGCAGCCGCTCAAGATCGGTCACGCGGATGGTCTGGTACGACAGCGTGATCATGCCGCCCTCGGCCAGCCGTTGCAGTGCGCGGTTCACGCGCTGGCGCGACAACCCCGTCAGCAGCCCGATCTCTTCCTGCGAAAGTTCCAGCACGGTGCTCGTGCGCGGGTACAGGGCGGGGTGGAACAACTGCGCAATCGCTTGCGCCACGCGCGCATCGGCGCTCAGCAGGCGATCGTTCTGCACGGTGGCGATGAACTGCCCCATGCGTTCGTTCAGCTGGCGCACCACAAAGCTGGCAAACGGCAGGCTCTGCGCGAGCAGCGTATTGAACACAGGTTCGGGCACCAGCAGCACGTGCGAGGCGCGAATGGCGATCACGTCGTAGCGGCGGTCTTCGCGCTTGATGACGCTGCCCTCGCCGCACCAGCCGCCCGCGGGCACGCCGGAGAACGTGCAGCCGCGCCCGTCGGAGGTGTACACGGCCAGCTTGATGAGGCCCGTATCGACGCCGATCCAGTAGCGGGACGGCTCGCCGCGGCGGGCAATGAAGGCGCCGGGCTCGAAGGCCTGCAGCAGGGTTTCTCGCGCGGCCAGGGCCTGGTGTTCAGGCGCAAGCGCGGTGTACCACGCATGGCCTTCCAGTTGCGTGGCGGGCGTCGGAGCACGGGGTGTGGTCATGGCAGGCGTGGGCACACGGTCAAGGGTAGCGGGGGCGCGTGGGGCTCTGCCTTCGCTTTGTAAGAAACCCGTCAGCCTTGGGTTGGCGCGGGTTTCCGGGCGGTTTGTCATCCGGGTGACAGAGTGCGGGAGCCGGCCGATGATAGCGTTGCCCAACAAAAAGCAACAGCGCCCGGCGCACGGAGACAGAGCAATGCCCACGGATTTTGATAGCGGTCTGGCCCGCAACGCGGCCAACTTCGTCCCGCTCACACCCATCGAGTTTCTTGCCCGCGCGGCCGATGTGTATGGCGATCGCCTGGCCATCGTGCACGGGCCGGTGCGCCAGAACTGGCGCGACACCTACCTGCGCGCGCGGCGCCTGGCCAGCGCGCTGTCGCTGGCGGGCGTCGGCCGGGGCGACACGGTGGCGGCGCTCCTGCCCAACACGCCTGCCATGGTGGAGGCGCATTTCGGGGTGCCGATGGCGGGCGGCGTGCTCAACGCCCTGAACATCCGCCTGGATGCCGCCAACCTGGTCTTCATGCTGCGCCATGGCGAGGCGCGCGTGCTGCTGGCCGACACCGAGTTTGCCGACGTGGCCCGCCAGATGGCGCTGGAGATTCCCGGCCTGAAGGTGATTGCCGTGAACGATGCCCTGGGCCCGCAGGCCGAGCCGTTTGGCGACACCGATTACGAAACGTTCCTCGCCTCCGGCGACCCGCACTACACCTGGCAGCTGCCCGCCGACGAGTGGGATGCGATTGCGCTCAACTACACCTCGGGCACCACGGGCGACCCGAAGGGCGTGGTCTATCACCATCGCGGCGCGGCCATCAACGCGGTGTCGAACATCCTGGAGTGGGATCTGCCCAAGCATCCGGTCTACCTCTGGACGCTGCCGATGTTCCACTGCAACGGCTGGTGCTTCCCGTGGACGATCGCGGCGCGCGCAGGCGTGAATGTCTGCCTGCGCAAATTCGAGCCGAAGCTGGTGTTCGACCTCATGCGCGACGAAGGCGTGACGCACTACTGCGCAGCGCCCATCGTTCACACCGCGCTGGTGAACGCGCCGCCGTCGTGGCGCGAGGGT
>NZ_VOSS01000096.1 GCF_007997035.1 Ralstonia sp. TCR112 | reverse complement strand
TTTGCTTACTTTCTTTGGCAAGACAAAGAAGCTGAGTCACCCCGGCAGGGGATGAAACAAGGGATCGACCAATAGCAAAAGTCACAAGTCAGTCCGCAACTTCCAAAGCTCCGGAAACAACACCACATCCAGCATCTTCCGCAGGTAGCCGACACCTTCGGTGCCGCCCGTGCCACGCTTGAAGCCAATCACGCGCTCCACCGTGGTCACATGCCGGAAGCGCCATTGCCGGAACGCGTCTTCCAGATCGACGAACTTCTCGGCCAGTTCGTACAGCTCCCAGTGGTGCGTCGGGTCCCGATAGACCTCGAGCCACGCCGCTTCCACCGAGGCGTTGTAAGTCACCGGCCGCGACCAGTCACGCTCGATGCAATCCGCGTCGAATGCAAAGCCGTGACGCGCCATGTAGCGCACCGCCTCGTCATACAGCGACGGCGTTTCCAGCGCAGCCTTGACCTGTTCGTAATGCTCGGTGCGATGCGCATGCGGCTTGAGCATCGCCGCGTTCTTGTTGCCGAGGATGAACTCGATCTCGCGGTACTGATACGACTGGAAGCCCGACGATTGCCCCAGGTGCGGACGCATGGCGGAATATTCCGGCGGCGTCATCGTGGCGAGCACGTTCCACGCCTGCACCAGCTGATCCATGATGCGCGACACACGCGCCAGCATCTTGAACGCAGGCGGCAGGTTGTCATTGCGCACGCAATCCCGCGCGGCGCGCAGTTCGTGCAGCATCAGCTTCATCCACAGCTCGGTGGTCTGATGCTGGACGATGAACAGCATCTCGTTGTGATCCGGCGAGCGAGGGTGTTGCGCGTTCAGGATCTGATCGAGCGCGAGGTAGTCGCCATAGCTCATCGATTTCGAAAAATCGAGCTGGGCGTCGTGCCAGCCTTCGCCCGGGGCGGCATGCATCGGGCAGCCCGATGCCGCGGGCTTGGTCGGTTCAATCGGGTTCGACATCTCAGGTCACCAGCGTACGTTCGTTGAATTGGGCCGATTGCCATGCGCCGGTTTCCAGCACATCGCGCAGAATTTCCACGGCATCCCACACATCGGCAAAGCTCGTGTAGAGCGGCGTGAAGCCGAAGCGCATGATGCGCGGCTCGCGGTAGTCGCCAATCACGCCGCGCGCAATCAGTGCCTGCACCACCGCATAGCCGTTGGGGTGTTCGTAGCTGACGTGGCTGCCGCGGATGGCGTGGTCGCGCGGCGTGACGAGCGTGAGCGGAAAGCCTGCACAGCGCGTTTCCACCAGCGTGATGAAGAGGTCGGTGAGCGCGAGCGACTTGGCACGCAGCGCAGCCATCGACGTCTGCGCGAAGATGTCGAGCCCGCATTCCACCATTGCCATCGACGTGATCGGCTGCGTGCCGCACAGGAAGCGGCCGATGCCGGCGTCGGCGTCGTAGCGCGACTCCATCGCGAACGGCCGCGCGTGGCCCCACCAGCCCGACAGCGGCTGCCAGAAGCGCTCGCGAAGCGCGGGCGCCACCCACACGAAGGCCGGCGAGCCCGGACCGCCGTTCAGGTATTTGTAGGTGCAGCCGATGGCGTAATCCGCGCCGCCAGCGTGCAGGTCGACGGGCACGGCGCCGGCCGAATGTGCCAGATCCCAGATGGCCAGCGCTCCGTGCTTGTGCGCCAGCGCCGAGACGGCGGCCATGTCGTACATGTGCCCGCTCTTGTAGTTCACGTGCGTCAGCATCGTGACGGCGACGTCGTCGCCCAGCGCGCCTTCCAGTTCTTCCGGCGAGTCAATCAGGCGCAGTTTGTAGCCGTCGCGCAGCAGGTCGGCCAGTCCTTCAGCGATGTACAGATCGGTCGGAAAGTTATGCGTTTCCGACACGATGATCTTGCGGGCGGGCGCGTCTTCACGCTGCACGCGAATCGCCGCGGCCAGCACCTTGAAGAGATTGATCGACGTGGTGTCGGTGACGACGACTTCGTCTTCGCGTGCACCAATCAGCGGGGCAAGCTTGTTGCCCAGACGGCGCGGCAGCTCGAACCAGCCAGCCTGGTTCCAGCTGCGGATCAGGCCATCGCCCCATTCGTCGGCGACGACTTCCTGCGCCCGGGCGAGCGCGGCTTTCGGACGGGCGCCCAGCGAGTTGCCGTCGAGATAAATCACGCCGTCGGGCAGCGCAAAGGCGTCGCGCAGCGGAGCGATCGGATCGGTCGCGTCGCGTTCGAGGCAGGAGTTGCGGGTGATGGTCATGTGAATGCCGGGTGAAAAAGGGTGGGTGTTCTGTCGTTTGTGTCGATCAGGGGAGGCTGCGCAGCACGGCGCGCACGGGGCTCGCATCGAGGGTGGCGAA
Source organism: Ralstonia sp. TCR112 (assembly GCF_007997035.1). Classification (GTDB taxonomy): domain Bacteria; phylum Pseudomonadota; class Gammaproteobacteria; order Burkholderiales; family Burkholderiaceae; genus Ralstonia; species Ralstonia edaphi. The sequence goes on along the minus strand of NZ_VOSS01000096.1, from coordinate 92,174 downwards.
CTTGAGTGGCAGCGCGATCAATTCGTAATCGCCGGCGGGCACGTCGTCGAGCACGAGCCCTTCGAGGATGGCGAGGCCGTGTTCGCCCACGGCGTGGTGCGCGTCCATGGTCTTGGAGGTCTGCGGGTCGAGCGAGGCGGTGTCGACGCCGATGAGCTTGACGCCGTGCGCGGCCAGCAACGCGATCGTCTCGGGAGCGACGGCGGCAAAGTCGTCGTCCCATGCGGTCTGCGGCATTTGTGCGTACGTGCGCAGCAACACGCGCGGCGGTGCGTTGGTCAATGCATCGCGCACGTGTTCCGGTTCGACGCGCGCTACACCTATGCAGTGGATGACACGGCACGGGCCCAGGTAGGCGTCCAGCGAGACCTGGCCGATGGCAGCGCCGTCGGCGCGGTAGTGCAGCGGCGCATCGGCATGGGCCCCCGTGTGCGGCGAGAGCGTGATGCGCCCGACGTTGACCGGGCAGTCACCTTCGAGCTTCCACGCAATTTCCTGCGAAAACGGCGTGTCGCCCGGCCACGTCGGTGTGGCAGGCGAAAGGGCGGGGCTGATATCCCACAAAGTGCGTTCCAAGGCGGCTCCAGGGCAGAAATTCGGTGAATCCGTGCCGAAATGATAGGGAAAACCACGCGCAATGGGTTTGCATAATCGTGCGCGCTATCTAAATGAATTCGAATAAAATGCGACGTATCAAAGAAATCACGCAAAGAACAACGACAGATGCAACTCGATACCACCGATCTGCGCATTCTCCAGGTTTTGCAGGAAGACGGCCGAATCAGCAACCAGGATTTGGCCGAGCGCGTGGCGCTATCGCCGTCGGCCTGCCTGCGGCGTGTGCGGATGCTCGAGGAGGGCGGGGCCATCACGGGGTATCGGGCGCAACTGGGCCGGGCGGCGCTCGGGCTGGAGCTGGAAGCGATCGTGCAGGTGTCGATGCGCCAAGACGTGACGGGTTGGCACGAGACGTTCATGGCTGCCGTGCAGAGTTGGCCGGAGATCGTGTCCGCCTACATCATCACCGGGGATTGCAACTACATCCTGCGCGTGCAGGCGCCCAACCTTCAGCACTACTCCGAATTCATCATCGAGCGGCTGTACAAGACGCCCGGCGTGATGGATATCCGCTCGAATATCGTCCTGCGCACCATCAAGGACCGCGACGGCGGCTTGGCGCTGCTGATGGAAGCGCGTGGCGTGCGCCCGCTCGAAGGCGCGGCGACCGGCAAGCGTGCGAAAGCAAAGTAGAAAATAGCGCCGGACTTTCTGACGAGAATCAATTCCCTACAGAAAGCATGCGCGGATAGTGGCCCCATGTTGTCGACCGGAGCGGGCCATGGCCAAGAAGTTTCCGCTGCATCCTGTGCACCCCGAGCGCATCTGCTGGGGCTGCGACAAGTATTGCTCTACCGACGCCCTGGGCTGCGGCAACGGCTCGGGCCGCACGCAGCACCCCGCCGAGCTGCTCGGTGACGACTGGTATGAATTCGGGGATTGGGGGATCGACGCGGAAGCACCGCAGAAGCCCGGCGCGGCCGCGTGAGATGGCCGACTGTCAGTCGCCGATGTGCGTGAGCGACGAGAACGCACCGCGATGGAAGACCAGCGGCGCGCCATCCGCGTCGATCACGCCGCAGCGCTCGACTTCACCGACGAAGATGACGTGATCGCCCTCGTCATATCGGCTGCGGTTGTGGCACTCGAACCAGGCCAATGATTGCGCGAGGATCGGCAGGCCAGTGGGGCTCAGGCGGTAGTCGATATTGGCAAAGCGGTCGCCCTTGAGGGTGGCGAAGCGCTTGCACAGGTCCAGCTGCTCGGCGGCCAGGATATTGATGACGTAGTGCGAGCCGGCGTGGAACAGCGGAAATGAATTCGCTTGCGTGCCCAGGCTCCACAGCACCAGGGGCGGATCCAGCGACACCGAATTGAACGAGCTGGCCGTCACCCCGACGAACGCCGGTGTACCCGGCCGGCCTTCGGAGCGTGTGGTGACCACCGTCACGCCAGTGGCAAACTGGGACAGCGCGTGCCGGAAATGCGCGGCGTCGAAATCGGGCGGGGTGGCGCGGCCATGTGGGCGTCGATGTGCCGACGCCTCGCGCGCCGGAGATTCCGGGGCGCGCGCATCCATGGGAATGGCTCCGTGTTGGTCCATGAAAACTACCGAAAGTAATGCGCAATTGTAACGGACGCCTGATAGGCCGCGCCGGGGTAGGGCTTTGCGTGATTCTGCAGCCACTTGGTGGCGCCTGTGTCAGGATGGGTGTCTTCGGCCGACCAATGGCAGCCCAATCAATTGCAGGAGAATCCGAATGACTGAACAACGCGCCCTTGAAACCGCCGTCCTGGGCGGAGGCTGCTTCTGGTGCCTGGAGGCCGTCTTCCAGCAGGTGCAAGGCGTGCAGAGCGTGGTGTCCGGCTATGCCGGCGGCCATGTCGATCGCCCGAGTTACCGCGCCGTTTGCAACGGCAATACCGGTCACGCTGAAGTCGTGGCGGTGAAATTCGACCCGGCCGTGATTCCGTATCGCGAGATTCTGGACATCTTCTTCGCCATTCACGACCCGACCACCGTCGATCGCCAGGGCAACGATGTCGGCCCGCAATACCGCTCGGCCATCTTTGCGCAAACGCCCGAGCAGTTGGCGACGGCGCGCACGGCCATTGCCGAACTGGGCGCCAGCGACATTTTTGAAGCGCCCATCGTGACGGAGCTGGTGGATGCCGCTGACGGCAAGGTGACGTTCTGGCGCGCCGAGGACGAGCACCAGAACTACTTCCGCGATCACCCGGCCCAGGGCTATTGCGCGTTCGTCATCTCGCCCAAGGTGGCGAAGTTCCGCAAGCAGTTCGCGCACCGCTTGCAGGGCTAGGAGAGTGCGCTGGGGCTATGCTGCGTCCGCCGGCAGGCGCGCGGCAATGGCCTCGGCCAGCTTGATGCACGACAGCGGGGACGATCCTTCCGCCTTGTTGCTCACCAGGATCGTCACCTTGCGCCCGGCTGCCAGCGCGGCGACGGCCATGTCGGCCAGCGTCTCGCGCGAGAACGGGTCTTCATCGACGAGCTTGTTGAACGGTTTGTACGCCGCTTCGGCCTGCGCGTAGCGATAGCGGCTGTTGAGGTTCCAGCGCACCACCAGCGGGCCGCCCGCGCCTTCATCCAGCAACGCAACGGCCGCGGCTTGCCGGTCCACGGCCGGCATCCGCTCATGCAGGCCGACGCAATAACGCACGCCTGCGGCGCGCAGCATCTTGATGAAGCGCGGCGTGAGCAGCGTGGCGTCGCGCAATTCCACCGTGTAGACGGCGTCGGGATTGCGTTGCGGATCGAGTGGCGGCAACGCGGCCAGGAACGCCTCAAGCCGTTCCACAAAGCCAGCCGCATCTTCGGCCAGCGCGCCCAGTGGCGAGAGTTGAAACACCAGCGGCCCGCACCGCGTTCCCAGCCCCCGAGTCGCCGGCTCGACAAAATCGCGAATCGCAAATTCAGCATTCAGGAAGGCGGGATTGGCCATGCGGCCGCGCCCGTCCGATTCCCGAATCCACGCGTCGCATACCGCCGAGATCGCCTTGACCGCAAAGCGGAAGTCTTCCGGCACGCTGGCCGCATAGGCGACGTAGTCCGCCAGTGGGATCGGCGAATAGAAACCGCGATCGATGCTGACCGTGCGCAGCAGCGGGTGCTGGGCATACGCCGCCAGGCCTTTGCGCGCGAGCATCGAATCGGAGTACTCGCCCGCATACACGAGCCCGTCCCACCCCGGATACGACCACGACGAAGTGCCGATGCGCAGGGCGCGCGGCAACCGCTGCGCGAGTGCCGCCACATCGGGCGCAATCACGGCCGGCTGCACGCCCTGTCGGGCGGGCGAGCGTTTGGGTTTCGGAGCGGAGGTGCCGGGTTCGGCGGCCGCGTTGTCGCTTGGGGCGGGCGGCGCGCCGAACAGATCGTCGATGGGGAAACTGGCGGTCAAATGGTTACGCGTAGATATAGCGGCGCGACCACGGGATCGACGTCGCCGACTTGCCGGCCTTCTGCAGCACGGTCTGGAAGATGGAGATTTCGTCGGCGTCGAAAGCGTGTGCGCAGCCGGCCAGGTAGACGCGCCAGATGCGGTATTTCTTCTCGCCCACCATCGCGCGGATGGTATCGCCGTTGGTCTCGAAACGCTCGGCCCAGTGCTCAAGCGTGCGCGCATAGTGGCGGCGCAGGCTTTCGACGTCAAGCGCTTCCAGGCCGCCAACCTGCGCGGCGCTCAGTGCCAGCGAGATGTGCGGCAGCTCGCCTTGCGGAAAGACGTAGCGGTCGATGAAATCGCCGCCGCCCATCGAGCTTTCGCCGCCGGCCGGATCGGACGACGTAATGCCGTGGTTCATGGCGATGCCGTCGTCGGCCAGCAGGTCGTGCATGCGGCGGAAATACCCCGGCAGGTTCTTGCGACCGACGTGCTCGAACATGCCGACGCTCGTGATGCGATCGAACTTGCCGGTGAGGTCGCGGTAGTCCTGGATACGGATTTCGATCTGGTCTTGCAGGCCGGCCGCACGCACGCGTTCGGTGGCGAGGTCGTATTGGTTTTGCGACAGCGTCACGCCCAGGCAGCGCGCGCCGTACTTTTGCGCGGCGCGCAGCACCAGCGCGCCCCAGCCGCAACCGATATCGAGCAGCGTTTGCCCGGGCTGCAGGCGGATCTTCGTGAGAATGTGGTCGATCTTCTTGAGCTGCGCCTCGTCGAGCGTTTCATCGCCGTTTTCGAAGTAGGCGCAGGAGTAGACCATGTTCTGGTCCAGCCACAGCTTGTAGAAGTCGTTGGAAACGTCGTAGTGGTACTGGATCGATTCCTTGTCGCCTTCCTTGGTGTGGGCAAAGTGGCGCACCACGCGGGCCAGCGCATTGCCGCTGCTGACCGCAGCAGCAGAAGCGAGGCTGTAGCCCACGTTGATGATGTCGGCCAGCTTGCCGTCCAGGTCGATCTTCTCCTGAACGTAGGCTTCGCCGAGATTGTTGAGGGTCGGGGAAAGCAGCAGCGGCAGGGCGCTCGCTTCGCGCACGGTGAGCGTGACGCGGGGCTGCTCGAAACGGCCCAGTTCGTATTGGTCACCGTTCCATAACCGCAGGCGTACAGGAAGGTTGGCAGACTCGCGGATGTCGTGGATCCACTGCTCGAGTTTGCGGTCAATCGCCTGTTGGAAAAACATGTCGACGCCTCCCTGATCAGCAAAAGTTCGGGACGGCCATCGGATTGCGGCCCGAACGGATCACATTAGCTTACGACAAACTTTCCCATTGTGCTGTGCGGGTCTTAGGGGGCGCGTGCCGGGCCGATCCTTTGGCAGCAAGCGCCGTGCCGGCATGACGCGATGCGCAATAACGTATTGCGCATCCGCCCTCTACGGGGCGAGTCGGACGATCGTCCAGCTGCCGTCAGCCTGTTTCCGGTACTCCAGCCGGTCGTGCAGGCGCGAGGGGCGGCCTTGCCAGAATTCCAGCCGCTCGGGCAGCAGACGGTAGCCGCCCCAGTGGGGCGGGCGCGGCGGAGCGTCGCCAAAGCGCTGGCGATATTCGGCTTCGCGGGCCTCCAGCGTGGCGCGGTCGGGCACTTCGCTGCTTTGTTCCGATGCCCACGCCCCCAGGCGGGAGCCCAGCGGGCGCGAGTGGTAATAGGCGTCGCTCTCTGCGTCGCTCACTTTTTCGACGATGCCCTGGACGCGCACTTGCCGCTCCAGCCCGATCCAGTGAAACAGCAGCGCCGCGCGGGGGTTGGCGGCCAGTTCTTCGCCCTTGTGGCTGGCGTAGTTCGTGAAGAAGGTGAAGCCGCGTTCGTCCAGGTTCTTGAGCAGAACGATGCGGGCCGAGGGCTGGCCATGCAGGTCGACGGTGGCGAGCGTCATGGCGTTGACTTCGGCCACCTCTGCCTTCAGGGCCTCGTCGAACCAGCGGCGGAACTGGCGCAGGGGGTTGGCGTCGACGTCGGCGAGGTCGAGCGAAGCGCGGGCGTAATCGGTGCGGATATCGGCAATGGAGGTCATGAGCGTGGCGATGCGGCGTGCGAACGGGCCGAGTATAGACAAACACCGCCCGCCGTTATTTGCTTGCGCGCAAAGGGGGCTGGCACGGTTTGCGCTTGAGGCGGGGTGCTGGCGATCTGTCGTGCGCCGCCTATATTGGCTAGTCAAGGGCGTCAGGCTGGCGGCGCCTCCCCCCTTCCTCACAAAAATTTCAACAGGATGTCGAAATGGTCCCCCGTTCCCATTTTCCCGACACCACCGCCGGCCTGACGCGTCGCCAGTGGCTGCAGGGCGCGTTGGCGCTGGCTGCGGCCGGGCTGGCGGGCTCGCAGGTGCTGCGCGCGGTGGCCCAGGCGCCCACTGAATCGCTCGATGCATTCATGGCGTTGTCACAGGCGCTGACGGCACGGCCGGCGCTCGATCGCGGCGTCGGCACGCGGTTGCTGGCGGCACTGGGCAAATCCAGCGCCGACTTTGCCTCGCAATTGCGGCCGCTTGCGCAGGCATTGGCGGCCGGCTCGCTGTCCGACGCACAGCAGAAGACGGCGCTGCAGATTCTGGAAGCGTGGTACCTGGGTGTGGTCGACGGCAATGTCGTCACGTACGAGCAGGCGCTGATGTACGGCGTGGTCTCCGACACGCTTGTCATCCGCACGTATTGCCCGAACCAGCCCGGCTTCTGGGCCGAGCCCCCTGTCGAGAGGCAAGCCTGATGGCCGATACCCAACAAGCCGATATCGTGGTCGTGGGCTCCGGCGTGGCCGGGGCGCTGGTGGCGTACGAACTTGCGCGCGCTGGCAAGTCGGTGCTGATGCTCGAAGCCGGCCCGCGCCTGCCGCGCTGGGAGATCGTCGAGCGCTTTCGAAACCAGGCCGACAAGATGGATTTCATGGCGCCATATCCGTCGACGCCATGGGCGCCGCATCCGGAATATGGCCCGCCCAACAACTACCTCGTGCTCAAGGGCGAGCATCAGTTCAACTCGCAATACATTCGCGCGGTAGGCGGCACGACTTGGCACTGGGCCGCATCGACGTGGCGCTTTTTGCCGAATGATTTCAAGCTGCGCAGCGTGTACGGCATCGCGCGCGACTGGCCGATCCAGTATCAGGATCTTGAGCGCTATTACGGCCTGGCTGAAGAGGCCCTGGGCGTGTGGGGCCCGAACGACGAAGACCTCGGCTCGCCGCGCAGCCAGCCGTATCCCATGGCGCCGCTTCCGCTCTCGTTCAATGAGCGCACGATCAAGGATGCACTCAACGCGCACGACGCGAGCTTCCACGTGGTGACCGAGCCGGTGGCGCGCAACAGCCGCCCGTACGACGGCCGCCCGACCTGCTGCGGCAACAACAACTGCATGCCGATCTGCCCGATCGGTGCGATGTACAACGGCATCGTGCACGTGGAGAAAGCCGAGCAGGCCGGCGCGCGGCTGATCGAGAACGCCGTGGTCTTCAAGCTCGAGGTCGGCCCCAACAAGCGCATCGTGGCGGCGCGCTACAAAGACGCGAAAGGCGCCGAGCACCGCGTGGAAGGCAAGTGGTTCGTGCTGGCCGCCAACGGCATCGAAACGCCCAAGCTGATGCTGATGTCGACTAGCCAGGATTTTCCGAAGGGCGTCGGCAACAGTTCGGACATGGTCGGGCGCAACCTGATGGACCACCCGGGCACCGGCGTGAGCTTCTACGCCGACCGTAAATTGTGGCCGGGGCGCGGGCCGCAGGAAATGACCTCGCTGATCGGCTTTCGTGACGGCCCGTTCCGCGCCACGCAGGCCGGCAAGAAGCTGCACCTGTCCAACATCTCGCGCATCGAGCAGGAGACGCAGCGCATCTTCAAGGAAGGTAAGCTGATCAAGCCCGCAGAACTGGATGCGCGCATCCGGGACCAAGCCGCGCGCTATGTGCAGTTCGACAGTTTCCACGAGATCCTGCCGCTGCCGGAAAACCGCATCGTGCCGAGCGCGACGGAGGTTGACGCCATCGGCATTCCGCGCCCGGAGATCACGTACCACATCGACGACTACGTCAAACGCAGCGCCGTGCATACACGCGAGGTCTATGCGACGGCAGCGCAGGTGATGGGCGGCACCAATGTCGAATTTCACGACGACTTCGCGCCCAACAATCACATCACCGGCGCAACGATCATGGGTGCCGATCCGAAAGATTCCGTGGTCGACAAGGATTGCCGGACGTTTGACCACCCGAACCTGTTCATCAGCAGCAGTTCGACCATGCCGACGGTGGGCACCGTCAACGTGACGCTGACCATTGCGGCGCTGGCGTTGCGGATCGCCGATCAACTGAAGAAGGAGGCGTGAGATGAAAACGATCGCTTCTTTCTCGCTGCTGTTGCTGACCGGTCTGGTAGCCAATGCCTGGGCGAAGGACACCCCGGCCGACACCGCGCAGATCAAACGCGGCGAATACCTCGCCATTGCGGCGGACTGCGCGGCCTGCCACACGGCGCCCGGCGGCAAGCCGTTTGCCGGCGGCTTGCCGATGCAGATTCCGATGCTGGGCACCATTTACAGCAGCAACATCACGCCCGATGAGAAAACCGGCATCGGCAAATGGACCTACGAAGAATTCGAGCGTGCCGTGCGCAAGGGCGTGGACGACGACGGCAACAACCTGTATCCGGCCATGCCGTATCCGTCGTACGCAAAGATCAGCGATGCGGACATGCGCGATCTTTATGCGTACTTCCGCAACGGTGTGACGGCCGTTCAGAACGACCCGCCACAAAGCACGATCCGCTGGCCGTTGAACATGCGCTGGCCGCTCAAGCTGTGGAACCTCATCTTCCTCAAGAGCGAGCCGTACGTTCCGAAGGCCGACAAGTCGCCGACATGGAATCGCGGTGCGTACCTCACGCAGGGCCTGGCGCACTGCGGCACGTGCCATACACCGCGCGGTTTTGCCATGCAGGAGAAGGCGCTGGACGAGCGCGGCAGCGGCTATCTGGCGGGCTCGACGCTCGCGGGCTGGACGGCGTTCAACATCACTTCGGACCCGACGAGCGGCATCGGCGCATGGAAGCCCGAACAGCTCGTGCAATACCTGCGCACCGGCAGCGTGCCCGGCGTTGCACAGGCTGCGGGCCCGATGGGCGAAGCGGTGCAGCACAGCTTTTCGAAGATGACGATGCAGGACGTCCAGGCCATCGCCGAATATCTACGGACGGTGCCTGCCGTGAGCAACAACCTCGAGCGCGCACGGCAGGATTGGGGCAAGCCCGCCACCGATGTGACGACGCTGCGCGGCAAGCCCATCGAGACCACCATCGACGCTGCGCGCCTGTATCTCGGCAATTGCGCCACCTGTCACCAGGCCGATGGACGTGGCACGCCCGATGGTTACTATCCGCCGCTGCTGCACAACTCCACGGTTGGCACGCGGGACACGACCAATCTCGTGCAGGTCATTCTGTTTGGCATTGAGCGCAAAGCGGGCGACCGGCACATCGGCATGCCGGCATTTGGACGCGAGCTATCGAACGAACAGCTGGCTGCGCTAACGAACTACGTCACGCGCCAGTTTGGCGACCCCGCCACACCGGCGGTGACCGCGGAAGCCATCGCCAAGCGGCGCTCCGCCAAGTAGCGCCACGATGCCGGCGGCTGGTCAGCCGCCGGTGGTCAGCGGATCGCGCGACGTGGGTGCGGCGGGGCGGGCGGCAGGACGCTGGGGCGCCGCCGTCTTGCCCGCGTCGGGTTGTGTCGATTTCAGCTCGCCTTCGGGCGTGCGCCCCGGCTTCTTGCTGCGATACGTCTGGCCTGGCGGCGCGCAGTGGGGCGTTGGCGAACATCGGCAAGCAGCCTGCCGCAAGCGCTCTCCGGTGCAGGTTTGAGTTCCAGCACCGGCAGTACCGCCGCCACCGGCGCCGTCAGAGCCAGGGCCACCGCTCCGCCTGCCCGCAGCGCCACGACCGCCGGATTGACTGACACATCCGGGTGCTTGTACGTGCCCCTCACATACAGCGGCGTGCGCAGCGAAAACACGCGGAGCCCCTTCGAATCGGGATGGATGGTGAAGTCCAGCGCTTCCTGCTTGAAGCTCGTTGCGCCGGTCACATCGATGACGGCATCCTGCGTATCCACCACGAACGTGCGCGCCTGCGCCAGGCCGTTGCTCACGGCAAAGTCCCCGGCCGCGCAGTTGATCGTGACCTGCTTGTCGCCGAAGAGCTTGGTCAGGATCACGTTGCCGACGTTCAGCCCCATGGCCTCCAGGATGAACTTGCTGATGGTGCCTTGTTCCACCAGGATTTTCACCTCGCCGTTGGACGAACCGAGCAGCGCCGCCACCGAGTTGCCCGTGGCCGAGAGCCGGGCATCGCCGTTGATCTCACCCACGCTTGCGCGCACCGATTCGATCTTCGGAAACAGTTGCTTGATCTTGAAGTGTCGTGCCGCCAATGCCGCGCGGGCCTGCATCGGCGTGGCGTGTCCGTCGAGCTGGATGTTGGACGTGAGCGTGCCGCCCGCAATCCCAAAATTGAGCGGATCGAGCGTGAGCACTGCGTCCTGCAGCTTGATGTGCGTGACGAGGTGGTTGATCGGCAGTTCGGCGGTCTGGACGATGCGCTCGCCGGTGAACTTCACGTCCGCGTCGATGGCGTTCCAGCGATCGGTGCGGAAGGGCTCGACCGGCAAGACCTTGTCGGCGGGCTGGCGCACGGTTTTGCTGTCATCGGGATCGGCGCTCGGGTCGGCCCGCTTGGCCTTGCTGGCGTTGGAGTCGGCACCGATGATGGGCGCCAGGTCAGCAAACAGCAATTGATGCGAGACCAGTTCGCCCGTCAATTGCGGACGCGGCTCGCGCATCGCATAAGTGAGCGTGCCGCCCAGATCGGAGCCGCCCACCCGTCCCGTGAATTTCTCGTAGCGCCACGTCGAGCCTTGCTTGCGCAGTTCGCCGATCAGGCGGCCCCGCGTGTCAAACGGCGGCGTATCGGGCAGCACCACGCCGGTCAGCGGATACAACTGGGCCATGCTCGCGCCCGACAGGTGCAAGCGCAAATCGAGCGCCGTCAGGCTGGCGGGGTTGGTGAGCGTGCCAGCCAGGTCGATGCGAGTCTTGCCGACTGTCACATCGGCCTGCAGAGGGTAGGGCCGTTGTGCATCCTGCAGCCGCAGCACGCCGCCGGCTTTGCCGCTGCCGGCAATGGCGGCGTTGTTGTAGGTGCCCTTGACCGTCCATGCGATGCCGTAAGGCTGCTGGGGGTCCGGCGCCACCGGTGTTTGCGCTGCGGTGTCGGAAGCGGCTGCGCCCGAAGCAGCCGGCACCTTGGCGGGCTGGTCCGCGCTTTTGACGAGGGTGCCGTTGGCCGCGGTGTACAGCGCCTGATTGTCGACGGTGTCAATGGTTGCGGTCAGGTGGATGCGCTTGATGTCGTCGTCCAGCGCCAGCGAGCCCTTGCTGAATGCAATCTCCCGCAAATCCAGTTTCCAATCCGAAGGTTTGTTGTCGTCGCTCTCGCTGCCCGCCAGCTTGAATGTCCAGTTGTTGCGGTTCTGCTTGTCGCGCTCCAGCGCAATGGCGGGCGTGTCCAGTGTCACGCTCGGGATGACGATGCGATGTGCCAGCAGCGGCAGCGCCTCCAGCACAAACGTGAGCTGGCGGATGGTGGCCACGTGCGGTTGCTTGGCCCAGTCCGGATTGCCGACGGTGATGTCGTTGGCGATCAATCGCGGCCACGGCACATACGCGCGCCAGCCGGATTCGCCCTGAGGCTTCTTCCACGTGAGGATCAGATCGCCGTTGATGGCAAAGGGGCGCCCGATGGCTTGCGAGACGCGGTCATTCAGATAGGGCCTCGCGCGGTTCCAGTCGAACGTCAGCACAAAGATGACCGCCGCTGCCACGATGACGACGGGTGTGATGACCAGTCCGAGGGCGAGTTTGCCGGATGTACGCATCGTGTTTTTGTTGGTATTGGCACAAAAATGCGACCGCACGCGTTGATATATAGTTCGGCGCAACCACGATTCAATTGTGTCATGAGCCAAGTAGCAATCAGCGCGCCCGCGCACCCGCCCCTCCTCGATGACGAATACGCACGCCGGTTTGGCGGTGTCGCCCGGCTGTATGGTCCGCAGGCGCTTGAGCGCTTTGCGGCGGCGCACGTGTGCGTGATCGGCATCGGCGGTGTCGGATCGTGGGTGGCTGAGGCGGTGGCGCGCTGCGGTGTCGGCAAGTTCACGCTGATCGACCTCGATCACATTGCCGTGTCGAACACCAACCGCCAGATCCATGCGTTGGGTGACGCGTATGGCATGGCCAAGGTCGACGCCATGGCCGAGCGCATCCTCCAGATCAATCCGCGCGCCGAAATCAGCCGCATCGACGATTTCGTGACCGTCGAAAACGTCGAGGCATTGCTTGGCCACCCGTTCGACTACGTGATCGACGCCATCGACGCAGTGAAGGTGAAGACGGCGATCATCGCGTTCTGCAAACGCACCGGCAAACGCGTCGTGACATGCGGCGCTGCCGGTGGTCAGCTGGACCCGACGCGCATTCGCGTGACCGACCTCTCGCGCACGATTCAAGACCCGCTGCTGGCCAAGGTGCGCGGCAACCTGCGTCGCCAGCACGGCTTTTCGAAGAACCCGAAGTCGCGTTTCGGTATCGACGCGGTGTTCTCCGACGAGCCGCTGCGCTATCCCGAACCTGAGCAGCAGGCGTGCGCTGTCGAGTTGCCGGTCGAGTCGAGCCACGCCGGCATCGACGACCTTGCAGCGGCGGGCGACATTGCCGTGGTCAACGCGCCGCCCGCGCCACAGCCTGCGCAGGGGCCGCAGGGCTTGGCATGCGCGGGGTTTGGTTCGTCCGTATGCGTGACGGCGGTGTTCGGGATGGTGGCCGCATCAACGGCGCTGCGCGCGATCGCCGGCGTGTGACAGCGTGCTGCCTTATCGCGGGATGACCTGATCCAGCTTCTCGCGGATGGTGTCGGCGTGTACGCCCGACCATCCGTCTCGCGGCTGGCTGTTGGCAAAGACCACAAAACCAGGCATGACCGACACGCCGTATCGATCGGCGGTGTGCTGGTTTTCGTCGAAGTCCATGGTGACGAAGGTGGCGCGTCCTGCGTAGCTCGATTCCATCTGTTCAAGGCTGGCCACGGCGGACTGGCTCGGGTGGCTCCACTCCGCGGCAAAGCACACCACCACCGGGTTGCGTTGCGAGGCGTCGATCACATCGGATTGAAACGAGGCATCGTTGACGGTCTTCATGGGCGCTCCCAGGGTGGAGTGGACGCCCGCGCAACGAAGGCCTGCGGGCAGGGCCACTTCGACTCTAGCCAGCGGACCGCCGGTCCACAACCCGCGTTCAGTCGACGTGCTCGATGTTGCGCATTGGGTTGCCCGTTTGCGCCAGATACGTCGTCATCATGCGGTCCATCACGTCGACATGCTGGGCGAACCACTCAGGCAATTCCGCCACCAGGCGGCGGCCCAGCTCCATTTCCCCTGCAGCGGCGCGCTTGCGCACTTCGCGGCACAGCGCGAGCACATTGTCGTGTTCGCCGCGGTGGCAGTGGCGCGGGGGAAAATCCGATTCGTCCATCCATGCATTCTCTTCGCCGAAATGATGCTCGGTGTGGTCGATGAATGCATCGAGCGCGGGGATGAATTCGGCGTCCGAAGCATCGGCAACGGCGTTCAGCAACGCACAGAATTCGGCGTGGTTGGCGTCGGTGGCGGCGTCCCCGAGTTGGAGCGCTTCCGACCATTCGATCACGGGCATGGCGGGCTGGGAAATTGGATGGGCGAAGCGATCAGCTTAAGCGAGGCACACCGCGCCGCAGTTTGACGACGGGCAAACCTGTTAGCCGGCGTCCGGGGCGGGATGCTGCTGCAGCACTTCCACCGCCCGCGCATAGAGCGCCACCGATGGCGCGTAGCCACGCCCGATCTGGTACAGCGTGCCGCCTTGCTCGGCCAGCAGGCTGGGGAAGCCGTTGATGCCCCAACGGCGGGAGAGGCGGAAGTCTTCGCGTGTTTCGTTGCGCAGCGCATCCGTGTCGAATACGGCATCGAAGTGGTCCGCCTCGACGCCATTGGCGAGCGCAACGTCGCGCAGTACGTCGGCTTGTGTGGTGTCGCGGCCGGCGGCATAGAAGGCGTGCTGGATCGCGTGAAAGACGGTCAGCACGCGTTCATCGTCCTCGGCCCAGTGTTCGCGCGCCATGACGACGGCGCGGCAGGCGGGCTCGGTGTCGTAGACGAAGCCTTCGCGGCGCATGGCCACTTCGGGCGACTGATCGAACGGCATGCCGCTGCGCTCGGCCACGGCATGCCAGTGGTGGAGGATTTCGTCGCGCTTGTCGGCCGCCATCGGCTCGCGCTGGCCCGGCCGCAGGCCGCCGGTGATGAGCGTGACGGGCACTTGCGCGCCCAGCGTGTCGGCCAGCCGCTTGCGCAGGTCGGCCAATTGCGGGCCGAAGCCGTAGCACCAGGAACACATCGGATCGGCTACGTAGATCAGTCGCATGACTGCTCCTCAATTCAGTTTGGACGCCAGTTGCCTGCGCCAGTGCGATACCGCCTGCGGCGCGTCGCGCATCATGTCGAATACCGAGACCATCGTCTTGCGTGCAACGTCGTCACGGAACGAGCGATCGCGCTCGACGATGGCGAGCAGTTGCTCCAGCGCCGCTTCGTAATCCTGGCCCGCGATGTACTGCTGCGCCAGATCGAGCCGCGCCTGCAGGTTGTCCGGCTCCGCATCCACGAGAGCGCGAAGGGCGCCGGCATCGGGCAGCGTATCGGCGCGTTCTGTGGCGCTCAGACGCGTTTGCAGCGGAGCAAAACGTTCGTCTTGCGGCGCCTTGGGAGAGAGCAGCGCGAACTCCTGCTGCGCGGTCTGCACGTCGCCGCTGTCGAGCAGCAGGTTCACCAGCGCAAAGCGCGCGGCGTCGAAGCCGGGGTCGAAGGCCAGGGCGTTCTGGAACGCTTCGCGCGCGTGGGTGGTTTCGCCCGCCTGGCTTGCGGCCAGCCCTTCGCGATAGGCGACTTCTGCGGGTTGCGGAATCACCCGGTCGAGGAACGCGCGCAATTGTGGTTCGGGCAGGACGCAGACGAACTGGTCGACCGGCTTGCCGTCCACGAATGCCACCACGTACGGGATGCTGCGGACATGGAACTGGGCGGACAGCTCGGGGTTTTCGTCCGAGTTGATCTTGGCGAGCTTCCATTTACCGGCGTATTCGGCCTCCAGCTTTTCCAGCATCGGGCCCAATGTGCGGCATGGGCCGCACCATGGTGCCCAGAAATCGACCAATACCGGGATCTGGCGAGAGGTTTCGATCACTTCCTGCGCGAAATTCTGCGAGGTGATGTCGCTCATCGTCGGGGCTCTCCTGAGGGGGCAGATGGCGCCGGCACATCCGCCGGCGAGAGGTATCAGGCATTTTACTTGTGGGTGGGGCGGGCCGTTTCGAAGCGGTCTGCTGTCCGCCCGCCAGCTGCAAATAACGTATGTCAGAGCAACGGTTGAAAATAGAACGATCGTTCGGATACCATCCGGTAAAAACAACACACAGATTCATGGAGACATGGCATGACACGACCGCACTTCCAGTTCTGGCCCCGCCGTTTGCCGCACAACATCAGCTCGCCGCAAACGAGCCTTTGGTACAACCTGGAAGTGTCCGCCCGACGCTATCCGGACAAGGATGCCGTCATCTTCTACGGTCGGCACACGACATTCCAGGAACTGCATGACGATGCAGTCGCCGTGGCGGGCTGGCTGCAGCAGGTGGCGGGCGTGCAGAAGGGCGACCGGGTGCTGCTGTACATGCAGAACTGTCCGCAGTTCATGGCCGCGTACTACGGCATCCTGCGCGCCGACGCGGTGGTCGTGCCGGTCAACCCGATGAACCGGCCCGAAGAGTTCAAGCACTACATCACGGATGCAGGCGCTGCCACGGTCATCTGCAGCGCAGATCTGGCAGTCAACGTGACCGCGGCCAACGCCGATCTGCCGGAAGCGCAACGCACCAGGCACCTGCTGGTCACGTCGTACGCCGATGCGCTGCCGGCCACCTACGAATATCCCGAAGACGCGCCCCCCGCGTGGATCACCGCGCAGCATCCGGCGCAGCCCGGCGCGGTTGCGTGGAACGACGCACTCGCGCAGCGCCTCGTGCCGGGCCCGCACACCGCTGGACCCGACGACCTGGCCGTGATGCCATACACGTCGGGCACGACGGGTTTCCCGAAGGGCTGCATGCACCCGCACCGCACGGTGATGCACAACATCGTCGGCGGTTCGATGTGGTCGAACGGGACGAAGGAGGGCGTGAGCCTGTCGATCATCCCGTTGTTCCATGTGACCGGCATGCAGTACGGCATGAATGCGCCGATCTACATGGGTTCCACGGTCGTGATGCTGCCGCGCTGGGATCGTGAGGTGGCGGGGCGGCTGATCTCGCGCTACAAAGTCACGCATTGGACGAACATCCCGACCATGGTGATCGACTTCCTGGCGAGCCCCCAACTGGCGGAGTTCGACCTGTCGAGCCTTGCCTACATCGGCGGCGGCGGCGCCGCGATGCCCCAGGCTGTGGCCGAGCGCCTGCTGAAGGATTTCAACCTCGCGTACCAGGAAGGCTACGGCCTCTCGGAAACCATCGCGCCGACGCACAGCAATCCGGCCGATCGCGCCAAGCAGCAGTGCCTCGGCATTCCCGTGTTCAACACCGATGCGCGCATCGTCGATCCGCAGACGCTCAAGGAGTTGCCCCCGGGCGAGGTGGGCGAAATCATTGTCAGCGGCCCGCAGGTGTTCCTCGGCTACTGGGGCAAGCCTCAGGCGACTGCCGAGGTCTTCATCGAATTCGAAGGCAAGAAGTTCTTCCGCACGGGCGACCTCGGCAAGATGGACGAAGAGGGCTATTTCTTCCTCACCGACCGGCTGAAACGCATGATCAACGCGTCGGGCTTCAAGGTGTGGCCGGCCGAGGTGGAGAGCCTGCTGTACAAGCATCCCGACGTGCAGGAGGCCTGCATCATCGGCACGCGCGACGCGTATCGCGGCGAGTCGGTCAAGGCCGTGGTGGTGCTCAAGGCCCATGCCAAGGGCAAGACCACCGAAGACGACATCATCAACTGGGCGCGCGACAACATGGCGGCCTACAAGTACCCGCGCGTGGTCGAGTTTGTGGATGCGCTGCCCAAGTCCGGCACGGGCAAGGTGATGTGGCGCACGCTGCAGGAGCAGGAAAACGCAAGGAATGAAGCAGCCGAGAAACCGGCCGCTGCTTAAAGAACGCAGCAAGAGAAAGGGGCCTGAGTGGCCCCTTTTTCAATGCCCGCGCGCCTTGAAGAGCAGTGCGCCGATGCCGTGGAAACCCCGCTGACGCGCATGCCGCATCGGCGTGACGCCACCGCGGTCGGCCAGGTTCGGGTCCGCTCCGCCGTCGAGCAGCAGCTGCACGGTCTTCTCGTATTTGTCGCTGCCGTCGCCCAGGGCCACGGCTTCGATCAGCGCGGTCAGGCCCAGGTTGTTGGTGGCATCGGGCGGTACGCCGGCCTTCACGAGTTCATTGACGACTTCGACATAGCCACGGCGCGCGGCCGGGATCAGCGCCGTGTCGCCGTCAGCGTTGGTGGCGCGCAGGTTGGCGCCGTGCGAGAGCGCCAGGCGCACCGTTTCCGCATCGCCCTGGCTGGCAGCGAGCAGGAAGGCGCTGTTCTGCGTGTTGTCCTGCACGTTGACGTCGGCGCCGGCCTGGATGAGCAGGCGTGCCGCCGCACCCATGTGCGCCATGACGGCGGCGATGAGTGCCGTGCGGCCATCGGCGTCGCGCGCCTTGAGGCTGGCGCCTTCAGCCAGCAACGCCTGGATGGCCATCGTGTTGCCGGCCTGTGCGGCGAGGATCAGGTCGCGGTCACGCGTGGCAGGGTCGCTGCGGCGGACGGGGCGTGCGTCGGGCGTGCGTGCCGTGCCGGGGGCCACCTTGGCGCTGGCCGCGACATGCAGGATCGGCAGATGCTGCTCCTGCCACGCATTGGCCATGTCGCCCACAGCCAGTGCCATCCCCAGCATGACGCCGATGAGCTGGTTGAGCGCGGGATGCGGAGCGATGAGCATGGCGGGCGGGTTCAGGCGCTGAGATAGGGATCGGGCAGCGGCGCGGTGTCGGTTGCGTCCGTTGCGTCTGTTGCGTTGGTTGTGACGGAGGGGGCGTTTGCCGCGTCGGTCGCCTGAAGGCGCGACCACAGGCGGTCCAGATACGGGTCGTGCAGCCCGTTGCTGGCCAGGCCGATCAGCGTGCGCTGCAGGTATTCACGTGCCGGGCCGTACAGCCCGACCGCGTTCCGCAGGCAGCCGACCACGCGCTCGTCGGGCAGGCGGCCGGCATAGGCTTCGTGCGCTCGGTTCATGACGAAGGCGAGCGCCAGGACGCGTTTGCCGTTGATTTCGGTCGGCAGCCACCGAGGGAGGTACGCGCCGGTCAGCATTTCGCGGCGCCAGAGCACGCGGAATTCATGCTCGGCATGGTCGCGCGGTACGCGGAAGGCGACCCCACGGCAGCTGCCGCCACGGTCGAGGCCGAGTACGAGCCCCGGGTTGTCCCAGGTGCCGCGGTTGATGCGGGAGTAGAGATAGAAGCCGCGGTGATAGCCGTGCACCGTGGCGCGTGCGGCCTCGGTGTGAAAGATCATCGGGTTCCAGATGAGGGAGCCGTAGCCGAACACCCAGGCGTCCTGGCAATCGCCGGGCGCGGCCGACAACCGCGCGAGCGTCGATGCAAGCGACGCTTCCAGCGCAGCCTCGGTCAGCAACGACGACGCGACGGGCGAATCACCCAGGGCGGCGCGCAACCGGTTCTGTTCGAGATCCTCTCGGGTGACGGCCATGTCGCAAGCATAGAGCAATCGTTACGAGTGGTCACGCGGGTGGACGGCCGATGGCCCGGAAACAGGGCGTTGCGAGGCTTGGGGGGCGTCTGACTATGGCGCGGCCGCAACGGTGAAGCATGCGGAGCCGAAAAACTGGAGGCGGGGGATCGGAATTGAACCGTCTTATACGGCTTTGCAAGCCGCAGCATTGACCACTCTGCCACCCCGCCTGGGGAGGCGGCTGCGATGCGCCGGGTGACGCATCGCAAGCCGGGGCGGATTCTAGCGCAGGATCAGACTTCCAGCAGGTCGACTTCAAAAAGCAACGTTGCGTTCGGGGGGATCACGCCGCCCGCGCCGCGTGCGCCGTAGCCGAGGGCTGCCGGGATGATCAGCTTGCGCGTGCCGCCGACCTTCATGCCTTGCACGCCTTCGTCCCAGCCCTTGATGACCATGCCGCCGCCCAGGTGGAAGGCGAAGGGGTCGTTACGGTCTTTGCTGGAATCGAACTTCTTGCCGGCCTGGCCGTTTTCATAGAGCCAGCCGGTGTAGTGCACGGTGACGTACTGGCCGGCTGTGGCTTGCGCGCCGTCGCCGACGACGACATCTTCGTATTGCAAGCCGCTTGCGGTGGTTTCGATGGTCATGGTGAGCCTCGTGGAGTGGCGTGGGGGAAGACAGACTCAGGCAGCGTCTGCGGCCTTGAGCGTTTCAAGCTGGACGTGGACGTTGTCCGCGTCGTTGGCGATCCAGATGTCGCCGTCCTGGATGGTGACCTGCAGACGCATGGTGCGTTCCACCATGGCGGCCAGCGCAGCCACGGTGTCCGCCGCGACTTCGTACACCGACACGTTGGCAAAGCGCGTGATCTTGCTTTCGGTCTGCTGCCACCACACGCGGCTGGCGTTGCCGCTATATGTATAGACGGCGACCTGCTCCGCGCGGTTGCTCGCCTTGCGGATGCGCGTGTCGTCGGGGTTGCCGAGGTCGATCCACAGCTCGATGGCGTCGGTCAGATCGCGCTGCCAGAGTTCGGGCTCGTCGGGCTCCGACAGACCGCGCGTGAAAACGAGTGTTTCGCTGGCGTGGCGGGCGAAGGCGAGCACGCGCACCATCATGCGTTCGTCGTTCTCGCTCGGGTGGCGGGCAACGGTCAGCGCGTGGTTGGCGTAGTAGTGGCGATCCATGTCGGCGATCTGCAGATCGACCTTGTAGATCGTGGATTTCAGGGCCATGCGGGTGGTCGGCGGATGGGCCGTTTTTGGCAAAGCGCGCATTGTCGCACGGGCCGATGAAGCTGACGGCATCGGCCGGGCGCATTCCCAACGGCGGCTGTTTGCGGTATACGAGCGGTGCGTGCGCTAGTCGGCGCATGTTTTTCCTATCCAAACCAGGACAATCAGAACGATGCGTTGGATATTCGGAATCGTGGGGCTGTTGCTCGGGGGCCTGTCGGGGGGCGTCGTCGGGGCGTTCTTTGGGGCGTTGATCGGTCTGGGACTGGCATCGCTGATCTTGTACATGGACAAGCGGGCCAGTGCGCAGTGGGCCAGTCCGCCCGACGCGCCGGGTGCGACCGGCGCTGCGCAAAGTCATGCGCCCGCGCAGGCTGCCATGCCGCCGCAGCCGGCCACGCTGCAGGAACGGGTGGCGCAGCTTGAGCACGAGGTTTCGCTGCTGCGCCGGCAGATGGCTGAAATCAAAGGCGGAACCTTCATCGCGCCTGCCGATGTGGAGCAGGCAACCGCAGAGGTGCCACCGGCCGTGGCCGAGGCATTGCCGCCCGTGGAGGCGCCTGCGGTGTCCGTGCCCGTGTCCGCGCCTGCGCCGCAGGTTGCGGTTCCGCAGCCGATGCCTCAACCTGCTGCGCAACCCGCGCCCGTCTTGGCACCGCATGAGCCCGATTGGGTCGAGCGCGCCGTCGGCGCTGCGCGCGACTGGCTGCTGGGCGGCAACAGCGTGGTGCGGGTCGGCATCCTGATCCTGTTCTTCGGCGTGGCATTCCTGCTCAAGTACGCGGCGGACAACAGCCTGCTGCCGGTTGAATTCCGGCTGGCGGGTGTGGCGGTCGGGGCGATCGCGTTGCTGGGCATCGGCTGGCGCCTGCGCGAGAAGCGCCCGGGCTATGCGCTGGTGCTTCAGGGTGGTGGGGTCGGCGTGCTGTACCTCACGGTCTTTGCCGCGACGCGCGTGGTGCCGCTGCTCAGCCCGGGGATGGCGTTTCCGCTGCTGGTGCTGATTTGCGCGCTGGCCGCCGGGCTGGCCGTCAAGCAGAACGCGCCGGCGCTGGCTTTTACGGGCAGTGCAGGCGGCTTCCTCCCGCCGATTCTGATTTCGACGGGCCAAGGCAGCCACGTGGCGCTGTTCAGCTATTACGCGCTGCTCAACGCCGGCATCTTCGCCATTGCGTGGTTCCGGGCGTGGCGGGCGCTGAATCTGCTCGGCTTCGTCTTTACGTTTGGCATTGCCACGGCGTGGGGCGTGCTGCGCTATCAGCCGTCGTTGCTGGCGAGCACCGAGCCGTTCCTGATCGTCTTCTTCCTGATGTATGTGGGCATTGCGCTGCTGACGGCGCTGCGCCGCCATATCAGCCTCACCAACTACGTTGACGGCACGCTGGTGTTCGGCACGCCGCTGGTGGCGATGGGGTTGCAGGCGGGGCTGGTGCACCACATTCCGTTTGCGATGGCGTGGAGCGCGACCGCACTGGCCGCCTTCTATCTGGCGATTGCGGGCTGGCTGGCGCCCCGGCGCGCGAATCTCGGCCTGCTGTATGAGGCGATGTTCGCGCTGGGCGTGATCTTCATCACGCTGGCGATTCCGCTGGCTTTCGATGGACGCACGACCAGCGCGGTGTGGGCCCTGGAAGGCGCTGCCGTGGTGTGGCTTGGCGTGCGCCAGCAGCGGCGGCTCGCGCTGGCGGCGGGCCTGCTTCTGCAGCTCGCTGCGGGCGCCGCATTTGCCGTGGACGCCGTATTCGACTGGGCCCCGCAGCACAGCTGGGCCGTGCTCAACAGCCGCTATATCGGCGGGGTGTTGATTGCGCTGGCGGGCGTCTTCAGCGGCTGGCGCCTGCACGGCAAGGCGGAGGCGCGTGCGTGGCTGAAGGCGGCGCCGGTGCTCGGCATTGCTGCGTCGGTGTGGGGCTTGCTGTGGTGGCTCGGCAGCGGCAGCAACGAGATTGATCGCTGGGCCTGGCGCATCGCCACCAAGACCGTCGACCGGCCGGACATTCCGCTGTACGCCGCCTTTGCCGTGCTGACGGCGTGGGCTGCACACGGCCTGCGCCGCAAGCTCGATTGGGCACTGGCCGAGTGGCCCGCGCTGGCGTTGTCGCCGGTACTGGCGCTGATTTCACTGGCTGCGATCGAACATTGGGTGCCGTCACCGCTCGCCGGCTGGGGCGGGCTGGTGTGGATTGCCGCCGTGGTGCTCGCCTTCGTGCTGCTGCGCCGCCAGGAACGCGAGGTGAAAGACAACCTCCTCGCGCCGCTGCATACCGTGCTGTTCTGGCTGATCTGCGGCGTACTGGCCACGGAAGGCTACTGGCGCCTCGACGCCTACGTGCCTGAGGGCACGTGGAGCTTCGCCGCCTGGGCCTATGCCTACGGCGCGTTGCTTGCCCTGCTGGCAGGCGCAGGCTGGCGCATCCGCTGGCCGATCGCCCGTTTCGAGCGCGCCTACCTGCTGTGGGGCGCCGCACCACTGGCGGCCCTGCTGTGGCTGTGGAGCCTGGCGAGCGCCGCCAGCGACGGCAATGCCGCGCCGCTGTTCTACCTGCCGATTCTCAACCCGCTGGACGTGGCGCAACTGCTGGTGTTCCTTGCCATCGCGCTGTGGATGCGTCGCGTGGCTCTGCAGAAGCTCGTGCCCGAGCCGATGGTGATCGGCTACGCCGTCGGCGCGACGCTCTTTATCTGGGCCAACGCGGTGCTGCTGCGCACGCTGCACCATTGGGCGCATGTGCCATACACGCTCGACGATCTCGGTGCCTCGATGCTGGTGCAGGCGTCGCTGTCGATGTTCTGGACGGTGCTGGCGTTGGCGGTGATGGTGTTTGCCACGCGGCGTGCCAGCCGCGCGCTGTGGTTTACCGGCGGGGCATTGCTGGGCGTGACGGTGGTCAAGCTGTTCCTGTTCGACCTGTCACGCGTCACGGGTGTCGAGCGCATCGTGTCGTTTATCGGGATTGGCGTGCTGCTGTTGTTGATCGGCTATCTGTCGCCGTTGCCGCCAAAGCCCAAAACCAGCGCCCAAGCTGAAACCGGGGAGGTTCTGTGAAGAAGGTTGCTTTTGCGATGGCCGTGGCGTCGCTGTTGTCTGCACCGGCCTGGGCCGAGCGCTTTGCGTTGACCGGCACGCCCGGCGCCCCGTACTACGCCGTCACGCTCAGCGAAGACGTCTATGCCCATGCGCACGAGGCCAATCTGGCCGACCTGCGCATCCTCAATGGCGACGGCGAGCCCGTGCCGTTCACCGTCGACATCCCGCGTGATCCCGCGCCGCAGGCGCGCACGCTGCACGACGTGCACTGGTTTGCCACGCCCATCGATGATGCGCAGACGCCCGGCGCCGCCGGTGTCGTGCTCGGCACCGACGGCGTGCTGCGTGCAACCGGCGTGCAGCCATCACAGGCGTCTGTACGCGCATGGGTGGTCGACCTCAGCCAGCTTCGTGACACGGTGACCGCGCTGGTCGTGGCGCTGCCCGCTGCGGAATTCCAGAGCGGCGTGAGCGTGCAGGCGAGCGATGACTTGCAGCACTGGAGCCCGGTCGCCCAGGCCACGCTGTTCCGCCTCTCCAACCAGGGCAGCACGCTGGTGCAGGATCGCATCGAGTTCACCGGGCTGCGGGCGAAATACCTGCGCCTGACGTGGCAGGGCAAACCGCCCGCGCCGGACGCCGTCCGTGCGGAGGTGGCCGCCGGCGCGCCGGTCGCGTTGGCGGACAGCGCCATTCAGTGGCGCTCCGGCCTGACGCCGGTGCAGACGCCCACTGCCGGCGATTACCAGTTTGATACCGGCGGCGTGTTCCCGGTCGAACGCGTGAAGATCCATCTGCCGCAGGCCAACACCGTCGCGCAGGCCACGCTGTACGCGCGTGCCGATGCCCAGGCGACGTGGCGGCCCGTGACGTCTGCGCGCCTGTTCCGGCTGGCTGGGGCGGACGGGAAGGGCGAGCAGGAGAACGCGGCCATCACCGTGCCGGCCACGGGCGAGCGCTACTGGCGCCTGCAGGTCGACACGCGCAGCGGTGGCCTGGGTGCCGGCGCGCCGCAGTTGGCGATTGGCTGGCGTCCGGCCACGGTCACCTATGCGGCGCGCGGCAATGTGCCGTTCATGCTGGCGGTGGCGGAAGTGGCGCGCGGCAATCCGATCGCACGCGCGGATTTGCTGGCGGGTGCGTCGCCCGCCATTGCGCAGGCACAGATCGGCGCGATGAGCGATTCGCCTGCCGACGCGCTCACGGCGGAGCCGCCGGGTGGCCGCAAGCGGCAGTGGGTGCTGTGGGGCGCGCTGTTGGCCGCGGTGGCAGTGCTGGGCGG
The DNA here is from genome assembly GCF_007997035.1 of Ralstonia sp. TCR112. Taxonomy (GTDB): domain Bacteria; phylum Pseudomonadota; class Gammaproteobacteria; order Burkholderiales; family Burkholderiaceae; genus Ralstonia; species Ralstonia edaphi. Next base: position 67,752 of record NZ_VOSS01000096.1, on the reverse strand, counting down.
CATGGCCTGGCGGTTGTTCCGCGCGCCGGCCGTGCCGCCGGATGCGTCAACGTAATCCCCATCGCTCAAAGAAAACGGCGCCACCTGGGCGCCGTTTTTTTTGGGTGGGCAGAGCGTCCGCTCAGTGCACGAAGGCCGGTTGGACAAACAGCGCAACGCACAGGGCAAAGCCTGCAAACCACATCAGTGAACGCAGCGGCGCCCAGCTGGCGAGATAGCACACCGTGTACAGCACGCGCACCACGATAAATGCGATGGCCAGCAGGTTGATGCGGTCGATCACGCCGCCGCCCAGGATGGCCACCAGCACGGCCACCGCAAAGAACGGGAACGCTTCAAAGTGGTTCTGCTGTGCGGCTGCGGCACGGCCCGCGACGCCGGTTTGCTCCGCGAGCCACGCGCGCGGATTGCGATTGTCGTACCGCGGGCCTTTGGCCTTGGCGATGCCGACGCACACGATCGGCAACACTGCAGCCACCAGAACGCACCAGAGGGCGATCGGCATGGTCAGTCTCCTGGATGGGAATGGGTGTGAAGGTGCCGCACCGTAGCACAAGGTGCGTTTTCAAACACCTGAGGCGTGAGTCGATGGGTTAGTCGATTCCGTGCACGGCAATGCGCACATCACCGAGCATGACCACCTGGCCCGCGCGAATCTTGGCGGTCTTGCGCAGTTCCGGCTGGCCGTCGACCGTGACCGCTCCGTCGGCGACAACGGCCTTGCCGGCGCCGCCGCTGTCGACCACGCCCGTGAGCTTGAGCAGCTTGTGCAGCTCGATGTATTCGGTGGTCAGGGCGAAATCGATATTGGGCATGAATGGATTGCGGGGTGATTGCGAGTTTATTGAGGCGTGGCTTCCACGCTGATGTCGATATCGACGCGGTCGCCCACATCGGGCAGGAAGCGCGTCATGCCGAAGGCGCTGCGGGCAATGGCGAGGTGGAAATCACCGCCGCAGACGTGGCGCGTGCTGCCGGGCATCTTTTCGTCGCCGCAACTGAAGCGGCGTACGTCCAGCCGCACAGGCTGCGTTACGCCATGCAGCGTCAGATTGGCCTCAATGGCGACGAGCTTGCCGCCTTCCACGACAAAGCGGTCGCTGCGCAGGCGGATGACCGGAAACTTCGCAGCGTCGAGAAACTGTTCGGATTTCAGCACGCCGTCCAGCACGCGCAGGCGCGTGTTGATGGAGTCGGCGTCGACGGTGAAATCGAAGCCGCCCTGGCGGGTGCTTTCATCGAAGTTGATGGCGCCGTCGATCTTGTCGAAACGGCCGCGCATCGTGCTGCGATCGAAATGCGATGCGCCGAAGGTGACCGACGTGTGCGCCAGGTCCGGCGCGAATGAGGCGGCGAAGGCGGGAGCACAAAGCAGCCCCGCCAGCAATAGGATCCACGCACGCATGATGCCTCCGTTGTCAGAGGCCCATGGCGTGCATGGGCCCGTGCTTACTTGCCCCAGCTGTCCTTCAGGCCGACCACGCGGTTGAACACGGGCTTGCCCGGTTGCGAGTCGATGCGGTCTGCCACGAAGTAGCCATGGCGCTCGAACTGGAAGCGGTCTTCCGCCTTGGCCGTTGCGAGCGTCGGCTCCAGGTAGGCCGTGACGATCTTCTTGGAGTGCGGGTTGAGCGCATCCAGGAAGTTCTTGTCGCCCGAATCCGGCTGCGGGTCGCTGAAGAGGCGGTCGTACAGGCGCACTTCGGCTTCCAACGCATGTGCGGCGCTCACCCAATGGATGTTGCCCTTCACCTTGACGCTGTCAGCACCCGGCGTGCCACTCTTCGTGTCCGGAATGATGTTGGCGTGCACGGCGGTGATGTTGCCGGCGGCATCCTTGTCGCAACCGGTGCATTCGATCACATAGCCGTAGCGCAGGCGCACCTTGTTGCCCGGGAAGAGGCGGAAGTAGCCCTTGGGCGGCGTCTCGGTAAAGTCCTCGCGCTCGATCCACAGCTCGCGCGTGAGGGGGAATTCGCGGCGGCCGAGTTCAGGCTGCTTGGGGTGCACGGGCGCCGAGCACGGCTCGTTGAAATCGGCCGGCACGTTGTCGAGCACCAGCTTGACCGGGTCCAGCACGGCCACCGAACGCGGCGCACGCGCATCGAGGTCGTCGCGCACGGCGCCTTCCAGGATGCTCATGTCGATCCAGCTGTCGGCCTTGGACACGCCCACGCGCTCGCAGAAGAGCTGGATCGATTCCGGCGTATAGCCGCGGCGGCGGATGCCAACGAGCGTCGGCATGCGCGGGTCGTCCCAGCCGTCGACGCGCTTTTCCGTCACGAGCTGCAGCAGCTTGCGCTTGCTGGTGATGGCGTAGGTCAGGTGCAGACGTGCGAATTCGTATTGATGCGGCAGGGGGGCAGATAGCACGCCGGCGTCGCGCAGGTGGTCGAGCACCCAGTCGTACAGCGGGCGGTTGTTTTCGAACTCCAGCGTGCAGAGCGAATGCGTGATGTTCTCCAACGCATCGGAAATGCAATGCGTGAAGTCGTACATCGGGTAGATGCACCATGCGTCGCCGGTGCGATGGTGATGCGCATGGCGGATGCGGTACAGCACCGGGTCGCGCATCACGATGTTCGGCGCGGCCATGTCGATCTTGGCGCGCAGCACGTGCTCGCCGTCCTTGTACTTGCCGGCGCGCATGTCGCGGAACAGCGTGAGGTTCTCGTCGACCGAGCGGTCACGGAACGGCGACGGCGTGCCCGGCCTGGTGAAATCGCCCCGGTTGGCGGCGATCTGCTCGGCGCTCTGGCTGTCGACGTAGGCCACGCCGCGCTGGATCAGCACCTCGGCAAAGCCGTAGAGTTGCTCGAAGTAGTCGCTGGCGTAGTACAGATGTTCGCCGCTGGCATCGCTCCACGAATAGCCGAGCCAGTGCACCGCGTCGATGATGGAATCGACGTACTCGGTGTCTTCCTTGACCGGGTTCGTGTCGTCAAAACGCAGGTGGCAGCGGCCGTTGTAATCCTTGGCCATGCCGAAGTTCACCCAGATGCTCTTGGCGTGACCAATGTGCAGGTAGCCGTTGGGCTCCGGCGGAAAGCGGGTGACCACCGGCGGGATCGGCTGGCCGGTGGCGTCCTTGCGATTGGCGTAGGTGCCTTGCGTGAGGTCGCCGTCAATGATCTGGCGCAGGAAATTGGACGTGGGGGCGGCAGCGGTCGACCCGTTGGCGTTGGCGTTGTCTTGGCTCATGGGAGTGCGTGATTCGGCAATCCCGCGATTTTACCGTGCCGGGCGGTTTACGCCCCCGGACGCTATTTGCGCTGGGCCAGACCGTCGAGCGCCTGTGCGCGCAACAGCTCATTCGAGGCGGTGAAGGTCTGCTGACGCAGTTGCGCGATTTGGGCTGCCCGATCGGCCTCCGACAGGCCGGCAAAGGCGTTGATGCGATCGCGTTCACGGGTGTAGGCGTCGTAGCGGTTGCGCCAGTCGGCTTCTTCGCGGTTGCCCTGGATCAGGCGGTCGGCCACGAGGCTGTCCACGCCGCGGGCGGACAGGCGCTGGCGCATCTCGGTTTCGCTCATGCCCTGCTTGGTCCATGTTTCCATGTCGCTGGCGAGCTTGAGCGGGGCGGAGGCGTCGCGGCGCGCCTGCTGTACCGATGGCGGGAGATTGGCGTCGATGGCGGCGATCCTGGCAGCGCGCTGTTCCGGCGTGAGCGACGGGTCGGCCATCACAGCGAGGCGGTCGAGCGCGGCGGCGTCCATGGCGTCGTCATCGCCATACCAGGCTTGGGCGACGTCCGCGCCAAGGTATTGGCGGCGCAGCGCGGTACGGTCGCTCAACTGCTGGCGCAGCGTGGCGATCAACTCGGGGCGCTGCTGGACCTGTTCGAGGCTCGGCTTGTTGCGGGTGGCTGTTCCGTTCGCAGCCGCTGCCTTGCGATAGGCCAGGTAGTGCTGCAGCAGCGATTGCGCCTCCGCCAGCGCCGGCGTGATCAGCTTGGCGCGCAAATGGGCCTCGGCCATCGACACACGCTGCGCCTCGGGCAACGAGGCGGGCACGTCGAGGAAGTAGTCGAACACTGCGCGATTGGCGGCTTCGACGATGAGGTGGCCGCGCGCATCCACATGCAGGCCGTCCGGCGCCTGGGTATCGGTCAGCTCCGGTGCAGGCGCGGCCTGTGCCGAAGGTTCGGCGCCGACACTGCCGATGAAGGCGCCCTTGGCCGCCTGCGGCTGCGCCATGGGCGCGTCAGGCGCGTCCGACGCATGCCACCAGTAGACCCCGCCCGCGACCGACACCGCCACCAGCACGGCGACAACAAACGTCATGGGTTGTATCGATGGCGATTGGCGCTTCATGGTGGCGAATGCCTTGGGTGGTCGGGTGGTCGGGTGGTCGAATGGCCGGATGGTCAGAGACCGGCCGTCTTCAGTCGATTGGCCTGCGTGCGGATCACCGCGACCGGGTCGGCCGCGCCCCAGCCGATCAGGCCGAGCAGCTGGTTGACCTCATCCAGGTGATTCCATGCGTAGTCCGTCGACAAGACCTGCCCGAACTTCGCGCTGCACACGGAGACGAGCCCGTCGTTGGTTCCCGAGCCGCGCGCCTGCATGACGCCGCCGCTGAAAACGAGCACCGGATCGAACAGGTCGAGCACGTTGGTGGCGGTGGAGCGGCCCGTCCACGAATACAGCTTCTGCACGTTGCCGTTGCGCACGTCGGTGGCGCTGCCGGTGTTGCATCCGCTGGCGAGGCCCGCGCTGGGGAACGCCTTGTTGAAATCGGCCGCGCCCGACGTCGACAGGATATGCAGCGCCGCAAAACCATTCTGCGGATTGCTGTTGCCGTTGAACCAGCCGAGCACCGAGCCGAATACATCAGCGCCGAGGTTCACGAGCGCTTGAAACGGGGCCGGTGTCGACTCCACGAAATCCGCAAACTCCGAACCCTTGTGGGGTGTGCCGATGGTCGTGACGGAGGCCACGAGGTTTGGCACGACGGCCGCGGCGTAGCGCGAGGTCAGTCCGCCCTGGCTGTGCCCGATCAGATTGACCTTGGCCGCGCCCGTGGTGGCGAGCACGCTGCGGATCTGGCTGACGAGCTGTTCGCCGCGAACCGTTTCATCGTTGAAGGCCGACACGTCGGCCACGTAGACATTGGCGCCATTGGCGCGCAGGTCTTCAGGGATCTGGTACCAGTAGTCGACCACGCCGAGGAACTTGCTGGTGCCGGACAGGCCATGCACCAGCACGATCGGGTACTTCGTTGCGGCATAGGTACTGGCGGCTTGGGCGGGTGCGGCGGCACCCAAAGTGAGCATGGATGTGGCCAAGACGGCGGCCGCAGCGTGTGTGCGCAGAAAGCTGCGCGCTGATCCATACAGGGCATGGAGCAGGGAAGTCTGTGTCATTCGGTTGTCTCCTGGACATTGGATAGGTGGTCGACCTCTTTGGGCCGATCGCCCTCCGTTATCCGAAGCGCCGTGTCCGACGTCAACTGAAGTGGAGGTTTGGCTCTAATGCTGCGCTGCCGCGTGCGCAAACAAAAACCGGAGGGCGAGCCTCCGGTTGAGTAGGGTGCGATGCAGCAACGTCGCCGTTCTTGTTCCTATTCCTCTTGAAACGCTTCCTCGCGTTTTCTGTTGATGGCGGGCAGCGCCACCAGCAAGACGAGGATGCCTGCCGCAATCAGCAGCCCCAGCGACAGCGGTCGCGTCACAAACGTAGAGAAATCCCCGCGCGAGAGCAGCAGCGCGCGGCGGAAGTTCTCTTCCATCATCGGCCCGAGCACGAAGCCGAGCAGCATGGGCGCCGGTTCGCAGCGAAGCTTGACGAACATGTAGCCGATCAAGCCGAAGAGCGCCGTCTGGAAGATATCGAACGTCGTGTTCGACACCGAATACACGCCGATGCAGCAGAACACCAGAATGGCCGGATACAGGAAACGATACGGCACCTTCAGCAGGCGCACCCACACGCCGATCATCGGCAGGTTCAGCACGATCAGCATCAGGTTGCCGATCCACATCGAGGCGATGAGGCCCCAGAACAGCGCGGGGTTGCTGGTCATTACCTGCGGGCCGGGCTGGATATTGTGGATGGTCATCGCACCGACCATCAGCGCCATCACCGCGTTGGGCGGAATGCCGAGCGTGAGCAGCGGAATGAACGACGTCTGCGCCGCCGCGTTGTTGGCCGATTCGGGGCCGGCCACGCCCTCGATGGCGCCCTTGCCGAATTCGCTCGAATACTTCGAGGTCTTCTTCTCCAGCGAGTACGACGCGAACGACGCCAGCGTCGCGCCGCCGCCCGGCAGGATGCCCAGCACCGAGCCGAGCGCCGTGCCGCGCAGCACCGCCGGGATCATCCGCTTGAAGTCTTCGCGGCTGGGCCACAGGTTGCGGACGTGCTCGACGAAGGTTTCGCGGTGTTCCTTCTGTTCGAGGTTGGCGATGATCTCGGCAAAGCCGAACACGCCCATCGCCACCGACACGAAGTTCAGCCCGTCAGCCAGCTCCGGCACGTCGAACGAATACCGCGCGGTGCCCGAGTTCACATCGGTGCCGACGAGGCCGAGCAGCAGGCCCAGCACGATCATCGCAATCGCCTTGACGAGCGAGCCCGACGCCAGCACGACCGCGCCGATCAGCCCCAGCACCATCAGCGAAAAGTATTCCGCCGGCCCGAAGTTGAACGCGAATTCGGACAGCGGCGTGGCAAATGCCGCCAGCACCAGCGTGGCCACGCAGCCCGCGAAGAACGAGCCCAGGCCGGCCGTTGCCAGCGCCACGCCCGCGCGTCCGCGCCGCGCCATCTGGTAGCCGTCGATGGTGGTCACTACCGATGACGATTCGCCCGGCAGGTTGACGAGGATGGCTGTGGTGGAGCCGCCGTACTGCGCGCCGTAGTAAATGCCGGCCAGCATGATGAGCGCGGCCACCGGCGGCAGCGCGTACGTGGCCGGCAGCAGCATCGCAATCGTGGCGATGGGGCCCAGGCCCGGCAACACGCCGATCAACGTACCGAGCACGCAGCCGATGAACGCGTAGATCAGGTTCTGGATGGAAAGCGCGGTGGAGAAACCGAGCGCGAGATTGGCGAAGAGGTCCATGATGTCGTGTGCCTCTCGCTCAATTGCCGATGAAGGCCGGCCACACCGGGAACTGCAGCTTGAGCCCGTAGACGAACGCCGCGAGGCTCATCACGACCATGGCGAGGGCGGTCCCGGCGGCGCCCTTGAGGGTGAATTCGTGGCTCGCCATGCTGGAGACCAGCACGAGCACCACAATCGATAAGACGAGCCCAAGCGGTTGCAGCAACAGCCCGAACAGCACCACGGAGCCGAGAATCCACAGCAGCGTCTTGACGTCCCAGCGCGGAATGCGATCGATCACGCCTTTGCGCGACAGCGATTGCACAAGCACCACCACGCCCAGCAGTACGAGCACCACGCCCAGCCAGAACGGGAAGTAGCCCGGCCCCATGCTGCCCGCCGTACCCATGCGGTAGCTGCGCGCCAGAATGGCAAACGCCGCACCGGCCACGATGAACATGATGCCGGATGCAAAGTCCTGGTGACTGCGGATCACCGGACGACCTTGTGGATCGTTCTGCAAGTCTGGTCTCCTCGGGGTGGCGTGCCGCGCCGGGTGTGGCAGGCCGCCTGTGCCTTGTAAGGCGACCAAGTTTGCACGCTAAGCAGACCGGCTTTCAAGCACCTTGCGGAGGGGAGGGCGGGCCTTGTCATGGCCCCGCGCGGCGCCTGGGCAAACGATTCAGGGTTTGTCCCTAGGGCTGCGCTGAGAAAATTCGGGGCCGCAGAACACGATTGCCTGGCCCCCTGCAATCACATGCCGATACCGCGCGCCATCAGCACGGCCGCCAGTGGAATGAAGATGATCAGGTGCGACTCGATCATGACCCAGCGGCGCGTCTTGGCAATTTCCGACGGCGTTGGCACGAAGTCGGGCAGGGTCTTGCCTTGCTTCTTCCAGCGCAGGATGTTGATGGTCGGAACGATCGACATCAGACCCACGAGGATGAACAGGCCAACCTTGAGGTGGAATACCGGGTTGTGAACGTAGAAGGCGTAGCCCTTCGCTCCGTAGACGACGCGGAGCACGCCGGTGACAACCACCGCCACCGCAGCGGCGCCGTACACGGCGTCATAGCGCGCCAGGCGCTTGCGGATCTCGGGCGTCATGTCGGGCCGCAGTACAACGGCTTCGGCGGTGATGAAGACGATCAGCGTGAAGATCGAGATGTAATGCAGGTAAGCCAGCAACGCATCAAGCCACATGTTGACCTCGTCAGGGTAGGAAAGGGTTAGCGTAAATTGCCGGGCTCAGATCACGCCGCGCGTGCGCAGCGTTTCGATCTGCTCCGTGTTCAGGTTCAGCACGTCGCGCAGCACGGCCTCGGTGTGCTCGCCCAGCAGCGGCGGATGGCTTGCGGCCTTGGGCGGCGTGGCGCTCATCTTGACGGGGCTGCCGACCAGCTTGACGGTGCCGGCGCTCGGATGAGGAAGATCGACGCGCAGGCCGCGCGCCTGCACCTGCTCGTTGCCGAACACCTCGTCGAGCGAGTTGATCGGGCCGCACGGCACGCCGGCGGTTTCGAGCTTGTCGATCCATTCGCCTTTGCTCAGGCGCTTGACCATCTCCGCCAGGATCGGCACCAGCACGTCGCGGTTGGCCACGCGCTGCGGGTTGGTGGCAAAGCGCGGGTCGTCGGCCAGCTCGGGTATGCCGCCCGCATCCACAAAGCGCCGGAACTGGCCGTCGTTGCCGACCGCCACGATGATCCAGCCGTTTGCTGCCTGGAACGTCTGGTACGGCACGATGTTTGGATGCGCGTTGCCCCAGCGCTTGGGCGCTTGGCCGCTGGCCAGGTAGTTGGTGTTCATGTTGGCCAGCATCGCGACCTGCACGTCGAGCAGCGCCATGTCGATGTACTGGCCCTCGCCGGTGCGGTCACGGTGGGCGAGCGCGGCCAGCACGGCCACAGTGGCATACATGCCGGTCATCAAATCGGAGATGGCCACGCCGGCCTTTTGCGGGCCGCCGCCGGGCAGATCGTCGCGCTCGCCGGTCAGGCTCATGAAGCCGCCCATGCCTTGCACGATGAAGTCGTAGCCGGCTCGGGCGGCGTAAGGGCCGGTCTGGCCGAAGCCCGTGATGGAGCAATAGACGAGGTCCGGCTTGACGGCCTTGAGCGAGGCGTAGTCGAGGCCGTATTTCTTGAGCTGGCCGACCTTGTAGTTCTCGAGCACCACGTCGGCATGCGCTGCAAGCTTGCGGACGATGTCCTGGCCCTCGGGCGTGCTGATGTCGACGGTGATGGAGCGCTTGTTGCGGTTGGCAGCCAGGTAGTACGCAGCTTCGGCGGTGTCCTGGCCGGCTTCGTCCTTGAGCCAGGGCGGGCCCCAGGTGCGGGTGTCGTCGCCGGCGCCGGGGCGCTCCACCTTGATGACGTCGGCGCCAAAATCGGCGAGGTTTTGCGCGCACCAGGGGCCGGCAAGCACGCGGGTCAGGTCGAGAACACGAAGATGGCTCAGAGCGCCCATAGGTTGACAAATCGGCACGATTGGAACGGGTGCACTCTACACCACGCCCCGGCGAGGCCCCAGGCCCATGCGACCGACCGGGGAAAATGCGGCGCAGAATGGACGCGACCCGGGCGCGAACCCCGTATAATCAACGGTTTGCACTAATCCAAGGCGCTCAGGAGCGGGATGCTCCAAGGCGCAATGCTGACTCCGGCACCCCGCGACATGAAAGCCTCCGATATCCGCCAAAAATTCCTGACGTTCTTCGAGACGAAGGGCCACACCGTGGTGCGCTCCTCGCCGCTGGTGCCGGGCAACGACCCGACGCTGCTGTTCACCAACTCCGGCATGGTGCAGTTCAAGGACGTCTTCCTCGGCACCGACAAGCGCCCGTACGTGCGCGCGGCCTCCGTGCAGCGCTGCCTGCGCGCCGGCGGCAAGCACAACGACCTGGAAAACGTTGGTTACACCGCGCGTCACCACACGTTCTTCGAAATGCTCGGCAACTGGTCGTTCGGCGACTACTTCAAGCGCGACGCACTCGTGTGGGCGTGGGAGCTGCTGACGCAGGAATACAAGCTGCCGGCCGAGAAGCTTTGGGCCACCGTCTATCAGACCGATGACGAGGCCTACGACATCTGGACCAAGGTCATCGGCCTGCCGCCCGAGCGCGTCGTGCGCATCGGCGACAACAAGGGCGCGCCGTACGCCTCCGACAATTTTTGGCAGATGGCCGAAACCGGCCCGTGCGGCCCGTGCTCGGAAATCTTCTACGACCACGGCCCGGACGTGTGGGGCGGCCCCCCGGGAAGCCCGGAAGCCGACGGCGACCGCTACATCGAAATCTGGAACAACGTGTTCATGCAGTTCGATCGCCAGCTCGATCCGGCGACCGGCGAATACACGCTGACCCCGCTGCCCGCACCGTGCGTCGACACCGGCATGGGCATGGAGCGTCTGGCTGCGATCCTGCAGCACGTGCACAGCAACTACGAGATCGACCTGTTCCAGGCGCTCATCGCCGCCGCCGCGCGCGAGACCAACACCAAGGATCTGGCCAACAACTCGCTGCGCGTGATTGCCGACCACATCCGCGCATGCTCGTTCCTGATCGTCGACGGCGTGATCCCGGGCAATGAAGGCCGCGGCTACGTGCTGCGCCGGATCATCCGCCGCGCCATCCGCCACGGTTACAAGCTCGGCTGCCGCGCAGCGTTCTTCCACAAGCTCGTGGACGACCTCGTCGCGCAGATGGGCGAAGCCTATCCGGAATTGCGCGAGGCGCGCGACCGCGTGGTCGAAGTGCTGCGTACGGAAGAAGCCCGCTTCTTCGAGACCATCGAGCACGGCATGTCGATCCTCGACGCCGCGCTGGGAGAGCTGAAGACCTCCGGCGCCAAGATGCTCGACGGCGAACTGGCCTTCAAGCTGCACGACACCTACGGTTTCCCGCTGGACCTGACGCAAGACGTCTGTCGGGAGAACGACGTGATCGTCGACGAAGCCGCCTTTGATGCCGCCATGACTCGCCAGCGCGAACAGGCACGCGCCGCCGGCAAGTTCAAGATGGCCGCCGGCACGCTCGACTACACCGGCGACAAGACCACCTTCCACGGCTACGAGCAGCTCGTGCGCGAAACCGCGCGGGTGACGGCGCTGTTTGTGGATGGCGCATCGGTGCAGGAAATGCATCCGGGCCAGACCGGCGTGGTGGTGCTGGACCACACACCGTTCTATGCGGAATCGGGCGGCCAGGTTGGCGACCAGGGCACGCTGAAGGCCGCGACCGTCTGGTTTGACGTGGTCGACACGCTGAAGGTGCAGCCGGAAGTGTTCGGTCACCACGGCGAGCTGCGCACCGGCGTGCTGAAGGTTGGCGATGCCGTGGCGGCGGAAGTGGACGCAGTGCGCCGCGCGCGCACCATGCGCAACCACTCGGCAACGCACCTGATGCACAAGGCGCTGCGCGAAGTGCTGGGCAGCCACGTGCAGCAGAAGGGCTCGCTGGTCGATGCGGAAAAGACGCGCTTCGATTTCTCACACAACGCACCGATGACGCCGCTGCAGATTCGCGAAGTGGAAGCGCGCGTCAACGCAGAAATTTTTGCCAACGCTGCCACCAGCGCGCAGCTGATGGGCTTTGACGACGCGGTCAAGAATGGCGCGATGGCGCTGTTCGGCGAGAAGTACGGCGACGAAGTGCGCGTGCTGTCGATCGGTTCGTCGAAGGAACTGTGTGGCGGCACGCACGTGGCGCGCACGGGCGACATCGGCCTGTTCAAGATCGTGAGCGAGTCGGGCGTGGCAGCGGGCATCCGCCGTGTGGAAGCCATCACCGGCGACAACGTGCTGCACTACCTGCAGACGCTCGATACGCGCATCAACGAAGCGGCCGCCGCGCTGCGTGCGCAGCCGTCGGAACTGACGCAGCGCATCGTGCAGGTGCAGGACCAGGTCAAGACGCTCGAGAAGGAACTGGAGCGCCTGAAGTCGAAGCTGGCCGCAAGCCAGGGCGACGAACTCGTGAGCCAGGCCGTGGACGTGGCCGGCATCAAGGTGCTGGCTGCCAAGCTGGACGGCGCCGATGCCAAGACGCTGCGCGAGACCATGGACAAGCTCAAGGACAAGCTGCAGACCGCGGCCATCGTGCTGGGCAGCGTGAGCGACGGCAAGGTCGCGCTGATTGCCGGCGTGACGGCCGACGCCACGGCCAAGGTCAAGGCCGGCGAGCTGGTCAACTTTGTCGCCCAGCAGGTCGGCGGCAAGGGCGGCGGCCGCCCGGACATGGCACAGGCTGGCGGCACGGAGCCGGACAACCTGCCGCAGGCGCTGGCCGGTGTGGCAGCGTGGGTCCAGCAGAAGGTCTGATGTAACGCCTTCGCACCGCATGCGCTGAACGGCGCGCGTTCCCGGCAACGGGGCGCGCGCCGTTTTGCTTTGGGCGATCAGCGAGGGGGTGTGGTTTCCAGCGGGAAGATGCGCAGGCGCTTATCCGCCGCCACGCCCTCAAAGATGCCGAACGTAGTGGCCTCGGCCTGCTTCCCCGGGTCGTGGCGGACGGTGCTGGGTCGCAAGGCACCGGCGATCGGCGTGACGCGGAACCATTTGCGCAACGCATCAACGGATTTCCGTAGGGCGGTAGCCTGAATTTCAGGGCAAGGCGCGCCCCGCTGTGGGGCTTGTCTGCGCCGTAAGAACAAGCTCCGGAACGGTGCCCAGCTGGAGACAGGCGCCGCCATGGCCTATACCGGAACACGTTGCCGATTGCGTAGAGATTGTGTGCCGCCTGGCAGACAACTTGCATCGGTGGCGCGCGCTGTTCCCCACAGCGCGGGTTGATCCCATCCCTATCCCCAAAATCCGAGGAGAACCATGAGCGTCCTATCTGAGAAGGTCGACGCCCCGCCGCCGCAGCCGCCGCACCGGCTGCTCGGGCGCAAAGGCAAACGATTGGCGCGTGCCGTCGCGGTTGGTGCGTTGCTGGCGGCAGGCGTTGGCGCATCGACGCAGCCGGGTGCGCAACTTGCGCCGGAGTCGCACGCGCGCAAGGTCAAGGTGCTGATCATCAGCATGTTCGCGCCCGAGGCGCAGCCTTGGATCGACAAGCTCGGCCTCACGCAGGACGTGCCGGTGCCGGGCCTGTCCATCGACTATCCGAACGTGCATTGCAACGCCAGCGACGTCTGCCAGCTCACCACCGGCATGGGCAAGGCGAATGCCGCGTCGTCGGTGTCGGCGCTGATCTACAGCGGCAAGTTCGATCTGCAGCGCACGTACTTCCTCGTGGCGGGCATTGCGGGGATCGACCCGTCGCAGGGCACGCTCGGCAGCGCCGCGTGGGCGCGCTTCCTGGTCGACAGCGACATCGCGTGGGAGATCGACGCGCGCGAGGTGCCCGCCAGCTGGCCGAACGGTTTCATCGGCATCAACACGCAAGGCCCCGGGCAGAAGCCGCCGCTGGATTACAAGACCGAAGTCTTTCGCGTGAACGAGGCGCTGCTGCAGAAGGCGCTGGCCCTGTCCAAGGGCGCGGTGCTGGACGACAACGCCACCGCGCGGGCCTATCGCGCCAACTACCCGAGCGCACCGGCCAACCAGCCGCCCTCTGTCGTGCAATGCGACACCGCTGCCGGCAACACGTACTGGCACGGCGCCAAGCTGGGCGAGCGTGAAGCTGCGTGGGTCAAGCTGCTGACGGACGGGCAGGGCACCTACTGCACCACGCAGCAGGAAGACAACGCCACGTTCGAGGCGCTCACACGCGGTGCGAAGGCGGGTTTGCTCGACCTGCAGCGTGTGGCCGTGCTGCGCACCGCGTCCAACTTCGATCGGCCGTATCCGGGGCAGACGCCGTACGACTCGCTGGTCAACAGCAACTCGGGCGGGTTCGTGCCGTCGCTCAACAACCTGTACCTGGCGGGCGGTCCGCTGGTCAACGAGATCGTCACGCGCTGGAGCGTGTGGAAACACGGAGTGCCCTCGCCATGATCGATTCCCGACTCAAGATGCCCATGCCGCGTTTGCGTACGATCGCGAAGCTCTGCGCCGTCGGTGCCGCAGCGCTGACCTTGAACAGCTGCGCGTATGACGGAGTGAAGGTCATCGTCATCAATATGTTCCAGGGCGAAGCCCAACCCTTTATCGACCGCTACGACCTGAAGGAGAAGGTCTATATCTCCGGCCTGTCGCCCGATGCGCCGAACATGCTATGCAACTACGACGGCATCTGTCAGGTCACCACGGGCATGGGCTACGCCAATGCCGCGTCGACGATTTCCGCGTTGCTCTATCGCAGCAAGCTGGACCTCTCGCACACGTATTTTGTGATTGCCGGCATTGCGGGCATCGATCCGGGGCAGGGGACGGTAGGCTCTGCGGCGTGGGCGCGGTATGCGGTCGATTACGGCCTTTCGCACGAGATCGATGCGCGCGAGATGCCGGCCGGCTGGCCGTACGGCTACTTCGGCATTGGCACCAAGGGCCCCGGCGAGAAGCCGCCGATGGACTATCGCACGGAGGTGTTCCAGCTCAACGAGACGCTGCTGCAGAAGGCGTACACGCTGTCGAAATCGGCGACGCTGGAAGACAGCCCCGAGGCCATCGCCTTCCGCAAGAACTACGCATATGCGCCGGCCAACCAGCCGCCTGCCGTCATCCAGTGCGACGTGGCTTCCGCCGATACATGGTGGGCCGGCCGCAACCTCGGACAGCGCGCACGTGACTGGGTGAAGACGATGACCGACAACAAGGGCACCTACTGCACGACGGCGCAGGAAGACAACGCCACGCTGGAAGTGCTGACGCGCGGCGCCCGTGCCGGCAAGGTCGACTTCAGCCGCGTGGCACTGCTGCGCGCCGGGTCCGACTTCGACCGTCCGTACGACGGCCAGACCGCCTCCGACGGGCTCATCAACTACGCGCAGCAGGGCGGTTTCGTGCCGGCCACGCACAATCTCGTCAATGCGGCCAAGCCGTTGTTGGACGACATCGTGCAGCACTGGCCCCAGTGGAAGCAGGGGGTGCCGGCGAATTAACAGTTGCTGACATCACATTTCAATCTATATAATGCGAATCATTCTCATTTGATGGAAGGCCACGGGCGAATGCCGACCCGCTGACCATCGCTCCAGCCGGGCGAGCCAGCGGGTTTCCACCTGCCAGCCAACAGATCGACGCGCCGCGTGATGTTTTGCGGCGCGTTTTCTCTTCTCTCAGCGCATTGCTGCGCGTCCGGTTTCGCCAAATCCTGATCGACCCTGTTGCCTGCGATGAACCGTCATCTCACGGCCCGCGCTTTTTCCTGCGCGCTTGCCGCCATTCCTCTTGCCGTTTCCACATTGGCGCATGCCGAAGCAGGCCAGCCGGCCGCGGTTGGTGCGACGGTCGACCTCAACGAAACGACCGTCACGGCAGGCAGCCAGCGGGGCTTTGCGGCCAGCACGGCGCAGGTTGGGGCGTTCCGCGGCATGGCGTTGCGCGACATTCCTGCGACGGTGAACGTAGTTACGCGCGAGGCGCTCGACGCGCAGCAAGACACGTCGCTGTACGACGCGCTGCGCAATACGGCCGGCGTGACGCGCCAGCAGCTGTCGGGCGAAACGTTCGACAACCTCGCCATCCGCGGCGTGACGCTGGAAAACCGCACCAATTTCCGCTTCAACGGCTCGATGCCGATTCCGGCGCTCACGGCGATCCCGCTGGAAGACAAGGAACGCGTGGAGGTGCTGAAAGGCGTGTCGGCGCTGTATTACGGCTACACGACGCCGGGTGGCGTGGTGAATCTCGTGACCAAGCGGGCGGGCAACACGTCGGTCACCACGCTGGGCATGCAGTTCGACAGCAACGGCACCGCTGTCGGCACGCTCGACGTCGGCCGGCGCTTCGGTGAAGACAATCAGTACGGCATTCGCTTCAACGCCGCGGGCGGCTCGTTGCAGTCGCCTACCAGCGGCATTGACGGCACGCGCCAGCTTGCCGCCGTGGCCTTCGACTGGAAGGTCAACAGCCGCCTGAGCCTGAAGGCCGACGTGGAATATTCGCGCAAGGTCATCACCGAGCAGTCGGTGGTGACGCTGCCCGCCGCCAAAAACGGCGTCATCACCTTGCCGGCCATGCCCGACCCGAGCAAACGCATTTCGCCGGGCTGGGCCGACTTTGATGGCAACAACACCAACGCGCTGCTGCGTGCCGATTACGCGCTCGCCGATGCGTGGCTGCTGACGGTGGAGGGCGGCATCTCGGAGACGGCGCGCACGCGGGCGTTTTCCGAATTCAAGCTGACCAACGCGCTGACGGGCGCCGGCACGCTGTCCGGCCAGCGCCAGAGCGGTCGCTGGAATACAAGCCACGTGCGGGCCGACGTTTCCGGTACCGAGAAGACGGGTTGGATCACGCACGACCTGACCTTCGGCATTGCGCGTTCCGACATGCGTCAGGCGGCGGTGTACTCCGACCGCTTTTCTGGCACGCAGAATCTGTACAACCCCGTCGACCTCGGCTGGCTGCCCACCACCGGCACCGGCTTTACGGCCGAGCAGCGCGCGGTTGATACCGGCGTCTACGCGCTCGATCGCGTGACGCTATCGGAGCACTGGCAAGTCATCGCCGGCTTGCGCTACACGCGCTACACCAGCGAGCAGGCGCCCAACCGCTATGAGGCCAGCAAGACCACGCCGCTGGGTGCCGTCATCTACAAGTTCACGCCGCGCTGTCGGCGTATGCGTCGTACGCGCAGGGCTTGGAAGCCGGCGCGCGGGCACCGAACACGGCCGCCAACGCCAACGTGGCCATGCCGCCTGCGCTGTCGGAACAGAAGGAAGTAGGCGTGCGCTACGAGACGCCGGCCGGCACGCAACTCGCCGCCGCTGTGTACGACATCGACCGGGCGGCGAGCTACACCAACGACGCAAACATCTTCGTGCAGGACGCCGCGAGCGGATTCGGGGTATCGAACTGACCGCGCAGGGGCGCGTCACCAAGGACTTGTCGCTGCTGGCCTCCGCCGGCTGGACGGACGCGAAGTTCCGCGGCGTTGGCAACGGCCTCGACGGAAAAACGCCGGAAAACACGCCGCGCAGCACCGCCAGCGTTTTTGCCGAATACACGTTGCCGATGCTGCCTTCCGTCTCGTTCAACGCGGGCGCCTACTATCTCGGCCCGCGCCCCGTGAACGACGCCAACCAGGCAGAGCTGGGCGGCACGACGCTCTTTAGCGCCGGCGTGCGCTACGTGACGCGCATTTCGGGCAAGCGCGCAACGCTGCAATTCAACGTCGACAACCTGACCGACAAGCGCTACTGGGCGGGCGCCGGCAACAATCGTCTGTCGATGGGGGCGCCGCGGCTCTTCAAACTCGGCATGAAGATTGACCTGTGAGATCGGTCAGCTGAGGGCGGTGCAGTCTCGATCTCTGCTTTCCCATCAGGCTGCAACGGCCTCGCGCGCAGAGGCCTTTGCCGTCGGTTGCGGCTCGCTCAGCAGTTGCACCAGCGCCTGCAGGGCGGGGCCAGCCATGTCGCGGTGCCAGGCAAGCAGCGTGTCGACACGGCCCGGCTTGCCGAGCGAGTGGATGCTGATTTCCGGCGCATTCGTATACAGCTCGAGCACCGAGCGCGGCACCAGCGCCACGCCAATCCCGGCCGCCGCGCACGCGATGATGGCGTGGTACGAGCCAAGCTCCAGCACCCGCGACGGCACCACACTGTCTGCTGAAAACCAGTCTTCGATCAGTTGCCGATAGGCGCAGCCGGGTTCGAATGCGAGCAGGCCCGTGGTCTGCACATCCGAAGCTCGACGGATGGGCGGATGGGCGCGGTGTGCAATCAGTATCAGCTCTTCCGCAAAGGCCGGCAGCGTCGTCATGGCGGCGCGCGTGTTGTTCAGGCACGCGGTTTCGGCAACGAACGCGCAATCGACTTCAAAGTTCGACAACGCCTGAAGGGACTGGCGCGTGGTCATCGTCACCAGTTCAAGCTGCACGCGCGGCCAGCGCTGATGCAGCGTGGCGAGCAGGGCCGGCAGGCGGCTGGCCGCCGTGCTTTCCATCGAGGCAATCCGCAGGCGCCCGTGTGGCTCGCGCGGCTGCACGGCCTGGCGCGCTTCGGCGGCCAGGCGGAGGATGTCGTCGGCGTAGGTCAACAAGGTCTGCCCGGCCGGCGTCAGCACCATGCGCTTGCTTTCGCGCACAAACAGCTGCACGCCGAGCGATGCCTCGAGCTGGCGGATGCGGGTCGTCACATTCGACTGCACGCGATTCAGCTGCTGGGCCGCCCGCGTGACACCGCCTTCGCGCACGACCGTCCGGAAGATCTCGAGCGAGGACAGATCCATGATGTATCTCAAATGCTAATGGGTTTGTTCAATATAATTCATTTTTCAGGATGAGCGGCCTTGCGTACGATGAAGTGCCGATCTCCTCATCCAGGCCTTTCCATGGAGCACATCCTGTCGTCCACCTCCGCCGCGTCCGCCGCGCATTCCCAGCGGGCCACCGCCTGGCGCGTGGCAATTGCAGGCATGGTCGCGCTGTCGGTGGCAATGGGCATCGGCCGCTTCGCCTTCACGCCGATCCTGCCGATGATGCTGCACGACGGCAGCCTGACGCTGGCGCAGGGCAGCTGGCTGGCCACCGGCAATTACCTTGGTTATTTCGTGGGCGCCCTGGCCTGCATGGCGGTGCGTGGCGACGCGGCGCGGCTTATCCGCACCGGCCTGGTTGCGACGGTGCTGCTGACGGCCGGAATGGGCGTGCTGCAAGGGCAGCCTGCGTGGCTTGTGCTGCGCTTTGCGGCAGGCATGGCCAGCGCGCTCGTGTTCGTCTTTACGGCGGGCTGGTGCCTGCATCGGCTGACCGAGCTTGGGCATGCGGCGCTTGGCGGCATCATCTTCTGCGGGCCCGGCTTGGGCATCGCTATTCCGGGGCTGGCTGCCAGCGGCATGGTGGCGCTGGGTTGGCACGCCACGTCGGCATGGCTGGCGTTTGGCGTGCTCTCAGCGCTGCTCTCTGCGGCGGTGTGGTCGACCATTCGGCCGGAAGCTCATGCGCATGCTGCGCCGGCGCCGGCGGCTTCCGGCGCGGCACCCGGCCTGGATGGGCCTACCAGCGCGCTCACGATTGCCTACGGCCTGGCCGGCTTCGGTTACATCATCACCGCCACATTTCTGCCCGTGATAGCGCGCAAGGTCCTCCCGGCCGGTTCCGTCTGGCCGGATCTGTTCTGGCCGATGTTTGGCGTGGGCGTCGCCCTCGGCGCATTCCTTTCGACCCGGATCAGTTTGGCGCGCGACAACCGCTCGCTGCTCGCCACGGCATACGCAATGCAAGCGGTTGCCGTGGCGATCAGCATCGTGTGGCCCACGGTGGCGGGATTGGCGCTGTCCAGCACGCTGCTCGGCCTGCCGTTCACCGCGATCACGCTGTTCGCCATGCGCGAGGCGCGTCGGCTCTGGCCGCATGCTGCGCCCCGTCTGATGGGGCTCATGACGGCCGCGTATGGCATTGGCCAGATCGCGGGGCCGCCGCTGGCGAACCGGCTGTTTGCTGCCACGGGCGGCTTCAATGCATCGCTGGCGGTGGCGGCGGTGTCGCTGGTGGCGGGCGTGGTGATCTTCGTTGCGGTCAGGCGCGCGTCGCCCGCGCGTGCGTAAGGCGCGACATGTGAGGGCGCGCACCACGCGGTCGACGCGCCCGTTCTAGAATGCCTCCTCCATTGGAGGAGCCTCATGTCTTTTGCCTTGCGCCCCGATGCCGTTGTGCCCGGCGGCGAGATCAGCCAGGCCGAGCGCGCCGTGCGGGTCGACCTTGCGGCCGCGTACCGACTGGCCGCGCTCAACGGTTGGGACGACCTTGTCTACACCCATCTGTCGGCCACCGTGCCGGGCGAGCCCGATCACTTCCTGATCAACGCGTTCGGCCTCGCGTTCGACGAGATCACCGCATCCAACCTGGTCAAGATCAATGGCTGCGGCCAACTCGTCGGCGATTGGCCCGATGCAGCGGCGCGTCCGTCCGTCAACGTGACGGGTTTTGCGTTGCACGCTGCCGTGCATGCCGCGCGGCCCGACGCGCAGTGTGTGATCCATCTGCATAACACGGCGGGCATTGCCGTGTCCGCGCAGAAGCACGGGCTGCTGCCGCTGTCTCAGCATGCGCTGCGGTTTCACCGGCGCATCGCCTATCACGATTACGAAGGACTTGCCTTTACGCCGGAAGAGGGCGCGCGGCTGACCGCGTCGCTCGGCCATCATTTCGCCATGCTGCTGCGCAATCACGGCACACTCACCATCGGCCGGACCGTGGCCGAGGCACACGTGCTGATGGCCACGCTCATCAAGGCATGCGAGATCCAGATTCAGGCGCTTGCCGGCGGCGAGGTCGTCTCGCCCGCGCCGGAAGTGGCAGACCGCGCGGCAGAGCAGCTCGAAGATGGCGGCGCCATCGAAGGCGTGATCGAGTGGCCGGCGCTGCTGCGCAAACTGGATAAAATCGACGCTTCATATCGTGACTGACGCGACTGTCAAAGCGACCCACTAAACAGGAGACACCATGCCGACTTTCCATATCGAGATGTTCGAGGGCCGCAGCGTTGAGCAGAAGAGGAAGCTCGTCGAAGAAGTGACGCGCGTCACGTGCGAATCGCTCGGCTGCGCGCCGGCTGCCGTCGACATCATCATCACCGACATCAAGCGCGAAAACTGGGCCACCGGCGGCGTGCTGTGGTCCGAACAGAAGTAACCCGTCCTCCACTCTCATTTGCCGGTCCGCCATGCAGCCCATGCAGCATTTCGCCTCAGACAACTACGCGGGCTTCTGCCCGGAGTCGCTGAAGTATTTCCTGGAGGCCAACGGCAGCGGCCATGAGCCGGCCTATGGCGACGATTCCTGGACGCAGCGCGTGTGCGACCGCATCCGCGACCTGTTCGAGACCGACTGCGAAGTCTTCTTTGTCTTCAACGGCACGGCGGCCAATTCGCTGGCGCTGTCGTCGCTGTGCCAGTCGTATCACTCCGTGATCTGCCACGAGCTGGCGCACATCGAAACCGACGAATGCGGCGGCCCGGAGTTTTTCTCCAACGGCTCCAAGCTGCTGACCGCCAAAGGCGAAAACGGCAAGCTGACGCCGGATGCGGTCGAAGCGCTCGTCACGCGGCGCTCCGATATCCACTACCCGAAGCCGAAGGTGGTTTCGCTGACGCAGTCGACGGAAGTCGGCACCGTCTACACCGTCGACGAGGTGCGCGCGATTGCCGCGATTGCCAAGCGTCGGCAGTTGCGGGTGCACATGGACGGCGCGCGTTTTGCGAATGCGGTGGCGTCGCTGGGCGTGCATCCGTCGGAGATCACCTGGCGCGCCGGCGTGGATGTGCTGTGCTTTGGCGGCACGAAGAACGGTCTGCCGGTCGGCGAGGCCGTGGTCTTCTTCGACCGCCGCCTGGCCGAGGACTTCGCCTATCGCGTGAAGCAGGCCGGGCAGCTTGCATCGAAGATGCGCTTCATCTCGGCGCCGTGGCTGGGTCTGCTCGAGAACGATGTGTGGCTGCGCAACGCGCGTCACGGCAACGCGATGGCGCAGCTGCTGCACGCGCGCATTGCCGACGTGCCGGGCGTGCGCATCATGTTCCCGACCGAATCGAACGCCGTGTTCGCCGAGCTGCCGCTGCCCGCCATCGAGACGCTGCGCGCGCGCGGCTGGCGCTTCTACACGTTCATTGGTGCGGGCGGTTGCCGCCTGATGTGCTCGTGGGACGTGCAGCCCGAGACGGTGGAAGCCTTCGCCGCCGATATTCGCGCAGCCTGCGCGCAGGCCGTTCAATCGATCTGATTGCCATGAGCTTCGACTACCGTTTCTGTCCGCAATGCGCCACGCCGCTGGTCGAGCAGCACAACGCCGGGCGCTTGCGCATCGCGTGCCCGGCGCAGGACTGCGGCTTCGTGCACTGGAACAATCCGCTGCCCGTCCTGGCGGCGGTTGTCGAATATCGCGGGCAGATGTTCCTGGCGCGCAACGCATTGTGGCCCGAGGGCATGTTCGCGCTCGTCACGGGCTTTCTCGAACGCGACGAGACGCCCGAAGAGGGCATCGCGCGCGAGCTGAAGGAAGAGACGAACCTCGACGCACAATCGATCTCGCTGATCGGCGTGTATGAGTTCATCCGCAAGAACGAACTGATCATCGCGTACCACGTGGTGGCCGATGGCGAGATCGCGTTGTCGGAAGAGTTGGTCGAATACCGCTTGAAGCCGTTTGAGAAAGTCCGTCCGTGGACGGCCGGCACCGGCTATGCCGTCGCCGATTTCCTGACCGCGCGCGGCCTGCCGGTCAATTACATCGACATCCGTACCGGCGAACCAGCCGAGCCGCCGCCGCGCCAGTGGCAACCCACGCGGCTCGTTACAATCCCGGAATGACTGATGCGAGCGGTACTGCGCCGCTTGCCCGTACCACTGAGGAAGACATGGAGTTTCAAAAGGAAATCGACGCGCGCGGCCTGAATTGCCCGCTGCCCATCCTGCGCACGAAGAAGGCGCTTGCCGACATGCAAAGCGGCGATGTGCTCAAGATTCTTGCCACCGACCCCGGCGCTACGCGGGACTTTCAGGCATTCGCCAAGCAGACCGGCAATGAGCTGCTGGAGCACAGCGAGCAGGACAAGGTGTTCACGTTCTATATGCGCCGTCGCTGATCTGGCAGCGCGTTCAAAAAAACGGGGCGATCCGGTTTGGCTGGATCGCCCCGTTTTCATCTGGCGGCAGATATTTTTATCGACTATGTGTGGCTACTTGCGCGCTTCCATCGCCATGCGCAGCGCCAGGCTGGTCAGCACGGTGCCCATCAGGTAGCGCTGGACCGACAGCCAGCTCGGCTTGCGCGAGAGAAACGCGGCGATGCTGCCCGCCGTCGCCGCGATCATCGAATTGACCGTCACGCTCACGCAGATTTGCGTGACCCCCAGGCAGACCGACTGCACCAGCACGCTGCCGTGCGCCGGCTCGATGAACTGCGGCAACAGCGACAGATACAGCACCGCCACCTTCGGGTTGAGCAGGCTGGTCAGCAAGCCCATCGTGTAGAGCTTGCGCGGGCTGTCCATCGGCAGTTCGCGCACCTGGAACGGCGCCCGGCCGCCCGGCCGCACTGCCTGCCAGGCGAGGTACAGCAGATAGATGGCCCCGCCAAAGCGCAGCGCATCGTAGGCAAACGGCACGGCCATCAGCAAGGCGGTGATGCCGAATGCGGCGCACAGCATGTAGAAGACAAAGCCTGTGGCGATGCCCGCCAGCGACACCAGCCCCGCGTTGCGCCCTTGGCAGATCGAGCGCGAGATCAGGTAGATCATATTCGGGCCTGGCGTCAGCACCATGCCGAGCGCAACCAAGGCAAAGGTCAGCAGATTGGTGAGGGTGGGCATGGCAGATGTGCAATCGGCGGCAAAGGTGAGGAGCTTGCAGGCTAGCACCCGGTGTCGATGGCCCGACAGGTACAGAAAATCACAAAAACTGGCAATTCTGTATTGGTCCACTGACGGCTCAGGCGGCGCACGCGGCACTCGAAAATCCACTGTTACATCCTTAACGTGCTTCGTCACAGCCTGGAGCGGAGGGGCGGCATAGAGTGGAAACAAGGTCCGGCATGTCCGGACGCTTCAAGGAGCCAATCCATGCAAAAGACCAAGTTACTGATGTCGTTGATGCTGGCCGTCTCTGCGCTTGCACCGCTGGCCAGCCATGCGCAAGAGCGCGACCACCGCTGGGACCGCGACCGCCACGAAGAACGTGTCGATATGGACCGTCGAGCCGATCGCGAGATGGCTCACCGGTGGCACCGCGGTGAGCGCATTCCACCCGAATACCGTGATCGCCAATACATCATTGACGACTGGCGCGAGCATCGTCTTTCACCCCCGCCGCGCGGTTACCACTGGGTCGGTGTAGATGGCGGCTACTACCTCGTGAGGCCCGATGGCCTTGTCTTCAATGTGACGATCGGCGGCTGATAAGCGATCCGTTGCATAAAAAACCCGCGACTGCGAAAGCGTCGCGGGTTTTTCATTTTTTGGTGAGGGCGGGCTGCCTGGATGGCTCGGCTTACAGAATGCTGAACGACCGGCGACGGCGCGCCATGCGTGCGTCATCGGCGTTGTTGAAGGTATGCCGAAACCATTTCTCCCCCCATCCCCTGATCCCCATGCGCCTGCATTTCCTCCTTCCCGTCGTGCTGTTCGCGGCGTTGCCTGCTCGTGCCGAGCTTCTTATCAGCGAGTACGTCGAAGGCAGTTCGAACAACAAAGCCATCGAAATCTACAACCCGGACGGCACCGAGGCCGATCTGTCGGTCTACAAGATCGAGCAGTACAACAATGGCGCCAGCACGCCCACCGCTTCGTTTTCGCTCTCGGGCAAGCTGGCGCCCGGGGCCGTTCACGTGATGGCCCACAGCACGCTGGCAAGCGCGCTCGGCACGCGCGTCAACCAGACCACGGCGTTCTCGTTCAACGGCGACGACGCGCTCACGCTGACACGCTCCGGCGTCGTTGTCGATCGCATCGGCCAAGTCGGCTATCAGCCGCCGTCCGGCTTTTGGGGCACAGCCAGCGCTGGTACGAAGGACCACACGCTGCGCCGCAAAGGCACGGTGAAGACGGGCGACACGAACATCACGGCGGCCTTCGATCCATCCGTCCAATGGGACGCGTTCAACATCGACGACTTTTCCGATCTTGGCCTGTACAACGGGCAGGGCACGGTCACGCCGCCATCGCCGGTCGTTGCCGTGTGCGGCGCGCCGGCAACACACCTTGCGGATGTGCAGGGCGCGGGCGCGACTTCGCCGCTGGCCGGTCAGAACGTCGAGATCGAAGCGGTCGTGACCGCCGACTACAGCGGCACCAACGGTTTCAACGGCTTCTTCGTGCAACAACCGGACGCACAGCGCCGCAGGTTGCCCGGCGTGTCGGAAGGGCTGTTCGTCTATGCGCCCGGCGTTAGCGCCCGCGCTGGCGACCTCGTCCACCTCGTCGGCCAGGTCGAGGAAAAGTACGGCCAAACGCAACTGACGCTGGCCACGAATGGCATCGCAAGCTGCGCCAGCGGCCACAGCGTGACGCCCGTCGATGTGACGTTGCCCGTGGCGGATGCCAAGGCGCTGTCGGCATATGAAGGGATGCTCGTGCGCCTGCCGCAAACGCTGACGGTGAGCGAAACGTACGAGCTGGGGCGCTATGGCAGCGTCCTGCTCAGCAACGGGCGCCTGCCGCTGCCCACAAACGTGGCGCCTCCCGGGAATGGGGCGGCAGCGCAGGCGGCGGCCAATGCGCTGAACCGCATCGTGCTCGACGACGGCTCCAATCAGCAGAATCCTGGCACCGTTCGCTATCCGGCGCCGGGCTTGTCGGCCGCGAACCCCGTGCGCGCCGGCTATACGGTGAGCGGCGTGCAGGGCGCGCTGGAAATGCGCTACAACGCCTGGCGCCTGCAGCCCGTGCCGGGCGCGGCTGCACCGGCTTTCAATGCCGCCCCGAACCCGCGTGCTGGCGCACCGGCTCGCCACGCCCAGGCCGATGTGCGCGTGGCGTCGTTCAACGTGCTGAACTACTTCAACGGTGACGGCAAAGGCGCCGGCTTCGATGATCCGGCTAATCGAGGGGCCAAGACACCGGCGGAGTTCGAACGCCAGGAGGCCAAGATCGTCGCCGCCATCCGCGCCATCGACGCTGACGTGGTCGGCCTGATGGAAATCGAGAACGACGGCTACGGCAGCCTCAGCGCCATCCGCCGGCTGACGAGCCAGCTTGGTGCCGACTGGCGCTACGTCGATCCGGGCGTGCCGAAGCTCGGCAGCGATGCGATCACGGTGGCGATCCTCTACAACAGCCGCACCGTGGAACCGGTTGGCGTGCCGGCCACCCTGGCCATCGACGACAAGAACCGCCAGCCGCTGGCGCGCAGCTTCCGGCGCATCGGCGGCACGCAGAACTTCACGGTGGTCGTCAATCATCTGAAGTCGAAGGGCTGCTCCGGCGCGACCGGCAAAGATGCCGACCAGCGCGATGGCCAAAGCTGCTGGAACCCCACCCGCGTCCGCGCTGCAGGCTTGATCGCCGATTGGTTGGCGACCTCGCCGACTGGCGTGGCGGATGTCGGCAAGCTCCTGATCGGCGACCTCAATAGCTATGCCAAGGAGGACCCCATCCTGGTGTTCGCCGACAAGGGCTACGCCGACATGGTGGCGAAGTTTGTCGGCAAAGATGCGTACAGCTACGTCTATGGCGGCGAAGCCGGGTATATCGACCATGCGCTGGCCACGGCGGGCCTTGCCGAGCGTGTGCGCGCCGTGCACGAATGGCACATCAACGCCGATGAGCCGATTGCGCTGGAATATTCGTTCGCCTACAAGAGCGCCGAGCAGCAGCAGACGTTCTACGCGCCGGACGCGTACCGCTCGTCGGACCACGATCCGGTGCTGGTCGACCTCGCGCTCACTACGCAAGCCGCAGGTGGCGGCACGAATCCGGAAGGCGATGCGGCGGCGGGCGGTGCCCCAGGCAGCGCAGGGGAGGGAGGTGCCGGTGCGGTGGACCCGATCGTCGGGCTCGCGCTGGCCGCCGCTGCAGTAGCCCTGGCGCGGCGTCGCGCGTGTCGGTCTTGAGCGTCCGCGCTCTTCCTCGGGCGACGAGCGACAGCACCGTCCCGGTCGAATCGCATCCGTGCGTTCGCTGACCCTTCTACACGGCCTGAGGGCAGTTTCCGGCCATCTGGCTCGGGACTGAATTAAGCTTGTGGAATGGCAGCTCGGCAACGTCGCAAACGCGACGCGCTGATGCAATCGATTCCGATATGGCGACTGGGGATGCTGTGAATAATGTAGCGGCGATGGTGCGCGCGCTGATCCTGGGCGGTTGGCTTGGCTTGACGTCCGCGGGCAGCCACGCGGTAGCGACCTCGCTATTCACGCCGGAAGAACATGCGTGGATTGCGGCGCATCCGGTGGTGCGTACCTGTGTCAACGCGCACTGGCGTCCGTTCGAGTTTGTCGAAGGCGGCAAGGTGGTTGGCATCGTTCCGTCGTTTCTCGAGGCGGTTGCGGAGTTGAGCGGGTTGCGCTTCGAATATGTCGACGGCGCGTGCTGGAAAGGCTCCGTCGCAGCGTTGAAATCGGGCAGCATCGACATGTTGCCGGACTGGGGCAAGAACTACGACGCGGCACCCCAACGAGACGGGTTCACTGCAAGTACGCCGTACTACGTCGGCACAATCGCAATCGTCACGGCCGAGCGGGAAAACCTGTTTGCCGGCTTCCCGCAACTGGCCGGGAAGCGGGTTGCAATCAAAGGCGGTGGCGGGCTCGAACTTGCCATTCGCCACAGCGATGTACCCGTTACGTTGCTGACGTTTCAGGATGAGTCCGATGCGCTGGAGGCCGTCGCAAACGAAGAGGCGGACGCCGCCCTCGGGACCGACGCGTCTCTCCTTCCGCAATTGAATCGCCAGTTCAAGGGCCGGCTTTTTCTCTCAGGCAGCATCTGGGATCGTCCGTATGCGCTGACGATGGTCACGCGCGAGGACAACACCGTGCTCGCGTCGATTCTCGACAAGTCGCTCACCGCCATTCCGGCCTCAGAGGCCGATGCCATCCGGCACCGATGGCAGGAAACCACCGACTACGGCGCACCGTCGCTTTCGTCGATCCTCCATTACCGATGGTGGCAGGTTGCGCTGGTTGGTGGTGTTGTGCTGGCCTTCGCGATCCTGGCGTACGTGCTGTGGCGCGCGCGCGTTGCGGCCGTACGTAGTGAGCGCGACAAGGCGATGTTCCTCGCCTTCATCAGCCACGAAATCCGCACGCCGATGCACACCATCCTTGCGTCGCTGGAGCTGCTCCAGCGCTCGCAGCTGACCGGCGAACAGGCGAGCCGCGCGAATGCAGCGGTCTCGGCATCGGAAACACTCCTCGCGCTGCTCGACGATGTTCTCGAATACTCGCGCCTCGAATCGCGCAGCGTGACGCTCGCGCTGCAGCGAACCGAGATCGGGCCATGGGCCGAGCAGACGCTCGACATGGTGCGTTGGCGCTCGGAGGAGAAGAAGCTGGCGTTGTTCCTCGATCTAGCGTGCGCGCCAGATTTCAGCGTGGAAATCGACCCCATGCGCGTGCGGCAGATCGTTCTGAACCTGTTGGTGAATGCGATCAAGTTCACCGAGGCCGGCAAGGTGGTTCTGCGCGTCGACTACCTGCCCGGAAAGCGCCGGGGGACTGGCACGCTTGTGCTTGAAATCCGGGACACCGGCATGGGCATCCCCCCGGACCGCCAACGGCATATCTTCGAGCCCTACGCGCGAGTGGAAAGCCCAGGCAACCGCGGTGCCAGCGGCAGCGGGCTGGGCCTGTCGATCTGCCGCGAGTTGGTCGACCTGATGAAAGGCGTGATCACGGTCAGCAGCAGGCCCGAGATCGGCACGGTGTTCACCGTCATGTTGCCGGTGCGCGAACCTGGCGCGGAGTCGGTATCACAGCAGGCCCCCGTGGATTCGTCGCTTGGCGCGCAAGCGGCATCGCCGGCTCCGCCCATCAAACCGCTGTTGTCGGGATCGAACGATGGACCGCTAGTCCTGATCGTCGATGATCACGAGGCCGTGCAACACGCGATCCAGCATCAACTTGATGCGCTGGCTTGCCGATCAACCGTCGCAGGCACCGGCGAGGCGGCGCTCGAACAATTCGCGTCGACAGCGTTTGACATGGTGCTGCTCGACTGCAACTTGCCGGGCATCGACGGCTATACCGTCGCGCAGCGCATGCGCGAGATCGAACACCGGCGCGGGAGCGAACGCACGCCCATTGTGGCGATCTCCGCCGCGGCTGACGATGCTCATCGCACACGGTGCTTCGACAGCGGCATGGACGGCGTTCTGAGCAAGCCGCTGCGCCTTGCCGCATTACGGGAACTGCTCGAACTCTGGTGCGGCCATGGCGATTCGACTTCCAACGCAGAGCCTGCAGAAGATCATCTGCAGCCTGCGAGGGACGTGCATGCAATCTATCGGCAGACGATGAAGGCCGATCTCGAGATGCTCACCCAGGGCGTCGCAGATCGGAATATCGAGCAGGCACGTCGAGCGGCGCATCGAATTGTCGGTGCAGCTGCTGTTGTGGACGACCTGCGAACGCGCCAAGTGGCAAGCGAATTGGAGCGGCACCTTTCGCAGCCCTCCGGGGGCATCACGGCAGACGCTCATACGCTTCTGGCGGAACTCCAATCGTTGCACCCGACGGACGGCGCCACTACCTGAATTTGCCTACGGAGCGAACGTCGCTCCGATTCCGCATCCCCCCACATATGCCGTGTACGCCTTGCCTGAGGCGGCACGGAGCCTTGTGCTGCACCGATTCCCGGGTTCTGCAGCATGCGTAGCGAGCCGCCTCTTTCGTGACGAGAAAGTCTCCGCGCCCCCAGTGCCTAAAGCGTCGGCATACGAGCAGAACGCAAGAATCCCTCCGCTTTTTCAGAACAGTCTGATATGGCGCAGCCGCCACGCTTGGAATACTTGCGCCTGCCTTCTTCGATAGGCATTTGTTCTCGACCAAATCCAGCACGTTCGTGCCGCGGATTCAATCTAAGGGTAAGTCAATGAAAGCAAAACTGTTCCTGGCTGGCGTCGCCATGTCTACGCTGTCGGCCGCCGCAATGGCCCAAACGACGCCCACGTCGGTGGATGGCGTCATCAATTTCCAAGGCACGATCCTGAGCGACACCTGCAAGGTGTCTTCGCTGACGGGCGATGCAGGCACGATCAACGTGGACATGGGCACCATCGCTGCCGATGACATCGGTACGGTCGCAGCGCCCAAGCGTCTGACCAGCGGCGCTGGCGCTGCAAACATTGACGTGGTCTGCAAGACCGGCGCCAAGGTCAGCATGAAGTTCGCCGGCAAGGCGGCTGACCTGAGCGCAGACAAGAAGACGCTGCGCGTGAACAACGGCAACACTGCTGCCGGCTTCGCGCAAGGCGTCGGCATTGCTGTGTACGAAGGTACCGGCGCTGGCGCAAACGCGTTCGACCTCAGCGCCGGCGACCTGCTGGCACAGACCACGGTGCCCGCAACCGGTGGTGCCGTCAATGTGCGTTTCGCCGCAGCCTACGTGGCTGCAGACCCGACCAAGATCAAGCCGGGTATCGCGAACGCCAGCTTGCCGTTCACGCTCACTTACGAGTAAGCGTAAGACAAGCGCCAGCCACGCGGCTGGCTTCAATCGGCAGCGGTCATTACCCCGCTGCCGCCTATTTCTTCACAGGCAATTCCGGATATGAAAGCAAAACGATGCGCCGCTGGCGCGGCGTTGGCGTGCGCGTTGGCTGCGTCCGCGAGTCACGCCAACATTTCCCTCAGCACCACGCGGTTGATCTTTGACGGCAAGAACAAGGAAACCTCCGTGGTTGTCAACAACGACGGTGGCGATGCATTGATCCAAGCGTGGCTTGACCCGCTTGATGAAGGCGCGCACGGTCAACTGCCGTTTGCCATTACCCCGCCGCTGGCGAAGCTGGCAGCAAAGCAGCAGCAATTGCTGCGCGTGCTGTACGAAGGCGTGGGTATGCCGACAGATCGTGAGTCGGCCTTCTGGTTGAACGTACAAGAGGTTCCGCAGACAGCTCCCAACGACAACGTATTGCAACTGGCTGTCCGCCAGCGCATCAAGGTGTTCTATCGGCCGGCTGGTTTGACCGCAGACCCCCAGAAGGCTCCGGCCAGCCTGCAATGGCAGCTCAACCAGGATGGTGGCAAGGCGATGCTGCGTTTGAGCAACCCGAGTCTCTACCACGTGACCGTGGTGGACGCAAAGGTACACAGCGGCAGTGCAGAAGAACCAGTCATCGACGCGAAGATGGTTGCCCCCGGCGCCACGGTGGCATTGCCCGTGAAGTTGCCGGCCAACACCGCCGTACCTGAGCTGCGCTACGACGTCATCAATGACTACGGCGGCCGCCAAAGCTACCGCGTCACCTTGCACGGCAGTCAGCCGAGCACGCCGGTTTCTACCGGCAACTGATCGAGCCGGCCGCCCGCCGGTTCGATGGCGCAGCCCGCCTGGGCTGGATTAGCCCGCGCCAACCGTAGCGGAGCTTGCCTATGTGACAGCCCCCCCCGATTCACAAAGCCAGAAGCGAGCATTGCGATGTCTAGATGCCGGACTCCCAAAGCGTTCTCCAGAAAGACCCACGGAAAAGCGATCGCTGCACGCCCGAGCGCGACGCCGCTGTATCTGGCAGTGTGTCTGGCGATGATGAACAGCGCACGCGCCGCCGAAGGGGAGACGCTCGTTGCGCAGGCAGATCCAATGCTCCTTGCGTACAACACGAGCTTTTTGCACGGCCAAGGACGTCCGGCGGACCTGAGCGCCGTGCTCAGTTCTGGCAGCAGCGTTCCGCCCGGCACCTATCGGGTCGAGGTGGAGGTCAACGGCAATCTGGTTGGCCGCCGCGACATCGATTTCTACCAAGACAGCGACAAAGCCAAGCTGCGGCCGTGCCTGACCGCCAAGATGCTGCAGGATTTCGGCGTCAACCTCAGCGCCATCACACCGCCGCTGGACATCAACAGCCACGCGTGCCTTGATCTGCCGCACCTGTTGGACCAGGCTTCGGTTGATTTCGATGCTGCCCGCCTGCAGCTCAATCTCAGCATTCCGCAGGCATTTCTTTCCCGCGCGGCACGCGGCTATGTTGACCCTGCGCTGTGGGATGAAGGCGTTACCGCTGGCTACGTCAACTACCAGTTCAGCGGCAACTACGGTCACGGCCGCGTCGGCACCGACAGCAGCAGTTATTTCATCGGCCTGCAGAACGGCGTGAATATTGGCCGTTGGCGGTTGCGAAACGAGTCCACGGTCAGCGGCAGCAACAGCGGCCAGACCCGCTTCAAGAGCAACCGCACGCTCGTGCAGCGCGATGTCGATGCCATCAAGGGCCAGCTCACGCTTGGCGAGCAGTATTCCGATTCCACACTGTTTGACAGTGTGCGATTTCGCGGTGTGCAAGTCGGCTCGGATGATGCCATGCTGCCCGACAGCGAACGCGGCTACGCGCCGGTCGTGCGCGGGCTGGCAGCCACCAACGCGGTGGTCGAGGTGCGCCAGAGTGGCTATGTGCTCTATCGGGCCAATGTTCCGCCTGGCCCGTTCCAACTGACCGACATTTTCCCGTCCGGCTCCAACGGCGATCTCGAGATCACCGTCATCGAAGCCGACGGCACCAAGCGCGTCACGCATCAGGCGTTCTCAAGCCTGCCGCTGATGCTGCGAAAAGGGCGGCTCAAGTACAACTTCGCGGCAGGCAAGTACGATGGCAATCAAGGGCCGTCGCCCAATCTGGTGAGTGGCTCGCTCGTCTACGGCCTGACCGACAACAGCACGGTGGCTGGTGGTCTGCAGATCTCGAAGGACTTCCAGGCGGTGAACGTGGGCGTCGGTACCAACACGCCCATCGGCGCGCTCTCCGTTGATCTGACCCAATCCAGCAGTCGCGCGCGCGGCAAACGGGATACCGGGCAGAGTGTGCGGATTCTGTACGCCAAGACGTTCACGAGCACCAACACCAACTTCACGCTGGCTGCCTATCGCTATTCGACGTCCGGTTACCGCACCTTCAATGACCACGTCAACGACCTGAGCAACAACCAAAGCGATGGCTGGCTCAACGGCATGGGTTTCCAGTCCGGCCGGAGCCGCTCGCGCATCGACCTGACAACCAGCCAGGACCTTGGCGGCACAGACCGCCGATACGGCAGCGTCTACCTGAACGTCAGCCAGCAGACGTTCTGGAATCAGCCGGGCTCGAGCCGCAGCTTCAGTGTCGGCTACGGCAGCAACTGGAAACAGCTGAGCTATAACCTCAGCCTGAGCCAGACCAAGGACACGCGATTCAGTGGAAGCGGCAACAGCACACAGATCATGCTGACAATGTCGATTCCGCTGGGTGGCAAGCTGCGGTCAGGGCGTGCCTATACCAACATCAGCAACAGCAACAACGGCGGCACCAATGTTCAAAGCGGCCTGAGCGGCTTCGTCAACGAGAACACGTCGTATGCCATGCAAGCGGGCTACACCGGCAGCGGACGTGGTGCCACGGGCGGGGCAAGCATCACGCGCGACACCGATGTGGGCCAGCTCAACGCCAACGTGAACGTTGCGCGCGATTACCAATCGGCCAGCGTTGGCGCCACAGGTTCGGTGGTGGTGCATCGTGGTGGCGTCAACTTGAGCCGCGCTGTGGGCGATACCTTCGCGCTGATGAGGGTGGAAGGGCTCAAGGGCGTGGACGTAAAGACCGATGCTGGCACCTCGGTGGGCCGCAATGGTTACGCCGTGGTCACGTACGCGCAGCCGTATCGATTGAATGCGCTCAGCCCCGACACCCATAACCTGGGGGCGGACGTGGAACTCGAAGACACCGTCAAGCAGGTGGTGCCGCGGCGCGGCGCAATTGTGCAGGCCACGTTCAAGGGTTACAGCGGCCAGCGCGCCCAGTTTGCGCTTCAACAGGCCAATGGCACGCCGGTGCCGTTCGGGGCCAGTGTGGAGGACGCACAAACAGGCAGGCACTTAGGCATAGCAGACCCGAACGGCAACGCATTTGTGCTCCTCAATCAGGACCAGGGCACTTTGACGGTGAAGTGGAAAGACAACCAGTGTCAGGCGCCTTATGCCCTGCGCCAGGCTGAGCCTGGCCGCAACTATCAGCGGCAGACGCTGCGCTGCCGATAAGCGTTGGCAAGGCCAGCGTCTCGCCTGGCTTTCGTCATCAGTCGCCGTGTTCTGGGGTGGGCAAAAAGCGCACCGCTAAAACGCGTCGCACTTTTCCTGCCACGACGCGGCGATTCTGCATAAGTGCGGTATCAGCGCATTTGCACGGTACGCAAATCAGGCATGGGCGCCGCTCAGAGGAAAGACGTGTAAAGAGCGGACCTGCTTTCATCATTTGGAAAAAATGCCGGTAGATCGCAGGCAAAACTGGAGCGAAATATATGAAAGAAACATACGTAAACCCCATACCCACACGCCTACTCGGTGGGCTGCGATTCATGGCGATGCTTTCTTTTGGGCTCTTTACCACGGCATCAGCATACGGCGCGGTATGTTCATTTGATCCCAACAATTGGACAGCAACGATGACATATACGATACCGGCGAACTTGAACGTGCCGCGCGATGCTGCGAATGGTACGGTGATCTGGAAATCCGAGCCGAAAGGACTGCTAGGCATGCACAGTTGGTCATGCACGGCAGCCTTTAAATACGGGATGACCAATTCGGTTGGGGTCTCGGCTAGTTCTACCGCGAAAAATACGCTTCCCATCGGAGACACTGGTCTGGCATGGAGTTGGGGGTATAACGACATCCTTTATGGTCCTGAGTTGCCCGCTGGGAAAGGGTATTACTTTAACGACGTAAAAGTGGCCCTCAGCTTGATAAAGATCGGGCCAGTCAAGGCGGGTGCAAGTGTTCCGGTAGGAATTCTTGGTCATTTGAACGCGAATAATGAAATCAATATCTTCACGATCAAGACTAGCAACAAGTCCTCCGTCGCAACGCTTTCCTGCAAGACACCCGATGTCATCGTCAAGATGGGCGACCAGAACTATGTGGGAAGCTTCAAGGGTGTTGGCACATCACTGGCACCCGTGAACTTCTCAATCGCCTTGAAGGAGTGCCCCGAGGGCATCAACAAGGTGTCATATCAACTGAATCCCAACACGCCCATCGTTGATGCGACGCGTTCGGTCGTCGCTCTCGATGCGGAATCGACCGCCAAGGGTGTGGGCTTGCAGTTGCTCGATAGCCTAGGCAATCCGGTGGCGCTGAAAACTAAGCTCCAATACAGCGACTACGACAAGCTGGGCGGTAACTTCAACATTCCGTTGAAGGCGGCTTATCACCAAACTGGCTCTGAGATTGTGCCCGGTACGGCCAATAGCTCGGTCACGTTTGTGATGAGCTATGACTGACGCGGCGTGAGGCGGCTCGACCGGCTCGTCTGCCATGCATGTCTTGCAGTGAGTCGATGCGTCTAGGTTGATCCCTCGGGGGCAGGTTCCCGCGGGCGCATATGCTGAGAAGAAAAAAAACCCCAACCGAGAACGGTTGGGGTTTCGTATTTGGTGGAGCCGGCGGGAATCGAACCCGCGTCCGCAAGCCCTCCACAGAGAGTTCTACATACTTAGTTCTGTCATTTGATTTAACCGCCGCATCGCGGACGAACACGCTCTACGACGGCGATTCACTAAGTTTTCGTCTCTAGGCCCGTGACTCACCTAGAGCTTATCTGACGTAGATGACCTCGCTAGTCTTTCGACCCTAGCCCGTCAGCGAGCCAGTGCGAGGACGGCGGCCCTTAGGCTGCCAGTGCGTAACGTTCGTCGTTAGCAGTTATTGCATTCCCATTGATTAACGAGGTGACGGGTCCTCGGTATGCCCTCCACTGCTTTGCAACCCACGTCGAAACCAGGTCGGCCCCAGTAAGGAAAGGTGAATTATCCCATAGATGGGCTACTTCAGCGAGAAATCAACCCGTGTCGTTTTGCCCTTGTCCTTGATGCCGTCCGCGTTGAGCTTGGGCGCCACGACAAAGAGACGTCCAGGATCCACACGTTCGGCCAGCGCCACATGCACGGCGTTGGCACGTCGCTGGGCGAGTTCCCGCAAGTCCGCATCCGTCACTTGTACGTTGGTTTCCATCAGCTTGCGCATCTCGTCAGGGGGCAACGATTTGGCAAGCCCGATCACGTTGCGCGGTTTCGGGAACTTGGCGGCTTTGTAGGCGCGTTCAAGGTACTTGGCCTCCTCTTCCAGCTTGACGCTGGTGTCTGCCTCGGCAGCGTCGCCGGCGTCCTTGAGCTTTTGTTCGCGAATCTGGCGGTTCACGGCCTCCCGGCGCAGGCCGTCGCGGTCGAATTCCGGATCGACACGGCCGACGATGTCGACCTTCAGCGCAGGCCGGTCCTTGAGCGCCGTGGCGAGCTTGTCCAGCTTCGCCACCGATGCCTGGCTGATGTTCGAAGTGCCCGGATCGAACTCGATGTAGCCGAGTTCTTCGCCGCCGCTGCCACCAAACGCGCTGGCCAGTAACGAGAACGGCGCCGTCACGGCGCGCGCGATGAGGTTGACGAATGCACGCAGGATGACGCCGCCGATGCTGAACTGCGGGTCATCCAGCGAGCCGGACACCGGCACGCGCACATCGATCTCGCCGCGCGAATTCTTCAGCAGCGCCACTGCCAGCCGCACCGGCAGATTGGTCGCGTCCTTGCTTTCTACGCGGTCGCCGAAGGTGAGCTGGTCGATGAAGATGTGGTTGTCGGCGGTCAGCTTGCCCTGGTCCAACAGGTAGTGCAGATCCATCGTCAGCTTGCCCTTGGTGATCGGGTAGCCGGCGTACTTGGCGGAGTAGGGCGTGAGGTTGGTCAGTTCCACGCCGTCGGCCTTGGCCGTCAGGTCGACGAAGGCCGTAGGCGCGAGCGGATTGACCTTGCCGTGGATGTCTACAGGCGCTGTGCTGTCGACACTGCCGCGCAGCGTCACGTCGGCGGGTGTCTGGTTGGCGGCCGTGCTGATGGTGCCGATCGAGCCGCCGATGGCGGTCAGGTTGGCGGTGTAGTTTGGTTTGACGAAGTTGTCGGTAAAGCGAATGTTGCCGTCCTGCAGCGTGATGGCGTCAACGCGCAGGTCGGCGCCGCCGGCTTTGGGCGTGGGACCGGTGGCTGTGACGGTGACCGCCGATGCAGGAGCCGCAGTCGGGGCCGAAGCCACCACGGGCGCCGCTGCCGGAGCGGACGCTGCGGCGCCTGATGCCGATGCAGGTTCGCTCTGGGTCAGCGAGCGCCGCTCCTCGGTCGGCTGCACGCGGATGTCCTGCAGATTCAGACGCCCATTCGGATTGATGATGATCCGCGCGTAGAACGTCGACAGCGCGACCGCGCCCACCCGCACACGCGGCGTGGTGCCGTCGTAGTTGGCCTGGATACGATTGAGCGCGAGCGAGCGCCAGCGCAGGAAGTCGTCCGAACTCACGCGGTCTTGCAACCGCACGTTGCCCAGCGTCGCGTTGCCCTGGTAGTTGACCGTCAGCGCCTTGCCTTGGTTGAGTACGAGGCGTCCGTCCATCGAGAGCAGCGCGCTCGTAATCGCAGCATTCAGCGATTTGTCGAGATACGGGTCGAAACCCGCCAACGACAGGTTTTGCGAGTTCACGCGCAGGTCGGCCTTCAGCGGCTGCGGCACCACCTCGCCGCGCACATCGAGCTTGCCCTTCGTGCCCAGCCCCGCACCGATCTGCACGTTGACGGGTTTGCCGAGATCGGTGGAAGCGTTCTGTACGACCACGTTCAGCGGCTCGACACGGACCTTGACCGGACGCGAGTTCGATTGGTCTTCAAAGCCGACAGCGCTGTTGTCCAGCTTCAAGGTCTGTACGGTCACTGCCCACGGCTTTTCAGCGGGGGCATTCGACTTTGCGCTGGACTTGGCGGGCGTTGCCGACTTGCCGGCCGCTGGCTGCGGCCCATCGAGCAGCGTCAACGTGGTCGTACCGTCCTTCTTGCGCAGTGCGTCAATCTGCAGGCCGTCGGCGCGCACCTCGTTCAATGCGAGGGTGCGAGCGCTCAGGTCGAAGCTCTTTACATCCGCGCGCAGCAGCTTGGCACGCAGCGCGGTGTCCTTGCCCGAGGCCGGCGCCAGCGACAGATCGGCCAGGCTGGCGGTCAGCGGCTCGGCACGTACGTTGAATTTGTCCGGCCCGAAGTCGAGCGCCACCTTGCCGTCGGCCGACAGCGCGCCGTTCTGCAATTGCGGCGCACCGGCCTGGCGCAGATACGGGCCGATGCCAGCCAGCTTCACGCCTTCCAGCTTCAGCTCCAGCTCGCCGGTGTTCTTCTCCAGCGACGTGTTGCCTTTGACGTTCAGCGTGCCGCCCTGCGCCAGCTTGGCACCCACATCGAGCGTGGTCGGGCCGCCCAGGGTGCGCACGCCAATGTCGCCGCGAAGGTCTTCCAGCGTCAGGTCGGCAGCCGGCTGCGTGGTTGCGTCATGCCAATGGACGGTGCTGTCGGCCAGTTGCAGCTTGCTGATCACCACATCCAACGGTTTCGGCTTGGCGGTTGGTGCGGGCTCGGGTTTGGCGGGCTTCGCCTCGGCATGCGAGGGCTTGCCGCCGAGTTGCGCGAAATTGATGGCGCCATCGGCACCCCGCGTGGCGTCGACGCGCACGCCATCAAGCGTCAGCGCATCGAGGTGGAATACGTTGTCGAGCGGCCGCACGTCGGCAAGTGTTGCGCGCACCTGTTTGGCGGCCAACAGCGGCGCTTTCCTTGCGTCGACCACTTGCAGGTTGTCTAGGCCGGCAGTGCCATGCACGCGCAGCGCCGGCGCGCCGCTTTTCGGTTTCTGGAAGTCGATCGTCAGGTCGGTCGTCAGCTTGCCCTGCGGCACCGCCACCGGCAGCGGGCCCGGCACGTAGCCTAGGTAGCGGGGCAGATCCAGACCGTCGATCTTGATGTTGAGGTTCGATTCGAGCGACTCGGCAAACGGCTTTGTCTTGCCCGCGAAATGCAGCGGCGCACCGTCGATGCGGGCGGCCAGCAGCGGCTGCACGAAGATGTCCACGTCAGCGGGCAGGCTCGCCAGGAAAGGCACGCCGATCTGCAATCCGTCCAACTTGTGCTGCGCACCAAGCGGCTGGTCGGCAAAATCGATCGTGCCGTTCGTCAACTGCAGGTTGGCGAAGGCGAAGCGCGCCGGTTCGTCCGACTTGGGTTTGGGCAGGTTGTCCGGCTGCGTCA
The DNA here is from genome assembly GCF_007997035.1 of Ralstonia sp. TCR112. Lineage (GTDB taxonomy): Bacteria > Pseudomonadota > Gammaproteobacteria > Burkholderiales > Burkholderiaceae > Ralstonia > Ralstonia edaphi. The sequence continues at coordinate 28,924 of NZ_VOSS01000096.1, read as the reverse complement.
GCTTGTCGACGATGTCGGAGAAGTTGAAGCGCTGCTCGGCGGTGCGCACGATACGCACGTGCGGCGCATCGATGCTGAGTTCTTCGATGACGGGCGCGCGGCGGAAGATCGAACTCCACGACGCGTTCACATGCAGATGGCCCACGTCGACGAACGGGGTTTTGCCGTCGCGCTCGGCAATGTGGAGCTGGTCGACATCAAGCCGCAGCGTGTATGGATTGATGCCGATCTTGCCGACCGAAACCGGTCGGTCCAGCAGCTTGCTGAGCTGTGTCTGCGCCAGGTGGCGCAGCAGCGGCGGCCCACCGAATGCGCCCAGCAACCCGAACACCACCAGAAAGATCAGCACGCCGATCCCGATGCGCTTCGTGCGACGCGATGTGCCAACCTGTGCCGCGCGTTGCCAGCCGGCCGTACTGCGCACGCGATCAAGCCGCGCGCGCCAGCTGTGGGTATTCGATTGCAGGTCAGGACGCGAATCGGGGGAGGTGCTCATGCTGGTGTCGGTCCGGCCACGGCGTGGCCTACTTCGTCAGTCGGTCAACCGCCACGTCCCTGTGGGAGGCAGCGGTCCTGAAAGGTGCGGCGCCCAGGCATTTACCTGGGCATCGGGATCAAGCGCGTTGCGATTCCAGCAGCAGCGGAATCAGTTCAGCTGCGCTGGCGATCAGCGCATCGGCGCGCCATTCCACTGGCGACGGCCCATTACCACAATAGCCGTAACTGGCCGCAATGGTAGGCATGCCGGCAGCGCGGCCGGCTTCAATGTCACGCAGGTCATCGCCTACGTAGACGATCTGCCGTGCGTCGACGCCGATGGATTCGGCTGCATGCAGCAGCGGGGCGGGGTGGGGTTTTGCGTGCGGGGTGGTGTCGCCCGCAACGACACAGGCCGGCGGCACCGGAAGCGGCAACTGTGCAACCAGCGGCACCGTCAGGCGGCCCGACTTGTTGGTGACGATGCCCCAAGGAATGCCCGCGCGGCCGAGTTCGACCAGCACGTCGGCCATGCCAGGAAACAGTTGCGTACGCACGCAGATTTCCGCCTCGTAGTTGGCGAGAAACGCCAGGCGTAGCGATTCGAATTCAGCATCCCCCGGTCCAACGCCGAAGGCCACGCCGATGAGCCCTCGGGCGCCATGCGAGGCAACGGGGCGCAGCGCTTCATAGTCCACCGGCTCGAGGCCCCGGTCGGTGCGCACCTTGTTGGCCGCGGCGGCCAGATCAGGGGCCGTGTCCGCAAGCGTGCCATCCAGATCGAACAGCACCGCACCCAGCGGATCGGGAAACCGGCTCATCGTCATGCTTGGGCCGGACGGCGTGTCGCCATCAGGTAGTTGACGCTGGTGTCACGCGTGAGGGCGTAGCGGCCGCTGATCGGGTTGTATTCCAGCCCGCGCATCTCCTGCGCCTGGAGTCCGGCGCCACGGACGAACGCGCTCAGCTCTGAGGGGCGGATGAACTTGGCGTAATCATGCGTGCCGCGCGGCAGCATGTTGAGCACGTATTCCGCGCCAATGACGGCCAGCAGATACGCCTTGGCGTTTCGATGGATGGTCGAGAAAAACACGTATCCGCCCGGTTTTACCAGCGTCGCGCAAGCGCGCACAACAGAGGCCGGATCGGGCACATGTTCCAGCATCTCCATGCAAGTGACGACGTCGAAGCTCCCGGGCTCGCGAGCTGCCAATGCTTCTGCGGCGATCTCCTCGTAATCCACGGTGACGCCCGCCTCGAGGCTATGCAGGTCCGCGACACGCAATGCTTTGCGAGACAGATCGATGCCTTTGACGTTGGCCCCGGCACGCGCCATGCTCTCAGAGAGAATGCCACCGCCGCAGCCGACGTCGACGACGCGTTTGCCGGCCAGCGGCGCGATGGACTGAATCCAGTCAAGGCGCAGAGGGTTGATTTCGTGCAGAGGTTTGAACTCGCTGTTCGGGTCCCACCAGCGGTGAGCGAGTTCGCTGAATTTTTCGAGTTCGCCGGCATCGGCGTTCGCGTGTGTGGTCGTCATGTTGCGCTGCGCCAGGGCGTATCGGCTAGGTGAGGAAATGTACCAAAAACCGTGGCCCCGACCAAATCACAGCGTCCGCGAAAAGGTTTCACATTGAAACAGACGTGAACAAACGCGCATGCAATTCCTCAAACTGTCACCTTCGCTCAAAGGAGAGATCAATGAAATCCAAACAGATTCTGATGGGGCTGGGTGTTGCGGGCCTCACGGTACTCGCGGGCTGCGCGGCGCCGGGTTACGGCGGTGGCTACAACGGCGGGTATGGTCAGCAGCCTGCCTATGGTCAGCAACCCGCTTATGGTGGGCAGCCGCAGCAAACGGGCGCGCTTTATGGCCGCGTCGAATCGATCCAACCGATGCAGGCCCCCGCAAATAGCCCGGGCATTTTGGGCACCATCATCGGTGGCGTGGCCGGCGGCATTCTGGGCCACCAAGTGGGTGGCGGTACGGGCAACACCGTTGCAACCATTGGCGGGGCAGCATTGGGTGCCTATGCAGGCAATCAAGTTGAGCAGCGTGCCGGAGCCGGTGGTCAAACCGTCTACCGTATCACCGTGCGCCTCGATGATGGCCGCGTCGCGACCGTCACGCAGCGAAACCCGAACAACCTGCGCGTTGGCGATCGCGCCATGGTGGCTAACGACCAGGCGACACCTTCTTACCAATAAGACGAGCGTCATAAAAAGGGCCAGCGGATTGCCCCAAACAGAAAAAGCGATGGCGCCCCAAATGCGCCATCGCTTTTTTGTTTGCCAGTTTCCGGCGGCCCTCTGAAGGGACACCCGCCTGATGTATAGACGAAAAAAAGCCCAGCTTTCGCTGGGCTTTTTCCCGGTGTGAACCGAATTACTGAGCCTTGCGGGTGCCGACCACTTCGACGTCCACGCGGCGGTTCGGTTGCTGGCAGGCGATTTGTGCCTTGCGCGAACCCTTGCACGACTTCGGATCAACCTTCAGCTGGCGCTTGCCCTTGCCTTCCGTGTAGACACGGTTGGCTTCGATGCCCTTGCTGACCAGGTAGCCCTTGACGGCTTCAGCACGACGGACCGACAGGCGGTCGTTGTACTTGTCCGAGCCGAACGAGTCGGTGTGGCCAACGGCGATCACGACTTCCAGGTTGATGCCCTTCAGCTTCGAGACCAGGTCGTCCAGCTTGGCCTTGCCTTCCGGCTTCAGCACAGCCTTGTCGAAATCGAACAGGGTGTCAGCAGCGAACGTAACCTTCTCGCTCGACACAACCGGAGCAGCCGGAGCAGCCGGGGTAGCCGTCGGAGCAGCAGCCGGAGCCAGAGCGCCGTCGCACTGAGCGTTGGCGGTTGCCGGCGTCCAGAAGCCATTGCGCCAGCACAGTTCGTTCGTGCCGTTCTTCCAGACCCACTCGCTCGTGCCGTTACCCCAGTTGTCGTTGACGGCCTTCTTTTCGTAGGGCACCGACTGAGCGTAAGCGGACGCAGCCATGGCTACCGCAGCTGCAGCGAACGCGAGCTTGGCAAATTTTTTCATATTTCTCCTCTCAGGATGAGATCACCGCAGAAGACTGCGAGCAGATGGGACGAAAACAAGTCATACATTCTTCGGAGTATAACATTCTCGGTGTGGTGAAGGCTCCACTTCGAACAATGTCTGCCTCTTCGCTGGGGGATTGTGCCACAAGCACGCACTCCTAAAAAGCAAATATAAGCGATTCGAACGGGGCGCCATGGCCTTGTGGTGTGTACGCAACAAGGCAGGAAATGGCTCGCAAACCCTTATGGGGATTGGCTCGCCGGTTTTGGCGTCCGTCGCAGGGAACGTGCCCGGGGTTGACGATGCGTCGCTCGCGCGCTGGAGGGGCGGGGGCTTGCGGCATGGTAAAATGTTCTGTTATTCGCGCAACCGCAGCGTCCTGTAGTGCGCATCACTACGCTCACTAGGGACCTCCCACCGTTCGCCCAATGGATCAATTCGCCAAAGAGACACTCCCGGTATCGCTCGAAGAAGAAATGCGCAGCTCGTACCTCGCTTACGCTATGAGCGTGATCGTGGGCCGCGCGCTTCCAGATGTGCGGGATGGTCTCAAGCCGGTGCATCGCCGTGCCTTGTACTCGATGCACGAGCTGAACAACGACTGGAATCGCCCTTATAAGAAGTCTGCTCGTATCGTCGGGGATGTGATCGGTAAGTATCACCCCCACGGCGACACTGCTGTATACGACACCATCGTGCGGATGGCGCAGAACTTCTCGCTGCGCTACATGCTGGTCGACGGCCAAGGTAACTTCGGCTCCGTCGACGGGGACAACGCCGCGGCGATGCGTTACACCGAAATCCGCCTGTCGAAGATTGCCCACGAACTGCTGGCCGACCTCGACAAGGAGACGGTCAATTTCGAGCCGAACTACGACGGTTCCGAGACTGAACCGTCCGTTTTGCCGGCGCGCATTCCCAATTTGCTGATCAACGGTTCGTCCGGGATTGCGGTGGGGATGGCGACGAACATTCCGCCGCACAACCTGAACGAAGTCGTCGATGGCTGCTTGCACTTGCTGCGCAACCCGGAAGCGACGGTCGACGAGCTGATCGAACTGATCCCGGCGCCGGACTTCCCGACGCGGGCATCATCTACGGCATTTCGGGTGTCCGCGAGGGCTATCGCACCGGCCGCGGCCGCGTGGTGATGCGCGCCAAGACACACTTCGAAGATATCGACCGCGGTCAGCGTCAGGCGATCATCGTCGACGAGCTGCCGTATCAAGTTAACAAGCGCACGCTGCTCGAGCGTATCGCCGAGCTGGTCACCGAAAAGCGGATCGAAGGCATCTCGGACATTCGCGACGAGTCGGACAAGTCGGGCATGCGCGTCGTGATCGAACTCAAGCGCGGCGAGGTGCCGGAGGTTGTGCTCAACAACCTCTATAAGAATACGCAGCTGCAGGATACGTTCGGCATGAACATGGTCGCGCTGGTCGACGGCCAGCCGCGCCTGCTGAACCTGCGCCAGATGCTGGAGTGCTTCCTGCTGCACCGCCGCGAGGTGGTGACGCGTCGCACCGTATTTGATCTGCGCAAGGCGCGCGAGCGTGGCCACATCCTCGAAGGTCTGGCTGTGGCGCTCGCCAACATCGACGAGTTCATCGCCATCATCAAGGCTGCCCCGACCCCGCCGGTCGCAAAGGCCGAGTTGATGAGCCGCAGCTGGGATTCGGGCCTCGTGCGCGACATGCTCGTTCGCGCCGAGAGCGAAACTTCGGGCGGCGGCGCAGCGTATCGCCCGGAAGGTCTGCTGCCCGCGTTTGGTATGCAAGCCGACGGCCTCTACAAGCTGTCGGACACGCAAGCGCAAGAAATTCTGCAGATGCGCCTGCAACGCCTCACCGGGCTGGAGCAGGACAAAATCGTCCAGGAATACCGGGAAGTGATGGCGCAGATCGCCGATCTGCTGGACATTCTCGCGCGGCCCGAACGTATCACCGCCATCATCGTCGAGGAACTCACCGCGATCCGCGCTGAATTCGGCGACGAGCGTCGTTCGCAGATTGAGCACAATGCGACGGAGTTGGATACAGAAGACCTCATTACGCCGCAGGATCTTGTGGTGACGCTGTCCCACAGCGGCTATATGAAGAGTCAGCCGATTTCCGAGTACCGCGCGCAAAAGCGTGGCGGGCGCGGCAAGCAGGCGGCTGCGACGAAGGAAGACGACTGGATCGACACGCTGTTTGTCGCCAACACCCACGACTACATCCTCTGTTTCTCCAACCGCGGCCGTCTGTATTGGCTGAAGGTGTGGGAAGTGCCGCAGGGCAGCCGCAACTCGCGCGGCCGCCCCATCGTGAATATGTTCCCCCTGTCGCCGGGCGAGAAGATCAACGTGATCCTGCCGGTGAAGCAGTTCGACGAGCAGCACTTCGTGTTTATGGCGACCTCCAAGGGGACCGTCAAAAAGACTGCCCTGACGGAATTCTCGAACCCGCGCAAGGCCGGCATCATCGCGGTGGATCTGGACGAAGGCGATTTCCTGATTGGCGCGGACATTACCGATGGTCAGCACGACGTGATGCTGTTCTCGGACGCGGGCAAAGCGGTGCGCTTCGATGAGAACGACGTGCGCCCGATGGGCCGCCAGGCACGCGGTGTTCGTGGCATGAACCTGGAAGAGAACCAGCAAGTGATCGCCATGCTGGTCGCACCGGCAGAAACCGAAGGCGAAGGTGCCCAGTCGGTGGCCGGTAGTGTGCTGACCGCTACCGAAAATGGCTACGGCAAGCGCACGCCGATCTCCGAGTACACCCGACATGGTCGCGGTACGAAGGGCATGATCGCCATCCAGACCTCCGAGCGTAACGGCAAGGTGGTGGCCGCGGCGCTGGTGGCACCGGAAGACGAAATCATGCTGATCACGACGGGCGGCGTGCTGATCCGTACGCGTGTGGACGAGATCCGCGAAATGGGTCGCGCCACGCAGGGCGTCACGCTCATCTCGGTGGGTGAGGGCAACAAGCTGTCCGGGCTGCAACGTGTGATGGAGTCCGATGCTGAAGGCGCGGATGTTGTTGAAGGCGCCGATGCGGCGGATGCCGCCCCAGGTGCCGATGCACAGTCGGATGACAGCAGCGAGACATAATTAGAAACATCTTTTGCTTGCCGTTAGGCGCAGTTCTGTCATGATGCCGGACCTGTGCGCGGCAGGGGCCTGGAACTTTTGCGTCACACGCCCGGCCTAAACGCAACGCTTATCTCAAGGGAGCAACAATGCACAAGAGTCTCAAACTCAAACATCTGATCGTGGTGGCCGGTTTCGCTCCGCTGTTTGCATTCGCGCAGGCTGGCGACGCTGACAAGACGGCAGCCATCAAGGACCTGCTGACGACGATGAACGTCGACGCAGCCATCAAGGGTCAGGGTGAAGTGCTGGCCAACGGCGCAAAGCAGGAGGCCCCGCTGGTGCTGGAGCAGGCTCTGGTCGAGAACAAGACTCTGAACGACAAGCAGAAGCAAGCGGCTGTCGACAAGCTGAAGAAGAATGGCGCTGTGCAACGCATGACCGACGGCGCTGGCAAGGACTTCGACACGGAAGCCTTCCGCAAGGACGCGCTGCAAGCCCACTATGACTCGCTGGGCAAGTACTACTCGACCCAGGAAATCAAGGACCTGACCACGTTCCTGAAGACGCCGAGTGGCCAGAAGTTCATGGCTAACCAAGGCAAGGCCATGCAGGAAGTGTGGGGCAACGTGATGCAGAAGTACGGTCCGCAAGTCGGCAAGAAGATGCGCGACATGGCTGACAAGGAAGTTGCCGCTGCTGCGAAGTAATTGACCGGCATAGACAGACGATCGGGACACAATCCCCGTCGGGCTGTCAGTTGGTAGATAATGGCTGTTTGGGTTTGCGCCCAGACAGCCATTTTTCTTTTGCCCTTCGTCCTATGAACCAAGCGGATCGAGCCCTCCAAGCCAGCCAGGCGCGTGTGTACAACTTTTCGGCAGGGCCGGCAGTGCTGCCGCTCGAGGTGCTGGAGCAGGCGAAGGAGGAGATGGTCTCCTGGCACGGCAGCGGCATGAGCGTGATGGAAATGAGCCATCGCGGCCGGGAATTCGAAAGCATTCTGGCGGCAGCGTTCAGCGATTTGCGGCAGCTGCTGGCGGTGCCGGACAATTACGAAATCCTCTTCCTGCAAGGGGGCGCCATTGCCGAGAACGCTATCGTGCCGCTGAACCTGATGCGCCGGCTTTCGGCCCAGGCACCGAAGGCGGATTACGTCGTCACCGGCACGTGGTCGATCAAGTCGCAGCAGGAGGCGCGCAAGTACGGCGAGGTGAACATCGCTGCCACGAGCGAGGCCGAGCGCTTCCACAAGATCCCGGATGTATCGACCTGGAAGCTGTCGTCGGATGCGGCCTACGTGCACCTGTGCACGAACGAAACCATTGTTGGCGTTGAATATCAGGAGACGCCCGATGTCGGCCAGGCGCACGGGCGTGTGGTGGTGTCCGACGTGTCGAGCCACATCCTCTCGCGGCCGATCGACTGGAACGGCTATCAAGTGCTGTACGGCGGCGCGCAGAAAAACATCGGCCCGGCCGGATTGACCATCGCTATCGTCCGCAAGGACCTTCTGGGCCACGCGCATCCGCTGTGCCCGTCGGCATTCAACTGGCGTCTCGTGGCCGAAAACGGCTCCATGTACAACACGCCGCCCACTTACGCCATCTACATCGCCGGGCTCGTGTTCCAGTGGATCAAGCGTCAGGGCGGGGTCGAGGCGCTGGAGACGCGCAACATCATCAAGTCGAAGATGCTCTACGACTTTATCGACGCCAGCAGCTTCTACCGCAACGAAATCCATCCGACGTGCCGGTCGCGCATGAACGTGCCGTTCTTCCTCAACGACGAATCCCGCAACGAGGCCTTCCTCACGCAGGCGCGCGAGCGCGGGTTGGTGCAGCTCAAGGGCCACAAGTCCGTGGGCGGCATGCGGGCGAGCATCTACAACGCGATGCCGCTGGAAGGAGTCGAGGCGCTGGTCGACTTCATGCGTGACTTTGAAAGAGTGTCCGCGTAACGCTGATCCTCGATCACGGCAGAACATTGCGCGAAGCGCTGGCTTCGCGCGGCAATTTGCAATCCATTGCCGAACCCGATTCCTACAATGACCAGTCAGTCAGACGATACGAAGCAAAACAAGGACGCCGCATTGGCGGCGGAGCTTGCGCCGTTGCGCACGCAGATCGACGCCATCGACAACCAGCTGCTTGCCCTGCTTTCCGACCGCGCCAAGGTGGCGCAGGAAGTGGGCGAAGTGAAGAAGCGCTATTCGTCGCCGGCGTTTCGGCCGGACCGCGAACTGCAGGTCATTCGCAAGATGCAGTCGGGCAATCAAGGGCCTCTGCACGACGAGAGCATCGCCGCCATCTGGCGTGAGGTGATGTCGGCGTGCCGCGGCCTGGAACAGGCGCTGCGCATCGGTTACCTCGGCCCCGCAGGCACGTTTTCGGAGCAGGCGGTGATCGCGCATTTCGGCCACGAAATCCAGCCGATGCCGTGCCCGAGCATCGACGAGGTGTTTCGTGCGGCGGAGTCCGGCACGGTCGATTGCGGCGTGGTGCCGGTCGAAAATTCGACGGAAGGCGTGGTGTCGCGCACGCTCGATCTGTTCTTGCAGACGTCGCTGAAGATCAGCGGCGAAATTGCGCTGCGGGTGCATCACAACCTGCTGCACAAGACGGGCGACATGTCGCAGGTGAAGGTGGTGCGTGCGCATGCGCAGGCGCTGGCGCAGTGTCAACGGTGGTTGAACACGAACTATCCGAACCTGCCGCGCGAGGCCGTGTCGAGCAACGCCGAGGCTGCGCGCATGGCTGGCGAGGACGAAACGGTGGCCGCGCTGGCAAGCGTGCAGGCGGCCAACCGCTACGGGCTGCACGTGGTGCGTGCCAATGTGGAAGACGATCCGCACAACCGCACGCGCTTTGTCGTGATTGGCAATTACGAGACGGAGCCGAGCGGGCGTGATCAGACGTCGTTGATTTTGTCGGTGCCGAACGAGGCCGGTGCCGTCTACAAGTTGTTGGCGCCGTTGGCAGAGAACGGCGTGTCGATGTGCCGCTTCGAGTCGCGCCCGGCGCGCAGCGGCGCGTGGGAGTACTACTTCTACGTCGACGTGGAAGGCCATCAGCGCGACCCGCAAGTAGCGCGCGCGCTGGAAAAGCTGCGTCATGACGCGGCGTATTTCAAAGTGTTGGGGTCCTATCCCTCGGCACATTGAGGGATTCAAGGCGCTCTGCACGGGCAGAGCGTCGATAACGGAGGAGCACCCCATGTCTTTGCAGTTCGGCCCCGAGTATGTCCGCGCCATCGCCCCTTATGTGGCCGGCAAGCCGATTTCCGAGGTGGCACGCGAGTTCGGCCTGGATGCCGCGCGCATCGTCAAGCTCGCGTCCAACGAAAACCCGCTGGGCATGCCGCAGTCAGCCAAGAACGCGATGGCTGCGGCCATTGACGAACTGGCACGCTATCCGGATGCCAACGGTTTCAGCCTGAAAGCTGCGCTGCATGCCAAGTTTGGCGTGCCGGAAACGTGGATCACGCTCGGCAACGGCAGCAATGACATCCTTGAGCTGGCCGCTCGCGCGCTGGTGTCGCCGGGGCAGGCTGTGATTTACGCGCAGCATTCGTTTGCCGTGTATGCGCTGGCGGCCCAGGAAGTGGGCGCGCGCGCCATCGAGGTGCCGGCCCGCGATTACGGCCACGATCTCGACGCGATGGCCGCTGCGATCACGCCAGACACGCGCCTGATCTACATCGCCAATCCGAACAACCCGACCGGCACCTTCCTGCCGGCCGATGCGATTGCCGCGTTCCTGGCCAAGGTGCCGCCGACGGTCGTCGTCGTGCTAGACGAGGCGTACAACGAATTCCTGAACCCGGAGCAGCAGTACGACTCCGTTGCGTGGGTCCGCCAATACCCGAACCTGCTGGTGTCGCGCACGTTCTCCAAGGCGTACGGGCTGGCCGGCTTGCGTGTGGGCTACGGCATTGCGCAACCGCAGTTGACCGATCTGCTCAACCGGATTCGCCAGCCGTTCAACGTCAACAGCCTGGCGCAAGCAGCGGCGGTGGCGGCGCTCAACGACGCGGAATTCCTGCGCCAATCGGCCGAACTGAACGCTGCCGGTTACGTGCAGCTGACGGACGCGTTCGATCGTCTCGGCCTGCAGTACGTGCCGTCATCAGGCAATTTTGTCCTGGTGCGCGTGGGCGAAGACGCGGGGGCCGGTACGCGCGTGAACGTGGCATTGCTCAAGCAAGGCGTGATCGTGCGTCCGGTCGGCAACTACGGCCTGCCGCAATGGCTTCGCATCAGCATCGGCTTGCCGGAAGAGAACGCCACGTTCATCACCGCACTGGAGGCAGCGCTGGCGCAGGAACAAGCCGCCGCGTAACTTCCGCTGCGACCGCCGCAGCGCCCCGTATCAGGCATCGAGCGCCGCGCACATCGGGCTACAATGCCGCTTTGCTTTTTTCTAGCAGGGCGGTGTTGTGGCCTCTTCTTTTTCCAGTTCCCGGTTGGTGATTGTCGGCGTCGGCCTGATTGGCGGTTCGCTGGCGCTCGGGTTGCGTCGAGCCGGTGTGGTCGGGCGTGTCGTCGGCGTCGGGCGGTCCGCTGCGTCGCTTGAGACGGCGATCCGCCTGGGGGTGATCGACGAAGCCCTGCCGATGGAAGAGGCCGTGCGCGGCGCCGACATGGTGGTGTTGTGCGCGCCTGTCGCCCAGACGCTGCCGTTGCTGCTTGCGATACAACCGCATCTGGGCCCGGACACCATCGTCACGGATGCTGGCAGCACCAAGTCCGACGTCATCATGGCCGCCAAGACCGCGCTGGGCGACCAAGTCAGCCAGTTCGTGCCGGCCCATCCGATCGCCGGTCGTGAACTGAACGGCGTGGAGGCCGCGTTGGCCGATCTCTATGTCGGCAAAAAGACCGTGCTGTGCCCCCTGCAGGAGAACCGCCGCAGCGATGTCGCCCGTGTGCAGGCGATGTGGGAAGCGGCGGGTGCCTACTGCCACATCATGTCGGCCGTGCAGCACGACGCCGTGTTCGCTGCTGTCAGCCACTTGCCGCACGTGCTGTCGTACGCCCTGGTTGCGCAGATCATCAATGCCGAAGACGGTGCGCTCAAGCTCGATTTCGCAGGCGGCGGCTTCCGTGATTTCACGCGTATCGCCGCATCGTCGCCCGAAATGTGGCGTGACATCTGCCTATCGAATCGCGAAGCGCTATTGCGCGAACTCACCACCTACGAGGCGGTGATCGGCCGTATGAAAGCCATGATTGCGGAGTGCGACGGCGCAGCGCTTGAGCGCGTGTTCCGCCGGGCCAGCGAAGCGCGCCTAGCGTGGCCGCAACGGGTCGCACCCGGCAATGCCGCGGATGCGCAATCCGAATAACGTTTTGTTTTGAACTGAGTGGATTCATGGAACATCTCGACGTCGGCCCCCTGAAGACGGCGCGCGGCACCATCAAGCTGCCTGGCTCGAAGAGCATCTCCAATCGTGTGCTGCTGCTCGCCGCGCTCGCGCAGGGCGAAACCGTGGTGCGCGACCTGCTCGACTCTGACGACACGCGGGTCATGCTGGATGCGCTTGGCAAGCTCGGCGTATCGGTCGAAGCCCTGGGCGACAACGCGTACCGTGTGACCGGCACCGGCGGCCGTTTCCCGAACAAGTCGGCCGACCTCTTCATGGGCAACGCGGGCACAGCCATCCGTCCGCTGACGGCCGCGCTGGCGCTGCAAGGCGGCGAATACACGCTGCACGGCGTGCCCCGCATGCACGAACGGCCGATCGGCGACTTGGTCGATGGCCTGCGCCAAGTCGGGGCGCGCATCGACTACACGGGCAACGAAGGTTATCCGCCCCTGGCGATCCACGCCGCGCCGATCAGGATCGACGCTCCGATTCGCGTACGCGGCGATGTGTCAAGCCAGTTCCTGACGGCACTGCTGATGGCGTTGCCTCTGGTGGAGTCTGCCGGCAACGTCACGATCGAAGTGGTCGGCGAGTTGATTTCCAAGCCGTACATCGAGATCACACTGAATCTGATGGCGCGCTTCGGCGTGCAGCTCGCGCGGGACGGTTGGTCATCGTTCACCGTGCCGACGGGCGTGGCCTACAAGGCGCCGGGCGAGATCTTTGTGGAAGGCGATGCCTCGTCGGCGTCTTACTTCCTGGCTGCCGGGGCGCTCGGCGGCGGGCCGGTGCGCGTGGAGGGTGTCGGCATGTCCAGCATCCAGGGCGATGTCCGCTTTGCCGACGCGCTGAACCGCATGGGCGCCAACGTCATGGCTGGCGGCAACTGGATCGAAGTGCGCGGCGTCGAGCGCGATGACGGCAAGCTGCACGCCGTCGAGTTGGATTGCAACCACATTCCAGATGCGGCAATGACGTTGGCGGTCGCTGCGCTGTTTGCCGACGGCACGACCACGCTGACGAACATCGCGAGCTGGCGCGTCAAGGAAACCGACCGCCTGAGCGCCATGGCCACCGAACTGCGCAAGCTCGGCGCCGAGGTGGAAGAGGGCGCAGACTACATTCGCGTGACGCCTCCGTCGCAATGGACGCCGCCCGCTGGCGGCATCGACACCTACGATGATCATCGTATGGCGATGGCTTTCTCGCTGGCGGCGTTCGGCCCGGTGCTGGTGCGCATCAACGACCCGCGCTGCGTCGCCAAGACGTTCCCGGAATACTTCACGGCGTTCGGTGGCATCACCGCTTGACCCGCAATTAACTGCCAGCACCCACCATGTCCGACACTGCCGCTTCCACGCCGTACCCGGTCATCACCATCGACGGTCCGACCGCATCGGGCAAGGGCACGGTCGCCCACCAAGTCGCTGATCTGCTTGGTTTTCACCTGCTGGATAGTGGGTCGCTGTACCGGCTGGTGGCGCTTGCCAGCATGCGCGAGAACATCGACGACCATGACGTTGACAGCCTCGTGCGTATCGCTCGCGACTTGGATGTGCGTTTCAAGGCAGACCATATCTGGCTCAAGGGTGAAGATGTGAGCTTGGCTTTGCGTCATGAGTCGGTCGGCAACCAGGCGTCGGCCATCGCCGTGCATGGCGCGGTGCGTGAGGCGTTGCACGCACGTCAGCGGGCGTTCCTTGAGGCGCCCGGCCTGGTGGCTGACGGCCGCGACATGGGCACGGTGGTTTTCCCCGAAGCGGTGCTCAAGGTGTTCCTGACGGCGAGCGTGCAGGCACGCGCCGAGCGGCGCTATAAACAATTGATTGCAAAGGGTTTTTCTGCTACAGTGGAAAGTCTTTCGCAGGACTTGGAGGCGCGTGATTTGCGGGATCGTACCCGCAGTGTCGCGCCGTTGCGTCCGGCGCAAGATGCGCGGCAACTGGATTCGTCCGACATGACGGTCGATGAAGTGGTCGCGCAGGTACTGGACTGGTACCGCCAGGTGCAGGGCGCCAACAAGGCGAACTGAACCGGCTGAACTGGTTCGATCTCGGTGCCGGTGGCATGTCGCTGCCGGCGGTTGTTCAACTCGTAACCCCGCATGCGTGTCTTCGCCCATTCTGCGAAAGCAATGCGAGGCATGTTGTGCGGATGCCTATCTTTTATGTCCCAAACTAACGAATCTTTTGCCGCCCTGTTCGAAGAGTCGATCGCCAAGTCCAATATGAAGGCTGGCGAAGTGATCTCTGCGGAAGTTGTGCGTATCGACCACAACTTCGTCGTTGTGAACGCGGGCCTGAAGTCTGAAGCTTTTGTTCCGGTCGAAGAATTCCTGAACGATCAGGGCGAGCTGGAAGTGCAAGTCGGCGACTACGTTTCGGTCGCGATCGACGCACTGGAAAACGGCTACGGCGACACCATCCTGTCGCGCGACAAGGCCAAGCGTCTGGCTTCGTGGCTGAACCTTGAGAAGGCACTGGAATCCGGCGAGATCATCTCCGGTACGGTGACTGGCAAGGTCAAGGGCGGCCTGACCGTCATGGTCAACGGTATTCGTGCATTCCTGCCGGGTTCGCTCGTCGATGTGCGTCCGATCAAGGACACCACGCCGTACGAAGGCAAGACCCTCGAATTCAAGGTCATCAAGCTGGACCGCAAGCGCAACAACGTTGTGCTGTCGCGCCGTGCCGTGGTTGAAGCCACGCTGGGCGAAGAGCGTCAGAAGCTGATGGAAACGCTCAAGGAAGGCGCGATCGTCAACGGTATCGTCAAGAACATCACCGACTACGGCGCGTTCGTGGATCTGGGTGGCATCGACGGCCTGCTGCACATCACCGACCTGGCATGGCGTCGTGTGCGCCACCCGAGCGAAGTTCTGTTGGTTGGTCAGGAAATCACCGCCAAGATCCTCAAGTTCGACCAAGAGAAGAACCGCGTCTCGCTGGGCGTCAAGCAACTGGGCGAAGATCCGTGGGTCGGCATCTCGCGCCGCTACCCGCAAGGCACCCGCCTGTTCGGCAAGGTGACCAATCTGACCGACTACGGCGCGTTCGTCGAGATCGAAGCCGGCATCGAAGGCCTGGTGCACGTGTCGGAAATGGACTGGACCAACAAGAACGTTGCTCCGTCCAAGGTTGTCCAGCTGGGCGACGAAGTGGAAGTCATGGTCCTGGACATCGACGAAGACAAGCGTCGTATCAGCCTGGGCATGAAGCAGTGCAAGGCCAACCCGTGGGACGACTTCGCTCGCAACCACAAGAAGGGCGACAAGCTGGCCGGCCAGATCAAGTCGATCACCGACTTCGGCGTGTTCATCGGTCTGCCGGGCGGCATCGATGGCCTGGTGCACCTGTCGGACCTGTCGTGGCAAGAGACTGGCGAAGAAGCCGTTCGCAAGTACAAGAAGGGCGACGAAGTGGAAGCCGTTGTGCTGGCCATCGATGTCGACAAGGAACGCATCTCGCTGGGTATCAAGCAACTGTCGGGCGATCCGTTCAACAACTTCATCTCGACCAACGACAAGGGCTCGATCGTGCAGGTCACGATCAAGGCCGTTGATCCGAAGGGTGCCGTGGTGCAGCTGGCTGACGACGTGGAAGGCTACCTGCGCGCCTCGGAAATCTCGAGCGATCGCGTGGAAGATGCCCGCAACGTGCTGAAGGAAGGCGAAACGATGACCGCGATGATCGTCAACATCGATCGCAAGTCGCGCAACATCAACGTTTCCATCAAGGCGAAGGACAGCGCCGACCAACAGGAAGCGATGCAGAAGTTCTCGGCGGATACCGGCGCAGCTGGTACCACGAACCTCGGCGCGCTGCTGAAGGCCAAGCTGAACGAAACCAACCAGTAAGCATCCGCTGGGTCGACCCTAAAGAACGACGAGGACGCGCGCACGATGCCCATGACCAAGTCCGAACTCGTGGAAAAGCTGGCCGCCCGCTTTCCGCAGCTGCTGCTGCGGGACGCCGATATCGCGGTCAAGACGATCCTGGATGCGATGTCCGACGCCTTGGCGGACGGCCACCGCATCGAGATCCGCGGATTCGGCAGCTTCGGTCTGAATCGTCGTCCGCCCCGCGTCGGTCGCAATCCCAAGTCCGGTGAGAAGGTGCTGGTACCCGAAAAGCGTGTGCCACACTTCAAAGCCGGCAAGGAGTTGCGCGAACGGGTTGACCGCAGCCTCGAGCGACAAGGCGAGCCTTCTTCGGAGGGCGAGTCTGCTGTGTCGCTCGCGGCTGTAAAGGCTGCGCGACAGGTTGACAGCACCCGCCAGGCTGCCGGTTTTCCGGTAGACACCGCGGTGCCGCTGGCCATGTCGCGCTGAGGCCAGGCAGCATTTGGTAGTTTCAGGAACGCCCCGCTCGCCGGGGCGTTTTTTATTCTGGCAGTGCTTGTCTGCCGCCAAGCCTGGCGTGGCTTGCCGGCATATGAATCCGCTACAATGCGGCACAACACGGCAATCGCGCCGCATCCGGCTGCTGCACCGCCGCCCGTTTCCGAATCCGCATGAAATTTCTCGTCTGGGTCATCCGCATCCTGTTGTTTGTGCTGCTCTTCGTGCTGGCACTGCACAACACGGCGGAAGTCTCGCTCGTGCTGCCGTTGGGCGTGGTCTGGCACGCACCGTTGATCCTGATCGCCTTGGCGTTCTTTGTCGCCGGTATCTTGCTGGCCATGCTGGCGATGGCGCCGCGCGTCATGCGGCATCGCTTCACGGCAAGCCGCCTGCGTCGCCAGATCGGTCGCATGGAGAAGGCCGAAGAGGTGACCGAGGTGCCGACGCCCGTTGTTGCCGATTCTCCGTATCACGTTCCCGGCCCCAAGGTCTGACGCATGGATTTTGATCTCTGGTGGCTGTTAGCCATCCCCCTGGTGTTTGGCTTGGGCTGGGTGGCTGCGCGGCTCGACGCTCGCCAGTTGCGCACCGAACAATCGTCGCTGCCGCGCTCGTATTTCAAGGGCCTGAATTTTCTGCTCAACGAGCAGCCGGACAAGGCCATCGACGCCTTCATTGAAGTGGCGCGGCTGGACCCGGAGACCACCGAACTGCACTTTGCGCTCGGCAGCCTGTTCCGCCGGCGCGGCGAAACGGAACGCGCCATTCGCGTTCACCAAAACCTCGTCAATCGTCCCGATCTGCCGTCCAATGAACGCGATCACGCGTTGTTTGAACTTGGGCAGGATTTTCTGCGCGCGGGCCTGCTGGATCGCGCCGAGGAATCCCTGCGCATGCTGATGGAAGGCACATTTGCCGAGCCAGCCAAGCGCGTGCTGCTCGAGTTGTATGAAGTCGAGAAGGAGTGGCGCAAGGCCATTGACGCCGCCCGAGAATTGCAGAATCTGCAAGGCAAGGATTACGCCGTGCAGATCGCGCAGTTCTGCTGCGAAGTCGCGCAGGAAGCGCTGCAACGCAAGGACGTGCCGACCGCCGTCGAGTGGCTGGAGCGTGCGCTGCAGGAGAATCCCAAGAACGTGCGCGCCACCATCCAGTTGGGCGATGTGGCGCAAGGGCAGGGCGATGTTGAAGGCGCCATCAAGCGTTGGCGCAGCATCGAGCAGCAAAACACGGCGTTCTTGCCGCTGGTGGCCGAACGGCTGATGAAGGCCTACACGCAGCTAGGCCGCGCCGCCGAGGGGTTGGCCTGGCTGCGCTCCAAGATGGACGCACGCCTGGGCCCCGAACTGCTTGATACCGTCTACAAATACGAATTGGACGTACACGGCATCGATGATGCGGTGGCGCTGATGCGCGACCAGATTCGTCGTCAGCCTTCGTTGATGGCGTTGACGCGGCTGGTGGAAGCCGAAGCGACCCGTGCGTCTGAGGCCGTTGGCCATGAAGCGCCCGCGACAGTCGATGTGGCGGAGAGTGCGCTGGCTGACCCGGTCGAAGCGGGAAGCAATGCCGACATCCAGCGCGCGCAGGATCTCGGCGCGATCCGCGATCTGCTGCAAAGCCGTACCCGCAATCTGGCGCGCTATACCTGTCAGGAGTGCGGTTTCCGCGCACGTCTGTTCTATTGGCAGTGCCCCGGCTGCAACCGCTGGGAAACGTATGCTCCTCGCCGTACCGAGACGCTCGGCGGCAGTGGCGGCGCCAGCATGTAATTCAGTCCGGCGCGGTAGGTGTGTAGCGGCCGCGCTGGCGCTTTTTTAATTTTTAAGTGTTCGTATGAAAATCACCATCATCGGTAGCGGTTATGTCGGTCTGGTCACCGGCGCATGTCTGGCGGAGCTGGGCAACGATGTGTTCTGCCTCGACGTCGACCAGAAGAAGATCGACCTGCTCAACGCCGGCGGCGTGCCCATCTACGAACCGGGCCTCAAGGAGCTGATCGAGCGTAACCGCGCGGCTGGCCGCATCCAGTTTTCGACCGACGTGGCTGCCAGCGTGGCGCACGGCGATGTGCAATTCATCGCTGTTGGCACGCCGCCCGATGAAGATGGCTCGGCCGACCTGAAATACGTGCTGGCGGCTGCCCGCAACATCGCCCAGCACATGACGGGCTTCAAGGTGATCGTCGACAAATCGACGGTGCCCGTGGGAACGGGCGACAAGGTGCGCGCTGCGGTTGGCGAAGTGCTGGCAACGCGTGGCAAGTCGGACATCGGCTTCTCGGTCGTGTCGAACCCGGAGTTCCTGAAAGAAGGCGCTGCGGTGGACGACTTCATGCGTCCGGATCGCATCGTGCTGGGCACCTATGGCGACGCCGATGGCCTGCGCGCCAAGGCCATCATGCGCACGCTTTACGCGCCGTTCAACCGCAACCACGAGCGCACGTTCTACATGGACGTGCGCTCTGCCGAGTTCACCAAATACGCCGCCAATTCGATGCTGGCCACGCGCATCTCGTTCATGAACGAGATGGCCAATCTGGCCGACAAGGTGGGCGCCGACATCGAACTCGTTCGCCTGGGCATCGGCTCCGACCCGCGTATCGGCTACAGCTTCCTCTACGCCGGCACCGGCTACGGCGGTTCGTGCTTCCCCAAGGACGTGCAGGCGCTGGTGCGCACGGCGCAGGAGTACGGTCAGACGCTGCATGTGCTGGAAGCCGTTGAAGCCGTCAACGACAAGCAGAAGGAAGTGCTGGTCGGCAAGATCGAAGACCGCATGGGCGCGGACCTGACGGGCCGCACGTTCGCCATTTGGGGCCTGGCGTTCAAGCCGAACACTGATGACATGCGCGAGGCTCCGAGCCGTATCCTGATTGCCGCGCTGCTGGCCCGTGGCGCACGGGTTCAAGTGTATGACCCCGTTGCGATGGAAGAAGCTCGTCATGCGCTGGGCCTTGATCTTTCTGCTGAGCAACTGGAACGCGTGACGTTCTGCGCCGGTCAGATGGACGCGCTCAAGGATGCCGACGCGCTGGTCATCGTGACCGAGTGGAAGGCATTCCGCAGCCCGGACTTCAACGCCGTGAAGGCCCTGTTGAAGACGCCGATGGTGTTCGACGGTCGCAACCTGTTCGAGCCGCAAGCCATGCGCGAAGCGGGCTTTGAATACCAGGCCATCGGGCGTTCCACCCAATCGTAATTACCAAGAGCCACCGGCCGCTGCCGACGCCCAGACACATGACCACGCTCGCTTCCGAACAGATCCACGCCGCCCGCATTCTCGTGGTCGGCGACATGATGCTCGACCGCTACTGGTTTGGAGACGTCGACAGGATTTCGCCGGAAGCGCCGGTGCCCGTCGTGCAGATCAAGCGCCAGGACGAACGCCTTGGCGGTGCCGCCAACGTGGCGCGCAACGTGGCGGCGCTCGGCGCGCAGGCGGCCATGCTCGGTGTGATTGGCGACGATGAGCCGGGCCGGAGCATCGAAACGCTGCTCGGCGAGAGCCACGTCACCGGTCACCTGCATCGGGATCCGGCAGTCAACACGACGATCAAGCTGCGCGTGCTGGCACGTCAGCAACAATTGATTCGCGTCGATTTCGAGAACGCGCCCACGCACGAAGTGCTGATGTCGGTGCTCGACCGTTTTTCCACGCTGGTGCCGCAGCACGACGTGGTGGTGCTGTCGGACTACGGCAAGGGCGGTCTCACGCATGTCGGCAAGATGATCGAGACGTCGCGCCAGGCGGGCCGCCGCGTGCTGGTGGACCCCAAGGGCGACGATTATTCGCGCTACAGGGGCGCCACCATGATCACGCCCAACCGCGCTGAAATGCGCCAGGTGGTCGGCTCGTGGAAGTCGGAACAGGACCTCACCATCCGTGCACAGAATCTGCGCCGCGAACTGCAGCTCGAAGCGCTCCTGCTTACGCGTTCGGAAGAGGGGATGACGCTCTACACCGAACACGAAGTGCTGCATGTGTCGGCGCAGGCGCGCGAGGTGTTCGATGTTTCGGGCGCGGGCGATACCGTCATCGCGACGCTGGCCACGCTGCTGGGCGCCGGCGCAAACATCAAGGAAGCCGTGCAGTACGCGAATCGCGCCGGCGGCATCGTCGTCGGCAAGCTGGGCACGGCCGTCGTCACGCACGCAGAACTCTTCAACTGATCACCTGATCAACAGATCATGACCATCATCGTCACCGGCGCGGCCGGCTTCATCGGCGCCAACATCGTCAAGGGCCTGAACGAGCGCGGCGAGACCGACATCATCGCCGTCGACAATCTCACGCGGGCCGACAAGTTCAAGAACATCGTCGACTGCCAGATCAGCGATTACCTCGACAAGACCGATTTTGTCGAGCGCTTTGCGCGCGGCGAGTTCGGCAAGGTCCGCGCGATCTTCCATGAAGGCGCCTGCTCCGACACCATGGAGACCGATGGCCGCTACATGATGGACAACAACTACCGCTACTCGTTGGCGGTGATGCGCGCGTGTCTGGACCAGGGCGTGCAGTTCCTCTATGCGTCATCGGCGGCCACGTACGGCGCGTCGGAAACCTTCCGCGAAGAGCCCGAGTTCGAGCGGCCGCTGAACGTGTACGGCTATTCCAAGCTGCTGTTCGACCAAGTCGTGCGCCGTGTCATGCCGACCGCGCTGTCGCAGATCGTCGGCTTCCGTTACTTCAACGTCTATGGCCCGCGCGAGCAACACAAGGGGCGCATGGCGTCGGTGGCATTCCACAACTTCAACCAGTTCCGCGCTGAAGGCACCGTCAAGCTGTTCGGCGAGTACAACGGCTATCCGCAAGGCGGCCAGATGCGCGATTTCGTGTCGGTGGAAGATGTGGTGAAAGTCAACCTGTTCTTCTTCGACAATCCGGACAAGTCAGGCATCTTCAACCTCGGAACGGGCCGCGCGCAGCCGTTCAACGACATCGCCACGACAGTCGTGAACACACTGCGCGGAGCAGAAGGCAAGCCTGCGCTTTCCACCGAAGAACTGGCACAGGAAGGGCTCATCGAGTATGTGAAGTTTCCCGATGCATTGCGTGGCAAATATCAGTGCTTCACACAGGCTGATCAGTCCCGCCTGCGCGCAGCGGGCTACACGGCGCCGTTCCTGACGGTCCAGGAAGGCGTGGAGCGGTACTGCCAGTGGCTGTTGAAGCAGCCGGCCTGATTCCATAGCCGCCGCCAACAATCAGACAGCGTGTGACTTTTTGTTCGTTTCCTGCGGCGTCGCCACGGCGCTCTTTAAGATGTGTCGAAACCGCCACCCCGTGTGGCGGTTTTTTATTCCCAACACCAAGGAGAAACACATGTTGAAGAAGCTGTTGGCCACCGCGTTGATGTCGCTGTCGATGCTGTCGGCCTCGTGGGCCGCTGTAGACGTGAACACCGCAGATCACGCAGCGCTGGAGACGTTGTCCGGCATCGGCCCCAAGCGTTCCAAGTCGATCATTGAAGAGCGCACCAAGAACGGGCCGTACAAAGACGCCGCCGACTTCAAGGCGCGGGTGGCCGGCATTGGTGACAAGACGCTCACCAAGCTGGAAAACGAGGGCCTGACGTTCGGTACGCCGGCGCCTGCCCCCGTTCCGGCCAAGAAGGACGCCAAGGACGCGAAGAAGAAGTAAGCGCTTCCGGCCTTGCTGTCGATAACGCCCCGTCCGAGCGGGGCGTTTCGCCATGTGTGGGGGAGGGATTTGGGCTGCATTACAATGCTTCGATTCCCGTCCCTCACGCATCATGGCCTACCTCACCATCGAAGACACCATCGGCAACACACCGCTGGTTCAGCTCCAACGCATTCCCGGCGAAGGCAACGCGCGCCGCGGCAATGTCATCCTCGGCAAACTTGAGGGCAATAACCCGGCCGGCTCGGTTAAGGACCGCCCAGCGCTGTCCATGATCAAGCGCGCTGAAGCGCGAGGCCGCATCAAGCCGGGCGATACGCTGATCGAATCGACGTCGGGCAATACCGGCATTGCGCTGGCCATGGCTGCCGCCGTGCGCGGCTACAAGATGGTGCTGATCATGCCGGAAGACCTGTCGGTGGAGCGCCGCCAGAGCATGGCGGCTTACGGCGCAGAGATCATCCTGACGCCAGTCAAGGGCGGGATGGAATACGCTCGCGACTTGGCCGACGCGATGGAGAAGGAAGGCAAGGGCGTCATCCTCGATCAGTTTGCGAACCCCGACAACCCGCTCTCGCACTACGAGACCACCGGCCCTGAACTGTGGCGTGACACCGAAGGCCGCATCACACATTTCGTTTCGGCGATGGGCACGACGGGCACGATTACCGGCGTCTCGCGCTTCCTGAAAGAGAAGAACGCCGACATCCAGATCATCGGCGCGCAGCCGGAAGAGGGTTCACGCATCCCCGGGATCCGCAAGTGGCCCGAAGCGTACATGCCGAAGATCTACGATCCCAAGTACATCGATCGCACCGAGCCGGTGAGCCAGTCCGACGCCGAACACATGGCACGTCGCATGGCTCGCGAAGAAGGGATCTTCTGCGGAATCTCCGCGGCCGGCGCGTTGTGCGTGGCGCTGCGTGTAGCTGAGGAAGTCGAGAACGCCACGATCGTTTTCGTGGTGTGCGACCGGGGCGATCGTTACCTGTCGACGGGCGTCTTCCCTGCCTGACGGGACGCCGCATCGCCATTAAAAAAAGCGCAGCCAAAGCTGCGCTTTTTCATTTGCGCTGACGGCGCATCAACCCTGCATCGCCTGCCGCACGGCCTGGCCCAGCTCGTACACCGCGGCCGCGTAGAAGAAGCTGCGGTTGTAGCGCGTCAGGACGTAGAAGTTGCGTAGGCCGACACGGTACTCGGTCGGTTGACCAGGTGTGGGCAGATCGATCATCAGCACTTCGGTTTCCTGCTCGCGAGCGACATCGACACCGGGAGCCAGCGCCAGGCCGGCGCGTGTGAGCTTGGATAGCGTCATGCCTGGATACGGCTGGCCGTCTGCAGCGGCGGCCGCAATGCCCTGGCTGTCGGCATCGCGGGCAATGTTCCACATCACGGGGCGGTTCGGCTCCCAGCCGTGCATCTGAAGGAATCGCGCGACGCTGCCGATGGCGTCCACCGCGCTGTTGCGCAGATCGATGTGGCCGTCGCGGTCGTAATCGATGGCGTATTCGCGGATGCTGGTCGGCATGAACTGCGGAATGCCAACTGCGCCCGCATACGAACCCAGGACCGAAAACGTGTCCGTGCCCGTGTCCCGGCACCAGAGCAGGAAATCCTTCAACTGGTTGCGGAACATCGTGCTGCGGTCTTCGCGGTTGGGCGTGTCGGGGTAGTCGAAGGCCAGCGTGGACAGCGCATCCATCACGCGGAAGTTGCCCATGTCGCGGCCGTAGATGGTCTCGACGCCCAGGATGCCCACGATCACGTCGGCCGGCACGCCGAATTCGTTTTCGGCGCGCCGCAGCGTGTCGCCGTATTGCTGCCAGAAGCGTACGCCGGCGCCAATCCGGATGGGTTCGATGAAGCGGCCGCGATACGCCGTCCAGCTCCGACGCGACGGCGTGGGCGGCGGCAGGATCAGGCGCGCCACCGTGGCGGAATAAGCCGTGCCGGCAAACAGCGTATCGAGCGACGTCCGGTCAAAGTTGTACTGCGCGACGAGCATGCCGATGAAGGCCTGCGTTTGCGGATTGTTGCGATAACGATCGGGGTCGATCTCTTCTTCATGCACCGCGACGCGGCGCTTAGGCGATTTGGCGGCCTTCTTGGCAGCCAGCGAGAGTGCCGGGAAGGAGAGCGCGGAGAGCGCTGCGCCAGCCACCAGGGCGCGCAATATGGGACGACGGAAAGAAGGCGATTGGCTCATGGGCGGGCTTCAAACGGGATCGGGGCATTGTAGCGGATGCGTCTGTGGGATCGCCCGGGCGCGCGGCGTTGTCGCACAGCCGTGCTAACGTAGCGGCTGGAGCCACTGAAGCACACCGGATCACAACAACATGGCGACCGGCCTCTACACGCATCCCGAATTCCTCCGGCACGAAATGGGACCGCACCATCCCGAATGCCCGGACCGCCTGCGCGCGATCGAAGACCAGCTCATCGCCAGCCGCATCGACGACCTGCTCGTCCCGTGCGAGGCGCCGCCTGCCACCGAGGCGCAGCTGTGTCGCGTGCATCGTGCCGAATACGTGCGCGAGCTGGTGGCCAGTGTGCCGATTGCCGGCTACATGCCGATCGATCCCGACACCTCGATGAACCCGCACACCTACATGGCGGCGGTGCTGGCTGCAGGTGCCGCGGTGGACGCCACCGACAAGGTCATCGCCGGCGAACTGGAAAATGCCTTCTGCAGCGTCCGCCCGCCTGGCCACCATGCCGAGCCCGGCCGCGCGATGGGCTTCTGCTTTTTTAACAACGTGGCCGTGGCCGCGCGCCATGCGCTGGAGCATCACGGCTTGCAGCGCGTGGCGATCGTCGACTTTGACGTGCACCACGGCAATGGCACCGAAGCGGCATTTATCGACGAGCCGCGCGTGCTGATGTGCAGCATCTTCCAGCACCCGTTCTATCCGTACTCTGGCTCCGAAACGGTGGCGGCCAACATGGTCAACATCCCGTTGCCGGCGTACACCAATGGCCTGACCGTGCGCGAGGTGGTGGAAACGATCTGGTTGCCGCGCCTCGACGCGTTCCGGCCCGAGATGCTGTTCATCTCCGCAGGCTTCGATGCGCACCGCGAAGATGATCTGGGCCAGATGGGCCTGGTCGAGGCGGACTACGCCTGGATCACGCAGCAGCTCATGCAGGTGGCCCGCACGCATGCCAAGGGCCGCATCGTCAGCTGCCTGGAAGGCGGTTACAACCTCAGCGCGCTCGGCCGCAGTGTCGTGGCGCACGTCAAGGCGCTGGCGGAGCTTTAAGCGGTCCACGATGACGAATCGTCGATGTCATTTGAAAAAGTAATAAAGACATCGTTAAAGAATCGTTCCTCGCATGTAGGGCCTGCCTTACACTAGCGCCTCATTCCAACAAAAAAGAGACGGCAACGGCCTCGAAACAGGGCGGTTGCCGTTTTTGTCTGTACGCATGATCGAACTTAAGGGGATATCGCAGCACTTCCGGGGAGCGGGCGGCCATGACGTCCACGCGCTGCGCGACGTCGACCTGACCATCAATCGGGGCGAGATTTTCGGCATCATCGGGCGCAGCGGCGCGGGCAAGAGCACGCTGGTCCGTGTCATCAACCTGCTGAATCGGCCGACCGCCGGCACCGTCACCGTGGCGGGGCAGGAACTCACTGCACTGAACGCCGATGGGCTGCGCCAGGCGCGCCGCAAGATCGGCATGATCTTCCAGCACTTCAATTTGCTGTCGTCGCGCACCGTGTACGACAACGTGGCGTTGCCGCTGGAGTTGGCGGGCACATCGCGCGAACGCATCCGCGAGATCGTGCTGCCGCTGCTGGAACTGGTGGGCCTGTCCGCACACAAGGATCGCTACCCGGCACAGATTTCCGGTGGCCAGAAGCAGCGCGTCGGCATTGCGCGCGCGCTGGCGAGCCAGCCGGATGTGCTGCTCTCCGACGAGGCAACCTCCGCGCTCGACCCGGAGACGACGCGCTCGATTCTGGACCTGCTGCGCAAGATCAATCGCGAGCTTGGCTTGACCATCGTGCTGATCACGCACCAGATGGAAGTCATCAAGCAGGTGTGCGATCGCGTGGCGGTGCTCGACGCCGGCCGCGTGGTCGAGCTTGGTCGCGTCATCGACGTGTTCCTGAAGCCTGAGCACGACGTGACGCGCGCGCTCATCGGTGAGGTGATCTCGCAAGAGCTGCCGCCTTCCGTTCTGGCGCGCGTTGAAAGCCGCCTTACAGCACGGGAGCACGGGGGGCGTGACCACCTGTTCCGGCTTGCCTTTACCGGCGCAGGCGTGGACCAGCCGGTGCTGGCCCAGGCGATCCGCAACTACGGACTCGACTTCAACATCCTGCACGGCCATATCGACGAGATTCAGGGCCAGGCGTTCGGCTCGCTGGCGATCCTGGCGTCGGGCGAAACCGCAGACATCAACAACGCGATGAACTTCCTGCGCGAGCAAGGCGTGGTGGTCGAGGAGATCAATCATGTGGTCTGACCTGACCGATCTGTTTTTGCCCGCCTTCTGGGAAACGCTCGCCATGGTCGGTGTGTCAGGCGGCATTGGCGCGCTGTTCGGCGTGCCGCTGGGCGTGCTGCTGTATCTGACGACTGCCGGCGGCGTGTTGTCGGCGCCGGCGTTCAATCGCGTGGCCGGCCTCGTCGTCAATGCCGTGCGTTCGGTGCCGTTCATCATCCTGCTGGTCGCGGTGATTCCGTTCACGCGCTTGCTGGCCGGCTCGTCCATCGGCACCGCCGCGGCCATCGTGCCGCTGACGATTGCTGCGATTCCGTTTGTTGCGCGCCTGGTCGAGACTGCGCTGCGTGAAGTGGACCGTGGCCTGATCGAAGCCGCGCAGTCGATGGGCGCGACGACCGGCCAACTCGTCTACAAGGTGCTGCTGCCGGAAGCGATGCCGGGCATCCTGGCCGGTCTGACGATCACCTTCGTCAGCCTTGTCGGCTACTCGGCGATGGCCGGCACCATCGGAGGCGGCGGCCTGGGCGACCTGGGTATCCGCTACGGCTATCAGCGCTATGAATCGGACATCATGCTGGCGGTTGTCGTCATCCTGATCGTCTTTGTGCAGGCGGTGCAATCGACGGGCGATTGGCTCGTGCGCCGCCTGAGCCACCGTTAATCACTCAATCGACAGACACAACGAGGAAACACAATGAATCGCCGTCAACTGCTTCAATGGTCCGCGAGCCTTGGCGCCGCATTGGCACTGGTCGCAGGCAGCGCGCTCGCGCAAAGCAAGCCGATCAAGATCGGCGTGACCGCCGGTCCGCACGCCGAGATCATGGAAGAGGTGAAGAAGGTTGCCGAGAAGGACGGCCTGAAGCTCCAGATCGTCGAATTCAACGATTACATTCAGCCGAACGCGGCCCTGGCTGCCGGTGATCTGGACGCCAACAGCTATCAGCACCAGCCGTATCTGGACGACCAGATCGCCACGCGCGGCTACAAGTTCGTGAGCATCGGTCAGACCATCACCTTCCCGATGGGCATCTACTCCAAGAAGATCAAGTCGCTGAAGGAATTGAAGGACGGTGCGCGCTTCGGCCTGCCGAACGATCCGACCAACGGCGGCCGCGCGCTGCTGCTACTGCAATCGCAAGGCGTGATCAAGCTCAAGCCGAACGCCGGTTTCAAGGCTTCGCCGCGCGACGTGGCTGATAACCCGAAGAAGCTGAAGTTCGTCGAGCTCGACGCCGCGCAGCTGCCGCGCTCGCTGGATGATCTGGATGCCGCCGCCATCAACGGCAATTACGCTGAAAAGGCCGGCCTGGACCCGACCAAGGACGGCATCGCCATCGAAAATCCGAAGGGCCCGTATGCCAACGTGATCGCCATCCGCGTGGCCGACAAGGATCAACCCTGGGTCGCCAAGCTCGTGAAGGCGTATCATTCCGACGCCGTGAAGTCCTTCGTCAAGACGAAGTACAAAGATGCGGTGATTGTGGCTTGGTAACCACTTCGTGATCCTTCGGTGATCCGGTAGAGGGTTCTACCAAACAGATTGCCGGACGTTTGACTGGCGTCCGGCAAATTTTCGCGGTTAAAATAGCACGACCGTTCGGAAAAATTACGCGAGCGACCGGCCCCCCTTATAATGGCCGGCGTTTTGCAAAATCGTCTTATCAATTAGTGGAGTGAGCGCATGAAAGTCCTGGTCGCAGTCAAGCGCGTGATCGATTACAACGTGAAGGTTCGCGTGAAGACGGACGGCAGCGGTGTCGATCTTGCCAACGTCAAGATGAGCATGAACCCGTTCGATGAGATCGCCGTGGAAGAAGCGGTCCGCCTGAAGGAAGCGGGCGTCGCTACCGAAGTGATCGCCGTGTCGTGCGGCGTGACGCAGTGCCAGGAAACCCTGCGCACCGCCATGGCCATCGGTGCCGATCGCGGCATTCTGGTCGAAACCACTGAAGAGCTGCAGCCGCTGGCGGTCGCCAAGCTGCTCAAGGCGCTGGTCGACAAGGAACAGCCGCAGCTGATCATCCTCGGCAAGCAGGCGATTGACGACGATGCCAACCAGACCGGCCAGATGCTGGCCGCGCTGGCAGGGCTGCCGCAAGCCACGTTTGCCTCGAAGGTGCAGATTGCCGACGGCAAGGCTTCGGTGACGCGTGAAGTGGACGGCGGTCTGGAAACCCTGTCGGTCAAGCTGCCGGCCGTGGTCACCACCGACTTGCGCCTGAACGAGCCGCGCTACGTGACGCTGCCGAACATCATGAAGGCGAAGAAGAAGCAGCTCGACACGGTCAAGCCGGAAGACCTGGGCGTGGACGTTGCACCGCGCCTGAAGACGCTGAAGGTGGTCGAGCCCGCCAAGCGCAGCGCCGGCGTGATGGTGCCCGACGTGGCCACGCTGGTGTCCAAGCTCAAGACGGAAGCCAAGGTGCTGTAAACGGCGGGTTTGTAACCCTCCCGCAACGCACGCAACTTCACGCACACCGAACAGGCAGATCAAGATGACCGCACTCGT
>NZ_VOSS01000095.1 GCF_007997035.1 Ralstonia sp. TCR112 | reverse complement strand
CGGCCAGCTGGTCGGGGTTGTCGACGTAGATGCCCTTCAGGCCGATCAACTCGGCAAAGCGGTGATACGGCACGTCAGGGATGTCCTGTGACGCCGGGAATTTCGGGTCGCCTTCCATCACGCGCTGCTCCCAGGTGACTTCGTTCAGATCCTGGTTGTTGAGCACCATGCAGATCCACTTGGGAGACTTCCACCGCTTCCAGTATTTCGACACGGTGATGAGTTCCGCCATGTTGTTCATCTGCATGGCGCCGTCGCCCACGAGTGCGATGACGGGGCGATCGGGATGCGCAAACTTGGCGGCGATCGCATACGGCACCGCCGCGCCCATCGACGCCAGCCCGCCCGAGAGCGAGCCCATCATGCCGGGCTTGAACTTGAGATCGCGCGCATACCAGTTGGCGCAGGTGCCGGAGTCGCTGGTGACGATCACGTTGCCAGGCAGCTTCGGTGACAACTCCCACAGCACGCGCTGCGGGTTGACGGGGTAGGCCGGCTGCAGCGCGCGGTCTTCCAGCGTCTTCCACCAGCGCTCGTTCCAGCGGGCAATGCGGTCGGGCCAGTAGCGATCGGTCTTGCGCTGCAGCAGCGGCAGCAGCGCACGCAGCGTCTGCGCGCTGTCGCCCACGAGGTTGACCTCCATCGGGTAGCGGAGCCCCAGCATGCCGGGGTCTAGGTCGATCTGCACGCCGCGCGCCTGGCCTTCCTTGGGCAGGAATTCCGCATAGGGGAAGCCGGAGCCGACCATCAGCAGCGTGTCGCAATGGTTCATCAGTTCCCAGCTCGGCTCCGTGCCGAGCAGGCCGATGGCGCCTGTCACATAGGGCAATTCGTCGGGCAGGACGGCCTTGCCGAGCAGCGCCTTGGCCACGCCCGCCCCGAGCGTTTCTGCCACGGCCGCCACTTCTGCGCTGGCCCCGAGCGCACCCGCGCCGACAAGCATCGCCACCCGCCGCCCGCTGTTGAGGATGTCCGCCGCGCGTTCCAGATCGGCGGCTTGCGGGATCACGCTCGGCGCGCTGTAGCCGACGCCTGAATGCACCGTGCCATGTGCACGCGGCGGCTCGGTGTAGGGCATTTCCTGCAAATCGTTGGGCAGCACGAGCGCCGTCACCCGGCGCTGCCCGATGGCGATGCGCACCGCGCGATCCAGCAGATGCCGCACCTGCGCCGGCATGCTGGCCTGGTGGACAAACGCGCCGGCCACGTCGCGGAACATCGCCGCCAGATCCACCTCCTGCTGGTAATGCCCGCCGACTGCCGTGCGCGCCTGCTGCCCCGTAATCGCCAGCACGGGCATGTGGTCGAGCCGCGCGTCGTACAGCCCCGTGATGAGGTGCGTGGCACCCGGCCCGGACGTCGCCATGCACACGCCCAGCTCACCGGTGAACTTGGCGTGCGCCGAGGCCATGAAGGCGGCCATCTCTTCATGCCGCACCTGCACGAACTCGATCTTGCCGCCCGCGCGCTGCAAGGCCCCGAACATGCCGTTGATGCCGTCTCCGGGGTAGCCAAAGATGCGCCGCACACCCCAGTCATACAGGCGGGCGACGAGGAAATCGCTGACGGTGGCTTGCATGGTGTCTGTCCGGTGTCGGGTGGTGGGGCGTCAGCTGGCGGTCTCGGCGAGCAGCGCTTCCTTGCGCGCGGTCATGGGTTCCTGCAGCGGCGTCAGGTCCACGTGCTGTCGGACCAGCTTGGGAAAGAGCTCGGTCTCTTCCTCTTCCACGTGGTGCGAGACGTACTCGGCCAGCACGGTGAACTTGGCCGCGAACAGGTCGTCGCCTGCTTCCATGCCGTTCAACTGCTCGATCAGATCCTTTGCGGTGGCGTGTTCCACCACGGCTTCGTCGACGAGGTCCTTGAACGCTTCGCCGCCGTTGTCGCGCACGAACGGGTAGAACACCTCTTCTTCCAGCTGCGTGTGCACGGTCAACTTTTCACACGCTTCGCGCACGATTTGCTCGCCGGCCGCCTTGTCTTTTTCCTGCTGGAACGCCTTGAACAGTTTCTTCACCTCGCGGTGATCGTCCAGCAGCATCGACAGCACGGCGCGTTGCGCCACAGGGATTTCAGCTTTGTTCATGGGGGTTCTCCGGGTGGGGTTCTTGTTGAAGTACGCCGTACCGTCGAGCAAGCGCCATGCCGCGCCCGCGTCGTTGCCGGCGACGCGTTGCAGGCAAGCTTCGTGCTGGCAGAGGTCATTGCGTGCGACAGACGCTGCGCAAGATGCGTGGCGGCCGCACACCATCCTGAACGTCAACTGATTGATGGGAGGTAACTGCTATGCAAACCACGACAACCGGCACCACCCTGGGCACTGGCACCGCCACCGGTGTAGGCACCACCGCCGGTGTACGCATGCGCATCATCGGCCGCGCTGAGTCTGATTCAGCCGGCCCGGGCCCGGAACTGATGGCCGCAGATACGCTGGAGGGCGATCGCGTCGTCAACCTCAATGGAGAAGACCTCGGCAAGATCACCGACATCATGCTCGACGTGCAGCGCGGCCGGATCGCCTATGCGGTGATGTCGGTGGGCGGCTTCCTGGGCATCGGCGACAAGCTCTTTGCCGTGCCGTGGAGCGCCATGTCGCTCGACGTCGACCGCAAGTGCTTTGTGCTCGACGCCAACAAGGATCGCCTGGAGGCAGCTCCGGGTTTCGACAAGGACAGCTGGCCCACGATGGCCGATCCGACCTGGGCGCAGTCCGTGCATGAGTACTACGGCTCGCGTCCGTACTGGGAAGAGTATTGAACGCGCCCAGGCACGCTGTTCGCTTGCGTGTCTTCAACCACGCTTGAAACAGGAGGGCGCCATGGAGAAGGGCAAGAAAGAGAAGCATCCGCACGCAGAAAAGCGTGAGGAGCTGGTGGAAAAGGCGGTGGAAGACACCTTCCCGGCCAGTGACCCGCCCGCCACGGGCGGCATCACACGCGTTGTCGAGAAGGACAAGAACGGCAACGCACACCAGGACAAGCGCACCCACAACGGCAATCACCGGTAGCCGCTAGCCGGCCCTGCCGCGCCCGCATCGCCTTTGGCATGCGGGCGTTTTCTTTTTTGACGCGTGTGGTTAGCGGTGCGTCAGGATGTTGACCACGTTGCCGAACGGATCGCGCACGAAAAAACGGCGCACGCCCCAAGGCTCGTCGACGAGCGGGTAGACGACTTCCAGGCCCAGCGACACGGCCCGTGCGTGCACGGCATCCACGTCGTCAACCTCCACCGACAGCGCTGGCACCGGCGTACCGTTTCCGCCTTCGCTGGCAATGCTGACCTGCGGCGTCGTCGTGTTGGCTGGATTGGCAAAGGTAACGATCCAGCCGTGGTCCATCACCGCTTCCAGCCCCAGCAGTTCAACGTAGAACGCGCGGGCACGTGCCGGATCGGTGGCATGCAGGTTGGGGACGATGCGTCGGACAGCCATGCGTTGCCTCCTTTTTACCCATTCGGTGGCGGCATTCTAGTCACGGCTGTGACGTCTTGCTGGCATGCGCACGCGGCGCACATCACGTAAAGTGGCGGGCACTCGAACTACAGAGACACGCACGCCATGGAATTCCTGCAATCGCTGCTGGCACCCCGCCTGCAAAACGTTGAAACCTCCGCCATCCGCGAGTTGTTCAAGGTGCTCGGCAAGCCGGGCCTGATCTCGTTTGCCGGCGGCTTTCCGGATGCCGCCTTGTTTGACGTGGAAGGCCTGAAGGCTGCCGCCGACAGCGCGCTCACCACCGACGCCGCCCGCGCCCTGCAATACGGCGCCACCGAGGGCTTCGAGCCGCTGCGTGAGGCCATCGTCACGCTGATGAAGAGTCGCGGCGCCAACGTCGCCAACACCGACATCCTCGTCACCACGGGTTCGCAGCAAGGGCTGGATCTGCTGGGCAAGGTGCTGATCGGCGAGGGCGACACGGTGCTGACCGAGGCGCCTACCTTCCTCGCCGCCATCCAGGCATTCAAGCTGTACGGCGCCAAGGTGGCCGGCGTGCCGACCGATGGCGACGGCCTGGACGTCGACGCGCTGGAAAAGGTGCTCGCCACCGCGCGTCCCAAATTCCTCTACGTGATTCCCAACTTCGGCAACCCGAGCGGCGCGCTGATGAGCCTGGAGCGTCGCAAGCGCCTGCTGGATGTGGCCGTGCGCCACAACCTGCTGATCGTGGAAGACGACCCGTACGGTGATCTGTATTTCGACGCAGCCCCGCCGCCGTCGCTGTACGCGCTGTCACAGCAGACCGACGGCGCGCAGGGGCGTGTGATCTACCTGGGCAGCCTGTCGAAGGTGGTGGCGCCGGGGCTCCGCGTGGGCTGGATGATCGCCTCGCAGCCGGTGCTGGGCAATGCGGTGATGGTCAAGCAGTTTGCCGATGCGCACACCTCCACGTTTGCGCAGGCCACGGCCGCCGCCTACCTGCGCAGCAATCGCCTGGACACCGTGCTGCCGCGCACACGCGCGGCCTATGCCGAACGCGCCCACGCCATGGCCAACGGCCTGCGCGCGTTGCTGCCCGCAACCGAACTGACCTTCAACCGCCCGCGCGGCGGCATGTTCCTGTGGTGCACCTTGCCGGGCCGCAATGCCGGCGATGTGGCCAAGGTGGCCATCGAGCGCGGTGTGGCGTTCGTGCCGGGTGCGGCGTTCTACCCGGTCGACCCGGATCGTTCGACGCTGCGTCTGTCGTACGCCACCTCATCGCTGGCGCAGGTGGAAGAGGGTGTGCGCAAGCTCGCACACGCCATCGGCGAGTTCAAGCTCGGCTGACCCTCGGGCGCAGGCCGCGGTGGCAACGGCACACACCGACGCGCAGCAAGACCCCGCGCTGCTGCGCCGCCTGCTGCGCGCCAAAGACCGCATGGACGCCGCCTCGCACGAGGCATGGCCCGTCAAGCGGCTGGCCGAGGTGAGCGGCGTGTCGGCGGCGCATTTTGCGCGCTCGTTCAAGCAAGCCTTCGGCATTCCGCCGCACCGCTACCTGCTCACGCGCCGCATCGAGCAGGCCACCACGCTGCTGCGCGACACCGACCTGCCCATCATCGAAATCGCCTACGCCACGGGCTGGGAAAGCCTCGGCACCTTCGGCCGCATCTTTCGCGACATCACCGGGCAGAGCCCGAGCGCGCTTCGCCGCCACGCCCAGGCCACAGCGCCGCAGCAGCAACTCGACCGCGTGCCCGCCTGTGTGCTGAAGGCGGCGCAGCGGCCCGACCTCGTCACAGCAGTTTCGGAGAAGCGCCGCCAGCTGGCAGAGGGTACAAATCCGTCACCCACCAATAACAAGGAGCGGTGATGAGCCAAGGGATCAATGTCGTCGGGCTGTATGTGGATGATCAGGACGCCGCGCTGGCGTTCTATGTCGACAAGCTCGGGTTTCGCGTGCATACCGACGTGCGCAACGGCCCGTACCGGTGGCTGACGGTGCAGCATCCGGAGCAGCCGTCGTTTCAGCTCGGCCTGTTCCAGCCTGGTCCGCCCATCCACGACGAGGCCACCGCGCAGACGCTGCGCGCCATGGTGGCCAAGGGCGCGATGCCGCCGCTGGTGCTGACCGTCGCCGATTGCCGCGCCGCCTATGCGCAACTGCGCGAGCGCGGCGTGGAGTTCACGCAAGAGCCGATCGACCGCTTCGGCAGCGTCGACGCCGGCTTTCGTGACCCGGCCGGCAACGGCTGGAAGATGATCCAGGCCGCCGGAGGTGCCCAGTGAGCGCCCGCCACGCAATCCGCCAGTTTCACCGCTGGGTGTCGATGGCGTTCACGCTCACGGTCATCGCCAACTTTGTCGCCCTGGGGTTGGGCAAGGGTGCGCAGCCGCCGGCGTGGATCACCTACGCGCCGTTGCTGCCGCTGGCGCTGCTGCTGTTTACGGGGCTCTACATGTTTGCGCTGCCGTACCTGGATCGGCGAGGCGCGCGGCGTTCGACCGGCGAGCGGGACACACCCACCGCGGCGGTCTGAGTGCGGCACGTGAGGCTCTGAGGCTCGATTGCGGGGCTCAGACAGTCGAGCGTGAGTGTCCGAGGCTCGTGCACCAGGCTCAGCGCCCGGAACATGACAGTTCGAGGTCGAAAAAACCGGCCTCAGAGGGCCGAGCCCGAAGGGTCGGAGGCCGGACGCCGAGCCTCTGAGGCTCAAGCGCCGACCTCAAAGCCCGGAGCGTGACTGTTTGGGGTCGAAAATGTCGAGCTTGAAGCGTGGCGCACGAGGGTTTGAGGGTCGACCGCCGGGGTTCAGGGTCGGAAGGCGAGGGTTTGAGGCTCGACCGTCGCAGTCCAGGGTCGGAACGCGAGGGTTTGAGGGTCGACCGTCGCAGTCCAGGGTCGGAACGCGAGGGTTTGAGGGTCGACC
>NZ_VOSS01000094.1 GCF_007997035.1 Ralstonia sp. TCR112 | reverse complement strand
CAGTGAAGACGGTGTTGTAGTCGATGGCCTGCGGACACAGGCGCTGGATCACCGGAGCGGGCGAATCATCACCGCCGCCTCCGCACGCTGTCACCATCGGTGCGCAAGCGAGCACGACCAACCATTTACGCCATTGCATTTGCGTTTCCTCCGTGTTGTTGTTCCGTCGCGGCGGCGCAGCGTGCACAGGTCACGCACCGCCGCGCATGTTGGTTTCGTTGTTGCGGCGCCTCACTGGACGAATGCGCCGACCGTGAAGAACGGGTTGTACTTGTTGTTGTTCATGAGCATTGCGTACACGTTGCCTACCTTGACCGCTACGCCGGTGTCGCCGGCCTTGAACAACGCAACGTTGCCGCTGGCGCCCTGCGCGTTGAAGTCGTTCTGCGCGGTCACGATCAACTTGCCCGGCGAGCTTTGCGTGTAGTCGAGCCCGAACTGCGCCGTCACACGTGACGTAAGCGGGTTGATGAAGGCGGCGGTGCCGTTCTGGAACAGCGTGGAGGTGTAGTTGGCGGCCAACGTCGACACGGCCGTGCCATCGCTGCAGTTACCGGCGTTCGCGTGGAAGAAGCCACCGCTATAGGAGCCTGACAGTTCAGGGTGATCGACCGTCGCGTTCAAGCCGTTGCCGCTGGCAGGCGCACCACTTGGCCCGTTGTTGGTGACCACACCGCAAGCCGAGCCGCTGGTCGCACCAACATAGCCGCCCTTGAGCGCGTTGGCCGGGATTGCCGTTGCAGGAGAGAGGATCGAGATACCGATCTGGTCATCCGCCACCGAAGCCAGCAAGTTCGCGGCATCGCTATGCGAGTAGCCCACTCGGATCACCACCGGCACCACCTGCCCGTTGAGCTTGCCGGCAATCAGAATGCCCTTGGCTTGGCTCGGCGCCAGCAGCACCAGCGGCGAGACCTGGCCTACATACGGATACGGCACGCTGCTGCTGGTCGGGTTGCTGACGAACACGTTATCCTGCGAGCCATCGGCGTTCTGACGCAGCGTCCACGGCGTGCCGGTCGTGTGGCAGGAATAATCGATCCCTTCCGCCGTACAGGTGCCGTCGGCATTCAGCGTTTGCGTCCAGTTGACAGCATCGGGTTGCCAGCCTTGCGGTGTGGAGGTCTGATTGCCGGAACCCGTGGGCGTGACATGCACGCCAACTTGGTTGTAGCGCCCCGCGACCTGCGAGAAATCGGTCACGGTCTCGGAGAAGCCCAGGAACGGGTAGAAATCAAACGTCCGCGACGGCACCGCGCCAATCACGACCCCCGGAATCGGCTGGATGCCGTCAAACTGGATAGTCGCCCCCGGAATGCCGCCACCCACGATGCCCTGGCCGACAAACAGCATCGGCGGGTCTTGCGGATTGACCGTGATCGCGTAGCTGTTGTCCGCCGTCTTGCCTGACTGCAGCACGAAAGCGCAGCGGTTCTGCTCGGGCGTCGGCAGGTTGGTCGGATGGACGAACGTGCCATCAATGGTCAACCCCTTGCGCGTCGTATTGACCTGCCCCGCCGAGGTCGGCACCGACGACTCGAGGAACTGCATCTGGTACGTGTTCTTGCTGGTGTCGAATTTGACCTTGATGTACTCGCCGCTGCCGGAGCCGCCGGTGTACGTGGTCGTGTAGTCCAACGCCGCCGGGCACAGACTGGTCGGCGTGCTGGGCGTGGTGACGGCTCCACTGGGCGGGCAAGAGCTGCCCGAACACTGCGCAACATCCGACGAGCCGGGGTCGTCCGCCCCACCGCACCCGCCAATAAACGGCATGGCCACTATGCAACTGGTTGCCATGACAACAAAAAGATGACGTCGACTACCCATGGTTGTCTCCTCACGTTTTGAAACTTGTTGTGTTTTGGGCCGGCGAATGTGTGCAACAGCCGGTCAATACCCCCGCCTGCCGGCAAACGACGGCCGACAGCACACGACCTGCCCCATCGGCAGATCGACCTGCAAACGACAAAAACGACGGACGTGCTGTGGTCGCGTTAACCGACGGCCAGCCGGTCTCACGCAGATCGGCCGGGCGCCGATCCCAAGAACAATCGAGGTAACGTTACTAGCGTGGACCCGCCCCGCCACCGCAGCTGCAGCGACGACGATGGCGATGACGCGCGTGGGCACGCGCAGAAGCGGAATGCTGGAAGGGCCCGTTTTGAATGCGTAACATCCTGTGTCTCCGAAGGGTACGCTACTGGCTATTTACTTATCGTTATGGCCGAAACTATGGTCCGCTCAGAGTATGAAGTAAATAGAGATTTCATTCAAAACAACTCCCGCAATCTCCCGTACAAGCAGGCACGGCGCGGTTCGGCGACTTTTCAAACGAGAGAATGAAACCGATTCGTTTGAAGCGTTTTAAACTCCCCCCTCCAATTGGGGGAAAGCTTACGCACTGAGACGTTATTCAAATATGTCGAAATGAATATATTTCGCCGAAAACCGCAGGCGTAGCAAAATACGATCCCGAACAATAACGCGCGCTAACGAACAGAAGACGGCCATGTGCCATGGGCACGCAAACGCGGATGAACCGAGGGAAAAGGCGGGGGAGCAAAAGATGGTGGGCCGGGTGGGATTCGAACCCACGGTGTCCTTTCGGAGGCGGATTATGAGTCCGCTGCCTGCAACCAGCACGGCGTCCGGCCCTGTCAAACAGGAAAAAAAGAGACCCGGCGCTTAGGCCGGGCCTGGTGCGGGATTTTACCCGAAAGTGGGCGCAAGCCCACTCGGAAAATCGCCTGCCTCGCTAGAATCAGCTTCCCTCGAGGAAGCTCTTCAGCTTGTCGGAGCGGCTCGGATGGCGCAGCTTGCGCAGTGCCTTCGCCTCGATCTGACGGATACGCTCGCGGGTCACGTCGAACTGCTTGCCGACTTCTTCCAGCGTGTGGTCAGTGCTCATTTCGATACCGAAGCGCATGCGCAGCACCTTGGCTTCGCGCGGCGTCAGCGAATCGAGCACGTCCTTCACCACACCGCGCATGGAGCCATGCAGCGCTGCTTCGGCCGGGGCCAGCGTGTTCGTATCCTCGATGAAGTCGCCCAGATGGGAATCGTCGTCGTCACCGATCGGCGTTTCCATGGAGATCGGCTCCTTCGCGATCTTCATGATCTTGCGGATCTTGTCTTCCGGCATCTCCATCTTCTCGGCCAGCGTTGCCGGATCCGGTTCGTTACCGGTTTCCTGCAGGATCTGACGCGAGATGCGGTTCATCTTGTTGATCGTCTCGATCATGTGCACCGGAATACGGATGGTGCGCGCCTGGTCGGCGATCGAACGCGTAATGGCCTGACGGATCCACCACGTGGCGTACGTCGAGAACTTGTAGCCGCGACGGTATTCGAACTTGTCCACCGCCTTCATCAGGCCGATGTTGCCTTCCTGGATCAGGTCGAGGAACTGCAGACCGCGGTTCGTGTACTTCTTGGCGATCGAGATCACCAGACGCAGGTTGGCCTCGGTCATCTCGCGCTTGGCCTCACGGGCGCGGCGCTCGCCTTCCGACATCTTGCGGTTGACGTCCTTCAGCTCGGTCAGCGGCAGCACCACGCGCGCTTGCAGGTCGATCAGCTTTTGCTGCAGTTCGTGCACGGCCGGCACGTTACGCTCGACGATGGTGCTGTACGGCTTGCCGTCAGCCACCACGGTTTCAATCCACTTCAGGTTCGTCTCGTTGCCCGGGAAGCGCGCAACGAAATCGCCGCGCGGCATGCCGCACTTGTCGACCACGATGTTCAGGATGGCACGCTCAAGCTTGCGCACTTCGTCCACCTGGCCGCGCAGCGTGTCGCACAGCCGCTCGACGTTGCGTGCCGTAAAGCGGATCGTCATCAGCTCGGCCTGGATGGCTTCCTGCGCCTTCACGTAAGGCTTGGACTTGTAGCCTTCCTTCTCGAAGGCACGGCGCATCTTGTCGAACTGCTCGCCGATCACACCAAACTTGACCAGCGCAGCCTGCTTGAGCTCTTCGAGTTGACGGGCCGAGGCTGCGGCAGCACCGGCACCTTCATCGTCCTCGTCTTCCTCTTCGTCGCCTTCTTCTTCGGCTTCTTCTTCCTCGAACTCCTCTTCTTCCTCGGCGGCAGCAGCGGCCTCGGCTTCAGCGTTCGGGTCGATCAGGCCGTCGATGAATTCGTCGATCTTGGATTCATCGTTGGCCACGCGCTCGCCCATGGCGAGGATTTCCGAAATGGTGACCGGGCAGGCCGAGATGGCCATGACCATGTCTTTCAGGCCGGCCTCGATGCGCTTGGCGATTTCGATTTCGCCTTCGCGCGTGAGCAGCTCGACCGTGCCCATTTCGCGCATGTACATGCGCACCGGGTCGGTCGTGCGGCCGAATTCGGAGTCAACCGTCGACAGCGCAGCTTCGGCTTCTTCTTCAGCCTCTTCTTCCGTGGTCACGGAAGGCGCGTTGTCGTTCAGGAGCAGCGTTTCGGCGTCCGGAGCCTGCTCGTACACGGCAACGCCGATGTCGTTGAGCGTGGCAACCAACGTTTCCATCGACTCCACGTCGACCATGTCGTCGGGGAGGTGGTCGTTGATTTCAGCGTAGGTCAGGTAGCCGCGCGATTTGCCCAGCTTGATCAGCGCCTTGAGCTTCTGGCGGCGGGCCTCGAGCTCTTCTTCCGAACCGCCTTGCTGCGAAGCAGCGAATTCCTTGAGCAGGGCTTTTTCCTTGGCCTTGCGGTCACGGGCCTTCAGCTTTTCGGTTTTCGGTGCCGGAGCGGCGGGGGTGTCAAATTCTTCAGTCACGTCCGTGCTGCTGTCATCGTCTGCCTGCGTCTCTGCCTTGGGCTTGCGGCCGCGCTTCTTGGGCTCGGCTGCGGCCTCGGCGCGGGGCGCGGGAGGAGTTGTGGGGGTGGCCCCTGCCTGGGCGGTGCGCTTGGTGTCTTCCGCGGTTGCCTTGGCTGGCTTGGCTGCGGTGCTGGTACGAGCGGTACCCGTCTTGGTTGCGCTTGCGCTGGCAGTGGTCTGCTTGCTCTCGACTTCGGTAACTTTCGATTTCGCCACGGTGGTTGTCTTGCCCTTGAGTGCGACGGAAGCGGCTGTGCCGCCAGGTCTGGCGCTCGTGCTCATCGACGTCGAGACCTTGCCTGAGGTTGAAGATTGGATCGCGCCCTTTGTGCGCGCTGTCGGTTTGACAGTCTTGGCGGCGACGGCGATATCGGCGGTCTGGCGCGGCTGGGTTTTCCCCGTCTTTGCCGGCGCAGTGGCCTTCACTCCTGTCGATCCCGCCTGCCCCACATGAGTCCGACCATTCGCGACTTTCGCCGTTCCCGCTGAAGTCTTTCCTCCCCCCGAGCCGCGCGCCGATGAGGATCGCTTGGCAGAATCAGAAGCAGGACTGGCCTTGGAACCGGCCTTCGCGGAGGTCTTCACCTTCACCATGGGCACGCTCACTCCCCCAAAAATGGGAAAAAGGACTTGCAATCCAAACCGGCTATTCTAGCACGCCAGACCCAGCCGGTCTAAACGAAAATCGGGTTTTCGCCTGAAAAATCAAGGGGCTACCCGCAATTGCCCGCCCCGCTTGGAGCTTGCCTCTGCGGCGTGTGCGCTACACGAGCTGTCGACGGCGGCTAATTTCGCCCACCAGCCAGCGCATGCGCTCCTTGTCGTCGTCACCGGCATGGCCGGCCTCCATCTTGCGCTGCAACATCTCCAGCTCGCGCTTCAGCGGCTCGGCGAGCATCTTTTGTACGGCGGTGTCGAATTCGGACATGGCCGGCTCCAGTTCGATGTCGTCCTGGAGCACGGCCGGACGCAGCCCGGCGAAGGCTTCGGCGTAGGGCGTCTGGCCCAAGCGCTCAACAAAGGCGCCGAAGTGCACTTCCGGCCCCGCAGCATCGCATTCAGCCAGCAGCGCCGCCAATACCTCACCTTGGGGCAATTGCGGCGCTGTCAACTGGGCCCGGGCATCGGCGTCGAGCCGAGCGGCCAGCCCGGGATAACGCATCAGGAGGCGCAGCACCTTCTGTTCAAGCGCCGTAGGTGCGGTGCGCGCCACGCGAGGCCGCTTTTGCGTCATGCGGCCCGCTTGGGCTGGGTCGCTGCGCAAACCGCACAGCGCTTCGATATCGGCGGGTGTGGTGCCGGTCATCTCGGCCAGACCGCGCACGATCTGCAGGCGCAGCCCACCGGCCGGCATGGCATTCAGCAGCGGCTTGGCCTCATATTGGGCGCGGGCGCGGCCCTCGGGCTGGCGCAGGTCCAGGTCTTCGGTCACCGCTTGAAGCAGGAAGCGCGACAACGGCATCGCGTTGTGCACTTCGCGGGCGAACGCCTCGGTGCCCTCTTCACGCACGAAGCTGTCTGGATCGTGCTCCGAGGGCAAGAAGAGGAACTTGATTGTCTTGTTGTCGGTGGCGTGCGGCAGGCAGGCTTCAAGGGCGCGGCGCGCGGCCCGGCGCCCCGCGCTGTCGCCGTCAAACGAAAAGATGACGGTGTCGACCTGCCGCAGCAGCTTCTGCACGTGGACGGGCGTACAGGCCGTGCCCAGCGTGGCCACCGCATTGGCAAACCCCAGCTGCGCCAGCGCGACAACATCCATATAACCTTCGACGACGAGCACGTAGTCGAACTCGCGGATGGCGTTGCGCGCCTCGAACAGGCCGTACAGCTCGGTGCCCTTGCTGAACAGCGGCGTTTCGGGGGAGTTGAGATATTTCGGTTCGCCCTGCCCCAACACCCGGCCGCCGAAACCGATCACCACGCCCTTGGTATTGCGGATCGGGAACATGATGCGATCGCGAAAGCGGTCGTAGCGGCGGTGCGATCCATCGGCGCCCGTCTTCTCGCTTTCGATGACGAGGCCCGCCTCGATGAGCGGTGCCGCAGTGGCGTCTTCGCGATACGGACCGAACACGGCTTCGAGCGATTGCCAGTCGTCCGGCGCATAGCCGAGACCGAAGTGCGCGGCGATCTCGCCGGTCAGCCCGCGGCCTTTGAGGTACTGGATCGCGTTGGGGGCGCTGCGCAGCTGCTTGCGGTAGTGATCGCAGGCGCGGGCCATGACGTCGCCGAGCGCGACGGTCTTGGCTTGCTGCTCAGCCCGCGCGGCGGGCGGCAAGCCACCGCGCTCTTCGGGCACCACCATGCCGACGGACTGCGCGAGGTCCTTGATGGCCTCGACGTACGACTGCCCGGAAAACTCCATCAGGAAGCCGATTGCCGAGCCATGCGCGCCGCATCCGAAGCAGTGATAGAACTGCTTCGTGGGCGACACCGAGAACGACGGCGACTTCTCGTTATGGAACGGACACAGCCCCATGAAGTTGGCGCCGCCCTTCTTCAACTGCACGTAACGGCCCACCACGTCGACGATATCGACGCGGTTGAGCAGGTCGTCAATGAACGGCTGCGGGATCACGCGGGGTGCGCCCCTTGGATGTGGATGCGGCGAGCGTGGAGCGGATTCAGGCGCCGGTCAGGGCGGCCTTCACGCGTGCCGAGACTTGCGTCATGTCGGCACGGCCGGCCAGCGCCGGCTTGAGGACGCCCATCACCTTGCCCATGTCCTGCGGGCCCGAGGCACCGACCTTGGCCACGGCGTCGCGCACCGCAGCGTCGACTTCGGCTTCCGACAGCTGCGCGGGCATATAGACCTGCAGCACAGCCACTTCTGCCGCTTCCTTGGCAACGAGGTCGTCACGGCCGGCTTGCTCGAACGCGGTGATCGAATCCTTGCGCTGCTTGAGCATCTTGTCGATCACGGCCAGCACGGCAGCGTCATCCAACTCGATGCGCTCATCCACCTCACGCTGCTTGATGGCGGCCTGCAACAGGCGGATCGTGCCGAGACGATCCATTTCCTTGGCGCGCATGGCCGCCTTCATGTCTTCCGTGATCTGGGCCTTGAGGGACAACTGCGACATTCCGAACTCCGATAAACGGCAAAACCCGCTTGGACGGTGGTCCAGCGGGTTGCAAACTTGGAAAAATGGATCACTGATCGTAGCACAGAACCCGAACAGTTCCAGGACCGATCCGTGGGGGATCAGCGAGCGGAGGCAGCCTCTCCCGCCGCGACGGCCGAAGCCCACGCCCATTGGAAGTTGTAGCCGCCAAGCCAGCCCGTCACGTCGACTACCTCGCCGATGAAGTACAGGCCGGGCGCCGATTGGGCCTCCATCGTGGCGGAGGACAGCGCGCGCGTATCGACCCCGCCGCGCGTCACTTCGGCCTTCCGATACCC
Source organism: Ralstonia sp. TCR112 (assembly GCF_007997035.1). Taxonomy (GTDB): domain Bacteria; phylum Pseudomonadota; class Gammaproteobacteria; order Burkholderiales; family Burkholderiaceae; genus Ralstonia; species Ralstonia edaphi. Next base: position 47,955 of record NZ_VOSS01000094.1, on the reverse strand, counting down.
TTCGCTGCCCGACGGAGTCAGTTCCCAGCGGTTCAGCGCCGCGCCAAGGGTGCGAAGCACCTTGTCGGGCAACTCGGCAATCGGGGCCTGCGGGTTGGCACCGTGCGTGGCGCACCACGCCTGCGCGACGCGTTCGGGCAGCCGCTGCGCCAGCACCGTACCGAGTTGCTTGCGCGAGCCGGATTTCTCATCGCAGAGCCATTGCCCGGCGTCGGTGTCCGGCAGCAGATCAATAAGCAGCGGCTGACCGGCATTCCAGAAGCTGGAGATCTGCAGCACGGCCGGACCCGACAGCCCGCGATGGGTAAGCAGCAAGTCTTCGCGGAACGTCGTCGCGCTTCCCTTACGGCCGCCCTTGCCCGGCCGCTGCGCAACGGTCACGTCCACTTCCATCGACACGCCCGACAACGCCGAAAACGGCGCCCAATGGTCGGCGTTGAAGGTGAGCGGCACCAGTGCTGGGTGCGTCTCAACGATCTTCAATCCGAACTGCCGCGCAATGCGATACCCGAAATCCGTCGCGCCGATCTTGGGGATGGACAGGCCGCCCGTGGCGATCACCACCTTGTTGGCGACGATCGCGCCCGCGCTGGTCGATAGGCGGTAAGCCTCGCCGTCCTTGCCGACTTCAGCGATCGAGCAGCCGGTGCGCCAGATCACATTGCCGCGCCCGCATTCCGTTTCGAGCATGCGGATGATGTCTTCCGCGCTGTCGTCGCAGAAAAGCTGGCCCTTGTGTTTCTCGTGATACGGAATGCGGTAGCTGGAGACGAGGCTGATGAAGTCCTGAGCCGTGTATCGCGCCAGCGCCGAACGGCTGAAGTGCGGGTTGTTCGACAGGTAATTGGCGGGGCCCGCGTTGACGTTGGTGAAGTTGCAGCGCCCGCCGCCGGAGATGCGAATCTTCTCGGCCAGCTTCGTCGCGTGGTCGATCAGCACCACGCGCGCGCCGCGCTGCCCGGCCACGGCCGCGCACATCATCCCGGCCGCGCCTGCGCCGATCACCGCTACATCGCACCGCATCATGATCGCTGCGCCGCCCTATTCTTGAAGAAACCGCGCATTTTAACTTGTGCTATCTTCGGCGGCCTTCCCATTGCAATTCCTCACGCCCCGCTTGCCATGCTGGTCCTCGGCATCGAATCCTCCTGTGACGAAACCGGCGTCGCCCTGTACGACACCCATGCCGGCCTGCGCGCGCATGCGCTGTATTCGCAGATCGCCATGCACCGCGAATACGGCGGTGTGGTGCCCGAGCTGGCCTCGCGCGATCACATCCGGCGCGTGATTCCGCTGCTGGAAGAGGTGCTGGTCAAAGCGGGGGCGACGCGCGGGGACATCGACGCGATCGCTTACACGAAAGGCCCGGGGCTGGCCGGCGCGCTGCTCGTCGGCGCTTCGGTGGCCAATGCGTTGGCGTTTGCGCTCGGCAAACCGCTGGTGGGCGTGCATCACCTGGAGGGGCACCTGCTCTCGCCGCTGCTGGAGGCGGACCGGCCGGAGTTTCCGTTTCTGGCGCTGCTCGTCTCGGGCGGGCATACGCAGTTGATGCGCGTCGATGCCGTCGGCCAGTACACGCTGCTCGGCGAGACGCTCGACGATGCCGCGGGCGAAGCCTTCGACAAGACCGCCAAGCTGCTCGGCCTCGGCTACCCGGGCGGCCCTGCCGTTTCGCGGCTGGCCGAGTTTGGCAACCCGGGCGTGTTCGACCTGCCCCGACCAATGCTGCATTCGGGCAATTTCGATTTCTCGTTCGCGGGCCTCAAGACAGCGGTGCTCACGCAGGTGCGCAAGCTCAACCTGACCGACAGCGAAACCTGTTACCAGCCACGCGCGGATCTTGCCCGTGCATTTGTCGCCGCCATCGTCGAAGTGCTCGTCAAGAAGACGCTGCGCGCCGCACGCGAGCATGGCCTCAAGCGCATCGTCGTGGCCGGCGGTGTGGGCGCGAACCGCCAGTTGCGCGACGGGCTGAACGCCGAGGGCAAAAAGCGCGGGCTTCGCGTCTACTACCCCGACCTGCAGTTCTGCACCGACAACGGCGCGATGATCGCCTTTGCCGGCGCGATGCGGCTGCAGGCTGATCCCGCCCAGGTGCAGGACGGCTACGGCTACGGCGTCACGCCCCGCTGGGACCTCGAAGACATCCGCATCCACCAGGCATGAAAAAAGCCGCTCGGTTGAGCGGCTTTTTCTTGGGGCGGCGCGTCGATTACTTGTCGGTGCGCTTGTCGCGCTCGATCAGCGCATAGGCGCTGTGGTTGTGAATCGACTCGAAGTTTTCCGCTTCCAGCGTGTAGGCGACGATGCGGTCGTCCTGGTTCAGGCGCATGGCGATATCGCGCACCAGGTCTTCCACGAACTTCGGGTTTTCGTACGCACGCTCCGTCACGAATTTTTCGTCCGGACGCTTGAGCAGGCCCCACAGTTCGCAAGACGCCTCTTCTTCGGCCATGCGGATCAGCGCTTCGACCGGCGTATCGGCCGCCAGCTCGGCGTCGATCGTGATGTGCGAGCGCTGGTTGTGCGCGCCGTACTGCGAAATCTTCTTCGAGCAGGGGCAGAGGCTCGTCACCGGCACCAGCGCCTTGACGCGGACCTTGGTGTGGCCGTCGCGCACTTCGCCAATCATCGTCACTTCATAGTCCATCAGCGACTGCACGCCCGACACCGGGGCCGTCTTGCTGACGAAATACGGGAAATGGACCTCAATACGGCCGGCGTCGGCTTCCAGCTTCTCCAGCATCTTTTCCAGCAGCAACTGGAACTGCGCCAGATTCAGCGGCTCGCGCTCTTCTTCAAGCAGCGCGACGAAGCGCGACATGTGCGTGCCCTTCTGGTCAGCGGGCAGATGCACGTCCAGGTTGTAGGTACCGACGGTGTTCTGCACGCCCGAGGGGGTCTGCAGCGACATCGGGTAACGCACGCCGCGCACGCCAACGCGCTGAATTGGGATCTGGCGAGTATCGTGGCTGGACTGCACGTCCGGCATCGCGAAAGCCGGGTTCATATCGTTCATGATCGGTTTCCTTTACGGTCGCCCGGCCATCGCAGTCGGCCGGTACGCAACGAGTGTGAAACCGCGGAACCTGGCTGACGATGACCACCCCTCAAGTGATCGAATCTGCCCATCCCGCGACTGCGCACACAATTCAGAAATAAGACTGGCGGAGTGTAAAAGAAATTTCCTACCTCTGCAGTCAACTACTCATACCCGTGGATGCAATACGGGTGATTGATTCTGCCTATAGGCCAGCGCCAAAGGTGAATCACGCGACGCGCGGGGCCGCTGCGCGCGGCTGTACGGCAAAACGCTCGCGGATGGACGCGAGGATGCCGTTGGCATCCAGCCCACATTGCGCCAGCAGCGCAGCATGATCGCCGTGATCGACAAAGCGATCGGGCAGGCCCAGTTGCAGCACCGGCGTCGAGACGCCAGCGGCAGCCAGCGCTTCCAGGCAGGCGCTACCTGCCCCGCCCATCACGCAGCCTTCTTCTACCGTGACCACGTAATCGTGCGTGCGCGCCATTTCCAGCACGCAGGCCACGTCGAGCGGCTTGACGAAGCGCATGTTGACGACGGTGGCGTCCAAACGCTCGGCCGCTGCCGACGCCGGCGCAACCATCGAACCGAACGCCAGAATCGCAACGCGCTGGCCGGCGGGCGCGGTGGACGTGCGGCGCACTTCGGCCTTGCCTACAGGCAGCGGCTCCAGGGTCGGCTGCACCGCCACGCCCGTGCCGGCACCACGCGGATACCGCACAGCTGTCGGGCAATCCTGCGCGAACGCGGTGCTCAGCAGCTGGCGGCATTCGTTCTCGTCGGCAGGCGTCATCACCATCATGTTGGGGATGCAGCGCAGGTAGGCGATGTCGTACGCACCCGCGTGCGTGGCACCGTCCGCGCCGACCAGGCCTGCGCGGTCCAGCGCGAACACCACCGGCAGATTCTGCAGCGCCACGTCATGAATCAGCTGGTCATAGCCGCGCTGCAGGAACGTCGAATAGATGGCGACGACCGGCTTCAGCCCCTCGCATGCCAGGCCGCCGGCAAAGGTGACGGCGTGCTGCTCGGCGATGCCGACGTCGTAATAGCGGTCGGGAAAGCGCTGTTCGAACTCCACCATCCCCGAGCCTTCGCGCATGGCGGGCGTGATACCCACTAGGCGCTTGTCGGCCGCCGCCATATCGCACAGCCACTGGCCGAACACCTGCGTGTACGTCACCTTGGCGGCGCCCCGAAGGCTTGATGCCCTCCTGCGGGTTGAACTTGCCCGGGCCGTGATAGAGGATCGGATCAGCCTCGGCCAGCTTGTAACCCTGGCCCTTCTTGGTGACGACGTGGAGGAACTGCGGGCCGCCGCCTTCGCGCGCGCGCTGGCGGATGTTCTGCAGCGTCGGCACCAGCGATTCAAGATCGTGCCCGTCGATCGGGCCGATGTAGTTGAAGCCGAATTCCTCGAACATCGTGGCCGGCACGAACATGCCCTTGGTGTGTTCCTCGAAGCGCTTGGCAAACTCGAGCACCGGCGGCGCCACCGACAGCAGCTTTTCCACGCCCTTCTTGGTGGCCGCGTAGAACTGGCCGCTCATCAGCCGCGCCAGATAGCGGTTCAGCGCCCCCACCGGCGGCGAAATCGACATGTCGTTGTCATTGAGCACGACCACCAGCGGCAGGTCTTTATAGACGCCCGCGTTGTTCATCGCCTCGAACGCCATGCCGGCGCTCATCGCACCGTCGCCGATCACCGCAATGGCGACGCGATCTTCACCGTTGGTCTTGGCGCCCAGGGCCATGCCCAGCGCGGCGGAAATCGACGTGGACGAGTGCGCGGTACCGAACGTGTCGTACGGGCTCTCGCTGCGGCGCGGGAAGCCGGAGATGCCGTCCAGCTGGCGCAGCGAGCCCATCTGGTCGCGGCGGCCAGTCAGGATCTTGTGCGGATAGCTCTGGTGGCCGACGTCCCACACGATGCGGTCTTCCGGCGTGTTGAAGACGTAATGCAGGGCGATGGTCAGTTCGACCGTGCCCAGGTTCGACGACAGGTGGCCGCCCGTCTGCGAGACGGAATCGAGCACAAAGGCGCGCAACTCGTCGGCCAGCGGCCCGAGCTGGCGGCGGTCCAGTCGGCGCAGGTCGGCCGGATCGTCGATGGTGTTCAGAAGTTCGTACGTCATGTGGGACCGCCGCTCAGGCGTTTTGGCAAAGACTTCTAACGTCGATGCAATGTTGTTCAGTGGCCACGCCGCACAATCAGGTCGGCCATCTCGGCCAATCGGAGGGTACGGGCCTGGCTCGCTTCACCGCCGATCTCGCGGGCCAGTTGGGCGACCGCCGCACCCGCTGCGGCGTGCAGCTCATCAGCCAGCGCCCGGGCCTTGTCCAACCCGAGGATGGACACGTAAGTCGGCTTGTCGTTGGCCTCGTCCTTGCCGGCGGTCTTGCCCAGCGTTGCAGTATCGGCCGTCACGTCGAGGATGTCGTCGACCACCTGGAACGCGAGGCCGACAGCACCCGCATACGCATCGACATGCTCCAAGGCAGCGGCATTCACGCCAGCACACAGCGCGCCCATCCGCAGGCTCGCCCGCAGCAACGCTCCGGTCTTCATGCGGTGCATCGCTTCCAGCTCGTCTTGCGACAGCGCGATACCCACGCTTTGCAGATCGATGGCCTGACCACCCGCCATCCCCAGCGAACCGGAAGCACGCGCCAATTCACCGACCAGCATCGCCCGCGTTGCGGGGCTTACCGCTCCCAGCTCGGCCAGCACGATGAACGCCTGCGTCTGCAAGGCGTCGCCGACCAGCAGGGCCGTCGCTTCATCATAGGCGCGATGCACGGTGGGGCGGCCGCGGCGCAGGTCGTCGTCGTCCATGCAGGGCATGTCGTCGTGGACGAGCGAATAGGCGTGGATCATCTCCACGGCACAGCTCACGCCGTCAAGCGCCTCCGACGATGCGTCGCCCAGCGCACCCGCAGCATGTGCCAGCAGCGGACGCACGCGCTTTCCCGCACCCAGCGTGGCATAGCGCATGGCGGCATGCAGACGTTGCGGCGCGACGGTTTCGGCGGGCAAGGTGTGCTCGAGCGCGCTTTCCGTCCGCGCGACCACGGACGCCATCCATTGGGCGAAATCGCTCATGCGTCGCCCTGCTCGTTCGCGTTGGAGTCGTCTCCCAACGGCTTCAGCGCATCGCCGTCCAGCACGCGCACTTGCTGCTCGACACGTTCCAGCACCTGCTGGCAGTACTTGACCAGCTCAGCCCCGCGTCGATACGCCGCAAGCGAGGCCTCCAGCGGCAATTCACCGGATTCCATGCTCGCGACGAGGGTTTCGAGTTCGGCCATCGCCGCTTCATAGGAAGCCGGCGTAGCGGAGGGCGTGGCGGACGCGCTGCTGGAGGCGTCGTTTGAGGCACGGGGCATGCCGGTTGCGAATCAGAAAAGGACAATCCGGCATTTTACGGCAATTCCGCGTGCGTTCTGCGCACATCCCACAGGGTGCGAGATGACGATTCGTGGCTGCGACGCGAGGCATCACCCATCTGACGGTCGAATAGCCGGCGGCGGAAAGGGTTCGAAAATCAGGGACTTATCAATTTCCCTGGGGTACAATCCCCCCCTTTCCTCCAAAGGCCGGGCCGGCGTACGCCGCTCCGCACGATGGTCTGGGTCTGTTGGCCCATTGAACGTATGGTCGTTGGCCCAAGCGGGGGCCGGCAGCGCTCGTTTCCTACCTCAACAGACCCTACGCCACCTGCCGATGGCGTCCTTTCCCAAATCGAATTTTTCATCGAATTTTTCGATGGTTGGGTTGTTCACTGCTTTCACCGTTATTGGGAGTGGGGATAATGTCCAATCTCAGCGCCGCACTGAATCTGGTGCCGTCTGAAACCCAGTTGCCCGTCTCTGCTTACTTCGACGAGGCGCTGTATCAAACTGAAATCGAACGTCTGTTCAAACATGGCCCCGGTTACGTCGGCCATGAGCTGATGGTTCCGGAAGTCGGCGACTATCACACGCTTGCCGCCGAGGCCGAGGGCCGCGTGCTGGTGCGCAATCCGAACGGCGTCGAACTGCTTTCCAATGTGTGCCGGCATCGGCAGGCCATCATGCTCAATGGGCGCGGCAATGCCCAGAACATCGTCTGCCCGCTGCATCGCTGGACGTACGACCTGCAGGGCGACCTGCTGGGCGCGCCGCATTTCGAGAAGCAACCGTGCGTGCATCTGTCGCGCTCGCCGCTGCAGAACTGGAACGGCCTGCTGTTCGAAGGCAAGCGCGATGTGCGCGAAGACCTCGCCCGCTTGGGCGTGGCGCGCGATCTCGATTTTTCCGGCTACATGCTGGACCACGTCGAGGTGCACGACTGCAACTACAACTGGAAGACCTTCATCGAGGTGTACCTCGAGGACTACCACGTGGTGCCCTTCCACCCCGGCCTCGGCCAGTTCGTCTCGTGTGACGACCTGGAATGGGAGTTTGGCGAGTGGCACAGCGTGCAGACCGTCGGCATCCATGCCAATTTGCGCAAACCCGGCACGCCGGCTTACCAGAAGTGGCACGACGCTGTGCTTCGCTTCAACAACGGCGAGATGCCGAAGTACGGCGCAGTGTGGCTGACGTATTACCCGAACGTGATGGTCGAGTGGTATCCGAACGTGCTGGTGGTGTCGACGCTGCACCCGCTCAGCCCGACCAAGACGCGTAACGTGGTCGAGTTCTACTATCCGGAAGAAATCGTGCTGTTCGAGCGTGAGTTCGTCGAAGCCGAGCGCGCCGCCTACATGGAAACGTGCCTCGAAGACGACGAGATCGCCGAACGCATGGACGCCGGGCGCTTGGCGTTGCTCAAGCGTGGTACGAGCGAAGTCGGCCCGTACCAGTCGCCCATGGAAGACGGCATGCAGCACTTCCACGAATGGTATCGACGCACGATGAACTACTGAGCGACGACTGAAGGTAGGCATCCGCCCCCTTCCGCGTCACAATAGGAACGGTGCAGCCCTCACAGGCCGCACCGTTTTTTTTCGCCCCCTCCTCGCCATGCCCGCCGACACTGCAACCGCTGCCCAGACTGCCACCCAAACGGCCGAAAGCTCCTCTCGCCAATCGCTGTGGATGATCCTTGCCGCGTTTGCCTTCTCGGCGATGGGCGTGTGCGTGAAACTGGCCTCGGCGCATTACAGCACCGGCGAGATCGTCTTCTACCGCAGCGTGATCGGCATGACGCTGATGGGCGCCGTCCTCGCCAAGACAGGCGCGGGCATCCGCACGCCCTATCTCGTGGCGCATATCAAACGCAGCGTATTCGGGGTGACATCGCTGCTGCTGTGGTTTACGTCGATCAGCCTGCTGCCGCTGGCGACGGCCATGACGCTGAACTACATGTCGCCGGTATGGATTGCGTTGATCATCGGCGCAGGCGCTGCAATGGCCGGCAAGGCCGCGGGCGCGACAAGAAGATGGTGGCCGCGATCCTGATGTCGTTTGTCGGCGTGCTGTGCCTGCTGCAGCCCAGCGTGGGAAGCGGGCCATCTCAGCTGGCCGGCGGCATGGTCGGGCTGGTCTCCGGCGTGTTCACCGCCCTCGCCTATGTGGAGGTCCGCCAACTGGGCGACCTGGGCGAGAACGAAGCACGCATCGTGTTCTACTTTTCACTGGTGAGCGCAATCGCCGGCGGCGTGTGGATGCTGATTGGCGGGGCGCAGCCGCACACGTGGCACAGCGCCGGCCTGCTGCTGGCTGTCGGGCTTCTTGCGACGCTGGGCCAGACCGCCATGACGCGTGCCTACAAGCGCGGCAACACGCTGCTGACGGCTAATCTGCAATACACCGGCATCGTCTTTGCGAGCGGGTGGGGTATGTTGCTGTGGAATGACCACCTGAATGCGCTGTCGTGGGCGGGCATGGCGCTCATCATCGGGAGCGGCATCGTCACCACCGTCATGCGCGCCCGTCAGTCTGGCAGCGAACATCCGACGCCGCAGACAGCCGTGTCCGGCCCGGAAGCCGAGATTCACCCGGAAGTTTGATCGACCCAGGAGATTGCCGCCATGAGCGAACGCGCTCACTACGCCACCCTCATCACCGCACCGCAACTGGCCGCACTGCAGCAGAGCGCGCCCGAAGCGGTGGTCGTTATCGATTGCAGCTTTGACCTCGCCAACCCCGCCGCGGGGCGGGACGCGTATCACGCGAGCCACGTGCCCGGCGCGTTCTACATGCATCTCGACAACGAACTGTCGGGCCCCAAAACCGGTACCAATGGCCGCCACCCGCTGCCCGACGCAGAGGCACTCGTCGCGCGCCTGCAGGCGCTCGGCGTGAACGACGACACGCAAGTCGTCGCGTATGACCGCCAGGGCAGCATGTACGCGGCGCGCCTGTGGTGGCTGCTGCGCTGGGTCGGCCATGCCGATGTGGCCGTGCTCGATGGCGGCCTGCAGGCCTGGGAAGCCGCGCACTTTCCCGTCGACCAGATCGTGCCCGAAGAACCGCAGCTCAATGCCACGCCCGGCAACATCACGCGCAAGCCCTCGCTCGTGCAGATGGTCACGGCAGATATCGTGCAGAAATACCTCGGCCACGCCGACAAGCCCGTCGTCGACGCCCGCGCCCCCGACCGCTACCGCGGTGAAAACGAAACGCTCGATCCCGTCGGCGGCCACATTCCTGGCGCGCGCAACCGTTTCTTCCGCGACAACCTGCAGGCCGACGGCAGGTTCAAGCCGGCAGAACAATTGCGCGCCGACTTTACGGCCGTGCTGGCCGGCGCCAAGCCGCAAGACGCGACGCTGCAATGCGGCTCGGGCGTGACTGCCTGCCACAACGCATTGGCCATGGAGATCGCGGGCCTCACGGGCGCCGCGCTCTACGCCGGCTCATGGAGCGAATGGTGCAGCGATCCGTCGCGACCGGTGGCGACGGGGCCGAACCCGTAATTTGCCAAACCAGCGCGCAACAAAAAGCCCGGCATCGACCGGGCTTTTTTCTAAGCAGAATGCAGCGCCTCAGTGCGCGTGGCCGTGCAGACCTTCCGTCAGCAGAAAGATCATCGCGATGCCCGCCGCAATCAATGCCACCTGCACCGCCGATTCCTGCCAGCGCGGCCGGCGTTTCATTTGCGGCATCAGATCGCACACCGCGATGTAGATGAAGCTGCTCGACGCCACCACCAGCACGTACGGAATCCACGACGTCAAGCGGTCCAGCAGGTAGTAACCCAGCACCGCACCCACCAGCGCGCAGACGCTGCAGATCAGGTTGTAGACGAAGGCGCGCGTCTTGGAGAATCCGGCATTGAGCAGGACCATGAAATCGCCGATCTCCTGTGGAATCTCGTGCGCAGCAATCGCCAGCGCGGTGACGATGCCGACCTTGGTGTCGGCCAGGAACGCCGCGGCAATCACGATGCCGTCCGAAAAGTTATGCAGTCCGTCGCCCACCAGGATCATCAGGCCGCTGCGCCCGGCTTCCTGCCGGTCGTGGCCGTGGTGATGGCCGTGCCCGTCGCCCTCGTGGTGATGTGAGTGGCGGATCAGAGAAATTTTTTCCAGCAGGAAAAATCCCAGCAGCCCGGCCAGCAGCGTGGCAAACAGCGCATGCGTATTGGGCTCAATACCGCGATGCGCTTCGAATGCCTCCGGCAGGGAATGCAGCAATGACGTGGCCAGCAGCACGCCCACCGAGAAGCTGACCATCCGCTCGACCATGCGCGACAGCACCGTCAGTGACAGCACGGCAGCGCCCGCCATGCTGCCGATGCCCGACAGCGCGGTGGCCAGAAGAATGCCTAACAGGGTGGTATCGAAGGTCATGCGGAGGTAACGCAGCCGGAGCCAATAAACGCAACAGAGTTGCAAGAAGGGCGAATTGTATGCCGCTTTATCAACCTTTGCCAGTGCAGGCAAAAGAAAAAGGCCCCGGGGCGTTTTCCCCAGAGCCTTTCGTTTCGGCGCGTTGAGGTGCTACGCCACGCCGTGGTCCTTGAACCAGGCCAGGCATTTCTTCCAGCCATCTTCCGCGTCGGCCTTCACATAGCTGGGGCGGTAATCGGCATGAAATGCGTGACCGGAATTCGGGTACACGATGATGCGCGATGCGTGCGCCTTGGGGTTCCTGGATTTTTCCAAGGTTTGCTTCATTGCATTGACGGCATCCTGCGTAATGCCAGTGTCCTTTGCACCGTACATGCCCAGCACCGGCGCCTTGAGATCGTCCACTTTATCGATCGGGAAAGCAGGCTGCAGCGCGGTCGGATTGCCTTTTACATGGCCATACCACACCACTGCGGCTTTGATATCCGGGCTGTGCTCGGCAAACAACCACGTCTGGCGACCACCCCAACAAAACCCGGTAATACCGATGCGCGCCGCATCGCCGCCGTTCTGCTTGGCCCACGCCACCGTTGCGTCCAGATCGCCCATGACCTGCGCGTCCGGGACCTTGGAAATGATCTTCTCCTGCAGCTCAGCGATGGTGCCGATTGACTGGGGATCGCCCTGTCGCACAAACAGCTCAGGCGCGATCGCCAGATAACCGAGCTTGGCAAAACGCCGGCAGATATCGGCGATGTATTCGTGCACGCCGAAGATCTCACTGACGACGATGACCACCGGCAGCTGCGTCTTGCCTTCGGGCTGGGCGCGGTAGGCCGGCATCTTGAAATCACCGACGGGCACGGTCACTTCGCCCGCCGTCAGCCCATTGAAATCGGTATGGACGGTCTGCGCCGACACCGGCAGCACCGCCGCCGCAAAGGCCGAGCCCAGCGCCGTCTTCATGAAGCCGCGACGATCAAAGCTGCGGCCGGGTACCAGGCTCTCCACTTCTGCATCAAGCTGCATCGCACTCTCCTCGCGCCCCGCGGGCGGTTACGGTGAACGAAGCGGCTAGTCTACCGAAGCAGATGCATTGCTGCCGAGTCAGGTATCCGGCCCAGGTACCAGGACCGGCCTAGTGCAGCTTGACGCGCGGATTCGTCTTGCTGCGCAGCCAGTGCATCACCGTATCGACCGACATCCGCACCCAACCGTGCAGCGCGAGCACGTGCATGCGATACAGCGACGTGTACATCAACCGCGCCATCAGGCCTTCGATGAACATCGACCCGCCGATCAGTCCGCCCATCAGGCTGCCCACCGCGCTGAAATGGCCCAGCGACACCAGAGAGCCGAGATCCTTGAACGCGAAAGGTTGGACCGGCTTGCCCTCCATGCGCTTGCGCAGCGCATCGAAGAGATACGTGGCTTGCTGATGCGCGGCCTGGGCACGCGGCGGCACGCTGGACGACGCCTCCGGCCAGGGGCAGCTCGCGCAATCGCCAAAGGCGTAGATCGAATCGTCACCCTCCACCTGCAGCGTGCGCGAAACGACGACCTGACCCAGCTTGTTCACCGGCAGCCCCAGCTCCCCCAGCACCGACGGTGCGCGGATGCCTGCAGCCCACACGGTCAGGTCTGCCGGAATGGACTTGCCGCTGGCCGTGTTGACGGCGCTGGCAGTGACTTCCGTCACCCGTTCGCTGGTGATGACGTCCACGTCGAGCTTGTGCAGCAACTCCGTGGTCGCAGCCGAAATACGCTCCTTGAGCACCGGCAAGATACGCGGGCCGCCTTCGATCAGGTGGATGCGAATGTCGTGGCGCGGGTCGAGCTTGTGCAGGCCATAAGCGGCCAACACGTGGGCGGTGTTGCGCAGCTCAGCCGACAGCTCCACGCCCGTTGCTCCAGCCCCCACGATGGCGATGTCCACTTGCGGACGCGCATCGCCGACGCCGTTCTGTGCGCGCATGCATGCCGCGATGAGCCTGCGGCGAAAGCGCTCGGCCTGCCATGCGGTGTCGAGCGCAATGGCGTGCTCGGCCGTGCCCGGCACGCCGAAGAAATGCGTCACGCTGCCGATGGACAGCACCAGCGTGTCGTACGAGATGGCGCGCTCGGGCAGGACCTCGGTGCCATCCGCGTCAACGCATCCCGACACGATGATGGATTTGGCGACGCGGTCGAGGCCCTTCAGTTCGCCCTGCTGGAATTCGAAACCATGCCAGCGCGCCTGCGCAGCGTATTCGAGCTGATGCGTGTTCGGATCCATGCTGCCGGCAGCAACTTCATGCAGCAGCGGTTTCCAGATGTGTGTGGGATTGCGATCAACGAGAATGATCTGTGCCGCGCCGCGCTTGCCGAGCTTGTCGCCCAGCCGCGTCGCAAGCTCCAATCCCCCGGCCCCTCCGCCGACCACCACAATGCGCGGCCCATTCGTACCGCCTGCGCCATCCGTCTGCCCTGCCATGTGCCTCTCCTGGAGCCATTGAAACTTTTCGATCACTCGATCTGTCAGGTGCAGTCTGCTGCAACGCAAAACCCGCTGCAACCCCGGACGCTTGGATATGGCAAATCATGACAACCACATGCCAACGCGATCCGCAGCCTGCCTTGTCAGGCAAGCGGGCGCCACGCCTTGGTTTATGGCGCGGCGCTCGCGGGGCAAGCGATTGCGTCAGTGCGCTTCTTCCCAGTTTGCGCCCACGCCAACTTCGGCCACCAGCGGCACGCGCAGCGTTGCGACGCTGCACATCAACTCGGGCAGTCGCTCGCGCACCACGGCAAGCTCGGCCTGCGGAACTTCGAGCACCAGTTCATCGTGTACCTGCATGACCAGGCGCGAGCGCATCGCTTCCGCTTCGAGCCAGCCTTGCACTGCCAGCATCGACAGTTTGATGAGGTCTGCCGCCGTGCCTTGCATCGGCGCGTTGATGGCGGCGCGTTCGGCAGCCTGGCGGCGCGGGCCGTTGCCGCCGTTGATGTCCGGCAGCCACAGGCGACGGCCAAAAACCGTCTCCACGTAGCCGCGCTCGCGCGCGCTCTGCCGGGTTTCGTCCATGTAGCTCGCGGCGCCGGGGTAGCGGGCGAAGTAGCGGTCGATATAGATCTTGGCCGCATCGCGCCCAATGCCCAGGTTGCTCGCCAGCCCGAACGCGCTCATCCCGTAGATCAGGCCGAAGTTGATGACCTTGGCCACACGACGCTGGTCGGGCGTGACCTCCAGCGGCGTCACGTTGAACACTTCGGCGGCCGTGGCGCGGTGCACGTCCTGACCTTCTCGGAATGCACGCATCAGGCCTTCGTCCTGCGAGAGATGCGCCATGATGCGCAGTTCAATCTGCGAATAGTCGGCCGACACGATCACGCTGCCTTCCGGCGCGATGAACGCCTCGCGGATGCGCCGCCCTTCTTCCGTGCGCACCGGAATGTTCTGCAGGTTCGGATCGGTCGAGGCCAGACGCCCCGTCACCGCCGTCGCCTGACCGTAGGTGGTGTGGACGCGGCCAGTGCGCGGGTTGACCATCTTCGGCAGCTTGTCGGTGTAGGTCGACTTGAGCTTGGCCAGGCCCCGATAATCGAGCAGCAGCTTCGGCAGCGGGTAGTCTTCGGCCAGCTTCTGCAGCACTTCTTCGTCGGTCGACGGCGCACCGCTGGCGGTCTTCTTGATGACCGGCAGCTTCATCTGGTTGAAGAAGATGTCGCCGATCTGCTTGGGTGAGCCGAGATTGAACGGCTGCCCTGCAAGCTTGTGGGCCTCGGCTTCCAGATCGATCAGGCGCAGGCCCAGCTCGTTGCTCTGTTTGGCCAGACGCTCGGCGTCGATCAGCACGCCGTTGCGTTCCATCTTCTGCAACACGATGGACGTCGGCATTTCGATCTGCTCGTAGACGTAGCGCAGTTTGTCGTCTTCGGACACCTTGGGGAACAGCGTGCGATGCAGACGCAGCGTGATATCGGCGTCCTCCGCCGCGTATTCGGTCGCGCGATCGAGCGGCACCTCGTCAAAGCCGATTTGCGATGCACCCTTGCCGCACACCGCTTCGTAGGTGATCGTCTTCAAGTGCAGCACGCGCTCGGCCAGTGCATCCATGCCGTGATTGCGGTGGGATTCCAGCACATACGATTCGAGCATCGTGTCGTGCTCGATGCCGCGCAGCGCGATGCCGTGATTGGCAAACACATGCGCGTCGTACTTCAGATGCTGTCCGACTTTCTTGCGCGATTCGTCTTCGAGCCACAGCTTCATGCGCGCGAGCACCGTGTCGCGCGAAAGTTGCGCCGCTGCATCGAGCCCCGCCACATCGGGGCCACGATGCGCCACGGGGATGTAGCAAGCCTCGCCCGGCTTCACCGACAGCGAAATGCCCACCAATTGCGCAAGCATCGGGTCGATGGACGTCGTCTCGGTATCGATGCAGACGAGATCCACTTCGTCCAGGCGCTGCATCCACGATTCGAGCTGCGCTTCGGTCGTCACCGTCTCGTATTTGATCTCATCGGGTGGCGCCTCCACATCGAAGAGGTTGGCCTGGGCCTGCAGTTGTGCCGCCTCGCCGGCGTAATTCTTCACGGGCGTCGCGGCCTTGCGCGCGGCACCCACGCTGCGCGTGTCGGGCAGCGCTTCGCCTGAAGCCTCGCGCAGCCAGGTCTTGAAGCCGTAACGCGAGAAGAAATCGACGAGTTTGGATTTGTCTTCGCCGCCGTCGATCAGCGCGTCGAACGTCGGCACTTCCTTGCTGAGGTCGCAGTCGAGCTTCACGGTCAGCAGCTCGCGGCCCTTCGGCAGCCACTCGAGCGTGTTGCGCAGGTTGTCGCCCACCACACCCTTGATCTCGCCCGCGCGTGCCATGACGTTGTCGAGCGAGCCGAACTCCGTCAGCCATTTCACCGCGGTTTTCGGCCCCACCTTCGGCACACCGGGCACGTTGTCCACGGTGTCGCCAATCAGCGAGAGATAGTCGACGATGCGCTCCGGCGGCACACCGAATTTGGCTTGCACGCCGGCCGGGTCGAGCGTTTCGTTCGTCATGGTGTTGACCAGCGTGACGTGGTCATTCACCAGTTGGGCGAGGTCCTTATCACCCGTTGAGACGATGGTCCGAACGCCTTCGCGAGCGGCCCGCTCAGCCAGGGTGCCGATCACATCGTCGGCCTCGACGCCTTCCACCATCAGGATGGGCCAACCCAATGCCCGCACGGCTTCGTGGATCGGTTCGATCTGCGCGCGCAGGTCGTCGGGCATGGGCGCGCGATGCTCCTTGTAGGCAGGATAGAGGTCGTCGCGAAAGGTCTTGCCTTTGGCGTCGAAAATGCAAGCGCTATACTTGGCCGGATAGTCGTTGCGCAGTTTGCGCAGCATGTTCACGATGCCGTAGATGGCCCCCGTAGGAAACCCTTCTCCGTTTCGCAAGTCGGGCAGTGCGTGATAGGCACGGTACAGATAACTCGAGCCATCGACGAGCAACAGCGTTTCTTGACTTTCCGACATTCCCATGGACTCTAATGTGACTGGAACGCCAAAAGGCGTTTCCGATAATGGCGCTTCCGCAGAAGGCGGCGTGGCAAAGCAGGCTGCTGGCGCTTCCTCGGCCGAGGTGTCGGCGGCTGAACTGACCGGAGTGAGCCCCTCGCGCCAGGCCACCACGGCCGACATGGACGTCAACGTGACGGTGGGCGTCGAACACGAGCCCAAGGCTGACGTGTCGCAAGGCCGTACCGATCGCAAGATGATTCCCAGCCTGCGGGCACTCGCCGACGAAGAACGCGCCACCGCAAAGAAAGCGCGCGCCTCCTGGCAGATGTTCACGATTATGGCAGAGTTCATCGAGGCGACGGAGTACCTCTCGGAGATCCGTCCGGCCGTCTCGATCTACGGCAGCGCGCGCCTGCGCGAGGATTCGCCGTACTACGAACGCACCATCGAAATCGCCCGATTGTTCTCGGATGCAGGCTTCGCTGTCATCTCCGGCGGGGGCCCCGGCATCATGGAAGCGGCCAACAAAGGCGCGCATGCCGGCAAGTCGGCCAGCGTCGGCCTGAACATCGAACTGCCGCACGAGCAGCAAGGCAATCGGTACCAGGACATCTCGATGCGCTTCCGCCATTTCTTCACGCGCAAGGTCACCTTCGTGAAGAATTCGGATGCGTTCATCGTCATGCCTGGCGGTTTCGGCACGCTCGATGAGCTGGCTGAAGTGCTCACGCTCGTCCAGACGGGCAAATCGCGCAGCGTGCCGGTGGTCATGTTCGGCAGCCATTTCTGGAAGGGCCTGCTGGACTGGTTCCGCTTTACGCTGCTGCCGATGGGCCTGATTGCGGAGCACGACCTCGACATCATGCGCATCGTCGATGAGCCCAAGGACGCGCTCGATGCTGTCTACGAGTTCTACGAAAAGCGCGAAGGCACCTCGCCGATTCCGCCCAAGGAAGAGATGTTCTATCTGTAACCTCGGGTGTGACATTCGGCGCCACATGAACGGACGATGGCGGGAGGCCGGACTGCTAGAATGTAGGGTCCCAGATCACCCGCCGGAGTCCATGATGGATTCGCTGCTTCACCCGTCCGCCCCTGTCCACTCCGGCTTTGCCACCGCCGCGCGCCTGATGCGCCACGCTGGGTTGCTGGCAGGCGCCGTTTTCTGCCTCGCCCTGCCGGCGCACGCGGAGGTGAACTCCGACAGCGCCGGTCTGGACCTGCCCGACGTCAAGGCGATCAACAATCAGCCGATTTCCAAGCCGACCCGCGGCGCCATCCACAACGAGCGCGTCAAGCCGAGCTTCGATTACCGCGACAACGACGGTACGCAAGTCGAGGAATACCGCTTCCAGAAGGGCCAGGCACCGGACATCCATGTCAAGTCCGGCATGGGCACGTCCTACAACCTCAGCAAGCCCGAAGACAGCTCGCCGCGCATTCGCGAGCGCGGCGATATCGACCGCGTGCCCTCGGTCAACGTCCTGAAGTTCTAAGCCCGTGCCGCAAGCGCGGCGCCTGCAAGCAGGCTCCACGGTGGGCCGGCTGCATTTCCCTCCACCCGTTTCCCGTTCCTGAAGCATGGCTGTTTTCACCCCGGTCTCCGACGCCGAGATCGCTCTCTGGCTGGATCAATACGATGTGGGCGCCGTGCGCGCATTTCGCGGCATCCCCTCCGGGATCGAAAACTCCAATTTCTTCCTGACCACGGAAAAGGATGGGCAGACGCACGAATACGTCGTCACCCTGTTTGAGCGGCTGACGCTCGAGCAACTGCCGTTCTACCTCTATCTGATGCAGCATCTGGCGCAGCACGACATCAGCGTGCCGGCGCCGATTCCCGGCCGCGACGGCGAGATCCTGCGCACGCTCAACGGCAAGCCCGCGACCATCGTGACGCGTCTGGCGGGCCGGTCGAACCTGGCGCCGACGGTGTCGGAATGCGCCATCGTCGGCGACATGCTCGCGCGCATGCATCTGGCCGGACGCGACTATCCGCGCCATCAGCCCAATCTGCGCAGCCTGCCGTGGTGGAACGAAGTCGTGCCTGATGTCGTGCCGTTCGTGCACGGCGACACGCGCGTGCTGCTCGAAAGCGAACTCGCGCACCAGCAACGCTTCTTCGCCAGCGCCGACTACGCTGCGCTGCCCGAAGGCCCCTGCCACTGCGACCTCTTCCGCGACAACGTGCTGTTCGAGCCGGCCGCGGACGGCCAGCCGGAACGCCTGGGTGGCTTCTTCGACTTTTACTTTGCCGGTGTCGACAAGTGGCTCTTCGACGTGGCCGTCACCGTCAATGACTGGTGCATCGACCTGGCCACCGGCGTGTTGGACGCCGAGCGGGCACGTGCGATGCTGGGCGCGTATCACGCTGTGCGCCCGTTTACCGACACGGAAGCGCGGCACTGGCAAGACATGCTGCGTGCCGCGGCATACCGCTTCTGGGTCTCGCGCCTGTGGGATTTCTATCTCCCGCGCGATGCCGAACTGCTCAAGCCGCATGACCCCACCCACTTCGAGCGCGTGCTGCGCGAACGGGTGGGCGCCGGCGGCCTGACTCTGGATCTTCCCCAACCATGCAACTGATTGAAGTACCGGCCAAGCAAGGCTACGTCTGGCTGCGCCAGGGTGCGTGGCTGTTTCGCAAGAACCCGATCGGGTTCTTGCTGCTGCTGTTCATCTACCTGTTTGCGGTCAACCTGCTGATGCTGCTGGTGCCGCCGATTGGTGTGTTTGCCATCCTGCTGGTGAATCCAGCCATCTTCGTGGGCTTCATGTCAGCCTGCCGCGATACGGTCGCAGGCAAGCGCGTCGGGCCTGCGTCGCTCATCGCCGGCTTTCGTGCGTACGGCAAGGATGCGATGCGCAGCCTGCTCAAGCTCGGCGGCATCTATGGCGTGCTGGTGCTGGTGGTCAGCGGCGTGCTGATGACGATGGTGGACGTCGACACGCTCATGACCGTCGTCAGCGACAAACCGCTCACCGCTGACGCCATCCGCGAGTTCTATCTCGCCATGGTGATGGGCTCGGTGCTGTACATCCCGGTGGCGGTGCTGTTCTGGTTTGCGCCGTTGCTGGTAGCGTGGCACGGCATTCCCGTGGGCAAGGCGCTGTTCTTCAGCTGGATGGCCGTATGGCGCAACCGCGCCGCGTTCATCGCGTACGGCGTCTTGGTGGCAATCCTGCTGATCGCGGTGCCGCTGTTCATCGATGCGTTGTTCGCGTCGAGCGGTGCCAACAATATCGCTCCCATCATCGCCACGCCGTACCGGATTCTGGTGATGGCGGTGCTGTACTGCTCGTTCTACGCCACCTACCGCGGCTGCTTCAACGTGACGCAAGCGGCCGGCCAAACGACTGACACGACGGCCTGATCGGGCCCAACGACGCGATCAGCGCTCAGTTGATCGGGTCGAGCTTGGCGATGCCCAGCGCCAGCGTCTTCACCCCGTGGCGGTTGAATTTGATCTGGGCGCGCGCCTCGGCGCCCTCGCCTTCCAACGTCGTGATGACGCCTTCCCCGAACTTGTTGTGAAACACCGATTGGCCGACGCGGAAGCCTGTGGCCTCCGCGCGCTTGGCGTCGGCGTAGTTCTTGCCGGTGTCCATGCCGCCGGTCGGGCGGCCGGTGTAGGCGTCGTCATCGCCGCGCTCGGGGCGCTTGAACCAATCCTTGCCCCACGCGGAATCGCCTTGCACTCGCCGCGTGGCCTGATAGCCAGAATGCTGCGGCGTCAGCCACTTCAACGTGTCTTCGGGCAGTTCGTCGAAGAAGCGTGAGCGGATGTGGTAGCGGATCTGGCCGTGCAGCACACGGCTTTGCGCGAACGACAGGTACAGCCGCTCGCGGGCCCGGGTAATCGCCACGTACATCAGGCGGCGCTCTTCCTCCAGGCCGTCCTTTTCCATCTGGCTGTTTTCGTGCGGGAACAGACCCTCTTCCAGCCCGGTGATGAAAACGACATGGAATTCCAGCCCCTTCGCCGCATGCACGGTCATCATCTGCACGGCATCCTGGCCTGCCTGGGCCTGGTTGTCGCCAGCTTCCAGAGAGGCATGCGTGAGAAACGCAACGAGCGGCGTCATTTCTGCAGGCGTTTCGTCGGCGACGAGTTCAGAAGCGGTATCGATCTCGCCGCCTTCGATGCGCAGCATGGCGTCGTGGCGCACGGGCAGCGCGGTGGCAATCGCATCCACGCCGTAGCCTTCTTCGGCAACGAAGGCTTGGGCGGCGGTCACCAGTTCCTGCAAGTTCTCGATGCGGTCCTGGCCTTCCTTCTCGCCCTGGTAATGCGTGATCAGGCCGCTGGCGTGAATGACGTGCTGGACGATTTCGGGCAGCGTCATCTGGCGTGTGTCCGCACGCATCTGCTCGATCAGACGCACAAACGCCGACAACTTGGTGCCCGCGGCCCCCGTCAGATACGGCACCGCCGCTGCAAGCGAAATGCCATAGAGCCGCGCCGCATCCTGCAACTGCTCCAGCGAGCGCGCCCCGACGCCCCGCGCCGGGAAATTCACCACGCGACCAAACGCCGCGTCATTGTCGGGATTCTCAAGAAGCTGAAGATACGCAAGCGCGTGCTTGATTTCCGCACGCTCGAAAAAGCGCAGGCCGCCGTACACCTTGTACGGGATACCCGCCGAGAACAGGGCGTGCTCGATCACCCGCGACTGCGCATTGCTGCGATACAGGATGGCAATTTCCGAGCGCGACATGCCGGTGGCAATCCGGTCGCGGATCTCATCGACAATCCAGCCGGCCTCCTGCCCATCCGTCGCGGCCTGGTAGACCCGCACCGGCTCGCCATGGCCGGCATCGGTGCGCAGGTTCTTGCCCAGCCGACGCGTGTTGTGCGAGATCAGGTGGTTGGCGGTATCGAGGATGTGGCCGTGCGAGCGGTAGTTCTGCTCCAGCTTGATGCGGTGCTCGACGCGGAATTCGCGCTCAAAGTCGACCATGTTGCCCACGTTGGCGCCACGAAACGCGTAGATGCTCTGATCATCGTCGCCGACGGCAAAGATGGCGTTGGGCGTGACACCAGGCTCGCCCAGCCCGGCCAGGATCTTCAGCCAGGCGTATTGCAGCTTGTTCGTATCCTGGAACTCGTCGACCAGGATGTGCTTGAAACGCCGTTGGTAGTGCGCGCGGATGGCGTCGTTGTAGCGCAGCAGTTCGTAGCAGCGCAGCAGCAGCTCGGCAAAATCGACCACGCCTTCGCGCTGGCATTGCGCGTCGTAAGCGGCGTAGAGATCGGCCATGCGGCGGTCGTACTCGTTGGCGATTTCCAGATCGCCCGCGCGCAAGCCCTGCTCCTTAGCCCCATTGATGAAGTACTGGACGTTCTTGGGCGGGAATTTCTCGTCGTCGATATTGAGCGACTTGAGCAGGCGCTTGACGGCGGACAGCTGGTCTTGCGTATCGAGGATCTGGAACGTCTGCGGCAGACCGGCATCGCGGAAATGCGCGCGCAGCAGCCGGTTGCACAGACCGTGGAACGTGCCGATCCACATGGCGCGCGTGTTGATCGGCAGCATGGCCTGGAGGCGCGCCGTCATTTCCTTGGCCGCCTTGTTTGTAAACGTGACGGCCAGCACACCTGAGGGCGACACCCGCGCACTCTGGATCAGCCAGGCGATGCGGGTGGTCAACACGCGCGTCTTGCCGCTGCCCGCCCCCGCCAGGATCAGCGCCGATTCATCGGGAAGCGTGATGGCAGCGCGTTGTTCGGGGTTCAGATTGGCGAGCAGGTCGGACATGCGGGAGGAGCCTCGGCAGAATCCTGAAATTATACCGGCCGCAATAGCCGCTTCGCCCGTGCCGGACATCGACACGCCGTATAATTCCAAGCTTTCGCCCGCCATTTTCCTGGGCCAAACGTCTTTTTGCGCCCATTGCGCCCTGTCAGCATGACCGATCAAAACCAGTCCCTCGCCAAGAGCTTCGAACCCGCCACCATCGAGCAGAAGTGGAGCGCGGCGTGGGAAGCGATGGGCGTCTCCCGCGCGACGCTCGAAGCCGGCAAACCCGACTTCTGTATCCAGCTTCCGCCGCCGAACGTGACAGGCACGCTGCACATGGGCCACGCGTTCAACCAGACCATCATGGACGGCCTGACGCGCCACGCGCGCATGTCGGGCGCCAACACGCTGTGGGTACCGGGCACCGACCACGCGGGCATCGCCACGCAGATCGTCGTCGAACGCCAGCTGGATGCCCAGGGCATATCGCGCCACGACATGGGCCGCGAGAAGTTCGTCGAAAAGGTGTGGGAATGGAAGGAGCAATCGGGCTCGACCATTACCCGCCAGGTGCGCCGCATGGGCGCCTCGATCGACTGGGAGCGCGAATACTTCACGATGGACCCGAAGATGTCGCGCGCCGTCAGCGACGTGTTCGTGCGTCTGTATGAGCAGGGCCTGATCTACCGCGGCAAGCGGCTCGTCAACTGGGACCCGGTGCTTGGCACCGCCGTGTCCGACCTGGAGGTGGTGAGCGAGGAAGAAGAAGGCTCGCTGTGGCACATCCGCTATCCGCTCGCCGAGCCGGATGCCTTGCATGGCCTCACGCACCTGACGGTCGCCACGACCCGTCCGGAAACGATGCTCGGCGACACGGCCGTGATGGTGCACCCTGAGGACGAACGCTACGCCCGCCTCATCGGCAAGTTCGTCCACCTGCCGCTGACCGATCGCAAGATTCCCGTGATTGCCGACGAGTACGTCGACCGCGAATTCGGCACCGGCGTGGTCAAGGTGACTCCGGGCCACGATTTCAACGACTACGCGGTCGGCCAGCGCCACAAGCTGCCGCAGTTGTCGATCCTGACGCTCGACGCGAAGATCGTTGCCGATGCCCCCGCCGCCTATGCCGGCCTGGATCGCTTCGACGCGCGCAAGAAGATCGTCGAGGATCTCGAAGCGCAAGGCCTGCTGGCCGAGGTGAAGAAGCACACGCTGATGGTGCCGCGCGGCGACCGCACCGGCGTCGTGATCGAGCCGATGCTGACCGACCAGTGGTTCGTCGCCATGAGCAAACCGGCGCCGGAAGGCACGCGCTTCCCAGGCCGCTCCATCGCTGAAGTCGCGCTGGACGCGGTGCAGAGCGGCAAGATCAAGCTGGTGCCGGAGCAGTGGGTCAACACGTACAACCAGTGGCTGAACAACATCCAGGACTGGTGTATTTCGCGCCAACTGTGGTGGGGCCACCAGATTCCGGCGTGGTACGACGACGCGGGCAATGTGTACGTCGGCCGCACGGAAGAAGAAGCCAAAGCGCAAGCAGCCGCCAAGGGCTACACCGGTGCCCTCAAGCGTGACGACGACGTGCTGGATACGTGGTTCTCGTCGGCGCTGGTGCCGTTCTCGTCGCTGGGTTGGCCGGCCGATACGCCGGAACTGAAGCATTTCCTGCCCTCGACCGTGCTGGTCACGGGCTACGACATCATCTTCTTCTGGGTGGCGCGCATGGTCATGATGACCCTGCACTTCACCGGTGAGGTGCCCTTCCACACCGTCTACGTGCACGGCCTGGTGCGCGATTCGGAAGGCAAGAAGATGAGCAAGTCCGAAGGCAACACGCTGGACCCCGTCGACCTGATCGACGGTATCGCGCTGGAACCGCTGCTGGCCAAGCGCACGACCGGCCTGCGCCGCCCGAAGGACGCGCCGAAGGTCGAGAAGCGCACGCGCAAGGAATTCCCCGAAGGCATTCCCGCATTTGGCGCCGACGCGCTGCGCTTCACGTTCGCATCGCTCGCCACGCTCGGCCGCAGCATCAACTTTGACCCCAGCCGCTGCGAAGGCTATCGCAACTTCTGCAACAAGCTCTGGAACGCCACGCGCTTCGTGCTGATGAACACCGAAGGCCAGGACTGCGGCATGCAGGAATGCGTCGGTGATTGCGGCCCCGAAGGTCATCTGGACTTCTCGCAGGCCGACCGCTGGATCGTCTCGCTGCTGCAGCGCGTAGAAACCGAAGTGGAAAAAGGCTTTGCCGACTACCGCTTCGACAACATCGCGAACGCCATCTACAAATTCGTCTGGGACGAATACTGCGACTGGTACCTGGAACTGGCCAAGGTGCAGATCCAGACCGGCACGCCGGCCCAGCAGCGCGCCACGCGGCGCACGCTGCTGCGCGTGCTGGAAACGGTGCTGCGCCTGGCGCATCCGATCATCCCGTTCATTACCGAAGAGCTCTGGCAAAAGGTTGCGCCGATGGCCGGCCGCGCCAAGGGCGACGGCACCGAAAGCCTCGCGCTGCAGGAATATCCGCGCGCAGTGCTCACCAAGATCGACGAACACGCCGAGCAGTGGGTCCAGCAGTTGAAGGCGCTGGTCGACGCCTGCCGCAACCTGCGCGGCGAGATGAACATCTCCCCAGCCCAACGCGTGCCGCTGTACGTCAACGGCGACGCCGAATTCCTGCAGGTGGTGGCGCCATACGTGCAAGCGCTGGGCAAGCTGTCTGAGGTGAAGGTCTACACGGACGCTGCTGCCATGGAACAGGACGGCGCCGGCGCACCGGTCGCGATCGTCGGCGAGAACAAGCTGCTGCTGAAGATCGAGATCGACGTGGCCGCCGAGCATGCGCGCCTGTCGAAGGAAATCGACCGCCTGCGCGGTGAGATCACCAAGTGCGAAGCCAAGCTCGGCAACGAATCGTTCGTCGCCCGCGCACCGGCCGCCGTGGTCGAACAGGAACAAAAGCGCGTGACCGACTTCAAAGCCACGCTGGCCAAGCTGGAAGCCCAGATTGCACGGCTGCCGGTGCAGGCTGCCTGAGCGCCCTGAATAATCGTTAATCGATACCAAGGAAACCACGATGCAACGCGTCACCAAAGCCGTTTTCCCCGTCGCGGGGCTCGGAACCCGCTTTCTGCCGGCCACCAAGGCCAGCCCGAAAGAAATGCTGCCGGTCGTGGACAAGCCGCTGATCCAGTACGCCGTAGAAGAAGCCATGGCTGCCGGCATCACCGAGATGATCTTCGTGACCGGCCGCAGCAAGCGCGCCATTGAAGACCACTTCGACAAGGCCTACGAACTCGAAGCCGAACTCGAAGCGAAGCAGAAGACCGCGCTGCTGGAAGTCGTGCGCTCGATCAAGCCGTCGCATGTGGATTGCTTTTACGTGCGCCAGCCTGAAGCGCTTGGCCTGGGCCACGCGGTGCAATGCGCTGAAAAGCTCGTCGGCGATGCGCCGTTCGCCGTGATCCTGGCCGACGACCTGCTGGACGGCGAGCCGCCCGTCATGAAACAGATGGTGGACCTGTACGATCACTACAACTGCTCGGTGATCGGGGTGGAAGAGATCGACCCGGAGCAGAGCCGCTCGTATGGCGTGGTCGATGGCCGCCCGTGGGAAGAAGACGGCAGCGTGATCAAGATGTCGGGCATCATCGAGAAGCCGGCGCCGGAAAATGCGCCGTCCAACCTCGGCGTGGTCGGTCGCTACATCCTCACGCCGCGCATTTTCGATCACATCCGCAACCTCAAGCCGGGCGCGGGCGGCGAGCTGCAGCTGACGGATGCCATCCAGTCGCTGCTGTCGGCTGAGCAGGTGCTGGCCTATCGCTACAAGGGCGTGCGCTATGACTGCGGCAGCAAGCTGGGCTACCTGAAGGCCACGGTGGAACTGGCACTCAAGCACAAGGAAGTCGCTGACGAATTCCGCGCCTATCTGGCGGCACGCGGCTGAGCTGAACGCGCACGTCGCCATAGAAAAAACCCGCGTCAGCTCACGCTGCGCGGGTTTTTTGTTGCCGGATCGTGTCCCGTCCGTCCGGCGCGGAGTCCCACCCTTTTGCGAGGAGAGGCTGCAGCCTCTTCTTACTGCGGTGCCGTCAGCGGTTTGATGGTGTTGTTCAGCAGGCTCCAGTACGAGCTGGTGCTGTACGGCAGCATCTGCTCAACGTAGTTCCACCAGAAGTAGCCGCCGATGAAGCGCGGATCCGCTGCCATCGTGGTGGTACCCATCGGGTAGTACGACTTGATCAGATTCTGCTGCACGGACAGCGGCGCCGACGTACTGGACGTACCGATCTCACCAAAGCCCACCTTCGCGATCGGGAAGATGCTCTCAAGCAACTTGAAATCGTTTGCCCACGACGGATTCAGACCCGGGCAGTCCTGGTACGGGTAGTAGCTGAACAATGCGTAATCCGTGCCCTGACGCACACGGGACGGCAGGAAGTTCGTCGCCCACGTACGCCACGAGTCCATCGGCAGCTCGTAGCAGTTCGTGCCCTTGCCGTCGTCGTTGTAGTACATCGTCACTGACACCAGGCCACCCGCGCCCTTCACGATGTCGTAGGCGTTGCCGACCATCTGACCGATCTGCTGTTCCTGCGACGTTGCCGTCGCGGTCGGACCGCTCGGGTTGGCACGCAACCATTCGCCGTTGATCTCATTGGCGATTTCCCATACGTCCACGACATTCTTCAGCGTGCTCACCAACTCGTTGGTGCGCGCACTGTAGGTCGTCGGGTCGACCGGGAAATAGTACGAATCCATCACTTCGCCCATCACGTAGGCGACTTGATGAAGCTTGACCAGCGGTGCGTAGTAGTCGGCTGCCGATGTACCCGGGTCAAAGACCACGCGCACGGTCGGCTTGTACGGCAAGTGCGTGAGCGACGCCACGATCGCGTTGATACTGCTGACGTCATCAAGCGTGACGCCGTAGATAGGTGCCTTCGGACGCGTGGCCTGCGCCGAGGCGGTTTGTGTTCCCAGGCCTGTCAGCGTTGCCGCCGCCGTCAGACCCACCAAAGCGCGCAGGCTCATGCGCGCCGCCCTCTGTGCTGCTTTTTTGGTTTCCAACATTGTGGTTTTCTATTCCCTCGGACGCAAAACGTTACGCCCAGTACTTCGATGGACAAGCGCCGTCCTACCTGTGCGGTATCCCGATGTGGTGTGACTCCTGTGACACACTGAACACCGAACGGGTGCGAGCGTCAGATGACGCCCCGGTCGGCGAATGGACGCGCGATTAGAGGTCCTGCTGAGTCGATGGATCGATCAGCGGCCGTGCGCTTATTGATGGACTGGTACAGCTGGCGCGGTCATACCCGGAGGCTGCTCGCGGCTTGAAAATATGACAAGCCCTGCACTTCAGTTGGCTGCCAACTGCGTTCCCCCCGTCGACAGCCAAGCGGGATGATACCGGATGTTGCCGGGAGATCAACGAAATTTAACGCTGCTTACGCAACGATAATAAAAAAACCGCGGGTCTGCAGGACACGCGGTTTCTTTGAAACGCCCGCTGGACGGACGTCTTGGCGGCACAGCCGTTTTTACTTGTGCCGGTAGTTGATGCGACCCTTGGTGAGGTCGTACGGCGACATTTCCAGCTTCACGCGGTCGCCCGCGAGAATGCGGATGCGGTGCTTCTGCATCTTGCCCGATGCGTAAGCCCAGATTTCCACGCCGTTTTCCAACTGCACGCGAAAACGATTGTCGGGCAGTGCTTCAGACACCACCCCTTCAAATTCAATCAGTTCTTCCTTGGCCAAACTCGTTCCTTTGTATGCAGCACGCGGCTGCGCCGATGGTTGCAATGATGTGATGACCCACCCGAACCACGCCACACGCCTGGAACGGCATGCAGCGGTACGCCGCGATCATCTGCCCGGACTGCGGGCTTGGGGGGTACCGAGTTGTACGAAACACAAATCGCGCCCGCCGATGGCGTGCGCCGCTTCGTACAAGCGAGAGCGAGGATGGGTGGCGGTCGCAGATGCGCGCCGCCCGACTCGGCGCGGGGTATTCCCCGGTGCTGGACTCAGCTGCCACCGGCCCTGACAGGCCCGGCGGCGAGCCGGATTCGCCCGCTATTCTACCACGGGCGTTTTCCGCGGTTTCAGGCGCCGTCGGCAGGAAGCGACAGTTCAGGCACGTCGCCATCGATGATGCTCTCAGCGAAGCGCAGTGCTGCAATGCGCGCAGCCCCTACATTGCTGAATTGCCGGTCCCCCGATAGGCGGAAGACCTGGGTCTGTCCGGGTTCGGGCGACTCCCCCGCCCGACAGATCATCACGGCTGCGTTGTAGCTGCGGTCTTCCCTGGCCTCGGGCCAGCGTGCCGTGCGTTCATGTTGGAAAGCCAACGGATAAATGTCGAAGCCTTTGTATTGGCCCGCCGGCGAAGTGTCCATCTGAAATGCCCCCTTCTTGAACGTCGAGTGCTGTCTGACTATACACCCGTGCGTTTTGCATGGCGATGAAAGCGACGGCAACGTTTGACCGCGGGCACGGCATGGCATGCGCACGCTGATGAGCCACAGCAAAGGCTTCGGTGCAAACACCAACGCCGGTCTAAATACGTTTCAGCACGTCACCCCTCCACAGCAGGGTGCGGCGCGATCCGATTGTGCTAGCTTGGATTGGTGCTTGCCGTGGCATCCAAACGGATGTGCAGGTTTGCGTGAGGCACACCCCCCCGAACTTTTCGAGAAACCACAATGCGCCTGATCTCTCCGGTTGCCCTGGCGTGTGCCGGGCTGATGCTGTCTGCCTGCGGTGGTGGTGACGGCGATTCGTCGTCGAGCCCGCAAGCCGCCGCCACTTCCAATGCCGCGATTGGCTCAAAAACTGCGACCGCAACGGCCACAACCACCACGCCTGTTTGCGGCATCAACGGCATCTCGCCGCTGGCCGGCGTGCAGACGTGGATGTATCAGCTGCAGGGCATGACCACCAGCGCGCAAATCGACGCGCTCGACGCACAGCCGTACGACATGCTGGTGATCGAGGCCAATAACACCATCAAAGGGCTGGAGAACTTCAACACGGTCGACATGGTGGCGCGCCTGCGCACCAAGCCCGACGGCTCCGCCCGCAAGGTGCTCGCCTACATCGACATTGGCGAGGCCGAAGACTTCCGCACCTATTGGACGTCGAGCTGGAAGGCGCCCACAGCCGACGGCGCCGGCACGCCCGACTTCATTATCAAAGCCGACCCCGATGGCTGGGCCGGCGACTACCCCGTGGCGTTCTGGGACCCGCGCTGGCAAGCGCTTTGGCTTGGTCCGAACGGCGCCGTTGCGCAACTGGCGCGCGAAGGGTTCGATGGCGCCTATCTGGATTGGGTGGAGGCATACGCCGAGCCTTCTGTGGCAGACGCCGCCCAGGGAGCAGGCATCGACCCCGCGCGGGCCATGGTCGATTTCATCGCAAAGATCCGCGCGGCCGGCCGCGCCATCAATCCGCAATTCGCAGTGATCCAGCAGAACGCACCCTCGTTGATTGACGACGGCGGTGCATCAACGCTGCTGGCAACGATCGATGGCATCGCGCAGGAAGACACATGGTTCGGCGGCAGCGCCGGGGCCGCATGGAGCAGCGCCTCCGGCGGGGACAAGGCTGCAAGCGCCGTCGACACGCAATCGACGATTGAGCAGTTGCAGAAATACTGCGCCGGCAACGTGCCCGTCTTCACGATCGACTACGCGCTGAAGACCGCCAACGCGCAGAAGGTCTACACGGCTTCGCGCGCGCAAGGCTTCCGCCCGCTGGTCTCCCGCATTGCGCTGTCCAAGCCGACGACTACGCCGCCCTGGAACTACTGACCACGCTCAACGACGCCCCGGCGGGCGCATCGGCAAACGGCAGGCCGACGTAGTTTTCGGCCAGCACGCGCGCGCCGGCAGCCGAGCTGGTCACGTAGTCCAGCTCGGCGCGCTGCAGCTTCTGCATGAACGGTGTGTGGTCGTCAAAGCGATGCAGCATCGACGTCATCCACCACGAGAAATGTTCGGCACGCCAGACGCGTTGCAGACAGCGGTCGGCGTAGCTTGCAAGCTGGGCGGTGTCGCCTTGCTTGTAGCGTGCCGTAAGCCCCTGAGCCAGGACGCGCACGTCCGCGACGGCCAGGTTCATGCCCTTCGCGCCGGTCGGCGGCACGATGTGCGCAGCATCGCCCGCCAGGAAAAGGCGCCCATACTGCATCGTCTCGCAGACGAAGCTGCGCATCGGCGTGACGCTCTTCTGCAGGATCGGGCCTTCCTTCAACCGCCAGCCGTCGTTGTTTTCCAGGCGCGTGTGCAGCTCGTCCCAGATGCGCGCATCGGACCATTCAGCCAGATCCTCATCCGGCTTGCACTGCAGGTAAAGCCGCGTGATCTTGGGTGAGCGCATGCTGAACAGCGCAAACCCCCGATCGTGGTTCGCGTAGATCAGCTCTTCCGCCGCAGGCTCCGCTTCCGCCAGGATGCCGAGCCATGCAAACGGATACACACGCTCGAACACCGATTGCCGCTGTGCCGGAATCGCCTGCCGGCAGATGCCGTGGAAGCCATCGCATCCGGCGATGTAGTCGCAATGCAATGTCTGCGGCACGCCGTCGTGAACGAACTGCACCGAAGGCGTGGCCGACTCGATATCGTGCACCGACACATCGCTCACATCGAACAATAGCGGCGCGCCCTGCTCCACGCGTGCGGCAATCAGATCTTTCACCACCTCGTGCTGCCCATACACGGTGATCGAGCGGCCGCCCGACATCGCCGTCAGGTCGATACGGTGGCGCTTACCGCCAAACAGAAGGTCGATGCCGTGATGCACGAGCCCCTCGCGCCGCATGCGCTCGCCCACGCCCGCTTCGTTGAGCACGTCGACCGTGCCTTGCTCCAGCACGCCGGCGCGGATGCGCTCTTCAACGTACGTGCGGCTCTTGGTTTCGAGGATGACGGCGTCGATGCCGTTGCGGTGCAGAAGCTGCCCGAGCAGAAGGCCTGCCGGGCCCGCGCCGATGATGGCGACCTGGGTGCGCATGGTGTTGTCTCCGGATGGATTGGAATCGTTCTGGCAACCATTGTTGGCGCACACCTTGATATCGCACAATGCAATATTGGCGATAAACTCTATTGCTGATTCAGATAATCCATCGCCATGTCTACGCTGCCCGACTTTGATCTGAACCTGTTGCCGATCCTGCTGGCGTTGCATGACGCGCGCAGTGTGAGCATGGCGGCGCAGCAGCTCGGGATGAGCCAGCCGGGCGTGAGCACTGCGTTGGGCAAGCTGCGCACTGCGTTCGACGACCCGTTGTTCGTACGCACCTCGCGCGGCATGGAGCCGACGCCGCGGGCGCTGGCGCTCATTCCTGCAGCGCGCGACGTCCTGGCCCGTGTGCGGGAAGGCATTCTGGAGACCGGCGCGTTCGATCCGGCCACGACCACGCACACGTTCTCGATCTCGCTGTCGGACGTGGGTGAAATGGTCTTCCTGCCGCGCATTGTCGAGGCGATGGCGCGGCAGGCGCCGCACGCGTCCATACAATCCGTATCGTTGCCTCCAGCGCAGCTCGAACGCGCGCTGGAGACCGGTTCGCTCGACCTTGCGGTGGGTTACTTCCCCGACCTGAAGAAGAACAACTTCTTCCAGCAGCGGCTGTTCACGCACTACTTCACCTGCATCGTGCGGGCCGATCACCCCGTCACGCGCGGCGGCAACAAAAAGTTGTCGATGGCGCAGTTTCTGGAATACGGGCACGCCGTGGTGCGCGCTGAGGGGCGTAGCCAGGAACTGTACGAGCGCTTCCTTGAACGCAAGCGCATCCGCCGCACCCCTGCGCTGCTCACGCCGCATTTCATGAGCATCCCGTTCATCCTCGCACGCACGGATTTGATTGCGACGGTGCCGCACGCCGTGGGGCTGTCGTTCATGCAATCGCACGCCAACATCTGCGTGATGGAGCCCCCGCTGGAGCTGCCGAGCTTCGATCTCAAGCAGCATTGGCATCGGAAGTTTCACAACGACGCGCGCAGCCAGTGGTTTCGCGCCCTGGTGTCGACGCTATTCAACGACGAGGCGGATGAATGGCGCGAGCCCGGCCATCAACCCGCCAAACGCAAGAACACGAAGTAATCGCGCGACCGGTCGGCGTTCACAATCCGAACACTCGATTGCATTGCGAACACGGAGCCTTTAGGATCGCTGGCACGCGCAGGCGACGCCGTTGCGGTGTCTCTCGGCTCACGCTTGCCAATCAACCTTTGGAGACCTTCATGAAACGTCGTGTGCTGCTGCTCACCGCCGTTGCCGGTGCGCTCACGATCGGCCTGCCCGCCTTTGCGGAAGAGCCGATCAAGATTGGCCTGATCGCGCCTTTCTCAGGCCCGTTTGCCGACTATGGCAAGCAGATGGAAGACGGCATCAAGGCGTATCAGAAGCTGCACGGCACGACCGCCGGTGGGCGTCAGGTGCAGATCATCGTAAAGGACACGACCGGCCCCGTGCCGGACGTGGCCAAGCGGCTCGCACAGGAACTGGTGGTGCGCGACAAGGCGGATTTCCTCGCGGGCTTCGGCCTGACGCCCGAAGCGCTGGCTGTGGCGCCCATCGCGCAGCAGGCCAAGAAGCCGATGGTGATCTTCAATGCAGCGTCGTCGTCGATCACGACCAAGTCGGACTATGTGACGCGTGTGTCGATGACGCTGCCGCAGGTCTCCACGCCGATCGCCTCGTGGGCGCTGAAGAACGGCATCAAGCAGGTGGCCACCGTGGTGGCCGATTACGCGCCCGGCGTCGATGCGGAGAACGCATTCAAGCAGACGTTCACGGCGGGCGGCGGCCAGATCATGGAAGCGGTGCGCGTGCCGCTGCGCAATCCTGAATTCGCGCCGTTCATCCAGCGCGTGAAAGATGCCAAGCCGCAAGCCGTGTTCGTCTTCCTGCCGGCCGGCGAGCAAGGTGTGGCATTCATGAAAGGCTTCCGCGAGCGCGGGCTGGCGCAGGCCGGGATCAAGGTCATCGCGACAGGCGATCTGACCGACGACCACGTGCTGCCCGCGATGGGCGACTCGACGCTGGGCGTCATCACGTCGTTCCACTACTCGGCCGCGCACGACTCGCCGCAGAACAAAGCCTTCCTGAAGGCCTTCGCCGAGGCGAACCCGGGCGCCGGCCGCCCGAACTTCATGGCGGTGGCCGCGTATGACGGCATCGGCGCGATCTACAACGTGATCAACAAGCTCGGCGGCAAGATCGACGGCGAGAAGGCCATGTCCGCCTTCAAGGGCATGAAGATCGACAGCCCGCGCGGCCGATCACCATCGACCCGGCCACGCGCGACGTGGTGCAGACCGTCTACATCCGCAAGGTGGAGAAAGTCGGCAACGAGCTGTACAACGTCGAGTTCGACAAGTTTGCCGACGTGAAGGACCCGGGCAAATAAGCACTACGCAACCGCCACGAGCCGTTGCAGCAACGGCGCATCGGCCAGCAGATCGGCGCTGGCGGATGCGTGCACGATCCGGCCTCGATCGAGCACCACCGCGCGCTGCGTGAGTTGCAGCGCCAGACGCGCATGCTGCTCCACCACGATCACGGCCATGCCGCCCTCCTCAACGAGCGCGCGGATGGCGCGGCCAAGCTCCTGCACGATGATCGGCGCGAGGCCTTCCATCGGTTCATCCAATAGCAGCAGCGCGGGATTCGTCATCAGCGCGCGGGCGATGGCGACCATTTGCTGCTCCCCGCCCGACAGCTGATTGCCGAGATTGCGGCGCCGCTCCTGCAAACGCGGAAACGTCTTGTAGACGCGCGCCACATCCCAGGCGCCGGGTCGCGCCACGGCGGTCAGATGCTCTTCCACCGTCAGCGACGGAAACATCCATCGCTCCTGCGGCACCCAGCCGAGCCCCGCACGGGCACGCCGGTGCGGCGGCACCTTGGCGATATCCGCGCCTTGCCAGCGGATACGCCCACCGTGCAGGCGCGTAAAGCCCATCAGCGTGGCGAGCAGCGTGGTCTTGCCGACACCGTTGCGACCCAGCAGCGCGAGGCTGCCGCCGGTCTCCAAGGCGAACGACACATCATCCAGCACGACTGCATTGCCGTAGCCGGCGGTCACATGTTCGAACGACAACAGTTCACGCATGCTCAGCCTCCCCCAGGTAGACCTCACGCACCCGCGGGTCGGCGGCGATCTCCTGCGGCGTGCCTTCGGTCAGCACGCGCCCGGCGACCAACACGCTGATGCGCTCGGCAAAGCGGAACACGAGGTTCATGTCGTGCTCGATGAAGAGGATCGTGATGTCGCGTGGCAAGCTGGCGATGACCTCGAACAGTTCGGTACTTTGTCCGCTCGGGATGCCGGCGGCAGGCTCGTCGAGGAGCAGGATGCGCGGATGCGTCGCGAGCGCCAGGGCGATTTCCACCAGACGCTGTTTGCCGTAAGGCAAGGCATGCGTGGGCGACAGCGCGTCGGCGCCGAGTTGCAGGCGGCACAGCAATGCCATCGCTTCGTCGCGGGCATCCTTGTGAGATGCGACGGTACGGTGCCAATGCCACGACGCGCCCGTGCGCTCGAAGATGGCGAGCATCACCGATTCCAGCACCGTCAATCCCGGAAACAACGTGTTGATCTGGAATGTGCGCGTGATGCCGCGCTTGACGCGCTGGTGCGCGGGCAACCGGGTGATGTCTTCATCGTCCAGCAGCACCTGGCCCGCCGTGGGTGCGAGCGTGCCGGTGAGCAGATTGATGAAGGTCGTCTTGCCCGCGCCGTTCGGGCCGATCAACGCGTGGCGCGCGCCGGGCGCAAAAGACAGCGAGATATCGGAATTGGCGTGAAAGCCGCCCCAGCGCCGGGACAGGCCGCGCGTGCTCAATGTGGGCGGAGGATGCATCGTGGGCGCAGTCATGACGCACCTCCCTTGCGAGCACCAAGCGCCTTGACTGCGGATACGGCAGCCTCCAACCCGCCGAGAATGCCGCCGCGCGCAAACAGCACGATCACCATCAGCAGCAGGCCGATCCAGAACTGCCAATAGACAGGATTGATGCCGGCCAACACGTCCTGCGCAATCATGAACACCGCGGCGCCGATCAGCGCGCCGTACAACCGCCCGGCACCGCCCAGCACGAGCATGATCAGCAACTCTGCCGAACGCGAGAAGCCCAGCGAATCCAATCCGACAAATTGCGTCGTCTGCGCGAGCAAGGCGCCTGCAACACCGGCAATCGCCGCACTCACGGTAAACGCGGCCACCAGCCGCATGCGAACATTCGCGCCGATGGCCGGCATGCGCTTCGGCCCTTGCTGAATGCCGCGCAGCGACAACCCGAACGGCGAGCGCACCAGGCGACGCAACCCTACAAACACCAGAAACAGCACGGCCAGGCTGTAGACGTAAGCCGTGCGCCCCTCCAGGTCGAACTCGAACGTGCCGAGCAGGTTGCGCATCGTCACACCGGAAAGGCCATCAACACCGCCCGTGAGAAACGCCATCTTGTTGGCCGCTTCATACAGCATCAGGCCGATGCCGAGCGTGACCATCAGCCGCGTCAGATCCTGGCCGCGCACGACGAGAAAACTCACACAGAAGCCGGCCAGCGCAGCCACGACAGCACCAACAGCCAGACCGCTGAGCGGTTCACCCCAGCCATGCGCCGCGAGCAGTCCGGCGGTGTAGGCGCCAAGCCCGAAGAAGCCTGCATGCCCCAACGACACGATGCCCGCATAGCCGAGCACCAGATCGAGCGACAACGCAAACAGCCCGACGATCAGCACCTGGCTGCCGAAGACAAGGTAATCGGGAAGAAGAAAGAACACCGCAATCGGCACGCACCAGAACGCGATCTCGAACGGTGACCACCGTGCTTCCGGCAACCCATGTGCGGCGGAGCCCTCAACAGGCCGGGCTGACCGCCTCAACTGCTGCAGCACACTCATGCGCGCCTCCCCAGCAAACCGCTCGGGAACAGCACGAGCAGCACGACCATCAACCCGTAGATGACGAACGCGCCCACATCGGGCACGTAGTACTTGCCGGCTACGTCGAACACGCCGAGCACAAGCGCCGCCAGCAATGTGCCCTTGATGGAACCGGCGCCGCCGACTGCCACCACGAGCAGGAAGTACACCATGTATTTGATCGGGAAGGCCGGGTCGATCCCGAGCACGTCGATGCCCAATCCGCCGCCCAGCCCTGCCAACCCCGAGCCCAGCGCGAACGTGACGGAAAACACCAGGCTCACGTTGATGCCCAGCCCTGCAGATGCCTGCTGGTTGTCCACGGACGCCCTCACCTGCGCGCCGAAGCGCGTGCGCTCGACCAGCCACGCGAGCAGCGCCGTCAGCGCAATCACGACGCCAATCAGGAACACGCGATAGCGCCCGACTTCCAATCCGCTATCGAAAACCCGCCATTGCCCGCGCAGCATCTCGGGCAGTTCAACCGGTTGCTGCGACGGGCCCCACACGTAAGTCGCCCCCGCCATCGCCATGAAAACGAGCGCGATGGAGAACAGCACCTGATCGAGCGGGCTCGCGCGATAGAGCCGCCGATACAGCGTGCGCTCCAGCACAAAACCGATAGCTGCGGTGACAAGGAAAACGATGGGCAGCGTCGCCAGAAACGGCACGCCGAGGCGGTTCATCAGCACCACGCACACATAGCCGCCCGCCATGGCGAACGCCCCGTGGGCGAGGTTGATGAAGTTCATCAAGCCCATCGTGACCGACAGGCCGATGCTGATGAGGAATAGCAGGCTGCCGTAGGCCAGCCCGTCGAACAACACACCCAGTGCGCTGAGCATGGGTCTCCTCCTTGGGCTTTTTTTCCAGCTCGGCGGCCGGTTTGCCCGGTGTGTTGCGTGGCGTCTCTCCGGAGACGGCGGTGTTACTTCTTCGCAGCGCCCTCCGCATCCATCTCGGCAAACACCGTCTGCGCGAGATGGAAGGCATGGTTGGCAGCCGGCACGCCGCAGTAGATGGCGGTCTGCAGGAGCGTTTCCTGGATCTCGTCGCGCGTAACACCGTTGTTGGCGGCAGCGCGCAGGTGCAAACGCAACTCGCCGTCGCGGCCGAGGGCGACCATCATGGCGATCGTCAGCAGGCTGCGGGTGTGGCGCGGCAAGCCCGGGCGCGTCCAGATTTCGCCCCAGGCGTACCGTGTGATGAGGTCTTGAAACGGTGCGGTGAGGTCAGTCTGGGCAGCGTTGGCGCGGTCGACGTGGGCATCGCCCAGCACAGCGCGGCGCACTTCCATGCCGGCAGCGTAGCGTTCGCGATCATCCATGGGCGACCTCGCGTGCCACGCCGGTCGTCAAGAAGCTGACCAGCGCTTCGGTGTAGCCGTCAGCCTGCTCCCAGTTGGCGAGGTGGCCGGCAGACAGTTCGATGTACTGGGCGCCCGGCACGCCGTCGGCAATGAGCTTGGTCTGTGCAGCCGGCGTGGAGATATCGTGCGTGCCGCCGATCACCAGCATCGGCACGCGGATGTTCTGCAGTTGCGCGCGCAAATCCGCATCGCGAATGGCCGCGCAGTTGCCGTTGTAGCCGGCGTCCGGTGTGGACAGCAACATCGCCTTGACGATGTCGACGCGGCTGGCGTTGGCATCGCGGTAGCCCTGCGTGAACCAGCGCTCCAGCACCGTTTCCGTAATGCTTGCCATCCCGCCCTGCTCGACCTGCGCGATGCGCGTATTCCAGCTTTGCTGCGTGCCGATCAGCGCGGCGGTGTTCGTCACGACCATGCGCGGGAAACGCTCGCCGTGATGCGCGGCCAGCCACAGGCCGGTCAGCCCGCCCATCGACAGGCCGCAGAACAGCGCCAGCTCAATGTTGTAGTGGTCGAGCAGCGCAAGCACATCACCGCCGAGTTGCGCGACGCCAAATGGCGCGTCCGGCACGCTCGATTGCCCGTGGCCGCGCTGGTCGTAGCGCAGCAGGCGGAAGTGCTGGCGCAACGCGTCGAGCTGCGGCTCCCACATGCCGAGGTTGGTGCCGAGAGAGTTCGACAGCACCAGCACCGGCTTACCCGTGGCGGGCCCATCGTCGAATTCGTGATACAGGCGGACGTTGTCGTGTTCAAGCCAGGGCATGGTGTCTCCGTGGAATGCGTTTTCAGGAATGGCGGCGGGCATGCTCTGCGAGCACGCGGTCGACAGCGGCGCCCGCATCGCCAAGGTAATGAGTGGGGTCGAGCAGCGCGCTCAGCCGTTGCGGCGCGGTCGCACCCCAGATGCGAAGAACGTCGGCATCCTGCGCCAGTACGTCATGCAGCGTCTTGTTCTCTTGTACCGCTTTGCGGCTGGCAGCTTCGACCACATGGTGCGCCTGCAGGCGCCCAAGATCCGCCCCCAGCGCCAGCATCACGGCTTCACCGAGAATCAGGCCGTGCGTAAGGTCTAGATTTGCGTGCATGCGAGCAGCGTCGACTTGCAAACCTCCGACGATCTCGCACATGCGATCGAGCGCGCCCGCCGCGAGACAGGCCATCTCGCGCAACGTCGCCCACTGCGCCTGCCAACCGCCGAGCGCGCGCTCGTGCTCCTGCGGTAGCGCGGCCAGCAGCGTGCTGGCCAAACCCGGCATGCGCGTGGCCGCAGCCAGCACCGTCGCGCAGCCAACCGGGTTGCGCTTATGCGGCATGGTGGAAGAACCGCCCTTGCCGGCACCGGACGGCTCCGCAACTTCGCCAACCTCTGTTTGCATCATCAGCGAGAGATCGCGCGCGAAATGGCCCAGTGTGCCGGTCAGCAACGCGAGCGTCGTACCGATGTCGGCGATTCGATCCTGCTCGCCGTGCCAAGAGAGTGCTGGCAGCGGCAGATCAAGTTCGTGCGCCAGCGTTTGAGCGACTGCGCGTGCATGTTCGCCCAAGCTGGCAAGCGTGCCTGCCGCCCCGCCAAACTGAAGCACGGGCACATGCGCGCGCAGCGCGGCAAAACGATCCTGCGCGCGATGCACCGCTTCCAGCCAGCCCCCAACCTTGCGCCCGAACGTCGTCGGCAGGGCCTGCTGCAACCACGTGCGCGCCACCATCGGCGTATTGCGATGACGTTGCGCCAGTGCAGCCAGCGCGTCGGCCAGCTTTTGCAAATCCGCTTCGAGCAATGCGGCCGATTGCCGCCACTGCAGCATCAAGCCGGTATCGATGATGTCCTGACTGGTGGCGCCCCAGTGCACGTAGCGCGCGGCGTTTTCATCGTGCTGTGCAACAGCGGCAGTCAGTTGCTTGACCAGCGGGATCGCCAGGTTGCCTGCGCTGGCAGCGGCATTGCCGAGCGCGTCCAGATCCAATGTCGCCTTGGCGCACACCGCGCGAATCGGCGCCACGGCTTCGGCCGGAATCACGCCAACCGCGCCTTCGGCCTGCGCCAGCGCGGCCTCCACATCGAGCATCGCGCGCACCGTGGCGGCATCGGACCACACCGCCAGCATGGCCGGTGTGGAGAAGGCGCGATCGAGCAGTCCGCTGGTCATGGCCGTG
This sequence comes from Ralstonia sp. TCR112, assembly GCF_007997035.1. GTDB lineage: Bacteria > Pseudomonadota > Gammaproteobacteria > Burkholderiales > Burkholderiaceae > Ralstonia > Ralstonia edaphi. Next base: position 8,428 of record NZ_VOSS01000094.1, on the reverse strand, counting down.
TCAAACTCAAACGCGTTCGATGACCAGTGCAATGCCCTGACCCACGCCGATGCACATGGTGCACAGCGCGTAGCGCCCACCGGTGCGTTGCAGCTGATACATCGCCGTGGTCACCAGGCGCGCGCGCTCATGCCGAGCGGGTGACCGAGTGCGATGGCGCCGCCGTTCGGGTTGACGCGCGGGTCGTCATCACGCAGGCCCAGTTGTCGCGTCACGGCCAAGCCCTGCGCGGCAAACGCCTCGTTCAGCTCGATCACATCCATCTGGTCGATGGTCAGTCCCAGCTGCTTGAGCAGCTTTTGCGACGCCGGTGCCGGACCAATGCCCATCACGCGCGGCGGCACGCCGGCCGTGGCCATGCCGACGATGCGCGCACGCGGCGTCAGGCCAAAGCGCTTGGCGGATTCTTCATTGGCAAGGAGGAGCGCGCAGGCGCCATCGTTCACGCCCGACGCATTGCCGGCCGTCACCGTGCCATCCGGACGCACCACGCCTTTGAGCTTGGCGAGCGCTTCCATGGTTGTCGCGCGCGGATGCTCGTCGCGGCTGACGACGATGGCATCGCCCTTCTTCTGCGGGATCGTCACCGGCGTGATTTCCTGCGCCAGCGTGCCGTCTTCCTGCGCACGTGCGGCGCTCGCCTGGCTGCGCAGCGCGAAGCGGTCTTGATCTTCGCGGTTGATCTTGTAGTCGGTGGCGACGTTCTCGGCGGTCTCGGGCATCGAGTCGACACCGTATTGCGCCTTCATCAGCGGGTTGATGAAGCGCCAGCCGATGGTGGTGTCGTAGATGGCAGCATCGCGCGAGAAGGCGGTGGCCGCCTTGCCCATCACGAACGGCGCGCGGCTCATGCTTTCCACGCCGCCCGCGATCATCAGCCCGGTTTCGCCCGAGCGGATGGCACGCGCGGCGGTGCCGGTGGCGTCCATGCCCGAGCCGCACAGGCGGTTGATGGTCGAGCCCGGCACGCTGTCGGGCAACCCGGCCAGCAACGACGACATGCGCGCCACGTTGCGGTTGTCTTCGCCCGCCTGGTTGGCGCAGCCGAAGATCACGTCGTCGATGGCTGACCAGTCGACCTGCGGGTTGCGCGCCATCAGCGCCTTGAGCGGCACGGCACCCAGGTCATCCGCGCGCACGGCGGACAGGCTGCCGCCGTATCGGCCGATGGGGGTGCGGATGGCGTCGCAGATAAAGGCTTCGGTCATGATGGTTCTGTCTCCAATGGTTCTAGGCACGACGCAACGGCGCGGCCGTCATCGTCTGCAGCGTATCGAAATCAAGGCCGTCGGCCATCTCGCGCACCACCAGCCCCTCGTGCGTGATGTCGATCACGGCAAGGTCGGTGTAGATGGTATCGACACAGCCGATGCCCGTCAGCGGGTACGTGCACGACGGCACGATCTTGCTTTCGCCCTGCTTGGTCTGGTGCTCCATCATGACGAAGACGCGCTTGGCACCAATAGCCAGGTCCATCGCGCCGCCCACGGCGGGAATCGCATCCGGTGCTCCGGTGTGCCAGTTGGCCAAGTCACCCGTGGCCGACACCTGGAAGGCACCGAGCACGCAATAGTCGAGATGGCCGCCCCGCATCATGGCAAACGAATCGGCGTGATGGAAGAACGAGGCACCCGGCTTGACGGTGACGGGCTGCTTGCCGGCGTTGATGAGGTCTTCGTCTTCTTGCCCGGGAGCGGGCGCCGGGCCCATGCCGAGCAGGCCGTTCTCGGTGTGCAGGATGATTTCGCGATCGGCCGGCAGTTGGTTCGCCACCAGGGTCGGCAGGCCGATGCCGAGGTTGACGATCGACCCATCGGGAATATCACGCGCCACACGGGCAGCGATCTGATCGCGCGTCCAGCGCTGGATCTTGGCGGTAGTTTCGGCGCTCATGCGGCCTCCTTGGCGGGTTGCGCGGAGACGAGCTTCACGACGCGCTTCACAAAAATGCCGGGCGTGACGATGTGCTCGGGGTCCAGCTCGCCCAGTTCCACCGTCTCGCTGACCTGCGCGATGGTGCACTTGGCCGCCATGGCCATCACCGGCCCGAAGTTGCGTGCGGTCTTGCGATAGACGAGATTGCCCCAGCGGTCAGCGCGCAGGGCCTTGATGAGGGCGTAGTCGGCTGTCAGCGGTAGCTCGAACACGTACGGCTTGCCGTCGATGATGCGCGTTTCCTTGCCTTCGGCCAATTGCGTGCCGTAGGCGGTCGGGCAGAAAAACCCACCAATGCCGGCACCTGCAGCGCGGATGCGCTCGGCCAGGTTGCCTTGCGGCACGAGCTCCAGTTCGATCTCGCCGGCGCGGTAGAGCGCATCGAATACATACGAATCGGCCTGGCGGGGGAACGAGCAGACGATCTTGCGTACGCGGCGCGCCTTGAGCAGCGCGGCCAGGCCCGTCTCGCCGTTGCCGGCGTTGTTGTTGATGATGGTCAGCTCACGCGCGCCGTGCGCGATCAGCCCGTCGATGAGTTCCGATGGCATGCCGGCGGCACCGAACCCGCCGATCATGATGGTGGCACCGTCCGGGATATCGGCCAGAGCGGCCTCCACAGACGGACAAAGCTTGTTGATCACGTGCATTCTCCGGCAAGGGCGCCGCACATTCTCGATGGCTGGCGCAGGGCGGAGCATCGCGGGGGCCGGACATGGCCGAGCCGCAACGGGGCGGCCTGCGAGTCTCCTGTTGACGATCGGATCGACACAGGCCTTTGCTGTCCGGCCCGGGCTTACCTTGCCTCTCGTTTGTTCGCTGTTAGAACCAACGTTCGATCCAAGAACGAATCTACGCCTCACCTCCCGAGCGTGTCAAGGCGTACGCATCCCGATCGAGTGTTCGAGTGGCGAAACCGGGGCAATGCCAGTAGTCTTGAGGCCAGTGCACCGCTTTTGCCTGTCTTTGCATGTCTGCCGCCGAACTGCCCACCGAAAAACCCAGCGATTCCTACGTCCAGTCCTTTGCGCGAGGGCTGTCGGTCATCCGCGCGTTCAACGCCGAACGCCCGGAGCAGACGCTTTCCGAAGTCGCCGAGGCCACGGGCCTGACCCGCGCCGGCGCCCGGCGCATCCTCCTCACGCTGGTCAGCCTCGGCTATGTCAGCTTTGAAGGCCGCCTTTTCCGCCTCACGCCCAAGATCCTCGACCTTGGGTTCGCCTACCTCACCTCGATGCCGTTCTGGAACCTCGCCGAGCCGGTGATGGAAGAGCTCGTGCAGACGGTGCACGAAAGTTGCTCTGCCTCGGTATTGGATGGGACGGAAATCGTCTACGTTCTGCGCGTGCCCACGCAGAAGATCATCGCGCTGAACCTGTCGGTCGGCAGCCGCCTGCCGGCGTTCTGTACGTCGATGGGCCGCGTGCTGCTGTCGGGCCTGCCCGAGGATCAGTTGGACATCGCACTGCGTGAGTCGGACCGCCGCCCACGCACGCAGCGCACCATTACAGACGTCGACGCACTGAAGGAAGTCATAGCCGGCGTGCGCCAACAGGGTTGGGCGCTGGTCGACCAGGAGCTTGAGGAAGGGCTGATTTCGCTATCGGCGCCGATCCGCAATCGTGCAGGCGATATCATCGCCGCCATGAACATCAGCGGGCAGGCCAACCGGACTTCAGGCAAACAGATGACGAAGCAGTTTCTCGGTCCGCTGCAGCAGGCGGCCGAGCGCATTTCGGCCATGGTGCGGGTACGCACCTGATCTGAGTTAAAAGCGGCAGTGCCCGGTGCGCTGCGCGCCTCGCATCCCGACAGTTTTTTCAATAAAATTGTGGCTCCGTGGGCAAAGAGGATGTCTGTGACTCAACACACCGCCATTCACACCGGTCTGGATGTGAAAGGCCGCCATCGCCGGGCGCATGCGTCGTGCATCCTGGCGCTTGCCCTGCCCTTGCTGTCCAGCCCTGTGTGGGCACAATCGACGCCGCTGGCGACCGCCATGCAGGAGCTGACGCCACTGGCCCGCATGCTGGTAGGCGCCGCCACGGGGCGCAGCACGGCCGCCGCCGGCGTGCCGGCCCTCACGGGCCCCGCCCGCAATGCAGACCGCGCCCTCGCCCAGGCCTGCGCCGAAATCAACCGCTTCACCCCTGTCCCGCTCGACCGCGAGACCTCCTTGGCGCAATGCTCGCTGGCGCAGAAGAAGAACCTCGTCTTCGTCATCACGCTGACCAACTACGCGGCGCACTCGGCTGCATCGCAGGGCTTCCGGCTGAATTTCGTGCCGATCCTGCAGAAGAACATCTGCAACAACGGCGACGTGCGCATCCTCACGCGCCTGGGCTTGAGCCTGGTCTACCGCTATCGCGGCAACGACCACGAGACCGTGGGCGACGTGCCCATCAACGAATCGATCTGCGGCGCGCTGTAGGCCCACGTTCCGCCCCGGGAATCCCCTGATGGAGTGCAGTCGGCTGCCATGTCATTAATGGCAGACAAAGTCCCATTTCATCCAACGTCTGCCGGGCCCCTGCCTTGCTGCGCCAGCCTTACCGGGCTGCACGCATCCAACCCCGGCAACCCAAACATCCCGCCTGTGCATTGCACCCCGCCCTGCCTGCCAACCGCCATCTGCGCCGTATCGGCATGGACTATAGTTGGGCGTTCCGCTCGCCGTCATATGGTTATCCGAAGTGCGCGCATGCAAAGCGCGCATATGCCGGTATGCTCGCGGGCGATCCCCGATCCGAACTCGATTCGCACACTGTTCACCACCGAAGTCGTCAAGGAGGAAATCCGATGAAAACAAACCGACGTCTGACGCAATTTGCGGGTGCCGCCATCCTGGCCGCGGCAACCCTGGTCGCCACCACCGCGCATGCTGATCAAGTTTCCGACATCAAGAAGAAGGGCGAACTTGTCTGCGGCGTGCTCGGCACCGACGAGCCGTTCAGCTTCCTGAAGGACCCGATGAGCCGCGAGATCGTCGGCTACGACGTCGACATGTGCGACGCCATCGCCAAGAGCCTGGGCGTCAAGCCCGTGCTCAAGCAACTGGCCGTGGCCGCCCGCCTGCCCGAACTGCAGCAAGGCCGCGTGGACCTGCTGGCCGCCTCGCTCACGCACAACAAGGAGCGCGAGGCGCAGATCGACTTCTCGGTGTCGACCTTCATCACCGGCCAGAAGGCCATGGTGAAGAAGAGCAGCGGCATCACGTCGCTCGCCCAGCTTGATGGCAAGAAGCTCCTGACGGTCAAGGGCTCCACCATGGAAGCCAACATTGCCAAGACCATCAAGAACGCCGACGTTGTCTCGTTCGACAACAGCCCGCAGGCGCTGCTGGCGCTGCAGCAAGGCAAGGGCGTCGCCTACGTGAACGACGAAACCACGCTGATCGGCAACATGGCCAAGATGGGCCCGGCGGCCAAGGATTACGCGCTGCTGCCGCAAAACCTGTCGACCGAACACCTGGCACTGGGCATCCGCAAGGGCGAGCCCGCCTTCAAGAAGCAGGTCGACGACGTGCTGCTCGGCATGGAAAAGAGCGGCGAGGCGCAGAAGCTGTTCGACAAGTGGTTCGGCCCGAATACGAAGATGGCCTTCCCGCAGCGCACCTTCAAGATTTCTACCGACAAGATCGATTAATCGCTAAAGGTCGGGCCGCCCGGACCGGTATCTGAACTGCGTCCGGGCGGTGAATCTCCATGCCCCATTTTGATTTGTCGATGCTGCTCTCGGGGCAGTATCACCAGTGGCTCGTCAGCGGTTTCTTCCTGTCGATCAAGCTTTCCGTGCTGGCTTTCGTGCTGGCGCTGCCGCTTGCCATCGTGGTGGCGCTGCTGCGTCTGTCGCCGGCTGCACCATTGCGCGGCATCGGCCAGACCTATGTCGAAGCCATCCGCAACGTGCCGCTGCTCGCCCACATGCTGTTCTGGTATTTCGGTGCGCCGCAGATCCTGCCGGAGTTCATCCGGGACTGGCTCTACAGCATGAACTACGAGGCCGCGAGCGCCGTCATTGCGCTCGTGCTCTACACGGCTGCCTACATGGCGGAAGACATCCGCAGCGGCATCCGCTCGATCCCGAAGGAACAGCTTGAGGCCAGCCGCGCGCTCGGGCTCTCGTTCCTGCAGGCCATGCGGCTGGTGGTGCTGCCGCAATCGCTGCGCGTGACGGTTCCGCCGCTGGTCAGCCAGACGTTGAACCTGTGGAAGAACTCCAGCATTGCCATGGTGATCGGCGTGGCCGAATTGATGTACCAGGCGCAGCAGGTGGAGTCCGCCACGTTCCGCGGCTTTGAGGCGTTTGCGTTTGCCACCGCGGCCTATCTGACCATCTCGATCGCGATCACGGTGTTCTCCGCCTGGTATCAGCATCGCTACCCCGTCCGGACGCTGTAGCCATGCTCGATCTCATTCAAACCTACGGTATCTACTACCTGATCGGTCAGTACCCGAATGGGCCGCTGGGCGGGTTGGCGCTGACGTTCCTGCTGGCATCCGCGGGCCTCGTGCTCGCGCTGCCGGTGGGCATCCTGCTGGGCCTGTGCCGCGTCAGCCCGATTGCCGCGCTGCGCTGGCCGGCCACCGCGCTCGTCTATGTCGTGCGCGGCACGCCGCTGCTGATGGTGATCTTCTGGGCGTATTTCCTGCTCCCGTCCGTTACCGGCCAGCGCACGGACCAGTTCAGCACCATGCTGACCGCGCTGGTGATCTTCGACGGCGCATATCTGGCGGAGATCGTGCGTGCAGGCATCCAGGCGTTGCCGCGCGGGCAGATGGAAAGCGCCCGCTCGCTCGGCCTGTCGTATATGCAGGCGATGCGCCGCGTGATCCTGCCGCAGGCGCTGCGCAACATGCTGCCGTCGCTGGTCAATCAGCTCGTGTCGACCATCAAGGAGACCTCGCTCGGTTACATCATCAGCCTGCCCGAGGTGTCGTTCGTGGCCGGGCAGATCAGCACCGCCGTGATGGTCAAGTCCGCCGAGGTGTACGGCCTGCTCGGCATCAGCTACTTCATCATGTGCTTCAGCCTGACGCGCGTGGCGTTTTATCTGGAGCGCCGCCTTGCAGCTAGCGCCCCGTCCAAACCATGAACATGATCACGATCGAACACGTCGACAAGTGGTACGGCGATTACCATGCGCTGGTCGACATCAACGAAACCGTTGCCAAGGGCGAAGTGGTGGTCGTGTGCGGACCGTCGGGCTCGGGCAAGTCGACGCTCATCCGCACACTGAACCGGCTCGAAGCCATTCAGAAAGGCCGCATCGTCGTGAACGGGCATGAAGTGCATGCGCCGGGCGTGGACGTCAACGTGCTGCGCAGCGGCATCGGCTTCGTGTTCCAGCAGTTCAACCTGTTTCCGCACCTGACCGTCATGCAGAACTGCACGCTGGCGCCGGTGCAGCTCAAGCGCATGGCACCACAGGAAGCGAAGGACTTTGCGATGCGTCTGCTCGAACGCGTGGGCCTGCCCCACAAGGCCGGCGCCTACCCCGGCGAGCTGTCGGGCGGCCAGCAGCAGCGCGTGGCCATCGCGCGCGCCCTGGCCATGAAGCCGCCCGTGATGCTGTTCGACGAGCCGACCTCCGCGCTCGACCCGGAGATGGTGAACGAGGTGCTGCTGGTCATGAAGGACCTCGCCCGCGACGGCATGACCATGGTCTGCGTCACACACGAAATGGGATTCGCGCGCGAGGTGGCCGACCGCGTCCTGTTCATGGACCAGGGTCAGGTGCTGGAACGCGCCACGCCGGAAGATTTCTTCCAACGCCCGCAACATCCACGTGCGCAGCGCTTCCTGGCCGACATCCGTTCGCCGTGGAGCGAACCGGCCTGAACCTTCACGCAGCGGGCGGCCAAATAAAAAACGGGGAACACTGTTCCCCGTTTTCTTTGGATGCACGGCAACGCGGCTTATTGGATCGCCTTGTCGTTCGGACGCGCGTACAACTCCTTCATGCCGGCCGTCATCGGGTAGTTCAGGTTCAGGCCCTTCGGCGGAATCGGCGACAGGAACCACTTCTTGTACAGGTCATTCGCCTTGCCCGACTTCATCAGGTCGGCAATCACGTCGTCGGCCACTTTCTTGAACGCCGGATCGTCCTTGCGCATCATGCAGGCGTAGGTTTCGGTCTGCAGCGGGGTGCCCGTGACCACCCAGTCGGCCTGGTTCTTGGCCTTGGTGCGCTCGCCGTACAACAGCGGCTCATCCATCACGAATGCCACAGCGCGGCCCGATTCCAGCGTCAGGAATGCCTGGCCGTGATCCTTCGCGAGGATCAGGTTCATCTTGTCGGCGTCCTTGGCCTCGCCATTCATCTTCTGCAGGATGCGGTCTTCCGTCGTGCCGGCGGTGGTCACCACGGTCTTGCCCTTCAGGTCGGGGAAGTCCTTGATGCCCGAATCCTTCTTCACCAGCATCAACATGCCGTAGATGAAGATGTTGTTCGAGAACGCGACCTGCTTCTGGCGCTCGAGGTTGTTGGTGG
>NZ_VOSS01000093.1 GCF_007997035.1 Ralstonia sp. TCR112 | reverse complement strand
CCCGGCAGGGAACGAAAGGGGGTGGACCAGAAGCCCCAAAAAACCTCAGTGCACCAACTGATTAATCTCAATAATCGGCATCAACACCGCCAACACAATCAACAACACCACCACACCCATCGTCAAAATCAGCGCCGGCTCAAGCAAGCCAGTAAGGAACAGCGTCCGGCGCTCCAACTCTTGAGCCTCGCCTTGCGCAGCCCGCTCCAACATCGCAGGCAGATTCCCCGTCGCCTCACCCGAGCGAATCAAATGCACCAGCACAGGCGGAAACTGGTTCTGCGCTGCTAACGCCCGCGCCAGCGAAGTCCCTTCCCGCACGCGCGTGGATGCATCCTCGACGTTGGTCTTGAGCGCAACGTTGTTCAGCGTTTCCCCCGCTGCCTGCAACCCACGCAAGATCGGCACGCCGGCACTCGTCAGAATCGCCAGCGTGCTCGCAAAACGCGCGGTGTTGTAACCGCGGACGAGCTTGCCGAACAGCGGCGCCGTCAGCAGCCATTTGTGCCATGACAACCGCAGCGCCGGCTGCTTGAGCAGATTGCGGATCAGCACGCCAATCGCCACCAGCACGATCGCTGCCAGCCATCCCCAGTTCCGCACAAAGTCCGACAGCCACAGCATGATGATCGTGAGCGTCGGCAGCTTCTGCTTGGTGTTGGCAAACACGCTGACCACCTGCGGCACCACGTACGACAGCAGGAAGATCACGATCGCAAACGCCACTACCGTGACGATGGCGGGGTACGTGAAGGCCAGCTTGATTTTCGATGTGAGCGCGTTGCGGCTCTCGATGTAGTCGGCCAGGCGCGAGAGGACGAGGCCGAGGTTGCCGGAGTGCTCGCCCGCTGAAACGAGGGCGCGGTAAATGTCGGGAAAATCCTTCGGATGCTGCGCCAGCGCCACCGACAGCGAGCTGCCGCCCACCACTTCCGCGCGGATGGCGGCGAGCAATTCGCCGACGTAGGCGCGTTCGGCCTGATCGGCCAGCGCGGCCAGCGCTTCATCGAGCGGCAGGCCCGCCACCAGCAGGCTGGCGAGCTGGCGCGTGACAAGCGCGTTTTCCTGCGCCGAGAGCCGCTTGCCGAAGCTGGACCCGCCGCGCTTGGTGTCCTGTGCGCCCAGCGCGTCGACCAGCAGCGGCGTCAGCCCGCGTGCGCGCAGCAGCGTGCGCGCCTGACGCGCGCTGTCGGCTTCGATGACACCCTTGTCGGTCTTGCCGGTGGCGTCGGCGGCTTCGTAGCGGAAGGCTGGCATGCGCTATTCGTTCATTCGCGTCTTAGTCGCGCGTGACACGCAGCACTTCTTCCAGCGACGTGGCACCGGTGTCGATCCAGCGCTGTGCGTCCATGCGCATCGTCTGCATGCCCTGGCCGATGGCGAACGCCTTGATCTCGGATTCAGCGGCCTGGCGGTGGATCATCGTCTGGATTTCCGGCGTGACGGTCAGCAGCTCGTACACGCCGGTGCGGCCCTGGTACCCGGAGTGGTTGCAACGGTCGCAGCCGACGTGATGCCACACCGATTTGCGTGCCGGGGCGGCCGGTGCCACGCCATCGGCAACCGGCGTGCCGGCCACGGCTTCCACTTCTGCGGGCGTGAGTTCGAGCACTTCTTCGCGGCGGCAATGCACGCACAGGCGACGTACCAGGCGCTGCGCCAGCACACCCAGCAGCGACGACGACAGCAGGAACGGTTCGATCCCCATGTCGATCAAGCGCGTCACGGCAGATGCGGAATCGTTCGTGTGCAGCGTCGCCAGCACCAGGTGGCCCGTCAGCGAGGCCTGCACGGCAATCTGCGCGGTTTCCAGGTCGCGGATTTCCCCGATCATCACCACGTCCGGGTCCTGGCGCAGGATGGCGCGCAGGGCCTTGGCGAAGGTCATGTCGATCTTCGGGTTGACCTGCGTCTGTCCAATGCCGTCGAGGTCGTATTCGATCGGGTCTTCCACCGTCATGATGTTGGTGGACGACGCGTCGAGCCGCGACAGCGCCGCGTACAGCGTGGTCGTCTTGCCCGAACCCGTCGGGCCGGTGACGAGCACGATGCCGTGCGGCTGGTTGATCAGGTGGTCGAAGCGCGCCAGCGTGCCGGCGCCCATGCCGAGCTTGCCGAGGTCGAGCCGGCCGGCTTCCTTGTCGAGCAGACGCAGCACCGCGCGCTCGCCGTGGCCGGTGGGGAGCGTGCTCACGCGCACGTCCACCGGGCGCCCGCCCACGCGCAGCGTGATGCGGCCATCCTGCGGCAGGCGTTTCTCGGCAATGTCGAGCTGCGCCATGATCTTGATGCGCGAAATGAGCGCGCCGTGCAGCGCCTTCTTCGGGCGCACCACATCGCGCAGCGTGCCGTCGACGCGAAAGCGCACGACGGATGCATTCTCGAACGGCTCGATGTGAATGTCCGATGCGCCTTCGCGCGCGGCCTGCGTAAGCAGCGCGTTGATCATGCGGATGATCGGCGCGTCGTCTTCGGATTCGAGCAGGTCTTCCACGGCCGGAATGTCCTGCATCAGGCGGGAGAGATCGACTTCGCCTTCCACTTCGCCCACCACCTGGGCCGCGCTGCCGTCCTGCGCGTTGTAGGCCGTCTGCGTGGCGGTGGACAGTGCTGCCGTGTCGAGCGTCACCAGCTGCAGCGCGCCGAACACGCGGCCGAGTTCAGCCAGCGCCGTGCGCGAGGTTTCGGGGCAGACCCACACTTCCAGCGTGTCGACGTCCTGGCGCGCGACGAGCAGCTTGGCGTCGCGCGCAAACGCATACGGCACCAGCCGCACGGCGGACTGCGAGGGCGGCTCCAGCGTGCTGACGTCGGTGGTGGAAGCTTGCGTGGCCATGGTTCGTTGTCCGTTGTCAGCCGCCATTGCGCGGCGCGTTGCCGTCGTAGCCGCCCGAGGTCGGCGCCGCGAAATTCTGCAGGCGCGGCTGGCTGCGCGTGGTGCCCTGCGGCATCGGCATCGGCATCGGGGCGCCCGGGGGCACCTGCGTGCCGGCCGGGCCCTTCGGCACGATCGACACATCGCCGTAGTTGTCGGCCGGGCGCATCGCGCTGGGCGAGGGCAGCACCGGCGTGTCCTTGTCTGACGTGGTCGGCAGCATGTTCGGCGAGACAAAGCCCTGCTGCGTATCGCGCATGTAGTTGTAGCGGTTGTCCGACAGCGCGCCGGTCGCATCGGCCGTACGCAGGATGATCGGGCGCAGGAACACCAGCAGGTTGGTCTTCACACGTGTCTTGTTTTCCGAGCGGAACAACGCGCCCAGGATGGGAATGTCGCCCAGGCCCGGCACCTTCTGCTCGCCGTCCTGGTAGTTGTCTTCCAGCAGACCGCCCAGCACGACGACCTGGCCATCGTTGGCCAGCACATTGGTCTCGATCGAGCGCACGTTGGTGGTGGGGCCCTGCGTCGCATTCTGCGTGCCCGGCACCACGGCCGACGACTCCTGGAAGATCTGCATCTTCACCAGCCCGCCATCGGTGATCTGCGGCTTGACGCGCAGCGTGATGCCGACGTCCTTGCGGTCGAACGTCTGGAACGGCGTGACCGAAGCCGACGTGCCTGTCTGGGCATACGAGCCGGTGGTGATCGGCACGTTCTGGCCGATCAGGATCTTGGCCTCTTCGTTGTCGAGCGTGATCAGGTTCGGGGTCGACAGCACGTTGACCGAGCCGTCCGAGCCCAGCGCCGACAGTATCGCGCCCAGGCCGCTGGCCTTGTTGAACACGCCGAAGTTGCCGCCGTTGAGCTGCCCGACGTTCACGTTGGACAGCGCCGTCTGCGCCGCCGTGCTGCCGATGCCGCCCGTCGTGATGGTGGCAATCGTGCCGGCCAGCGTCAGCAGATTGCCTGAGCCGGTGCCGAAGTTGGTGCCGCCGCCGCCGTAGGTGTTCGGGCCGCCCGCGCCCACCATCCACTGGATGCCGAGCTGCGACGCCTTGGTGGCCGTCACTTCCACGATCATCGATTCGATGTAGACCTGCGCGCGCCGCGCGTCCAGGTCGTCGATCACGGCGCGCAGGTTGCGGTAGACCGGCTCGCTGGCGGTGATGATGAGCGCGTTGGTGGCCGGATCGGCCTGGATGATGCCGCCGGTGGTGGGCGTGTTGTTCTGCCCGAACGAGGCGCGGAACGAAGAGCTCCCGCTGCCCGAGCCGCTGCCCGAACCCGAGCCGCTGCCGTAGTTGGTGTTCTGCGTGTTCTGATTCTGCGAGGTGTTCACGCCGCCGGCGGGCTGCGAGGTCGCGCCTTGCGCGGCGCTTTGGCCGCCCGGGCCGGTGGATGCCGAGGCCGACAGCGTGGCGTCGGCCGCGACGATCGCACGCAGCGTAGTGGCCAGCTGCACCGCGTTGGCATTCTTGAGCGGCACCACCCAGATATTGCCGGGGCGCGCGTTCGGCACGTCCAGCTTGGCGATCAGTTGTTTGGCCTGGGCGAGACGGGCCGCACTCGACGCACGCACCATCACGCTATTCGAACGCGGCTCTGCCACGACCGACGTACGCAGGCTCGGGTCCGACAGCGCCGCGCCGGCGCCCGCCCCGCCTGCGCCACCGGCAGACGGATCGAGCAGCTTCTGCAGCGTGGCCGCCACGTCGATGGCCACGGCGTTCCTCAGCGGAATCAGCTCGGTTTCGCCGGCCACGGGCGTGTCGATCGACGCGATGATGCGGCCGATGCGGCGCAGGTTATCGGCGTAATCGGTAATGACCAGCGTGTTGTTGGCCGGGTAAGCGGTGATCGTGTTGTTGGGCGCGATCATCGGGCGCAGCACCGGCACCAGGTTGTTGGCCGATTCATGCTGCAGGCGGAAGACCTGCGTAACGACCTGCTCGCCGCCGCGCGAGCCCGCCGCGCCTACGCTGGTGGGGGAGCCCTGCAGCTTGGCGTCGGCTTCCGGCACGACCTTGGTGAAGCCGTTGCCCTCGACAATCGCGTAGCCCTGCATGCGCAGGATCGAGCCCAGCGATTCCAGCGCCTGCGAACGCGTCACCGGCTTTTCGGTGACGAGGTTGACGGTGCCCTTCACGCGCGGGTCGACGATGAAGTTCTTGCCGGTGGCCTGGCCCACGGCCTTGACCACCGAGTCCAGATCCGCGTTGACGAAATTCAGCGAGACCTCATCCCCTGGATTGCCGGCAGCGCCGTTCTGGGAGGATGCCGCGCTGGGCGGGGCGGCGAAGACTGGCATCGAGCCGGCCACCATTGTTGCGCAGCATGCCAGGACGATGGCGCGAACGGTGAGTCGGGAAGAGGCGTTGTACATGGTCTCGTTCATGGTTGTCGGCACGCTGGCTCGCGCGCCGGCTTGAGGATCAAAAGCGGAGTCGATGGTGCGACCCGTCGCGCGGGCCCAGCAGACTCAACAGGCCAATCAATTGCGGTTCCGACTCCGGTGTGGCACTGGCCACCCCGTCAAAATGCGCGCCCTGGCCAAGGGTGCCCTGGCCCTGCAAGGTGAGCGGCCCGGCCAGCGTCGACAGCGACAACTGCATCGGCGCACCGCTCACGCCGCCAAACGACAGCACCGCCTGGTAACTGCCCAGCGGCCGCACCCGGCTGAGGCTGGATGATACCTGCTCGAGCGTGACAGTCAGCGCGCCCTGGGCGGTGTTTGGCTGGCCTTTCCCGCGGCCGAATTGGCCCAAGAGCGGCGTCCACTGCGCCCGCAACCGGCCATCCAGCTTGAGCGTGTTGAATGGCGCGCCAATGCCTTCCAGCAACGATGCCGGCAGCGCGACCGCGCCGGCCTCTGCCTCCCAATGCCCCGGCGTGACCGTTAGCGTGACCGGCTTCTCCAGCGCGCGATCGTGCGCCAGGTGCGCGCGCAGCGTGCCGGTCAGCAGCGGCAGCATGTCGATCGACCAGGACAGCCGGCCGGGCAGCACGGTCGCATCGGCGCCGCCGTTGCCGGCGGTCAGCGCGAGCGTTGCGCTGCCGTGCCAGATACTGCCCTGGCTGTCGGCCAGCAAAACACGGTGCCCCGTGGCTGCGGCAATGCGTTCCGCCGCCCACGCGGCCGGATACTGCGCCACCACGGTCGCGCCCACGGCCAGCAGCGCCACGCCACACCACAGCACACGCCAGCCGAGGCCGGTGCGCTCGTCCGGCCCGGCCCGGCGGCGCAAGCGCAGCGGCGGCAGCGATTCAATCCCCATCGGCACGATCGGACCCGTCAGCGGCCAGCGGCGGCGGGGCCTTGCAGCGTCGCCGTCACGTTGACCAGGGCCGTCGCGCCCACGTATTTGATGTTCGTGTCGATCACCTTCATGCGCTGCGCCTGGCGCACCTCCTGCAGCCATTCGGCGACGGCGCCGAAGGGCACCTTGTCCAGTTGCACCTGCACGCTCTCGCCCGACATCGCCATCCGCGTGGCCTTCAGGCCGTGGTTGGTCAGGCTCGTGGTGAGCGCCTGCTGCAGTTCCGCACCGCGCGGCACGGGCGCGGCGGCAATGGCCGACAGGCCGCGCGCTTCCTGGCCCAGCGTTTCCATCTCGGCGAGTTGCGTACGCATCTGCGGCAGGGCTTTCTCGATGCGGCGCTGGCCTTCGAAGGCCGGCTCCCACAGCACGAGGTAGACGATCACAAGCAGCAGCACCACGCCGCCACCGGCCAGGATGCGGCGTTCGCGCGGCTCGCGCTGCATCCAGAACGTCGTCGCCGCATCGCGCAGCGAGTCCGGCACGCCGATGCGCGGCAGGCGGCGGGATGACGATCGGGAAGAGGAAGGGGAGGAAGTCGCCATGGAGGAAGCGTTATTGGGCGATGGAAACCGTCCAGCGCGAGCCAGGTACGGTCGCCTCGGCACCGCGCGGGGCCTCGGCGGTGTCCATGTTCAGGCCGACATTGCGGGCGGCGGTACGCAGGCTGGCGGTGTCGGTGCCGTCCTTGAGCGTGACCGTGAGCGCGCGGCCGTGGTAATCGAGCGCGAGCAGCGCATCGGGCGCGAGGCCGGTGGCTGCCTGGGCAAAGCGA
>NZ_VOSS01000092.1 GCF_007997035.1 Ralstonia sp. TCR112 | reverse complement strand
GGCACATCTGCGCCAAGCCGCAGCGCGCCGCCCTCACCGCCACGCGCGCCGGCGCGTATGCGGGCACGCAAGCCGAGATCGATGCGTTGCTGCAGGCGCACGCCGCCGCGCCCGCCTGAGACCGGATGACCATCGCGGTAGCACGGCCGCACATGCCACAATCGGCGCCGTCTGCGTATTGACTGCTTCGGGGCCTGGTTTGGAACTGCTTCGTATCGCCGTGCTGTTTGCCGTCACCGCCGTGGCGGAAATCGTCGGCTGCTATCTGCCGTGGCTCGTGCTGCGGCAAGACAAGCCGATCTGGCTGTTGCTGCCGGCGGCCGCCTCGCTGGCGCTGTTTGCGTGGTTGCTGACATTGCACCCGACCGCGGCCGGCCGCACCTATGCCGCATACGGCGGCGTGTATATCGCCGTGGCACTGGTGTGGCTGCGTCTCGTCGACGGCGTGACGCTCACCCGCTGGGATATCGGCGGCGCAGCCATTGCGTTGACGGGGATGGCCGTGATCGCCCTGCAACCGCAGGTCAATTGATCGGATTGCGCGCCACATTGAGGATTTCCTGAGCGAAACGGAACCCTAAGCCACCGCCAGGATCGGAGGGTGGATCATTGCTGCGGCCGCCGCGCTGCACGCCGGTCGCCCCTCATCCAACCGCTTTGTCCCGGAGGCCGCGATGCCTGCCAATACCCTCAAACACCTCGTCGTGGCCACGATGCTGATGTCCGCAGCGATGACCGCCTCGGCCCTGACCACGTCAACGTTCACGTTCACCGATCAGGACCTGCAAGGGATGCTCGCCCACAGCCAGCCTCCGCAGGCCGCCCAGCAGGCGAAGCCAGCCGAACCCGCCGCTACAGAGAGGCTCCGTGTCGGCCTGAGCGATCCGGGCACGCAGCTCGTGCTGCCCTGGTTCCTGGCGGATCTGGTGGATGCGGTCAACCGGCGGGCATCGCCGGAGGACTTCGCCAAAAAGCTGCGGGACGGGATCTAATCGGCCACCGCCGTCAGCGTTCCGTTCACCACCCCCACTTTCCACAGGCAGGCATCACAGTGCTGTATATTCATACAGTTATTTTTTGTGACGCCCTGCCGTGCTTGCCGCTTCCCCCACCCCAGACACCGCCACTGTGCCGGCCACGCCCGGTTACCTGGCCCAGCTGAACGACCAGCAGCGCCAGGCGGTCGAGTTCGGCATTTCCGGGGCGGACGCGGCGGAAACCGGCCCGCTGCTCGTGCTCGCCGGTGCGGGCTCCGGCAAGACGCACACCCTGGGCTGGCGCGTGGCGCATCTGGTGGCCAACGGCGCCGATCCGCAACGCATCCTGCTGTTGACGTTTTCCCGCCGCGCGGCGAGCGAGCTGTCGAACCGTGCCGGCCACCTGCTGGCGCGCGCCATGCAAGGCGAGCGATCGAACAACGCGCTCAATTCCGCGGGCACGTCATACAAGACCACGCTGCCCTGGGCCGGCACCTTCCACGGCATCGGCGCGCGCCTGCTGCGCGAATATGCCGAGCGCGTCGGCCTCGCCCCCGATTTCACCATCCACGACCGCAGCGATTCGGCCGATCTGCTCAACGTCGTGCGCCATGAACTGAACCTGTCGACCAAGGAACGCCGCTTCCCGCTCAAGCAGACCTGCATCGCGATCTACTCGCGCGCCATCAACGCCGAGAGCCCGCTGAACGCCGTGCTCAAGCACCACTTTCCGTGGTGCGCGATGTGGGAGACGCAGTTGCGCACGCTGTTCGACGCGTATGTCGAAGCCAAGCAGGCGCAGCACGTGCTCGATTACGACGATCTGCTGCTCTACTGGCACGCGATGGTGTCCGACGCAGAACTGGCGGCCGAGATCGGCGCGCGCTTCGACCACATCCTCGTCGACGAATACCAGGACACGAACCGGCTGCAGTCGTCCATCCTGCGTGCGCTGCGTCCGGACGGCCGCGGTGTGACCGTGGTGGGCGACGACGCGCAGTCGATCTACGCATTTCGCGCGGCGACGGTGCGCAATATCCTCGACTTCCCGCGCCACTTTTCTCGGCCCGCGCACACGGTGCTGCTGGAGCGCAATTACCGTTCGACGCAACCGATTCTGGATGCCTCCAACGGCGTGATGCGTTTTGCCACGGAGCGCTTTGCCAAGACGTTGTGGACGGACCGTGCATCGACGCATCGCCCGCGCTTGATTTCGGTGCGTGACGAGGCCGAACAGGCGCGTTGCGTGGCCGAGCGGGTGCTGCATCACCGTGAAGGCGGCCTGACGCTGAAATCGCAGGCGGTGCTGTTTCGCACCGCGAGCCACAGCGCGCCGCTGGAAATCGAACTCACGCGCCGCAACATCCCGTTCGTGAAATACGGCGGCCTCAAGTTTCTGGAAGCCGCGCATGTGAAGGACGTGCTGTCGGTGCTGCGCTGGGCCGAGAACCCGCGCAACCGCATTGCCGGGTTTCGCGTGATCCAGTTGCTGCCGGGCGCTGGCCCGGCCACGGCGGCACGCGTGCTCGACGCCATGGCGGAAGCGGCGGACCCGATTGCCGCGCTGCTCGCCTACGAACCGCCGGCACGGCTGGCCGGCGACTGGACCGCGCTGATGGCGCTCATGCAAACCCTGCGCACGCCCAAAGACAGCCTGGAATGGGCCGCTGAACTCGAAGCCGTCGGCGCCTGGTATTCACCGCACATGGAGCGCCTGCACGACGATGCGGCCGTGCGCCAGGGCGATCTGGACCAGCTCGCCCGCATGGCCGCCACCTACGCCACGCGCGAGCGGTTCCTGACCGAAATGACGCTCGACCCGCCCGAGCTGACCAGCGATGAATCGGGCGACCCGTACCGCGATGAGGACTACCTGATCCTCTCGACGATCCATTCATCGAAAGGCCAGGAGTGGAAGGCCGTGTATGTGCTGAACGCCGTGGACGGCTGCATGCCGGCCGATCTGGGCGCGGGTTCGCACGAAGAACTGGAAGAAGAACGCCGGCTGCTTTACGTGGCGATGACGCGTGCGCGCGAGCATCTGGACATCCTGGTGCCGCAACGCTTCTACGTCACGCAGCAAACCCCCAACGGCGACCGGCACATCTACGCATCGCGCACGCGCTTCATTCCGCCTGCGCTGCTGCCGCTGTTCGAAGCGTGCGCATGGCCAGAACCGGAGCCCGGCGCAGACCCCGCAGCCGAAGCGCGTGCCGCGGCCAAGGTTGACCTGAGCAAGAAGATGCGCGGCTACTGGAAAAAGTAGTCGGCCGAATCGCCGAAGCGCACGCTCAGTGCACTTCCATCTCGGGCCGCTTGACGACGTGCGTTGACTCGAAGCGCGAGAGCTGGGCAAAGATCCACGCGGCCGCACAGGTCATGACGCCCACGCAGACAAACGTCTTGTGGAACGCCGCCAGCGTGTCGCGTCCCTCCGGCCCGGCGGTGAAGTCGGTAAAGCCCGTCAACAGTGCGCCGGCGGCGGCTACGCCCAGGCTCATCGACAGCATCATCACCATCGACAGCATGCTGTTGCCCGCGCTGGCCAGCGGGCCGGTCAGGTCCTTCAGCGTGAGCGTGTTCATGGCCGTGAACTGCATCGAGTTGAAGGTGCCGAAGATCGCCAATTGCACGATGCGCAGCCACACCGGCACGTTGGGCGTCATCACGGCAAAGCTGGCCATCATCAGGCCGACCATGACCGTGTTGACGGACAGCATGCGGCGATATCCGTAGCGCTTGATAGCCCAGGTGCCCAAAGGCTTGGCGGCCATGCCGGCAGCGGCCACCGGCACCATCATCAGCCCGGCCTGCAGCGGCGTGTACCCCAGGCTCACCTGCAGCAGCAGCGGAATGAGGAACGGCATCCCGCCGCTGCCGATCCGTGCAAACAGGTTGCCGAGCACACCAATGGAAAAGCTGGGAATGCCGAACAGCGTGCGCGGAAACAGCGGCCCGGCCACGCGCCCCGCGTGCAGCCAGTACGCCGTGAGCGCGGCCAGGCCGAAGATCAGCAGCACCAGCACCGTCGCGTGCTGGAAGCCCAGCTCCGACAGCCCGTCGAGCGAGAACGACACCGCCGCCATGCCGAAGGCCAGCATCAGATAGCCGGACCAGTCGAAGCGGCTGTCGTCTTCAGCATGCACATCGGGCATCACCTTGAGCGTGACCAGCGCACCGATCACGCCCACCGGAATGTTGATCAGGAAGATCCAGTGCCACGACACGGCCTCCACCAGCCAGCCCCCCAGCGTCGGGCCGATCAGCGGACCGATCAGCCCCGGGATGGTGACGAAACTCATGGCCGGCAGAAACTGCTCGCGCGGCACCACACGCAGCACGGTCAACCGCCCCACGGGCATCAGCAACGCGCCGCCCACACCTTGCACCACGCGCGCGGCAATCAGCATGGTCAGGCTGCGGGATTCCGCGCACAGCAAGGAGCCAATCGTGAACAGGAAGATGGCGGCGAAGAACATCTTTCGCGTGCCGAAGCGATCGGCCAGCCAGCCGGAGGCGGGCATGAGCATGGCGGTCGTCAGCGTGTAGGCGATGATGACCGACTGCATCTTCAGCGGGCTCTCCGACAGGCTGCGCGCCATGGCGGGCAAGGCGGTGTTGACGATGGTCGAATCGAGCGTCTGCATGAACAGGCCCATCGCCACCAGCCAGAGCAGCGGTTTCAGAGATGCGTCGATGGAGGCTGAGGGCGTGGTGGGCATGGGACGGGAGCGGGGGCGGAAGTGGCAGATGTGCGACGCAGCCGTCATTGTGGCGTGCCTCGCCTGCGCCCGCAAACGCTGTACCCGGCTGGCAGACGTATCTGCCCTACCGCCAACAAGGACACTGGGCTCTGCCTATACTGGAGCGTTCTTCCCCGTCACCTCGTGCCTTCCTTCAGCCATGACAACCCGTACTGAACGCGACACCTTTGGCCCCATCGAAGTCCCTGCCGACCACCTGTGGGGCGCACAAACGCAACGCTCGCTGCAGAACTTCGACATTGCGGGCGACCGCATGCCGCGCGAGTTGATCGACGCGCTCGCCCGCATCAAACGTGCCAGCGCCGTCGTCAACCAGCGCCTGGGGCTGCTCTCCGCGGACAAGGCCAACGCCATCGTCAATGCCGCTGACGAGGTCATCGCGGGCAAACACCCGAACGAATTTCCGCTGGTGGTCTGGCAAACGGGTTCGGGCACGCAGACCAACATGAACATGAACGAGGTGCTCGCCAACCGCGCCAGCGAGCTGCTCGGCGGGGAGCGTGGCGAAGCGCGCCTCGTGCATCCGAACGATGACGTGAACCGCAGCCAGTCGTCCAACGATGTGTTCCCGACCGCGATGCACGTTGCCGCCGTGACGGCCATCACGCACCACCTCATTCCATCGCTGCGCACACTGCGCGAGACGCTGGCCAAGAAGGCCGCCGACTTCAACGACATCATCAAGATCGGCCGCACGCACCTGCAGGACGCGACGCCGCTCACACTCGGCCAGGAGTTCTCCGGCTACGTGGCCCAGCTGCAGCACAACGAAACGCATCTGAACGCCGCCCTGCCGCACCTGTGCGAACTTGCGCTGGGCGGCACGGCGGTCGGCACCGGTCTCAACGCACCGGCCGGTTACGCCGAACAGGTGGCCGAAGAGCTGGCGCAACTGACCGGCCTGCCCTTCGTCACCTCGCCCAACAAGTTCGAGACCATGGCGTCGGCCGATGGCCTGGTCCACGCACACGGCGCGCTGAAAACACTGGCGGCCAGCCTGACCAAGATCGCCAACGACATCCGCTGGCTGGCGAGCGGCCCGCGCAGCGGGCTGGGCGAAATCTCCATCCCCGAGAACGAGCCGGGCTCGTCGATCATGCCCGGCAAGGTCAACCCCACGCAGAGCGAAGCGGTGACGATGCTGTGCGCGCAGGTCTTCGGCAACGATGTCGCCGTGAACGTGGGCGGCGCGTCGGGCAACTTCGAACTGAACGTGTTCCGCCCGATGATTGCGTACAACTTCCTGCACAGCGTGCGCCTGCTGGCCGACGGCATGCGCAGCTTCAACGATCACTGCGCCGTGGGCATCGAACCCAACCGCGACCGTATCGACGAGCTGGTGCAACGCTCACTGATGCTCGTGACGGCGCTCAACCCGCATATCGGCTACGACAAATCGGCGCAGATCGCCAAGAAGGCGCACAAGGAAGGCACCAGCCTGCGCGAGGCCGCCCTGGCGCTCGGCTATGTCACGCCGGAGCAGTTCGATGCCTGGGTACGGCCCGAGAACATGGTGGGCCGCTAAGTGATGTGTCACCGGCCCGCGGCTTGCTACACGTGGGCTATCCCCCTGTCGTTGGCTGTTTCGAGTGCGCCGGCCTGACCGGCGCCCCTTTGCGCATGAAAGCCGCCCCGATCCCGGATAACGAAGCACAACGTCTGGCCTCCTTGCAGGACATGCTGTTGCTGTCCACGCCCGATGAGGAACTGTTTGATCGCGTGACCCGTACCACCAAGCGGGTGTTCGACGCGCCGATCGTGCTGGTGTCGCTTATCGACGCACAGCGGCAGTGGTTCAAGTCGTGCATCGGCCTGAACGTGCGCGAGACCGGGCGCGACATCTCGTTCTGCGGCCATGCCGTGGCCGAAGAGCAGATGCTCGTCATTCCGGACACCAAGGCCGACCCACGCTTTGCAGACAACCCGCTAGTCACCGGCGCGCCGCATATCCGTTTCTATGCGGCCGGCCCGTCAAGAACCTGGCGGGCTACGCCGTCGGCACGCTCTGCGTGATCGACCAGAAGCCGCGCGCGTTTGACCAGGCGGAGCGAGAGCTGCTCGATGACCTGGCCAGTTGGGTGGAATCGGGTTTTCGCGAGCGTGAACTCAGCGAAACGCAGCGCTCCATCCTGACCGAGCTGCAGGTTGCCCGCCACGAGAGCCTGACCGATCCGATGCTCAGCATCTGGAACCGGCGCGCCGCGATGGAGCTGCTCACGCGCGAGTGCGGCCACGCGATGCGGCACGGGCAGCCGCTTTCCTTGCTGGTGGTGGATGTTGACCACTTCAAGCGCGTGAACGATACCTACGGCCACCCCGCAGGCGACGCGGTGCTGGTTGAGATCGCACGCACGCTGCGCGTGAATTCGCGCCCCGTCGACGCGGTGGGCCGCTACGGCGGCGAGGAATTCCTGGTGGTGCTGCCGGATACGACCACACTGCAGGCCACCGGCATTGCGGAACGGCTACGCAGCGCGGTGGAATCGCTGGAGATCGCCGCGCCAGAAGCCAATATCCGCTGCACCATCAGCGTGGGCCTGGCAAGCTGCGAGGCGGGCAAGAATCTGTGCACGCCCACAGACCTCATCATGCGTGCCGATGCCGCCCTGCTGGCCGCCAAACGGCTGGGGCGCAATCGCGTGATATTCGACGCCAGCCGGTGTAGATCAGTTCGGGGCGGGCTCGCCACCGCGGCGGGCGACGCGCACGCCAACGCGCTCCGGCCTCAAGGCCCGCTCGAACACCGCCCGCGCGGCATGCGTCGTACCGGTGCCGCACATGAATGCATCGATGGCGGCGAAGCCGTGCTCGGGCCAGGTGTGAATCGAAAGATGCGATTCAGCGAGCAGCAGCACGCCTGTCACGCCGCCCTGCTCGCCAACGGGCAAACCCGTGCGCACGGAATCGAAGCGATGCAGATGCGCGTGCAGGATGGTCGCCCCCAGCGCGTCGGCAGCATCGCGCAGCGCGCTTTCCAGCGCCACCGCATCGCGGAGCAGCGCGGGCGCCACGCCGTAAAGATCGAGTAGAAGATGCTCGCCCACAGCGGCGGGGGCCTCATCCACAGAAAGTGCCGCGTCGGTGCGCGTCACTTGTGGCCCCCGCTGAAACCGCCGCCATAGCCGCTACCGCCAGAAGAGCCGCCCCAGTAGGACGATCCGCCCGTGCTGCTGCCGTAAGACGGCGTGCGCGGCGCGGCAAAGCCGGCCTTCCAGTCCATGTACGTCGCGCCGATCACCACGGCCACGGCATAGAGAACGAACCAGTTCTTCATTCCCCGCCCCCAATCTTGGCGACCAGCCACGCCGGCACCAGCAACAGCAGCGCCGCGAAAAACGTGATCCCGAACACCGAGCCAGGCGCCATGAAAAACGGCACGAGGTTCAGCAAACCAAGCAGCACGCAGGCGACCACCGCCACCGTCATGTAGTTCGACGACGATGCCTTGACGGGCTCGGCGACCACCTTGCCAAACCACGCCTTGATCTGCGCGGTGCTGACCGGCGTGCTCCTGGACCACGTCAGCTCATGCGCGTCGCTCTCCGCAGCCAGGCTTTCCTCGCCTGCGGTGTATTCGACTACGCGCGTCTGGTCGCCCGATTGGACACGCCAGTTGAAGGCGCCAGCGGCATACGTCACGCGCGAGGTGTAATCCTCATCGCGGGCGTAGGCCTTGCCGTCGAGCACCGCGGTGCGCCCGTCCTTCTGGGTGGGCCAGCGGTCGAGCACGTTGGCACGGAACCAGCCGTCATCGGTTTCGACCATCCAGCTGAAGCCGCGCTTAGGGGTGTACAGCAGGTATTCGAACCATTCGCCGCCGCCGTCGACGGCCGTGCGACGCATCACGCCGATCACCTGCCACTGCAGGCCGTCGATGAGCGCCTTGTCGCCCAGCTCGAGCGTGGTGGCGACCTGCGGCACCGACCGTGCGCGCGCAATGATGTCGCCGCGCGGCGTGGCTGCATCGATGGCCGCGCCGCAGCCGGGGCACAGTACATGGCCCGTCACCCCAGGGCTGAACGGGATCGACGTGCCGCACTGCGGGCAATCGAGATTCGTGAGCTTGCCGGGGACGCGGCCGGCAGTTTCCTTGATCTCGGCGTCGGTGCGCAGCAGCTGGCACTTGAGCACGTCCAGCGTGGTGGCTTCACCCACGTAGAGCGTTGGCGCCGTACCGTCGGAGTAGTCCAGCGTGATGAAGGCGTCTTCTCTGCGGCCATCGGCCACGCGCGCATGCCAGCCTTCGCCCACGCGGAACGGCAATTCGCCCTGCCCCCCGGTGCAATCGGCTTCACGTACGTCGGACAGCACGTACTGCTTGCCTTCGGCGTCGTACAGCTGCCCCGGGCGCAGCGCCTCGAACGCGACCGCATTGGCGGGCGTGCCGCGAGCGAACGTCATCGTGACCTGCCCGGACGCTTCCGCCAGCCAGCCATCGGTGCCGTCGTCGAACAGCACGTACCACTCGTTCCAGAAGCCCGCGTCGTAGCGCAACTGGATGCGGCCGACCACGGTGAACGCCTTGTTCTTGTAGCGCCCGGTGGTGCCGATCTGCACGCGTGCGTAGTCCTCGAGCACGGCAGACATCTTGCCGATGTCGGAAAGCGTCTCGCCGTCGCGCAGGAGCGTGCTTTTGCAGAAGCTGCACACCGCCATCACGGCAGCAGCAGACTTCAGTTCCACCGGCGCGCCACACGCCGGGCAGTTGGCATGAAACATGGTCAGGTCGTTCGATTGCGCGAAAGATTGCGCAGAAAAACGGGCGGCTTGCGGTGCCGCCCGGTCATCCGATCAGGGGGCCGGGGCTCAGCCTCCGGTCAGCGCCTTGAGCACAGCAGCCTTGCCGGCGTCAAAGTCAGCTTGCGTGATGAGGCCCTTGTCGAGCAGTTCCTTGAGCTTGGCCAGGCGCGCGGTGGGGTCGTCCGCTGCAGGAGCCGCGGGTGCGGCGGCAGCAGCAGGTTGAGCCGCCGCACCGCCGGCGTTGCCCTGCACAGCGGTACGCAGGCTGTCGGCCATCGCCTGGCCCATCGCGAGGCCGGCTGCCAGGCCGGCGCCCGTGCCCGCGATGCCGCCCTCGTTGCGTGCCGCCAGCGGCAGCGATTCGGCCGTCTGGTATTGCGTGAAGCGCTGCATGTCGCCGGTCATGTCCATGCTGATGCGGCGGTCCAGCGCGGCCTGCAGTTCGTCCGGCAGCGTGACGCTGGACACCTGGAAGCTGTCGAGCGCCAGGCCGTACTGCGTGAACTGCGGCAGCAGCGCCTCGCGCACCTTGTTCGACATCAGCATCTGGTTGGCGGCCAGGTCCAGGAACGGCACACCGGATTCGCCAAACGCCGTCGCCATCGCACCCATGATGACGGGCGCGAGTTGCGCTTCGACTTCATCGACGGTGTAGATATCGCGCGTGCCGCTCACCTGCTGATAGAACAGCTTCGGGTCAGCCACGTGGTAGGCGTACACGCCAAACGCGCGCAGGCGGATCATGCCGAAATCCTTGTCGCGCACCGTCACGGGCTGCGGCGTGCCCCAGCGGCGGCCGAGCTGCTGGCGCGTGCTGAAGTAGTAGACATCGGACTTGAAGGGGGACTCGAACAGCTTGTCCCAGTTCTTCAGGTACGTGAGAACGGGCAGCGTCTGCGTGGTCAGCTTGAAGGTGCCGGCGCTGAACACGTCGGCGATCTGGCCTTCGTTGACGAACATCGCCATCTGCGAGTCGCGCACGATCAGGGTGCCGCCGTTCTGGATTTCCATGTCCTGCATCGGATAGCGCCAGGCGAGCACGCCGTCTTCGCTTTCCGTCCATTGCAGGATGTCGATGAACTGCTTCTTGATGAAACTGGACAGGCTCACAGCAAACTCCTTCGCGATGATTCGCGGGGCAGGAACAATCAGGACAAGGTCACGACAGGCACGCCGCGTTGATCACGCCAACGGCCAGCGCGCTCACGCCAAACAGCATACCGGCGGCGATGTTGTTGTGCTCGATCTGCAGCCGGTAGTCCGGCATCAGCCGCGTGAGCACCAGGAAAACAATCAGCTGCACCACCGACGCCATCACCGCCCAGAACAGGAACGGCACCAGGCCATCGGCGTGCGTGATGCTCGACGCGATGGTCAGCACGAAGCCGAGCAGCGCCCCGGCCAGCGACAGCGCCGCCGCGATATTGCCTTCGCGGATCAGCTTGAGCTCGTCATACGGCGTCAGGCGCAGGTAGATGAAGAAGAAGCCGGAGAACACCACGGCGCCCGCCAGCAGGTGCGAGGCGTAGGCGATCACGGAAGCGGTCATGTCGGGCATGGGATGGCCGGGCAGTACATAGGTGGCGCCACTATAGCGGCTGATGCGCCGCTTGCGTACCCCCCGATGCGGCCCCGCACCAATCGGCTCGCAGGCCGGGAAAAAAGGCGGCACAATCGCGCTCGCCTTGGCACCCGCCGTTTGTTAACACCCCTTCATTTTCCACCTTCGCAGCATGTCGACGCCGCAGCCTGACGCCACGTACGAACCCACGCAGCCCGCGGGCCGCGGTAATGCCCTGCTGGTCCTCGCCGTCTTCGTGGTGGCCTCGTGCGGGCTGGCGTACGAACTGATTGCCGGGGCATTGGCTTCGTATCTGCTGGGCGATTCCATCCTGCAGTTCTCTTCCATCATCGGCGCCTATCTGTTTGCCATGGGCATCGGCTCATGGCTCTCGCGCTACGTGGCGGACGAGGCGCTGCTCGCTCGCTTTGTCGATCTGGAATTGCTGGTCGGGCTGTTTGGCGGCGTGTCGGCTGCTGCGCTGTTTGCGTTGTTTGCACTCGAATCGGCGCCGTTCCGGCTGGTGCTGTACGCGCTGGTCACGGTGATCGGCGTGCTGGTCGGCATGGAGATCCCGCTGGTGATGCGCATGCTGCATCGCCGGCAGGCCAAGTTTTCTGATCTCGTCAGCCGCGTGCTGACGTTCGATTACCTTGGCGCGCTGGCGGTGTCGCTGTTGTTTCCGCTGGTGCTGGCGCCGCGCCTGGGGCTGGTGCGCACAGGCTTCCTCTTCGGCCTGTTCAATACGGCGATTGCGGTCTGGACGCTGTGGCACTTTCGCGCCGAGCTGGCGCTCACGGCCCGCATGCGCACGGCGATTGCGTGGCGCGCCGGCGCAGTGGCAGCGGCATTGCTTGCGGGCTTTGGCGCATCGGACAAGCTCACGCATTGGTCGGAACGCGCGCTCTTTGGCGACGAGATCATCCACGCGATTTCCTCGCCGTATCAACGGCTGGTGGTGACACGCTGGAAAGACGACCTGCGCCTGTACATCAACGGCAACCTGCAATTTTCCTCGCGCGACGAATACCGCTATCACGAAGCGCTGGTGCTGCCCGCATTGGAATCGGTGCGCGGTGCGCGGCGCGTGCTGGTGCTGGGCGGCGGCGACGGCCTCGCGCTGCGGCAGATCCTGAAGTACCCGCAAATCGAACACGTCACGCTGGTCGACCTGGACCCGCGCATGACGAACCTATTCTCACACGCCGAGGCGCTGGTCGCGCTCAATCAGCATGCGTTCAGCGACCCGCGCGTGACGGTGGTCAACGCCGATGCAGCGCAATGGATGCAGACCGCCACCGACATGTTCGACGTGGCCATCGTCGATTTTCCGGACCCGTCCAACTTCAGCATCGGCAAGCTGTATTCGGTGCCGTTCTACCGGTTGCTGTCGCGCCATGTGGCGGATACGGGCCTGGTCGTCATCCAAGCAACGTCGCCCTATTTCGCGCCGCGTTCGTACTGGTGTGTGGATGCGACGCTGAAGGAAGCCGGCTATCGCACGTGGCCCTATCACGCGCTGGTACCGTCGTTTGGCGAATGGGGCTTCATCCTGGCCGCGCCGGGCCGCGCGGATTTCAAACCGCCCACGTCGTACCGCGTGCCAACGCGCTTCCTGGATGCCGACACCACACACCAGATGTTCAGCTTCGCCCCCGACATGCCGCGCCCGCAGGTGGAGCCCAACCGGCTGAACAACCAGTCGCTGGTGCGGTATTTCGAAGAAGACTGGCACGGCGTGCTGCGCTGATGGCAACGCGACGCAGCTTTCTTGTGGGCGCAGCGGCCGCCGGTGTGGCTGCGGCGGGTGCTGGTTCGTGGGCAGGCTTTCGCGCCTTTACCGAAATCACGCCCAACGTGCGCATGCCCGGCCAGGCTGCGGGCCATAAGTTGCGCGACCTGCGCGCGCTGCCGGGACCATCGGAAACGCGGCGCGTGGGCGTCGCCATCTGCGGCAGCGGCATCGGCGGATTGAGCTGCGCGTGGCGTCTGGCAAAAGGCGGCCGGCGCGACGTGGTGGTCGTGGAAGGCCCGGAGCGCTATGGCAATGCTGCTGGCGGCGCCTTCGGGGCGCAACGCTTCCCGACCGGGGCGCATTACCTGCCGCTGCCGTCGATGGAATCGACGCACGTGCGCGAGATGCTGGCCGACTTTGGCGTGATCGAGCGCGACCCGTTTGCGCTGCGCCCGACGTACGACGAACGCGTGCTCGTTCACGCGCCCGATGAGCGCCTGTGGCTGGGCCACCGCTGGCAAGACGGCTTTGTACCGCACGAGGGCATTACCGAAGCCGAACGCGCCGAGCACACACGGTTCTTCGCCCACATCGACCGGCTGCGCCAGACCACCGGTGCCGACGGCCGCCGCGTCTTTATCGTGCCGACGGCGCTCTCGTCCGCAGACCCCGCATGGCGCGCGCTCGACGCACTCACCTTCCGCGACTGGCTGCACCGCGAGGGCTACCGCGCCACCACGTTGCACTGGTATGCCGACTACTGCTGCCGCGACGATTACGGCGTCACCGCCGACCATGTTTCCGCCTGGGCCGGCATCGCCTATTTCGCCAGCCGAGGCGGCATGGCCAGCAATGCCGAACAAGGCACCGTGCTTACGTGGCCGGAAGGCCTGGACTGGATGGCGGAGCGGCTGTTCGAAGCCGCCGGCCTGAATGAACCCGGCCGCCTGCTGCCCGGCAGCGCCTCCCGCATCGGCACTACAACTGAGGCCGGCGCCCGCGGCTTCGCCGATGTGCTGCAAGCGGATGGCCGCGTCGTTCGGCTGCTGGCCGATCACGTGGTCAGCGCGATGCCGCTGCACGTTGCCAAACACATCGTCGACGGCTTTGAGGTGCCCGCCGCCGAGTTGCCCGAAACCGCGCCGTGGCTGCTCGCCAACCTGCTCATCGATGGCTTTCCGCCCGAACACGACGACACGCCGCTGGCGTGGGACAACGTGGTGTATCGCGGTACGGGGTTGGGTTATGTGGTGGCCAATCACCAGGACATCCGCGTCGGGCCACCCGCGCAGAGTGTGTTCACCGCCTACGTGGCGCTGTCGGACATGACGCCCAAGGCGGCACGTGAATGGCTGCTGAAGGCATCGCCGCAAGCGCTGCTCGATCGGGCGCTGGCCGATCTGGATACCGTGTACGGCATCCGCCTGCGCACCCAGATCCGCCGGGCAGACCTGACGCTACGCGGCCATGCGATGGCGATTCCCACACCGGGCTTCCTCTCTCGACCGGGCATTGCGCGCCTGCGTGAAAGCGCCGGGCCGATCCACTACGCGCATGCGGACCTGTCCGGCTATTCGGTTTTTGAAGAAGCGGCGTGGTGGGGGGATCGCGCGGCGCGGCGCATTCTGGGCGGCTGATTGCGCTGCCGCTGGCCTCTAAGGCAGCCGCTCAACCTCGGCCATCAATTCCCACGTGGCCGGATCGATATCGCTGCGCTCCAGTGCCAGCGACACGTATGCGCCGATCATGTCGACAAACCCCCGCGCAAATGCGGGCGGATAGGCGCTGCCCGTGTACTCCATCAGTTGCTGCCGCAGCAGGCGCGGCCGATGCTGCCCGAACTCGCGCACGTAGGCCTGCGTTCGACAGAGGAAGGCTCGCGCTTCCAGCGCACCGTCAAGATAGACGCGGCGTTTGGTGAGTGTCATTGGCGGCTCCCGAATCGCAACGGAACGGGGCACAGCCAAGGTGGAGAAGGAAAAGACGCGGGGCGACGCCCGCTGAATACAACAGTCATGGAGCCTCCTACGGATTGCAAAAGGCCCGACGTTTCGCTGCGAACGAGGGTGGCGGGCCCGACGACAGGGTTCGCAGACCGGCCCGTAGGACGCCGGCAGACCTTTCGGTCTCCCTGCCCGGCCCGCCAAAGTACAAGCGTGCGCGAGCGCGGACGTGAAAAAGCCGCACAAGGCGGCCGTCCGGCCATACGGGAAAAGATAGGCTGCGAAACCCAGCTACCGTTGGTGCGGCAGCGCCGTGAATTATAGCGGCGGCAGCGGCGCAGCCCACATACGAAATTGCAGCATTTCGTGATCGCGCCGTACCGCCAAACCCGCCGTCCTGTGTGGGCTTACCAGAGCGTGCGGCCGAAGAACGTCAGCGCGCGGTCCCAGGCGTGTTGCGCCCACACCGGGTCGTATTGCGTGATGGCGATGCGGTTTTCGCCCACGGCCGTTTCATTGGCGAATGCGTGATGCGCGAGATAACGATGGAAGTCGACATCGACGCCGGCATCGACGAGCTTCTTTTCCAACGCATCGACGCCTTCGATCTTGAAGGCGGTGTCCTGCGTGCCCCAGTGGCCCTGCACCGGCACCTTGATCTTCGAGGCGTCGATGTATTCGAGCGGAGGATAGCCGTACCACACCACGCCGGCGTCCGCCTCCGGCACGTTGCTCAGCGTCAGGAGCGTCAGCGCGCCGCCCATGCAGTAGCCCGTCACGCCCACGCGGGCGCAGGTCTGCTTGAGATATTGCACGGCGCCGCGCACATCCTGCGTGGCCGCGTCGCCAAAGTTGAGGTTGGTCATCAGGTGGTGCGCTTCTTCCTCTTCCACCGTCATGGTGCCGCGATAGAGGTCGGGCACCAGCGCCACGTAACCCGCGCGCGCGAGGCGGTCGGCCACGCCGCGGATCTGGTCGTTCAGGCCCCACCACTCCTGGATGACGACGATGCCCGGGGCGCCCTCCGCCTTCGCCGGCTTGGCCAGATAACCCTGGAGCTCCTGCCCATCCGGGCGCTTGAACGAAATCATGGATCCTTGCGATGTTGTCATGCGATGGCTCCTCTGCCTGGAACGAAAGCGCACAGGATAGTCCGGGACGATGAAATTTGCAGCCGGCGCATCGGCTGCAATGATGCTTCGCGCGGTCTTTGCCTTGCCAATACCCCTCCCTCAGGGTTACCGGTGCGCCGGGCAAAGTCACTATCATGGCGGCACGTTCACATCTGATTGCATCCCATGATCAAAACCCTCGCCCTCATCGTCTACCTGCTGGTGCTGCTGATCCACGTATACATCGTCGTACTCGAAATGGTGCTTTGGAAGACGCGCGGGCCCAAGGTGTTCCGCATGACGCCCGAGAAAGCCGCTGAGACAGCCGCCATGGCGTCCAACCAGGGCTTGTACAACGGTTTTCTGGTGGCGGCGCTCGTCATTGGGCTGATCGCACCGGACCCGGCCATCAACGCTGCGTTTGCGCTCTTCGGGTTGATCTGCGTGGCGGTGGCCGGCATCTGGGGCGCCATCACCGTCAACAAGCGGATTCTCTTCGTGCAGACGGTGCCGGCCGTGGCGGCATTGGCGCTGGGGTGGTTTGCCTGAAGATTGAAGTGATCCTTACGGCCTGACCGGTGATGCAGGCGTTTTCGCGCCGCCGGGCACCACCGCACCGGCGCGAAACAGTGCATACGGCACACCGCGCTCGGGGTGCGTCGTTGTCTCGTCGATGAAGCGTTCCACATCGGGCACCTCGCGCAGCGCGGTCATGAACGGCGCCAACGTGTAGCCCGGCGCCACGCAGCCCTGCACGAGCATCCAGCGCTGCCATATCGTCACCCAGAGCGTGGTGTTCTGCTTCCACCCCGGCACGTGGATGGACATCCATTGCAGACGCCGCTTCGCCGTCTCGGCAATCTCGTCGTCGTAAGAAAACGCGTTGGGCAAGCGGCACCGGCCTTCGACCCAGCAATGGTTGCCATGCTCGATGCGGTGATGCGAATCGCGCTTCCATTCGGCTTCGCTGATGCGCGGGCCGGCAGGCTCAGGGCAGTTGGCAACACCGGAAGAAATCTGGAAGAACGGGTCGTGACCGCGATTCTGCAGGTCATCTTCAGCGTGGGCGGCGGGCGCGGTCAGCAGCAGCGCCAGGACAAGACAGCGTGGGGCAATCCTCACGGTGGCCTCCTCGCCCGCTCGGGGCGTCGGCTTGAGCAATGCTGCGAAGGATAGGCGCAAAGTGCCGCGCCAGCCAGACGCCCGGACGCCCCCGCTACCTCGATTTCACGTGCGCCAGCATCGAGGCAAACACATCGTGCAGCTCCGTCTTGCCGAAACGCTGCTCGGATACGCCCTTCTCCACGTCGATCTGCCCGGCGTTCACCGCGTCGTAGAGTTCGGTCAGCAGTTGCACATGGTTCGCGCTCAGACCGGCACGCTGCAGCATCGGCGCCCACGCGGTGCGCGGCACGGCGTCGGCGACAATCTCGCGGCCCACGACGGCGCTGAATGCGCGTGCGACATCGATCAGGCTCACGCGGCGCGGGCCTTCCACGCTGACGATGCGCGGGGTCTTGGTCGATGGCGCTCCGAGCAACAACTCAGCGGCCAAGGCGCCCACATCCTGTGTGGCGACGGTCGCAAACGCGCGGTCAAGGGGATGGCGCAGGCTCGGCAGCCGCCCCGTCGCCAACATGACGGGCAGCATCGCCGCCCAGTTCTGCGCATGCTCAGCCGAACGCAGCAGCGTCAGATGGGTCGCCAGCGGCTTGAGCCGCGCTTCCAGGAGATGAAACAACTGCGTCAGGCCGGTGCCCCGCTCCAGCTCGGCGCCGTAGTCCGACAGGGCCAGGACAGCCGATGGCGGGTTGGCGCGCAACGCACCGGCCGCCACGTCGATCATGCGCTCCATGGTCGACGCTGGGTCCGCATCGCGCGCCGGCACCGGACACAGGATTTGCACAGCCGTGGCGCCCTTGATGGCCGATGCGACGGAGGCGGCGTCGGTCAGGTCGGCAACGGCGATGTCGCAGCCGAGTTTGGCCAACGCCTCGCTTTGCCGGGCATGACGCACCACTACGCGCACGGCCGGCCCGCGTTGCGCAGCGCCGTGGCGGTCACGTGGCCGACCTTGCCCGACGCCCCAAAGATGACAAACATGTTCGTGCTCCTCTCAAGTAGGAGGCACGAGCTTAGGGCGCCACCGCAAACCCGACTTGCAGGAACGGAGGAATTTGGCAGATTCGGTGGATGGACTACGCGGCGGGCGTGTCGGAGGCAGCGGCCGACGCCTTGCCGGCTCGGATGACCTCACGTGGCGTCACGCCGAGCAGCCGCTGCATCCACTGCGTCAGATGGCTCTGGTGGGCAAAGCCCACTTCAAGCGCGATCTGCGACGCACTGCGGGGGCCTTCCAGCAGCAGTGCTTTCGCGCGCTCCACCCGGCGCTGCACGACGTAGCGATGCGCCGGCACGCCGAGCGTTGCACGAAACAGCGCGTTGAAATGCGGCACGCTCAAGCCAGCCTGTGCCGCCAGTTCAGCCAGCGTCAGGCGCTGGTGCAGATGGGCTTCGATGTAATCGATCACGCGCGCGGCCACGCGGGGCGCCAGCGTGCGAGCGTTGTTGGACACATCCCGACTGCTGTTCAGCAGACGGACGACCAGTGCGGTGCACAGGCTTTCCGCATACAACGCATCGGACGCGTCTTCCGCTTCAAGCTCCGCCCCCAGCGCCGCGGCAAGATGCTGCACGCGCGCATCGCGCCAGTGCAGACGTGGCGTGATGTCGGCCCGCACGCCAATCTGTTCGCCGATACCGCGCACAAACGTGTCGGTGATGGCGATGCGCAGAAACCGACAGTCGGCGTCGTCTGTCCACATGCCTGGCACGCCGGCGGGAATGACGTCCGCATCGCCATGCGCCTGGATGCGCGAATAGCGGCGGCCATCGCATACGCAATTCGCCCGCACGGGTGAGCCGACATGCACGCTGATCCGGTGATGCGCCATGGCGGGCACCCGGTACGTCCCGGGACGGATGCTGAGCAGCGTGGCGGCAAAGCCGTCCCAGGCGAGCCCGTCGCTGGAGCGCAGGGTGATGGGGGCGGGTTCAAGCAGGGCGGCGGGAATGGCGGCGTTCATGGCAGGCGTGGGCAGTGTTCGCTTCGACATTCTGCGCCAACGCCGTCGCATCGGCTGGCGACAACTCACCAGCCGCGGCATACCTCAGGCCAGTCGGCAATCAGGCGCGCGCCGGATACTGCGCGAGCACCTTGTCGCGGATTGACGGCTTGATGTTCGCCAGCGACATGTTGCCGTTGTAATGCGCAACCACGCGCGGGTTCATCACCCGGAACCACAGCGGCGGCACATAGGCGATCAGGATCATCGCGGCATAGCCGGCTGGCAGTTGCGGCGAATGCTCGAAGTGCCGCAGCGCCTGGAATGACCGCGTCGGGTTGGCGTGGTGATCGGCATGCCGCTGCAGTTGATACAGGAACAGGTTCGTCACCACGTGGTTGCTGTTCCACGAATGCTGCGGCGTGCAGCGCTCGTAGCGGCCGCTGGGCAATTGCTGGCGGCACAGGCCGTAGTGCTCCAGGTAGTTCACCACCTCCAGCAGCGATGCGCCGTAGATGGCCTGGATGATCAGGAACGGCACCGCCTTGGGCCCGACAAACGCGATGCACACGCCCCACAGCAGCACCGTCATCGCCCAGGCGTTGAGCACATCGTTACGCCAGGACCAGACCGAGTGCCCCTGCTGCTCCAGCCGACGCTTCTCCAACGCCCACGCCGATTTGACGCTGCCCACCACCGTACGCGGCAGAAATTCCCAGAACGATTCGCCATAACGCGCGCTTGCCGGGTCGGCCGGTGTAGCCACGCGGACGTGGTGGCCGCGGTTGTGCTCCACGAAGAAGTGTCCATACGCCACGGGCGCGAGCGTGATCTTGGCCAGCCAGCGCTCGAAGCCGTCGGTCTTGTGACCGAGCTCATGCGCGGTATTGATGGAGATGCCCGTCACCACGCCCACCGAAAACGCGAACGCAATGTAGTCGTACCAGACGAGGTCATACGTGCGCAGCACCCACATCGCCACCGCAAAGCTCACGTAGAGCACGGTGGTCGCCAGGTAGACGATGCGGCGGTAGTAACGCTGTTTTTCCAGCGTGGGGACGACGTCTTCGGGCGGGTTGTCGCGGTCGTCGCCGATCAGGAAATCGAGCAGCGGGATGATCGTGAACACGATGAACGGCCCCGCCCACCAGAGCGGATGCCAGCCCGTCGCCAGTGCCGAAACGGCGGCGATGATGGGCAGCGTGATGGTGAGCGCGCCGAGCATCCAGAGATAGCGCTTGCCGTCGGTCCATTCCACGGACGCGACCATGCCGGGTGTTGCCATGTGTCTTCCTCCTGTTTTGCCCCGCTGGGTGGCTTGGCTTGTGTACGCACATGCGTGCGCCGCCGGGGTCGTGCCCGACATCTGCGTTATAGGCGCAGCAGGAGAAGAGACCAACGCCCGAAACTAGGCGCGAAACTCCAAACAAAAGGGCCGCCGGGCAGCCCTCTGAAGGCGGGAAAAAAGCAGGCGATTGAAACGAACGATTTAAAAACGGTCGTTCGATTTTGGTGCGACGCACCTGAACGGAGGCTGGATCAGGCGGAGGCGCTCAGGAAAACGTTGATGGCGTCGAGCACAGCAGCTTCCTGCTCCCGATGCGGCACGTGCCCGCAACGCTGCACGAGCTTGAGCGTGGCGGGCGCGCCTGCGAGCGTGACGATGCGCTCCGGCTGCGCGGTCGAGCCATATTCGTCTTCGGTGCCGTGCAGCGCCAGCACCGGGCTGCGCACGGCAAGCAGCGCATCGTCCAGGCACCACTGCCCAAATGCCGGAGACAGCCACGTGTTGACCCACGCATCCAGCACCCATTGCGCCTTGCTGCCGTGGTAGCGCTCGAGCCGGCCCATCTGGCCAGGCTCGGCAAACTGCGCCTGGGCGATTCGGATGCCTTGTCGCGTTTGCTCTTCCACAAACGCCTGCGCCGACTCGGTAATCAAGCCTGCGCAGCGGCCCGGATACGCTGCGGCAATCGACACGGCCATGCCGCCGCCCACGCTGTGGCCGAAGACGATGAAACGGTCCACACCAAGCTGGTCCGTCAGCGCGGCAAAGCCGCCGTACGCTTCCTGCTGAATGAAGCTGGGATCCAACTGCCCGGGATATGCGTCGGATTGGCCAAAGCCGAGCCGGTCATAGGCGATGACTGCATGTCCGGTCGACTGCGCCAGACGCTGCGGAAAATCACGCCACAGCGCCACGCAGCCGAGCGAATCGTGCAGCAGCACGATGGGCGGTTTGGCGGCATCGTCCACCGGGCCGCCCCATTGCCGGGCATAAAGCCGGCCATCGGGCGTGGTGATCCAGGCTTCGATGCCGTCAACGGACGGCGCGGAAAGCGATTCGGCCATCCGCGGCTCAGAACAGGCGGTCGAGCCAGCCGTGCGGATCCGGCGCGCGGCCGTTCTGCAAGTCCACCAGCGCCGCCTTCAGCTTGCTCGTCAACTCGCCTGCCTTGCCATCGCCGATGGTGAAGTTGTGGTTGTGGCCCTTGACCTTGCCGATGGGCGTGACGACCGCTGCGGTGCCGCAGGCAAAGGCTTCGCGCAGGCGGCCGCTTTGCGCGTCGGCCTGCCATTGGTCGATGGAGTACGGCTCTTCGCGCACGGTCAGGCCCATGCCACGCGCCAGCGTGATGAGCGAGTCGCGCGTGATGCCCGGCAGGATCGTGCCGGTCAGCGGCGGCGTCTGCAGCGAACCATCGTCGAAGACGAAGAACACGTTCATGCCGCCCAGCTCTTCAATCCACTTGCGTTCCACCGCGTCGAGGAAGACGACCTGGTCGCAACCTTCCCGCGTGGCTTCGGCCTGGGCGACCAGGCTGGCAGCGTAGTTGCCGCCGCACTTGGCCTCGCCCGTACCGCCGGGTGCGGCGCGCGTGTAGTTGTCGGACACCCAGATGGTGACGCCCGCCGATGCATCGCCCTTGAAGTACGCGCCCACCGGGCAGGCAATCACGCAGAACAGGTATTCAGCCGACGGCTTCACGCCCAGGACGACTTCCGTGGCGATCATGAACGGGCGCAGGTACAGCGCCGAGCCCTGCCCCGACGGAATCCAGTCGCGGTCGAGCTTGACCAGCTCGCGCACGGCCTGCAGGAAGAGGTCTTCCGGCAGCGCAGGCATCGCCAGGCGCTTGGCCGAGTTCTGGAACCGGCGCGCATTGGCTTCCGGGCGGAACAGCGCACCGCCGCCGTCCGGCAGGCGGTAGGCCTTCATGCCTTCGAAAATTTCCTGCGCGTAGTGCAGCACCAGCGTAGACGGATCGCACTGGATCGGGCCATGCGCGCCGATTTTGGCGTCGTGCCAGCCCTTGCCCTCGGTGTAACGGATCGTGGCCATGTGATCCGTGAATACGCGGCCGAAAGCCGGGTTTTCCAGCAGGCGCGCGCGCTCTTCCGCCGAAACAGGGTTCGGGCGCTTCTCGATCGAAATGGCCGATTCGACAACGTTGTTCATACCGTCTCCATGAGGTGCAGGGGGCGCAAAAAGACGCCCAAACCGCTATTTTGCGCCAACGGCGATGCAATTTGTTTGCGTATTGAAGCGCATATGGTATTGCCGGCGCCGGAAAAACGAGGCGCCCGACAAACGCGCGGGGCCTCCATCGCCATCGCTCAATGGCCGAGATGCCGCTTGGCCGAGTCAGAACCGGCGCCCCCTGGGGAGGCATCCAGACACGCTCGCAGCGCTCGTGCAAGGCGCCCGGCGTCCTTCGCGTCGGCCACGTTGGCAAAGCCCATGACCAAGCCGCGCGGCGTGTGCCGCAAACGCGCATTGGCGTACCACCACGACAGCGCGCCAACGGCGAGCCCCGCGTCGCGAGCGCGCATGGCAACAGCAACGTCGTCGACCGGACCATCGGGACCGACGGTGAAGCGCACTGGAAACTGGATGCCGCCGTGAGGCATGTCGACGATCATCCGGTCGCCAAACGCCTGCTTCAACGCGTCGGCAATCAGCGTGCGCCGCTCTCCGTACAGCGTCCGCATGCGCTTGATGTGCCTGGCGAAATGCCCCTGCTCGATGAAGTCGGCCAGGGCGGCCTGCAGCAACGCGGGGGATCCGGCATTCATGCTGCCGGCCACGCGCTGGACGCGTTCAACGGCGCGCTCGGGCACCACGGCGTAGGCCAGCCGCAAGCCGGGAAACATCACCTTGCTGAACGTGCCGCAGTAGATCACGCGGTCACTCTTGTCGAGGCTCTTGAGTGCCGGCAAGGGGCGACCGACGTAGCGGAATTCGCTGTCGTAATCGTCTTCGATGATCCAGCGCGATGCCTTCTCGGCCCAATCCAGCAACGCCATGCGGCGCGCAAGCGACAGCGTGTAGCCGAGCGGCGCCTGATGCGACGGTGTGACCAGCGCAAAGCGCGCCTGCGGGTCAAGCTCCATGCCGCGCGCGACATCGATGCCGTCTTCATCCACGGGCACCGGAACGAGCTGCACGCCCGTTTCGGACAGAAAGCCGCGCGCAAGGAGGTAGCCGGGGTCTTCAAACCACATGCGGTCGTTCGGGCTCGCCAGGCTGCGCAAGACAAGCTCGAGCGTTGCACGGTAGCCGCTGGTCACGAACACCTGTTCCGGCAAGCACGTGACGCCGCGCGACAGGCCGAGATACGTGGCGATGTGTTCGCGCAGCGCCGGATAGCCCATGGGATTCGGGTAGGCAAGCATCGCGCGGTCGCCGCTGCGCGCACGGCGTGACACCAGCCGGTTCCAGAGCTTGCGCGGAAACATGTCGAGCGCGGGCAGCCCCGGTTGCAGCGGCCTGGGCTCGCCGCTCATGTCGACGGCAATGGGGAGTTCGCGCCGCATCGGCTGGCTGCCCTGCGGGGCGCTCTCCGCCCTCGGCGCGCCTGGTCGGTCTTGCCCGCCTTTCGCACGTTGCGCGCGCGTGGCGGCTTCCGGCAGCGACGGCGACACGAAGGTCCCCGCCGCCCCGCGCATGAGCAGATACCCTTCGCCCACAAGGATCGTGTAAGCCAGTTCCACCGTGCCTCGCGCGGTATTCAACTGCATGGCAAGGCCGCGCAACGCGGGCACGCGATCGCCAGGGCGCAAGTGCCCCGCCGCGATGGCGGTACGAAACCGTTCGCAGATCTGCAGATAGATCGGCACCGGTTTCCGTCGGTCAATCTCGATGCTCAGGGCGGGCGTTTTTACGGTCATGGCAATCTTTCCGGCAACTGAACTTGGCCTAGTCAAATCGATATTTCTTGGCCCTTACTCATGGGGCATGATTCTTCCACACTGTCTCCATCCAAGCGCTATGCGCATTCATCCACGTCCTCAGGAGACTCTGTCATGAAGATTGTCGTTATCGGTGGTTCGGGCCTGATCGGCTCGCGTCTTGTCAAGCGGCTTGCCGAAGCCGGCCATACGGCGGTTGCCGCCTCCCCGCGCACCGGGGTCAACACCATCACGGGCGAAGGCCTGAGCAACGCGCTGGTCGACGCAGACGTGGTCGTGGACGTCACCAACCCGCCGTCATGGGAGCCGCAGGCGGTGCTCGATTTCTTCCGCACCTCCGCTCGCAACCTTGGCAAGGCAGAACTGGCCGCCGGCGTGCGCCACCACGTGACTCTGTCGATTGTCGGCACCGATCGCATGCCCGAAAACCCGTACTTCGTCGCCAAGGTCGCGCAGGAAGAAGCGGTGGAAGCGTCCGGCGTGCCGTACACCATCGTGCGTGCCACGCAGTTCATGGAGTTCATCGGCGGCATTGCGGATCTCAGCACCAACGACGGCACGGTACGCATCGGCGACGGCCTGTTCCAGCCGATTGCCGTGGACGACGTCGTGGCCATCCTCGCGGAGGTTGTCGTGGGCGCCCCGCTGAACAGCACCATCGACATTGCCGGCCCCGACCGCGCACCCTTCGCGGAAACCGTCGCGCGCTATCTGAAGTCGGTCGGCGATGCACGCCCCGTCGTGAAAGACCGGAACGCGCGATACGTCGGCGGGCAGGTCGAGGAACTGTCGCTCGTGCCACTGGGCGAGGCACGCATCGGCCAACTCGGTTTCCAGCAATGGCTGGCCCGGAATCACGCGGAGTAACGCCATGCCGTTCAAAGCCATGAAAACCGTCGTGTCGTGTGCGGCAACGTTGATGCTGCCGCTCCTGCTGGCTGTGGCGCCGGCGATGGCCGCACCGCAGGCGAGCGTCACGCCGTTGCGCACCGATACGCTGCCCGAATACCCGGGCAAGGAAGTGGAGATGATTGTGGTGGACTACCCGCCGGGCGCGGTCGACCCCGTGCATCGCCACGACGCCCACGCGTTTGTCTACGTGCTGGAGGGCAGCATCGTCATGGGCGTCAAGGGCGGCAAGGAGGCCACGCTCAAGCCAGGCGATACGTTCCATGAAGGCCCCAACGACATCCACACCGTGGGGCGCAACGCCAGCGCGACGCAGCCGGCCAAGTTCGTGGTGCTGCTCATCAAGAACAAGGGCGCGCCGATCTTGACGCCTGTGAAGTAACGGGAAGCGTGTGCGGGCCCCGGCAACACCGCCGCCCCGCTACGCGGCCCGCAGCAGGAACTGCAGCCGCGTCAGGAAATCCTCGAAACTGGCCCGGTCTTCAAAGAGCCGTTCCGAGACCTGCGTTTTGGCATCGCCGCTGACGATGGTCAGGATGCGGGACGATTTCACGGTCTGCATCGTCATGCCGGCGATGTCGCGCAACGGCACAACGGTTTTCTCCGACGTGGAATACCGCACCGGAATGGCGACGTCGCTGGACGAAAGCGTGATGCACCGCTCCTTCGCGAGCGCAAGCCGCATGCTGGCAAACCCCGGCGCCACAAAGCCCAGCGAGACCAAGGCGATCAACCACCAGAAAACCCCTGCGCCGTCCAGATCAGGGGCGATCAGGCCATCGAGAATCCAGCCCGCGCCGTTGTCCACGGCAAGATAGCCGGCAAACACCGCGCAGAAGAGGAAGAACCCCGTGCCCAGCAATGCGCTTTCGAAGGTGGGCCGGTAGCGGTAGTCGATCGTTCTCTGCGGGTTCACGCTGCGCCTCCTGTGCAGTGCTCGCCAAATGATACAGATCAGTATCTTTTGGCGTCAATCGCATGGCCGCTCCGCACCTGCGCTCGTGCCGTCAGGACTGCCGGAGGCCTGAGGACCGGGCATCACCCCTGCGTGATATGAAGCCCTATGGTACGGTTGTTCGAATGAACGCCATGACCCGCCATCCGCTGCCGGTACACGGCGGCACAGCGTTGCCGCCAGGGAGCGTCACGCACCATGAGTGATGCGAAACACGATCCGCGCCGCCAGATCCACGCCGAGAAAGTCGCCGTCAGCCGCGCCTTGAGGCTCAGCGTGCCGGCAGAGGCACGGCCCGCGCCGGTGAGCCGAAAAGAGTGGCTCCGGCAACGGAAGGAACAACTGCAGGCTGCCCGCGTTGCCGCCAAACAGCGACGTGATCTGCTCAAGGCAGAAATCCTCTCGGCCGCACAGGAAGTCGCCCGCGAGGAGCGCGTTGCGGCACGGCGCGAAGCAGAACGCGTCAAGGCGGAAGCCAAGTCCGCCACCGTGCATGCCAAGGAAGATGCACGTGCGGCCGCCAAATTCGAGCGCAGCAAGCCCGCCCGCCCCGCGTCGAAGCGCAAGACGCTGGGACCAGGAAAACGCAAATTGGTCTCTTACGCAGATCTCCTGCGCATGCGCGGATGACCTGCCAGCCCTTTTGCGGGGCATTTAGTCAAAACATAACCCGCACGTCGCAGCACGTCCGCTGTGCAACCGACCTCTTTTACGTCTGACGACTTGCGCCGTACCGCGCGCTCGGCTCGTCCCGTTGCCTCTTGGCAACTCGGATGCAGCGCCTGCAATCGTTAGCGCGCCTGTACTGCCTCGGCCTCCACGTTTTCGGTACGAGACGGTTTGGGCCGCGCATCCAGCCGGCGGAAGATGAACGCAGAAAGTACGGTCACCACGCCCATGGTGAAGAATGCCAGCCGATACGCCGGCGCTGCCACGCCAAGCTTGACCGAGAACAGGCTGACCAGCCCGCCCCCAATCGATACGCCCAGGCCGATGGCGAGCATCTGCACCATCGAGAACAAACTGTTGCCGCTGCCGGCATCCTGGTGCGACAGGCCTTTGAGCGTGATGCTGTTCATGGCCGCGAACTGCATCGAATTCGCCCACCCGAACACCGACAGTTGCACGATCGACAGCGCCAGCGGCCAGCCCGGCGACATGGCCGCAAACGAGGCGATCGAGATGCCAACCACCCACGTGTTGACCTGCAGGAACACGTCATATCCAAAGCGGTTCACGAGGGGAACGACCCAGCGCTTGGCGAGCATGCCGGCAATAGCAATCGGCAATAGCAGCAACCCCGAATGGAACGGCGAATAGCCAAGCTGCAACTGGAACAGCAGCGGCAGCAGGAAGGGCACGGCGCCCGAGCCAATGCGGCAGAACAGGTTGCCGACGAGCCCAACGCTGAAATTCGGTTCACGAAACAGCGCAAGCTGGAACAGCGGCGCCGCCCGCCGCCTCGCGTGCGGAATATAGAGCAGCGCGCTGACCACGCTCACGGCGATCAGCACCGCGCTCCACGGGCTCTGCGCGCCGTTTTCGAGCGCCAGCGAGAACGCCACCATGCACAGCGACAGCAGCCCGCAGCCAAGCCAGTCGAATGGCGCCACGGCGCGCACGGCGTCGTGCGGCAGATAGCGCCGTACCGCAAACAACCCTACGAAACCCACCGGCACGTTGATCAGGAAAATCCAGTGCCACGAAACATCCTGTACAAGCCAGCCGCCGAGGGCCGGCCC
The DNA here is from genome assembly GCF_007997035.1 of Ralstonia sp. TCR112. Classification (GTDB taxonomy): domain Bacteria; phylum Pseudomonadota; class Gammaproteobacteria; order Burkholderiales; family Burkholderiaceae; genus Ralstonia; species Ralstonia edaphi. The sequence goes on along the minus strand of NZ_VOSS01000092.1, from coordinate 12,091 downwards.
CAGGAGTGGCCCCACCTGCCCCGCCACCGACACGAAGGCCAATGCGGCGATGTACTGCTCGCCCGGAATATTGCGCAACACGGCGAGCCGGCCGATCGGTAACAGCATGGAGCCACCAACGCCCTGCAGCACGCGTGCGATCACCAGTTGCGGCAGCGTATGCGCCGTCGCGCAGAACACCGAGCCGAGAACAAAAATCAGGATCGCGGTGAAATACACGCGCCGCGTGCCGAACTTGTCCGCCAGCCATCCTGACGCTGGCGTCAGCATCGCCATGGTGAGCGTGTAAGCCACCACCACCGATTTCAGGTCGAGCGGCTTTTCGCCGAGGCTGCGCGCCATCGACGGCAGCGCGGTATTGACGATGGTTGTGTCCAGCGCCTGCATGAAAAAGCCGGCGAAGACGATCCACAGCATGGCCTTCTGGGAAGTGCTCTCTGGAGTGGCGGAAGTTGAGGCGGTCTGCATGTGAATCCTGGAATGCCTGTCCGGAAAGGGCCGGACATCCACCCGCAATGCTACCGACGAGCGGCCAATCGGGAACCCCTCTAGAGACGTTGACTGTTATCGGAAACTCCGATGACAATGCGCGCATGCTCAATCCCGTCTGGATCCAAACCTTCGCCACCGTGGCCGCGGCTCATAGCTTTACCGAGGCCGGGCGCCAGCTCGACCTGTCGCAATCGTCGGTCAGCGATCACATCCGCCGTCTGGAACACAGCGTCAACCGGCGGCTGTTTGTGCGCGATACCCATTCGGTGTCGCTCACGCCGGACGGCGAGGCGCTGCTCGTTCACGCGAAGCTGATCCTCGAATCCCTGGCGCGCGCCGAGCTGCAGTTCAGTGCGCCGCGATTGCAGGGACGTGTCCGGCTCGGTTCGTCGGAAGACCTCGCGCAGGGGCCGCTGCCCAATCTGCTGGCAGCGTTTCGGGCGACGCATCCGGATGTCGAACTCGAGATCACGATGGGCATGACCAGCAAGTTGTACGAAGGCATCGAAGACGGCTCGCTGGACCTGATTGTCGGCAAGCGCCGCGAAGGCGGGCGACGCGGTGTGCCGCTGTTCCGCGGGCAGCTCGAATGGCTGGCCCGGCCCGGCACCGTGGTCGACGTGAGTCAGCCGCTGCCGCTGATCCTCGTCAACGAGCCGAGCGTGACGCGCTCGATCGTGCTGGACACGCTGGCCGCAGCGGGCTGGCTGTGGCGCATCGTCTGCACCAGCAGCAGTCATTCCGGATGTATTGCCGCGGCGCGCGGCGGGTTGGGGATTACCGTCCGTGCGCAGAATCTGGCTGGCGGCGGGCTCGTGCCGCCAGTCAATGGCGATGTCTTGCCGCCGCTGCCCGCTATCGAATTCATCACGTTGGCTGCGCGGCGCCTGAGCAAGCCCGCGGAGACGCTGTTGCAGCTCATCCGCAAGAGCGATCTGCGCGCCGGGCGAGCGGACTAAGCAACGTCGTCCGTTACGAAAGCACAGCCGCGTCGACCTCTCCGGCCGTCTGCGCCACTTCAAGCCGATTGCCGCCCAGCGATTTGGCGCGGTACAGCGCCTTGTCTGCCGCCGCCAAGGCATCGGCGAGCGACGGCGCGGCGGCGTCGAACTGGGCCATGCCGATGCTGACTGTGGCCAGAATCCCGGCGCTGTCGCTGCGGCGTTGAACCGCCTCGGCAAAGCACTTGGCCACGGCCTCGCCCCGGGCTCTGGCATGGCCTGCGTCATCGCCCAACAGCAACGCCGCGAATTCCTCGCCGCCAATGCGCGCAAGCACCACGTCGGGGCCGAGCACGCCCTGCGCGATTTCGGCAAACACCTTGAGGACAGTGTCGCCGGCCTGGTGTCCGTAGCGATCGTTGATGGCCTTGAACCGGTCGAGGTCGAACACGAGCGTGGCGACTGGGAGGTTGCTGCCGATACCGTCAATCAGGCGTGCGCCCTGCTCGAAGAACCAGCGGCGATTGCCAAGACGGGTCAGGTAGTCCGTCTGGGATTCGGTCAGAAGCTGGCCGTGAGCCTCGTCGCGAATGAGCTTCAGCAGCGTCATTGGCAGGACCATCGCGTACAAGACGCCTTCGATCATCGTCAACTTGCTGGCCGCCGATTGGATGGCCGGCCCATATGCCGCGACGAGCCAGGGCAATGCAAGCCCGCGGGCCAGGTAAAGCGCGGCATGCAACGTCGTCACCACCACCACGAGTTGCCGCGGGCGCAGCGGCATCATCGCGTCGCATCGCCACATTTCGCGGGCCGTCATCGCGCTGACCAACGCGATCGGAATCGCGCTGACGTAGTTCCAGAGCAGGTCTTGCCTCTGCGCGCCCCACATCGCCCAAATCAAGGCCATACCGATGAGCACGCCCGCTGCTGCGCCACGATACTGGCGCCCATTCAGCGCAGCAACGCCGGACAGCACCAGCAGATAGCCGCACAGCATGATGAGGTTGCAGAGTGCCGCGCCCATCGCGCCGGGCACAGCATGGCGGAACAGCACGGCCGTGCAGCCGAGCGCGAGCGTCGCAAACCCGGCCGCCAGCAGGCGCAACGCCTTGCTGCGCCGGGGATTGGTCCGATGCTCCCAGAACAGCATTCCGGCGCTGGCGAGCAAGATCCCGACGGCAAGGAGGTAAAGGGTAAGAAGATCGACGTGCATCCGGATATCAAAACAGGGCGCCGAGCATGGCAGCGCGCTTGCGGATTTTACGTGGGAAAGCCGCTGCCTATCGGGCCCTGCAGCCCCCTCCCTAGGGGGTGATCGCGCTACCATGCGCCTTCTTGGTGCGCTCCGCGGCAAGGCGTTCTTGATAGCCCTGCCGTGGCGACGGCAACGTGGTATCGCCGCACCCTGGACTCCAAACAAGCGCAGGCACCACCGTTTTTGGGGGTGGCGCCGGCCACACATCGGAGCGCATGCATGATCCCCACCATTACCGCCTTTGAACGCTCCCCCGATGGCGGCAAAGGACTGGCGCGCGACACGCGCGTTCGCTGGGCGCTGGAAGAAGCCGGCCAGCCCTACAACGTCCGGCTGGTCTCATTTCAGGCGATGAAAGAGCCTGCGCACCTGCGCCTGCATCCGTTCGGCCAGATTCCCACCTACGAGGAAGGCGACCTGGCACTGTTCGAGACCGGCGCGATCGTGTTCCATATCGCCCAGCGGCACCCGGCTCTATTACCAGACGACGGCCATGCCCGGGCACGGGCGATCACGTGGATGTTTGCGGCCCTCAGCACCGTCGAGCCGCCGATTCTTGAGCTGGTCACGGCCAAGTTCCAGGAGGGCGACAAGCCCTGGACTCCCGAGCGCCTGCCGCTGGTCATGGACCGCATCCGCCGTCGGCTGGATCAGCTGTCTGCGCGGCTGGGCGATGCCGATTGGCTCGATGGCGCATTCAGCGCGGGGGACTTGTTGATGGTGTCGGTGCTGCTCCGGCTGAGGCCATCGGGCCTTCTGGACGAATTCCAGAGCCTCGCCGCCTATGTCGCACGTGGTGAAGCCCGCCCTGCATACAAGCGCGCTTTCGAGGCGCAACTGGCGGTGTTCACGGGGCAACCGCCAGCCGGCTGACGAAGCTCAGGCCGCCTTGGCCTGTTGCACGGCGTCGAGCTGATCGCCGCCCAGGCTGTCGACCAGGTCGCTCAGCATCCGCGCCAACTCGCCCGTCATGAGCGCGACATCGGAGTCGAAACGTTCGTCGTCGTTCTGTGCGGTGGGGTCTTCGGCTTCCTTGATCACGTCGAGCGGCGTCACGCGCTTGATCAGTAGTGACGGCGTGAGCACGAAGGAGACGCGGTCGTCCCACGTCATGGCGAGCCGCATGCACTGCTTGCCGGCTTCGATGTGACGGCGCATGTCTTCTGCTTCCAGCGCATGGCCGACGTATCGCACCGTGGCGCCGCCCTCGCCCGTCGAGCGCAACTCGGCGTCCTGGTCGACGGTAAAGCCGCCAGGCGCCTCGCCGGACAGCAGCCACTCCGTCATTGCGGCCACCGGCGAATGCGCCACGTGCACATTGGTAAGCGGCAACTGGTCGATCGACTTCACGAGCAGGCCGCGCACGTCGTCGGCCACCGCCTGCGAAGCCGCATCGATCACGAGCCACCCGTTTGCCGTATCGATCCACACCCGCGTATCGCGCCGAATGCTGAAGGCGCGCGGCAGCAGTTCGTCGGTCACCTGCTCCTTGAGTTCGCGCAGTTGCTTTCGGCCGGGCTTGAAACCCTGCTGTTCTTCCAGCTCTACCGCCCGGGCCTTGGTCACCTGGTTGATGACGGACGCCGGCAGCAGCTTCTTTTCAGCGCGAAAGGTCAGCAGCATCTGCCCATTGTTTGCATACACGAGCGCGCCATCCTCGCGCGGCGATGCCCAGCCGGAGGTCTGTTTCTCTACGCTGTTGCCCGGTTGAAACGCGTGGGGTGCCAGCCACTTTTCAAGCTGGTCGGGGGTCACTGCCCAAGGCGCCGGCAGACGATGAAGCTGAAGGTTTTTGAACCACATGGGAGTACGGGCAAAGTCCGCGATTCTAAAGGATGGCGCGCCCCTCCCCCCGATGGTCGATGTCCGATGTCCGGCGCGGCGCGGCGCGTGCAGGCGTTCGGATGGCGCTGCTACTAATATGCAAATCCCGACGCTGGCAAAGCCCGAGTCAACCCCGGGGCGAGCTGTTCAACGGACGACGACAGGACACGATATGCCTGAACACGACACAAAGCTGCACGGCAGTTGGCGGCTGGTCTCTTTCGAGACCGAGCTTCAAGACACAAAGGAGCGCTCGCAGCCCTGGGGCGCGGAGCCCAAGGGTTCATTGGTCTTCGGCGCTGACGGCCGCATGATGGTGCTTCTCACCGCAAAGGTGCGCGAGCCGGGAAATACAGACGAGAAGCTGGCGGCGCTGTTCCGCACGATCGTGGCTTACACCGGGCGGTATCGGGTCGAGGGCGATCGCTTCATCACGAAGGTCGACGCGTGCTGGAATGAAGCCTGGAACGGCACGGAGCAAGAACGCTTCTATACGCTGGACGGAGACACGCTGGAAGTGAGGACGGCCTGGATGCCGAATCCACTGGTGTCTGAAAATGCAATGGGCAGAGGTGTGCTCGGTTTCAGGCGCGAATGACGCTAGCGACAAACCAATGGCGGATCCAACACTTTCCTTCACCAACCAGGAAGCCTGGGAGGCCTGGCTGGAAACCCACGCAGAGGCAGCGGCCGGCGTCTGGCTCCGCATCGCAAAGCGATCGGCCGAGCAATCCACCGTGTCATACGCAGAGGCCGTTGAAAGCGCCCTCTGCTACGGATGGATTGATGGGCAAAAGCAGGCGGAGAGCGAGCACTACTGGCTGCAGCGGTTCACGCCCCGGACGGCCAAGAGCATCTGGTCGAAGATCAACACCGCCAAGGCCGAAGCGTTGATTGCCGCCGGGAGAATGCGCCCCGCCGGCCTTCGCGCCATCGATCTGGCCAAGCAGGACGGCCGCTGGGAGGCTGCCTATTCGTCTCCCAGTGCATCCACGGTGCCCGATGATCTGCAGCAGGCTCTCGACGCCAACCCGAAGGCCAAGCGATTCTTCGCCACGCTAAATGGCCAGAACCGGTACGCGATTCTGTTCAGGATCCAGAACGTGAAAAAGGCCGAAACGCGCGCAAAGAAGATCGCTCAATTCGTCGACATGCTGAACAAGGGCGAGACGCTTCATCCATAGCATTGGCCGAGGCTAAGCTGGATCGATTGCCGAGACCGCCGCGCGCAGCGCCAAGAGGTAGCTCTGCACGCCAAACCCGCAGATCTGCCCGCTCACGATGTCGGCAAACACGGAGTGATGCCGGAACGGCTCGCGTGCGTGGATATTGGACATATGCAATTCCACGACCGGACAGGTCAGGATCGCCAGCGCATCGCGAATGCCGTAGCTGTAATGCGTCCACGCGCCGGCGTTGATCAGCACGGCGTCCTGGCCGTCTTCGAACGCACGGTGAATGCGCTCGCACATCGCCCCTTCGCTGTTCGTCTGGAACGACTCCACCTGCACGCCAAGTTCGGCGCCCAACGCCTGCAACCTTGCGTCGATCTCGGCCAGCGTGATCGTTCCGTACTGCACGGGGTCGCGCTTGCCGAACATGTTGTGATTGATGCCGTGCAGCATCAGGACGCGCTTCATTCGGGCCTCCGTGGTCGATTCACTCAATCAAGCGGCACGGTCAGCCGATCGATCACCGGACGCGTGTCCGGACGCACGCCGCGCCACCACGCAAACGCCTCAGCGGCCTGTTCGACCAGCATGCCGACACCGTCGGCGAGATTGCGCACACCCGCGTTGCGGGCAAGCCACAGGAACGGCGTCAGGCGCTTGCCATACGCCAGTTCATAGGCCATCCCGTCGGGGCGAAAGATGCTCGGCGGAACGGGCGGCAGATCCCCCGTGAGACTGGCCGAGGTGGCATTGACCACCAGATCGAAGCGGCCCATTGCCTCCAGGTCGGCATATCCGCAGGCGACGACCGCGCCGCGCCCGGCGACCTGCGCGGCCAGCGCCTGCGCTTTTGCGACATCGCGGTTTGCGATCACCAACTCTGCCGGCTTGGCCTCCAGGAACGGCAGCAGAGCCCCGCGCGCCGCACCGCCGGCCCCGAGCATCAGCACGCGCTTGCCTGCCATCGGCAGCCCCAGGTTGATCTCGATGTCGCGAACGAGCCCAATGCCGTCGAAGTTGTCGGCGAGGATGCGGCCACCTTCAAACTTCATTGCGTTGACAGCACCGGCCAACGCTGCGCGCTCACTGCGCTCATCGGCCATTGCAAACGCCTTGAGCTTGAACGGCGCCGTCACGTTCATGCCTTTGCCACCGCCCGCGGCGAACGTGCGCACAACATCGGCAAACGCGGTATCCGGCTCAACCGGGCCCTCGATGGCCGTGTATTCCATGTCTTGCTGTGCCTCTTGCGCAAAAAGGCCGTGAATGAGCGGCGACTTGGTGTGTGAGATCGGGTTGCCGATCACCGCATAGTGGTCAGTCATCATTGACTCGCTTCGAATAGAGAACGCCTTCGGCCTGCATCGCGCGGATCTCGTCTGCGTTGAAACCCAGGTCGCGCGCCACTTCGGCGTTGTGCTGGCCCAGGTCGGGCGCCACGTCGCGCACGGTGGTATCGCAGTCGGAGAACTTGAACGGCAGGTTGGGCAGGCGCAACGTGCCGTAGCGTGGGTGCTGTTGCTCGACCACCATCCCGCGCGCCTGAATTTGCGGATCGGCCAGCACCTCGTCGATGCGCTGCACCTTGGCGCACGGCACATCGATGCCATCCAGCAGTTCCAGCACCGATGCCACGGAACGTGCTGCCACCCAGGGCTCCACCACAGAAAGGATTTCGGCGCGGTGCGCGTTGCGCCCGGTGCCCGCATGAAACCGCGTGTCGGCGCCAAAGCCCGCCGGGCCGCCATGCGCTTCGACCAGTGCAGCGAAGCGCTTCCACGCGTCGTCCACCTGCGCGGCGATCACGAGGTCACCGTCCGCCGCGCGGAACACGCCGTAGAGCGTCGAGGTCGGCATGTCATGGCCGGTCTGCTCGGGCAGCACGCCCTGCAGGGTGTAGCACTGCACGGCGTATTCATGCATCGACACCAGCGTGTCGTACAGCGCCATGTCGATGTGCTGTCCGCGCTGGCTCTTCACGCGCCCCAGCAAGGCCGCGTTGATGGCGGCAACGGCGTGGATGCCCGTGTACATGTCACCGAGCGAGATGCGCAACAGCGGCGGCCGCTCGCCGGGCGTGCCGACCATCTGCATGATGCCGCTCTTGGCTTCGGCAATCAGCCCGAAACCGGCGCGATGCGCGTCTGGCCCGGTATGCCCGTAGGCCGAGATCGAGCAATAGACCAGGCCCGGATTGCGCGCCGACAGCTCGGCATAGCCCAGCCCGAGCTTGTCCAGCGCGCCGGGTCGGTAGTTCTCGATGAACACGTCTGCGGAATCGCACAAGCGCTGCATGAATGCCTTGCCGCGCGGGTCTTTCATGTTGACGCTCACGCCGCGCTTGCCCATGTTGAGCTGCAGGAAATAGCCGCTTTGCTGGTCGTCGAGCACGGTGGCGTGCTGGCGCCCGGCGTCGCCGGTGCCGGGGCGCTCGACCTTGATCACTTCAGCGCCGAGCGCAGCCAGGCATCGGCCGACGTAGGGGCCGGCAAGAAAGTGGCTGTAGTCGACAACGCGAATACCTTCCAGAGGACGGGCCTGCATCAGAACGCTCCCGGCCGGCGCGGCACCATCAGGCGATGCTCGCCGCGTTGGACCACCTGACCGTCCTGGTTGATCAGCTCCGATGGCAGCACAACGATGCCCCAGCCCGGACGGCTCTTGCTTGCCCGCATCTCGCCCACGCGGAACTTCACGTGCAGCACGTCGTTCACCTTGATCGGCAGCAGAAAATCCCACGTCCAGCCGAGCGACATGCCGGGCAGGAAACGGTAGTCGCTCTGCGTTTTCAGGCCGTCGGCAATCGACAGTCCGAACAAGCCATGCGCGACGATGCAGCCGAAGTGGCTGGCATTGGCATAGGCCTCATCCACGTGCACGGGGGTGTGGTCTCCCGTGAGGTCTGCGTACGCGAGGATGCGTTCCTTCGTGACGGTGTAACTGGGGCTCACACACGTGTCGCCCTCGTGGGCGTCGTCCCAATATTTTTCGACGATGGTCATGGTCATGTTCATGCCTGTGCGCGTGGGTTGATGGCCAGCGCCTGCGCCACGCAAGACGCCGGCTTGGCCTGGATGAGTTCGACCGCCAGACCGTCCGGCAAGCGCAGCCAGTTGCGGCCCTGCGGCATTTCGGTCACGCCGAAACCCTGTGCCAGCGCCAGCGCCGCTTCAAGGTCTTCGCACATCACGCCGAGGTGAGCCAGCCGCCCTTCGGGGCCTTCAAACTCCGGGGTGTGGATGAACTGCAGACCGCCGAGGGTCCAGTACTGCCGAGGCGCTTCTCGCGTGCCGTCGATCTCGCGCAGGGTCATGCCCAGCACGTCTTCGAAGAAGCGGATGTGCCACTGGATGTCCTTCACCCAGATGGCAACGTGTTCCAGATAGGTCTTGGGGGCGCTCATGCGGCGGTCTCCTCGCGTTGGCGGTCAGCCATCGCGCGCTCGATGCCCTTGATGCAAGCGACCAGCGTGGCATTGACCGGTGTCGGCACGCCGTACTGCTGCCCATAGCGCACGACCGAACCGTTGATGAAATCGATCTCGGTGATCGACCCTTTCTCCAGGCTTTGCAGCATCGATGTCTTGAACGCCGCGGGAAGGCCCTCGGCGGCAAGCGTCCAGGCCTGCTCCGGATCGGTCATCGATAACTTCACGCCTGCGGCCTGCGCCGCCGCGATGGCCTCGGCCACTGCCGCAAGCGAGGTGGCCTTGAGCAGCGCATCTTCGTAGAGCTGACCGTAGGTCAGTCGAGTGATGCCGGTCAGCGCGCCCGTGGCAACGTTCACGAGCAACTTGTCCCACATCGTGCCGACAATGTTTTCGCTGACGGTGGTTACCAGCCCTGCTGCGTTGAATGCGTCCGCAATGGCCTGCGCACGCGGTGTCACGCGGCCGTCGAGTTCACCGATGTACGTTGCCTTGCCCACCACGCCGGACTGAATGTGCCCCGGGCCGCGCAACACGCCGCCCACGTAGGTCTTGCCCGCCAGCACCCGTTCGCGGCCCACGATGTCCGCCAGGATCGCTTCGTGCCCCAGGCCGTTCTGCAACGACAGCACCAGCGTATCGGGCCCGACCAGAGCGGCCGCGCCGCGCATGGCCGCATCGGTCTGGAAGGACTTGACGAGCACGATGACCAATTCCGCTACGCCAACTTCCGCAGCCTGCGTCGCTGCCAACACCGGGATGCGGCGCGTGCCCTGCGCGTCGTCAACTCGCAGGCCCTCGCCGCGCATGGCGTTGACGTGCGCCGGTGAACGGCTGATCAGCCAGGTCTCATGCCCCCCTTCCGTGAGCGCGGCACCGATGGCGCAGCCCAGTGCGCCGGCGCCCAGAATCGCAATCTTCAATGGCGTCTCCTTGTCGTGTGGTTGCACGATAGGAGGCGGCACTTATACTGACAATACAATGATCAAAATACCGTTATTGCCATGGACAATAGTGCCGCGTCGCTGGCCGATCTGCCCGACTTGAAGCTGCTGCAGCTGTTCGACCTGCTCTACGACGTGCGCAACGTCAGCCGGGTCGCCGAGCAGCTCGGGCAGAGCCAGCCGACCGTCAGCATCTGGCTCGGCCGCCTGCGGGATTACGTACGCGACCCGCTCTTCATCCGCACACCGGGCGGCATGGCACCCACGCCGCAGGCCGACGCCCTGATCGGGCCGTGCCGGGAGATTCTCGAATCGTTGAGGCGTTTTACTGCGTGGGAAATTGCGTTCGACCCCGCAACCGCGCAGCGGCGCTTTCGCATCTGCATGACCGATGCGAGCCACATCACGCTGCTGCCGCGTCTCCTGGCGCACGTTCGCGCCCAGGCACCCGGTGTCCGGCTGGAGGCTGCCCGGATTGACGGCAATACGGAACGCACGCTCGAATCCGGCGAGGCCGACCTGGCAATCGGCTACGTGCCGTGGCTGAGCGGCAGCATTTATCAGCAGCAGTTGTACGAGCAGGATTGGGTATGCCTGGCCAACCGCCATCACCCGAGAATCCGCACCCGGTTTGGCGTGAAGCAGTACTGCGCAGAGGGGCACATCGCCGTCACCGCAGGCACGGGGGCGCAGCTTCTTCAGCAGGCGCTGACGCGCGAGCGCATCGAGCGCCAAGTCGTGCTGGAACTGCCGGGGTTCCTCGGGCTGGGCGCGATTGTGCAAACGACGGACTTGATTACCACGCTGCCCCGCCACATTGGCGAGACGCTCGCACAGGCCAATGATCTGGCCGTTCGCGCGTGTCCATTTCCGGTGGAGGGCTTTGCCGTGCGGCAGCACTGGCATGCGCGGTATCACCACGAAGCCGGCAACCGTTGGCTGCGCGGCGTGGTCAGTCAGCTCTTTGGGGGATCGCGCTAGCCGAGGACGACGTTCGAGATATCCCGCGCCCAGCACCGAGTCAGACCCGGCACAAACCCATCACAGCCCATGCCGCGCCCGGTATGCGGCTTCCGCGCCCGCATGGTCCGGGCTTTCGCTGAAGTACTTCGCGCGCTCATCTTCCTCGTGGTGAATCGACTGCAGCTCGCTCGCGGTCAACTGGCGAGCGCCGGGCGCGCCGCGCGCCTGAGCCCAACAGCAGCCGGAGCGGGTTGGCGGGCCTCATGGTCTGCGTAGGCCTGCTGATAGTTCGGCCTTTCGTTGTGGTAGCGGGCACGCTCGTCTTCGTCGTGCGCAATCTGGGCGCGCTGCGCATGGTCGAGCGTGGACGGAGCAACGCGCTGCATGCGCGGCGGTGCGGACTGCGCGCGGCGTTCCGGCGCCTGATTGTGGCGCGCGAGATAGCTGTCGAAGTTCGCACGGGCGCCACTGTAATCGGGATGCGTGTGGCCATGGTAAGCAGCCTCTTCCTCCGCCTCACGCTCGAAGTCGGCCAGCGTCCGCATCGGGGCGGTGTACTCATGTGCGGGCGTGGCTGGTGCGCTGGCCGGCCGGCCAGCCTGCGGCCCTCGCGCGGGCATCCCGTGCGCCTGCGTGGCCGGACGCCGCCGCTGGCTGGCGAACTCCTCAAGGTCCTTAAAGCTCAGCTTGGTCGGTGCGGCGGCCGGGCGCTGCGGCGTTGCGGCAGGCATCCGTGCAGTCGATACGCGCGGTGCCGGCGAAGACGTTCCCCTCGGCGGCCCCGCGTGCACGGCGGCCGGCTTGAGCGAGGCAACGAAGTGATCCAGGTTGAGATTGCGCGCATGATTGTCCTTGATACTCAGGATGACCTGCATCTGCTGGAGCAGCTTGACGGATTGCGCGGGCGGCAAATGTGCAACGTGCCGATCGAGCGTTTCCATGGCCTCGATCGGTTTGCGCCAGGCCTGCTTGCCGTGCTCGGTTGGCAAATGCTCGATCTGGCTCAATACGCGCGCGCGATGATGCTGGACCGAGGTGTTGCCACCCGACACGCCATGGCCTGGCGTGCG
>NZ_VOSS01000091.1 GCF_007997035.1 Ralstonia sp. TCR112 | reverse complement strand
CGCTCGACCCGAAGCGATGCGCGCAAATGTTTGCGGTGGCGGGTGCGTTGCTTTCACACGCGGCGCTGGCACAAACGGAAGTTGCCGACCTCACCGCATTGCCCATCGAGCAACTCATGCAGGTGCAGGTCGTCACCAGCGCATCCAAGTACGCGCAAGCCGCAAATGAGGCGCCAGCCAACGTCTCGGTCATCACCGCGGCCGACATCAAAGCCTACGGCTGGCGCACGCTGGCCGACATTCTGGGCAGCCTGCCGGGGCTCTACACCAACTACGACCGCAACTACACCACGCTCGGCGCACGCGGCTTCCTGCGCGCGGGCGACTACGACACGCGCTTCTTGTTGCTGATCGACGGCCATCGCACCAACGACCCGATCTTCGACCAGGCATCCGTCGGCTCCGAAGCCATCCTCAACGTCGATCTCATCGAGCGGGTGGAATACGTGCCCGGAGCCGGCTCGGCGGTGTACGGATCCAACGCGTTGTTCGGCGTGATCAACATCATCACCAAGCGTGGCCGTGACATTGACGGCGTGCAGGCCAGCGGATCGACGGGTAGCGCCAATGCGCGCGATGCCCGCGTGACGTGGGGCAAGCGGGCCGAGAACGGCGCCGAGTGGCTGCTGTCGGCCAGCGTGAACGATGCCCCCGGCCGCGACCTTTACTTTGCCGAGTTCAATCAGCCCGGCGTGAGCGACGGCGTCGCCCGCGGCATGGATTACGACCGCGCCAAACGCCTGTTCGCCAAGGGCAGTTTCGGCGAGTTCGGGCTGACCTTCGGTTACGTCGACCGCACGAAAGGCGTGCCGACGGCCCCGTACGACCAGAGCTTCAATGACCCGCGCTCGCGCACCGTCGATACGCGGCAGATGTTCAACGGCACCTGGCAGCACGCGCTGGACGACACGACCGACGTGTCGGCGCGGCTGTTCTGGGGGCGCTATGTCTCGCAGGGGGATTACGCATACAGCCCCCCTCCGGTCGGCATCAACCGCGATGTGTTCGACACCGCCTGGTACGGCACGGAACTCAAGCTCGTGACGCGCCGCATCGAACGCCACACGCTGGTCATCGGCACGGAGCTGCAGCGCGACTACCGTGATGCGATGCGCAATTTCGATACGGTGCCGTACGCGAGCTACCTGGACGACCATCGGAACAACAACCGCGTGGGCCTGTACGTGCAGGATCAATTCATGCTCCATCGGGACTGGGTGCTGGATACGGGCCTGCGCTACGACCACACGAGCTTCGCGCCGGGCATCTTCAGCCCGCGCGTGGGTTTGATCTGGCACGCCGCCCCAACGACCACCGTCAAGGCGATCTACGGCATGGCCTATCGCGCGCCGAACGATTACGAGCTGAACTATCAGACCAGTGCGCCCGGCGGCCAGCAGGTCACCAACGGACTGTCGGCCGAGCGCATCCGCACGTATGAAACGGTGCTCGAACAACAAGTGGCTGCCGGCGGCAAGGCGACGTTGTCGGTGTTTCAGAACAACGTTTCCAACCTCATCAGCCAGAGCGAAGACCCGAACACCGGGCTGCTCTTTTTCAGCAACGTAGCGCGCGTGCGCACGCGCGGCGCAGAACTCGGCTACGAGCAGAACTGGCCGGGCGGCACGCGGCTGCGCACGAGCTACTCCTTCCAGCGTTCCGAAGATGTCGATACCGGCCAGACGCTGAGCAACTCGCCGCGCCACATGCTCAAGCTCAACGCCACCACGCCCGTGTGGCGCGACGATTGGCGCGCCGGGCTCGAGGCGCGGTACATCAGCAACCGGCTGACGACGGCGGGGCAGGTGGGCGGCTACTGGATCGCCAACCTGACCTTGCTGGCGACACGGTTGGCGCCCAATCTGGAAATGTCGGCCAGCGTCTACAACCTGTTCGATCGACGCTATGCCGATCCGGCCGGGCCTGAGCTGATGCAGCGGTCCATCGAGCAGGATGGCCGTGCATTCCGCGTGAAATTCACCTACACCTTCCGATGAACAGCCCGCACGGCACCGCCCGACGCGCCCGATGGCCACGCACGCGCAGGTTGTGCGTGGCGCTGGGCGCCGTGCTGGCAGGCGTGGCATGCATGGGTGCCGCGCACGCGCAGATGCAGGCCAGCGAGGTGCAGGTCAAGGCGGCGTTCATCTACAACTTTGCGCTGTTTACCAACTGGCCGGCCGATGTCATGCAGGCCGATGCCCCGATGGTGGTGTGCGTGACAGCACAGCACCCGTTGCAGGCGGCCTTGGAAAAACTGACAGGAAAACCCGTGCGCGGACATCGCCTGGAAATCCGAAAGATCAATGACGGCACCGTTACCGGCTGCCATGTCCTCGTGTTCGACGCACGTGCCTCAAACGGTGTGCGCGTCGATCCGGCCTCGCCCGTGCTGACGGTGTCCGACAGCCCAAAGAGCCAGCGCGCACCCGGCAACCCCGACCCGATGATCGCGTTGGCGCTGCATGAGAATCGCGTGGTCTTCGACATTGATGCAGTGGCTGCCCGGCAAGCCCATCTGCAGCTCAGCTCGCAACTGCTGCGCCTGGCAAGGACGGTGCAATGAGCGAATCCATCACGACCCCGCGGCCGCGCCTGGGGCACTCCATGGTGCGGGCCAATATGGCCGGTGCCGGCGCGGCGCTGACCATCGCCGGCTTCCTGCTCATCGTGTTTCAGTTCATCGCACTGCATGCGGCGCTGGTGCGCGACGTGCATGTGCAGGCGCGCATCGTCGGGGCCAACAGCGTGGCGGCGCTGCTCTTCAATGACCGTCGTGCGGCAGAAGAAACGCTTGGCGCGCTGGAGGCATCGCCGTCGCTGCGCGCGGCCGGCATTTTCAGTGCACTTCGCAAGCCCTTGGCGCTGTATCAGCATGGCGACGCGGCGCCCGTGCTCGCCCCCGATGCCGCCATGCTGCGCGACTCGCATGTCTCCACGCTCACCACGCTGGAGGTGGTCGAACCGGTGGAGTCGGAGCGCCGCGTGATCGGCTATGTGGTGGTGCGCTCCAGCCTGACCGAGCTGTACATGCAACTGCTCGGCTATGCCGTGCTGACGGTATCGGTGGGCATCGGCGCGATGGGTCTGGCGTATCTGGTGATCGCCCGCATGCGCCGTGCGGTGCTGCAGGCCGAGGCGCACCTGGACTACCTCGCCCATATCGATTCCGTCACGGAACTGCCGAACCGGCACGCCTTCAATGAACGCCTGCAGGTCTCGCTCAAACGCGCGGGCCAGGCGGGCGCGGTGGGGCTGCTCCTGCTGGATCTGGACAACTTCAAGGTCGTCAACGACACACTGGGCCACAACAACGGCGACCGCTTGCTGCGACAGGTTGCGCGGCGGCTGAACGACGTGATCGACCAGGCCAACCTGCGCGCCGTGTTGTGCCGCATCGGCGGGGATGAGTTTGCGGTCATCGCAGAGCTGTCGGGCCGCGCGCAGATTGCCGAGACGGAAGCGGCAACGCTGGCCGATGGATTGGCCAAACGCATTCTGGCCGCGCTCGCGGCGCCGTTTGCGCTGGATCTGCATCAGATCTACGTGACGGCCAGCGTGGGCGTGAGCCTGTATCCGCATGATGCGCGCGACGTGCAGGCGCTCACGCGCAACGCCGACACGGCGATGTACCACGCGAAGAATCACGGCAAGAATGCGGCCGCAAGCTTCACGTCGGAGATGGATCAGCAGGCGCGCCGCCGCCTGCGCGTGGAAGCCGACCTGCGGCGCGCGCTCGACCGCGACGAACTGCTGCTGGCCTATCAGCCGCAGGTGCGCCTGCGCACCAAAGACGCACACGACGCCGTCATCTCCAAGGCCAACGTCTACGGCGTGGAGGCGCTGGTGCGTTGGCGCCATCCGGAGATCGGGCTGATCGGCCCGGGCGAGTTCATCGCCGTGGCGGAGGAAACCGGCCTCATCGTGCCGCTCGGACTGTGGGTGCTGCGCACCGCGTGCGAACAGGCCGTGCGCTGGATGCGCGAAGACGGCATCACGCTGCAGGTGGCCGTCAACCTGTCGGCGCGGCAGACCCGCGATCCGGCGCTCGTTGAAAACGTCATGGACGTGCTGCGCGAAACCGGCATGCCGCCGCATCAGCTCGAACTTGAAATTACCGAGAGCGTGCTGATGGAAGACATCGAAGACAACATCGCGCTGCTCGAATCCCTGCATGCGGCCGGCATCAGCCTGTCGATCGACGATTTCGGCACGGGGTATTCGTCGCTGGCGTATCTGCAGCGCTTCCCGATCCAGAAGCTCAAGATCGACCGCAGCTTCGTGCAGCGCATGCCCGGCGACGGCGAGGCCATTGCCGGCGCGGTGATCGCCATGGCGCACAGCCTGCGCATGCAGGTGGTGGCCGAAGGCGTGGAAGACCCCGACCAGCTCGCATTGCTGCGCGACGCCGGCTGCGATCTGGGGCAGGGCTACCTGTTCTCGCGTCCGCAGCAAGCCGACGCGTTGCTGGCGTGGCTCAACCGGCTGGACAATCCTGCGGACAGCGGCACTGTCGACGGTGCCGAAGAGGACGCCGTGCCCAGCGGCTCGTTGCCGTCGTCGTTGGCCGGATAACTTCTCTCGCAGAAACGTCGTTTTCGGAATTAACCTATTTGGTATACTAACCAACTAGGTTAAGTTGGCGTGCATGGAAAAACGTACGCCGCACGCCAAACTGTCGCTCATTCGCGAACTGATCCGATCGGGCAGCGTACGGGCGACACGCAGTGCATACGAGGGGGCGCTGGAACTCGGTATCACGGACTTGGCAGGCATGTGCGCAGTCGTCATGACGGTGACGCCGCAGTGCTTCTACAAGAGCATGACAACCCATGCCGACCACCGCGTGTGGCAAGACGTCTATCACGCCAGGGCGCACGGCCAGGACGTCTACCTGAAGCTGACCGTGGTTGATGGCGTGCTGATCGTTTCCTTCAAGGAGCTTTGACCATGAAATGCCCGAGCTGCGGTGCCGCCGAGCTGATTCATGACACACGCGATGTGCCGTACGCCTACAAAGGCGAGACGACTGTCATCCCGTCCGTCACTGGATCGTTCTGCCCTGCATGCGACGAGATCGTGCTCGAACGCGGGCAGGGCGACCGGTATGGCGAACTGGTGTCGGCGTTTCAGCGCCAGGTGAATGCCACCTATGTTGATCCGGCCTACATTGCGGCGGTGCGACGCAAACTGAATCTGGACCAGCGCGAGGCCGCCGAGATTTTTGGCGGCGGCGTCAATGCGTTCTCGCGCTATGAGACCGGGAAGACGAAACCGTCTCTGGCGCTGGTGAAACTCCTGAAGCTTCTCGACCACCACCCCGATCTGCTGGCTGAAATCAAGGCAGCTTGATCGCCCTCCAAAGAAAAAGCCCGCCAATGTGCGGGCTTTTTTTCGACCACCATCGGGCACGTTCAAGCAGCCGCCCGCCGCGCCGCCCGCGTAGCCCCAGCCGTCAGCACCACCACGGCCGCCAGGATGATGCCCGTTGCGCCCAGCGTCTGCGGCGCGACCACTTCATCCGCCAGCCATGCGCCCATCAGCAGGGCGATGGGCGGGTTCACATACACGTAGCTTGTTGCCATGACGGTGGACACGCGTTCCACCAGCGCCATGTAGGCGGTGAACGCGATGGCCGAGCCGAACACCACCAGGTAGCCCCATGCGAGCGCGGCATGCATGCCGATGTGGCTGGGCCACGCTTCGCCGGTGAGCAGGCTGAGCACGACGAGTGCCACGCCGCCAAAGGCCATCTCCAATACGAACGCCGTCATGCCCTTGGGCATGTCGATGCGCTTGGAGAGCTGCGAGCCGAACGACCATGACGCAATGGCCGCGGTCAGCGCGAGCACGCCGACCGTGCTGGCCTGGAACTCCGCGCCACGAAACAGCACCGCAATCCCGATGCTGCCCAGCGCAATCGCGCCAATCTCATAGGCACGCAGGCGGCCGCCGGCCAGCAGCGTCCAGAGCGTGGAGAACAGCGGCATCGACGCGATCATCACCGTGGTCGCACCCGACGAGATGGTCTGCTCGGCCACCGCCGTCATGCCCATGCCGCCCACCAGCATGAACGCGCCGATCAATGCGCAGTTGCGGACCTGGCGCAAGGTCGGCCGCTCTTCGGGCTGCTTGCGCTGTCGCAGGATGACCAGCGGGGCGAGCAGCACCGCCGCAGCCAGAAAACGCGAGCCCATCATCAGAAAGGGCGGCAGATCGGTCAGCGCAAAGCGGATGGCGAGATACGTTGTGCCCCACACCACGTAGGTGATGAGCAGGCACAGGGCGATGAAGGGGGACATGCCGGAACCTCTGCGAGGAAGTCCCGATGCTACTCAACGCCGGCTTATGCGCAAAACGAGTTTTGTTATCGCTCGTTGTGAGCGGCGTTAGCAAGCAAGTGAGCGGAGGCGTATGTGGAGTTTGAGACGCCAATCACGGGGTTCCAGACCTCACGTTCGGGGTGACGAACCCGGCGTGCGGGGTTTGGAACCCCATGCATGGCGTTCAGAACCTCAATGTTGGCGTTCGGACTACGAGATATCGAGGTTCTGAACGCCACCGGTCACGTTCCGAACGCCACCGATGGAGTTCGGAACCTCAAGCGCGGCGTCTGGAACCTCAAGCGTGGCGTGTTGGAACCCCAAGTGTCGAGTTCAGAACGCCAAGCGTGACGTTCCGAACCTTTGCGGCCCCTCAGATGACCCGGAACCCGTGCGTTCCGTCGCGCCGCAGCTGCTCCACCAGACCGAACTCCCAGTCGAGATAGGCCTGCATGGCGGTGCGCGGCGCGCTCGTGCCTTCATACGGGCGGCGGTAGCGGTCGATGCGGGGTGAGGCCAGGCGGGTCTCGCCGGCTTCAACGGGCAGACCGGCGGCCACCCATGCTGCGGTGCCTCCGTCGAGCACCCACACCTCGGCCTGCGTCAGCTTGGCAAGGTCGGCGGCGGCAAAGCGGGCGAGCTGGCTGGAGCCGCACGTCAGCACGTAGCGGCGGGCCGCCGGGATGCGCGCCAGCGCCGCGGGCAAGTCGGAGCGCACGGCAAACCACGCCCCCGGAATATGCCGCGCAACGTAGTTGGCGCTGCGCGTGACGTCGATGACGGCGGTGTCGCCCGCTTCCAGCCAGCCGGCCAAGGCGCGGGCGTCGACCGTGCGCACGGCCGGAGATTGTGGAGCGGGCGTCTGCCACGTGCCGGTGACGTTGCGCTGGCTGGCGTCGATCGGATCGACGACATAGACCTCCCAGCCCATTTGCGCGAGCCACGAGGCGGACATGTCGGCGCGCACGCCGTCGTCATCGGCCAGGACGATGCGGGCGCCGCGCACGGCAGCCGTGTGGTCGGTTTCCTGCACGAGCTGGCCGCCGGGCGCGCTGGCAAAGCCGGGCAGGTGGCCGGCGGCATATTCCTCGGGCGTGCGCACGTCGAGCTTGTAGACCGTGCGGTCCGGTGTCTCGAGTTTGGCAACCTCAGCCAGCGCAATGCGCGGCACGTTGGCGCGTTCGGCCACGGCGCGTGCATCGGCCTGGGCCTGCGCGCGCGTTTCGGCAGACACGTCCTGCGGGTGACGGCGCTGGCGCCATGGTCCAGCACTTGGTCGGCCAGCAGCCAGCCGATGGTGCCGTTGCGCAGTGCCGCCACCGGGTTGGGAATACCGGCATTCACGAGCGATTGCGTGCCGATGATGCTGCGCGTGCGCCCCGCGCAATTGACGATGACCTGCGTGTTCGGGTCCGGCGCCAGCTCGCGGATGCGCAACACCAACTCGGCGCCCGGCACGCTCGTCGCCGTGGGGATGCTCATGGTCTGAAATTCTTCATAGCGGCGCGCATCGACGATCATCACGTCGCGCTTGGCATCAAGCAGCGCCTTGACTTCCTGCGCGCTGAACGACGGCGTGTGGCGATGCGCTTCCACGTATTCGCCAAAGGCCTTGCTGGGCACGTTGACGTCCTGGAACACTTCGCCGCCGGCGCGCGCCAGCCATCGAGGCCGCCTTCGAGCAGGTACACGCGCGTATAGCCCAGTTCAGCCAGCTTGGCCGCCGCGCGCGGAGCGAGGTCCACGCCATCGTGCACGCCGTACAGCACGATCAACGTATCGCGGCGCGGAATGCGCGACCACGCTTCCAGCTCCAGCCGGGAGAGCGGCAGGTTGGCTGCCCACAGCGGGTGCGCTTGTGCGTACGGGTCTTCCTCACGGACGTCGACCAGCGCGATCTCCTTGCGGGCCAGCAGGGCGGCGCGCACGTCGGCATACGCCAGTGTCGGCACGTGGGTTTCGGCCAGCGGTGCAGCGACCGGCGATTCGATGGCGTCGATGGTGGTGCTCATGATGCAGGCGTGTCCTTGGAACGGTCCCAGAGATTGGGCAGATGGGTATTCGAATAGCCGGAGACGAAAGGCTTGCGTTCGCCGTCTTCCGTATAGACGGAGCGGTGGATGCCGCCGATGTTGCCGCCGTAGACGTGGATGCTGATCGACGTGCGATCGTCAAAGGCGTTGTGCACGCGGTGGATGTCCCCCACGCGCGGCGAGACGTGTTCCACAGCGCCCGGCTCCAGGCGGATGGCCGGGCCGTCGGGTTCCGGTTTGCCTTGCGCGTCGAGCTTGAACGGTTGCGAGTATTCAGCGCCGCGCAGCATGCCGATCAGGCCCCACGTGGTGTGGTCGTGGATCGGGGTGCGCTGGCCGGGCCCCAGACAAAGCTGACGATGGAAAAGCGCTCGCCGGAATCGGCATGCAGCAGGAACTGCTGGAAGTGCTCGGGGTGCGGCTGCGCGTATTCAGCGGGCAACCAGTCGTCGCGGGCGACAAGCGCGCCGAGCAGGGCTCCGGCGCGCGAGAGGATCTCGGCTTCGGTCGGCTGCTGATCCAGCAGGCGCGACAGCGCAGTCACGAAATCACGCAGCGGTGCGATGGACTGGATTGCGGGTGCCGCAGAGGAAACGGCAGCGGAAACAGCAGCGGAAGCGGCAGCGAGGGCGGGCGTGCTCATCGGCGGGTTCCTGATGTGGGGTTTCGGTGCATCTTGCTGGACTTGATGGGCGACGTCCAGCTAAACCCCGAGCGCAGTGCGGCCGGCTGCCAGCAGGATGGAATCGTTCTGCGGCGTGTGGATGCGGCTGCACAGCACATCGCGATAGTGGCGCTCGAGCGGGTTGTGGCGCGACAGCCCATGGTTGCCGGACAGCTGCAACGCCAGCTCCACGGCGCGGATCGCGTTGGTGGTGACGGTGTACTTGAGCAGCCCGCTGTCGGTCATGGAAAGCGGCGAGCCGGCATCTGCGGCCTCAGCTGCGTGATCGAGCAGGACGCGGTTGGTGCGCAGCGCGGCGGCGATCTCGCCCGCGGCTTCCTGCATGCGCGGCAGCGTGGCCAGCGGCCCGCCCAGGTTGGCCGGCGCACGCGTGTTCAGGAACGCGACAAGCCAGTCGCGCGCGGCCTGGGCCACGGCGTCGTACAGGCTGCCGAGCAGCACGTTCATCCAGGCTTGCTGGTCGAGCTGCGCGCTGGTGTCGGCTTGTGCGGCGCCGTGTACCGGCCATTCGGCAGCAGGGCGGATGTCGACGGCGTGGTCGAGCGGAATCTCCACATCTTCCAGGACGACGTCGTGGCTGCCCGAGGCACGCAGGCCCAGGTGGTTCCAGGTTTCTTCAATGCGGATGCCCGGCGTTTCCGGCAACGGGCGCGGCACGAGAAAGATCCCCACGCGCGGCTCGGCTTCATCGGTGCGTCCCCACACGGCCAGCCAGCGCAGCGCAGGGCTGCCGGTGCTGTAGAGCTTGCGGCCCCGGATGCGCCAGTTGTTGCCCACGCGCGTCGCCACGGTGGCGGGCAAGCCGCCGCGTGCGGGCGTGCCCAGGTCGGGCTCCACGCGCAGCGCGTTGATGAGCGCGCCTTCATTCAGGGCGGTGGCAAACACCTGTTGCCTCACGTGTGTGGGCCAGCGTGTATCGGCACGTGCGATGGCGCGGTGCTGCAGGTACGTCATGGTCAGCACCAACGCGGTGGCTGCATCGGCATGGGCGATGGACGCAATGATCTGGCGTGCCGTCTGCAGGCCGGCGCCACCACCGCCATGCGTTTGCGGGATGACCTGTGCAATCAGGCCCGAGGCGTGCAGCAGCGCGAAGTTGTCATGCGGGAAGCTGCCCTGCACATCATGCTCTGCGGCTGACGCGGCCAGCTGCGGAGCAATGGTGGCCAGCACTTCGGCAAGCCGGTCGGGCGGCGTTGGCAGGCGATGCAAGGGAGCAGGCGACATGGCGATGCAATGTGCGAAGCAGGTGACATTGGCGCACAGCGTATCCGGGTTGCCACGCGCCGCGAACGACCTATGCCGTATATGCAGCGTTGAAATTATTCGTTAGTGCAATGCGGGTGGTGACGTAACTTCATTCGCATTCATGGCGGGGCGCATTGCCTCGCAAGTCTTCTAACGATATGCGGAATGGAGCCAGCATGAGCGTCGATTTCATCGGCATGATCCAAAGCCAGAAGCAGTCGGAAATTCACCCGCCCGATCCGAACGGGCCCGTGATCGACCGCGATTACGTACGTGCCTTTGCACAGGCGCACGAGCAGGCCGGCTTTGATCGCATCCTTGTGCCGCACCATTCAACGGGGCCGTCGGCCACGCTCACGATTTCGTATGCAGCCGCGTTGACGGAGCGCATCCACTTCATGCTTGCGCACCGGCCCGGGTTTACCAATCCGACGCTGGCCGCGCGCCAGATTGCCACGCTGGATCAGTTCACCGGTGGCCGCCTGGGCGTGCACTTCATCTCGGGCGGCTCCGACAGCGAGCAGCGTCGCGATGGCGACTACCTCGACCACGACCAGCGCTATGCACGCACGGACGAATACCTGGGCATCCTGCGGCGCATCTGGACAGAGTCGAAGCCGTTCGACCACGAGGGCACGTTCTATCGCTTCGAGCAAGGTTTCTCTGAAGTGAAGCCCGCGCAGAAGCCCCATGTGCCGATCTACTTCGGTGGTGCTTCGGACGTGGCCGTCGAGGTGGCCGGCAAGCATGCCGACGTGTATGCGCTGTGGGGTGAGTCGCTCGACCAGGTGCGCGATCTGACAACGCGCGTGCGGGCGGAAGCCGCCAAGCACGGCCGCAGCATCCGGTTTTCTGTGTCGTTCCGCCCAATCCTGGCGGAAACGGAAGACGCCGCCTGGGCACGGGCAGAGAACATCCTTGAGCGGACGCGCGCGCTGCGTGTGCAGCAGGGCTACAGCCGAGGCGGCCCGCAACAGAGCGAGGGCGCACGCCGCCTGCTCGCGGCAGCCGAACAAGGCGAGCGCGTCGACAAACGTTTGTGGACGGCCATCGCCAAGGAAACCGGCGGACGCTCCAATTCCACCGCGCTGGTCGGCACGCCGGAGCAAGTGGCCGATGCGCTGCTCGACTACTACGACCTGGGCGTCACCACCTTCCTGATCCGCGGTTTTGATCCGCTGGAAGACGTGGTGGATTACGGCCGCACGCTCATCCCGCGCGTGCGCGAGCTGGTCGCGCAGCGTGATGCGCAGCGCAAGGCCGCGTGAGGCACGGGCATGAGCGCAGTCCTTTCCATCGAGCGCCCGGCATCGTCCACGCTCAAGCTGAACAGCACGCCGCAGCAGAAGTTCTGGTTTGATCCACCCGCCACGCGGCCGACGCTCGAGGCCGAGCGGCGCCATCGGCAGGAGCGCCTTGCAGGCGCGTTCCGCCTGTTTGCGCGGCACGGCTTCGACCTCGGGCTGGCGGGGCACATCACCGCACGCGATCCGGAGTTGACGGACCACCTCTGGGTCAACCCGCTGGGGGTGCATTTCTCGCGCATCAAGGTGTCGGACCTCCTGCTCGTGAACGCGCGTGGCGAGACCGTCATCGGCAACCGGCCGCTCAACAAGGCGGCGTTTGCGATTCATGCGGCGATTCACGAAGCGCATCCGCACATCGTGGCTGCGGCGCACACCCATTCGACCTACGGCAAGGCGTGGTCGACGCTGGGTCGGCCGCTGGATCCGCTCACGCAGGATGCATGCTCGTTCTATGAAGACCATGCGCTGTTCGACGACTTCACCGGCATGGTGGTCGATTCCAGCGAGGGCGAGCGCATCGCGCATGCGCTGACCAAGCCCGACGGCGGTACGCACAAGGGCGTGATCCTGAAGAACCACGGCATTCTCACGGCCGGCCCGACGGTGGAAGCCGCGGCATGGTGGTACATCGCGCTGGACAACGCTGCCCACACGCAACTGCTGGCCGAGGCCGCCGGCACACCGCAGCCGATCGATGCCGCCACGGCGCGCCACACGCACAGCCAGGTGGGCGGGCAGGAGGGCGCGCTGCACGCATTCGAGAGCCTGTACGCCGGCCTGGTCGCGGCGAGCCGGACGTGCTCGATTAAGCCGCCGCCTGACAGAACAGGTCGAACACATCCAACACATCGAACACATCATCACGGGGAGCATTCAATGAGCGAAGAGACCGCGGGCATCTCGCGCCGCAAGCTATTGCACGCAGCGGCCGCCACTGCGCTAGCCGCACCGGCATTGATCCTGGGCCGCAAGGCCTACTCGCAACAGCGCAAGCTGACGTTTGCCTGGAACCAGAACTCGTTTTGCCTGACGCCCATCGTGGTGGCGCAGGAACGCGGCTTCTTCGAAAAGAACGGGCTGCACGTCGACCTGATCAACTACAGCGGCTCGACCGATCAACTGCTCGAATCCATCGCCACCGGCAAGGCCGACGCGGCAGTCGGCATGATCCACCGCTGGCTCAAGCCGCTGGAGGCGGGCTTCGACGTGAAGATCATCGGCAGCTCGCATGGCGGTTGTGTGCGGCTTGTGGGCTCCAAGGCGGCGGGCGTCACGAACCTGGCGGCGCTCAAGGGAAAGACCGTGGGCGTGAGCGATCTTGCCGCGCCGGGCAAGCACTTCTTCACCATCTTGCTGGCCAAGAACGGCATTGACCCGGACAAGGACATCACCTGGCGCCAGTACCCGGCCGACCTGCTGGGCGTGGCAGTGGACAAGGGCGAGATCCAGGCGATTGCCGACGGCGATCCGAATCTCTACCTGCTGGAGAAGCGCACGAACGGCGCCTACGTGGAACTGGCCACCAACCTCTCCGGTGAATACGCGCGCAAGGTCTGCTGCGTGATCGGCGCACGCGGCGAACTGGTCCGCAATGACCGCCCGACGGCATCGGCACTGGCGCGCTCGATTGTGCAAGCCACGGATTTCGTCAACGAAAACCCGAATGAGGCCGCCAAGGTGTTTGCCAAGTATTCGCCCAAGGTGGCGCTTGACGACTTGCGCAAGCTCTACGCCACGCTCACGTACACACATCACCCGACCGGCGTCGACCTGCGCGACGAGATCGCTTTCTACGCGGAAGACTTCCGCCGCATCGGCGTCATCAAGAAGACCACCGATCCGCAGCGCCTGGCGCAGCACGTGTACGTGAATGTGCTGGCATGACGCACGGCGCGTGAGCATGTGAGTACATGAGGAACACATCGACATGAGCACCATCCCGCAAACACTGGAGGCGCCCGCCGCGCTCTCCAACCCATTTGCCGATGCCGTCGAGCGCGGAGGGGCATGGCGCACCGGCGCTGTGGCCGCATTGGCCTGGGCCGCCTTCGGGCTGCTGACGTGGCGCTGGCCCAACCACGTGGTCGGCTTCAGCGACTGGGCGTTCACGGCGGAGCTGGGCGTTGCCGCGTTGATTGTTGGCCTTGCGCTGTTCGTGGTGGCGTTGGCGGCGGGCCATGTGGCCCCGTTGCGCCCCGTGCAGGAAGCGCTGCAACCGGCCGGGCCATGGCTGATCGCCGTGCCTGCGGTGCTGGCGTTGTGGGAGGTGCTGACGGCCAAGTCCGGCGCATTGCCCACACCGTTCTTTGCGCCGCCGCAGGCGTTGATCGAGGTCTATTCGGAAGATTGGCCGCGTCTGGGCGACAGCGTGTTGAATACGCTCAAGCTGCTCGGCATCGGTTATCTGCTGGGCGCGTTGACGGGCTTTCTGGTGGGCGTGTCGATCGGCTGGTCGCGCGCGGTGGGCTACTGGGTGCATCCGGTGCTGCGCATTCTGGGGCCGCTGCCGGCGACGGCGCTGTTGCCGATCACGTTCTACTTCTTTCCGTCGAGCTATTCGGCGGCGGCTTTCCTGATCGCCCTGGCTTCCGGCTTTCCGGTGGCGGTGCTCACGTGGTCCGGCGTGGCGGGCGTGAGCAAAAGCTACTACGACGTGGCGCGCACGCTGGGCGCATCGAATGCGTTCCTGGTGCTGCGTGTGGCGATTCCGGCAGCGCTGCCGCAGGTGTTCGTGGGTCTGTTCATGGGGCTGGGCGCCTCGTTCACGGTGCTGGTGACGGCGGAAATGATGGGCGTGAAGTCGGGCCTCGGCTGGTACCTGACCTGGGCGCAAGGCTGGGCATCGTACGTCAACATGTACGCCGCGCTGATCGTCATGGCGCTGCTGTTCTCCAGCATCATCACGCTGCTCTTCAAGGTGCGTGACCGCGCGCTGGTCTGGCAGAAGGGGACGCTGAAATGGTAGCCGTGCTGGAACGCGAGGCGCCGGTTGCAGCCACTGTCGGGGCGCGCATCGACGTGCAGGGCGTCAGCCACTGGTTTGGCAGCCGCGCCAATCCGCTGCAGGTGCTCGACGGTGTGAGCCTGACCATACAACCGGGCGAATTCGTTGCGCTGCTTGGGCCAAGCGGCTGCGGCAAGTCCACGCTGCTGCGCCTGATTGCGGGGCTGGAGCCGCCCACGCGCGGCCGTATCCTGCAGGACGATGCGCCCATCAACGCGCCGGACCCTTCGCGTGTGGTCGTCTTCCAGGATCCGACGCTGTACCCCTGGCGGCGCGTGTGGGACAACGTTGCGCTGGGCTTGCAAGCGCGCGGCGTGCTCAACGCAGAGCGTGACCGCGTGGACGATGCGCTGGAACGCGTGGGCCTGGGCGGCTTTCATCGGGCGTTTCCCCATGAGCTGTCGGGCGGCATGGCGCAACGTGTGGCGCTGGCGCGTGCGCTGGTCAACGATCCGCAATTGCTGGTGCTGGATGAGCCGCTGGGCAAGCTGGATTCACTCACGCGGCTGGCCATGCAGAGCGAGCTGGTGACGCTCTGGCAGCGCGCGCGCTTCTCGACCGTGCTGGTGACGCACGATGTGGAGGAGGCGCTGTTCCTGGCGCAGCGCGTGGTCATCTTCAGCCCGCGCCCTGCGCGCATCACGGCGGAACTGACGGTGGATCTGCCTTACCCCCGCCATCGCGGCGACCCGCGCTTGAGCGCGTTGCGGCGCGAGGCGCTCGGTCATCTCGGCCTCGGCGAGACCTGGTAGATGGCGGCACCATCATGAGCGGGCCGCAAGCGACGGTCTGGCTCAACGCGCTGCTTGGCTTTCTGCAATGGGCGCAGCACGGCGTGCTGGTGCTGCTGCACACGCTGGGGCTGACCGGCGAGGCGCACGGGCAGCCGGCATGGCCGTGGGACGTGCGCATCGCCGGCGAGACTCTGTTGATCGATCTCGGGCAAGCGCGGCAGCTCGGCCTGACGCTGATTGCCTTGATGCTGGCATTGCTGGCCGTCGTGATCGCCGTGCTCGTGCGGCGGTGGCGGCCGGTGTCATCCGGCGTCGCGGCGGGCCTGCTTGTGGTGGCGCCGTGGCCGTCGGCGGTGGTGGTGGCGCCCGCCGTGCCGACGAGTTTCCATGTGAGCCCAACGGCGTTTTCGGTGGCGTCCATCACGCAGGGCACGCGCATCTACAACGCCGCGTGCGCAAGCTGCCACGGCGCAGACGGCCGGGGCGAAGGCCCGTTGGCCGCCACGCTCACGCGCTGGCCACCTACGGTGGTCGGCCCATTGCTTGGCCGTCATGCCGATGGCGAGCTGTTCTGGCATATCGCCCACGGCATGCAGGACACGCAAGGCGCATCCACCATGCCTGCATTTGCCGGTCGACTGAGCGACGCCGATATCTGGGCCGCACTCGACGCCATGAAGGTGCTGGCTGCGCGTGGCGGCGTGCGTGCCGGCGGCTGGCCACTGCCCGTGGCGCTGCCCGCGTTGTCGGTGCGCTGCGCAGACGCGCTGCCTCAATCCCTGGCGACGTGGCGCAACGGCCAGCGCGTGCGGGTGGTGGCCGTGGATGCGGCATCGCGCACCGACATCCCGCTGGAAGATCCGCGTTTCCAGACGTTGTTGATTACACCGGATGGCACGTTGCCGCCGCCAACGCGCGCTTTTGAGGCGCGTTGCGTGGCTGCAGGCGCTGACGCCTGGAACGTTTTCGCCACCATCGCCGGCGCCGAGCCCCAAGCGTTTTCCGGCACGCAGTTGCTGGCCGATCGCAACGGCTGGTTGCGTGCACGCGGCGCACCGGGCACGACGTGGTCCGATGCCGATTTCCTCTGCACCTCCGCTGCACGCGAAACCGCCCGCAGCACGAGCGGCCTCGATTCCTTGATCGCCCGCATGGACGCCGAACCGGTGCGCTATGTGAAAGGCGGCTTCATCCACTGACCCTCGACCGCATCGCTCCATCACCATGCCGCAACATCGACGACGTTTTCTGCAATCCACGCTGGCGCTTGCTGCCGCGCCTGCCTTGTCCATCGCGCAACCCCGCCTCGTGCTCAAGGCGGGCGACCAGAAGGGTGGCCTGCGCGCGCTGCTGGAAGCGGCCGACGCGCTCAAGGGCGTGCAGTACGACATCCAATGGACCGAGTTTCCGGCGGCTGCTCCGCTGGCCGAAGCGCTCAACGCGGGTGCAGTCGACCTGGGCCCGATTGGCGATGCGCCAGCCATCTTTGCCTTGGCGGCGGGTACGCGCATCAAGCTGATCGGCGCCAACCGATCAGACCCGTACGGCACGGCGGTGCTGGTGCGGCCCGATTCTCCGTTGAAGAGCGCGGCGGATCTGAAGGGTAAATCCATCGGTACCAACCGCGGGTCGATCGGGCATTTCGTGGCGCTCAAGGCGTTGGAGTCGGCGGGGCTGGGTCCGGACGATGCCAACTTCCGTTTCCTGCCGCCGGCCGATGCCAAGCTTGCGCTGGTCAACGGGTCGATCGATGCGTGGTCAACGTGGGAGCCCTACACGGCGATGGCCGAAACGGCAAAGCATGCGCGCGTGCTCGTCAGCGGGCGCGGGTTGTGGTCGGGCCTCAGCTACCTGGCAGCCACCGACGCTGCGCTGGCGGCCAAGCGCGATGCGCTGCGCGACTTTTTGCAGCGCGTGGTGCGTGCGCAGGTGTGGTCGTACCAGCATGTCGACAGCTTTTCGGCCACGCTGGCCCGCATCATCGGCATCGCGCCGGAGGCTGCGCGGCTGCAGTTCGCACGTCGACAGACGGTCTGGCGCGCCATCGATCCGCAGCTCATTGCGGAGCAGCAGCGCACGGCCGATTTCTACGTGAAGGTGGGCCTGCTCAAACAGCGGCTGGAGGTGGCCACCACGTTTGACACGGGGTTTCCGCTGATCGCCTAGCGGGCGTTGCCCGAATGGGATTCCGCACTGGGCCGCGAGCCGCCATGCGGGCCCGCCGTACCCGGCGCTTCTGCGACGTTCTTGGGCAGATTGGTGGCCGGCGTGACAGCGTCTGGCGCGTTGTTGCCGCCCTTGCCAAAGCGCGCCGCCAGACGGTCTTGCACTTCGGTCAGCTGCGCCTGCTCCTGCGCTTTCTGGGCGCGCTCCGTCTCGGCCTGTTGGGCAGCGGCGGCTTGCTCAGCCGGTGTGGGCGGCGGCAGTTTGCCGTGGGCGGGGTGCGACAAGGCAACCACGGTCAAGCCGATGGCCGCGGCGGCGAGCCAGATGGCGGTGCGTGGAATGGTCTGGGGTGTTTGCGGCATGGCGGTCTCCGTATCGGGGTCGCCATGGCTCCAGCAAGTGCGGTGCCGTGTGAGTTCAGCGCCGCTCGGCGAGGGCGTTGTGCAGCACCGTCTTGAGCACGTTGAAGACGGGGTTGTCGTTGTCCTTGCGATAGGCCATCCAGAGTTCCACCGGCTTGGCCGGCGTCGTGCGCACCGGGCGATAGACCACGCCCTCGAAGTGCAGCATGGCCGCTGCTGCGGGGATGAGCGCCACGCCGATGCCGGCACGCACCAGCGCCAGCATCGAGTGAATCTGGCTGACGTATTCCACGATGTCGGGCAGCACCTCCGCACGCTCCAGCAGGCCGCTGACCATCTGGTGGAAATAGCGCGCTTCGTATGGCGAATACATCAGCAGTGGCTGGCCCTCGCAATCGCGCAGGCTGGGGCGTTGCGGCCAGCTGTCGGCCACCGCTTCCGGCAGGGCAATCACGAGCGCTTCCTGCGAGCACGGCACGGCAATCAGCTCGCCGTGCTCCACCGGCGGGCGCAGCAGGCCGACGTCGATTTCGCGCGCATCCAGCGCCGCGAGCTGCGCGCCGCTCACCATCTCCTTCAGCGTCAGCCGCACGCCCGGTGAAGCCGCCCGCACGGCGCTCACGAGCGAAGGCAATTTGCCGTAGCCGACCGACGCGGTAAAGCCGATCGCCAACTGTCCGGCCGCGCCCGTCGCCACACGCCGGGCCGTGGCCGCCGCCTCATCCGCCAGGCGCAGGATGCGCGATGCGTCGGGCAGAAAACTGCGCCCAGCCGCCGTCAGCTTGACCGAGCGGCTGTTGCGCTCCAGCAGCTCCGTACCGACCTGGTGTTCCAGCAGGCGCACCTGGCGCGACAGCGGCGGCTGCGTCATGTGCAGGCGTTCTGCGGCCCGCCCGAAATGCAGTTCTTCGGCCACGGCGACGAAGCAGCGGAGTTGGCTGAGTTCAAACATCGATTCAAAACCTGTATGGATTGAGTCAGTGCTTATCTTGAAGCGGAAAGATCGCCGGTGCAAGAATCGGCTCGCCCTTCGGCTTGAAGGGCCAATGACAACCATCAGGAGACGAGCATGTCCATGGAAAGCGCGGAAGTTGGCCGTCGCAGGTTTCTCAAGAACGTGGCAGGGGCAGGGCTTGCAGCGGCCAGCGGCTTGGCCGGCGCGCAGAAGATCGAAGGGTTCAAGCCGAACGCGCGCTACCCCGACGTGGCGGTGGAAGTGCTCGACCCGAGCTTCCTGAAATACCGGCTCTACAGCAGCTCGGTAGAACAGCTTGCCACCGGCATGCGCTGGGCCGAAGGGCCCGTTTACTTTCCCGCCGGGCGCTACCTCCTGGTGAGCGA
Source organism: Ralstonia sp. TCR112 (assembly GCF_007997035.1). Taxonomy (GTDB): domain Bacteria; phylum Pseudomonadota; class Gammaproteobacteria; order Burkholderiales; family Burkholderiaceae; genus Ralstonia; species Ralstonia edaphi. The sequence continues at coordinate 33,911 of NZ_VOSS01000091.1, read as the reverse complement.
CATTCCGAACAACCGCATCATGAAGTACGACGAGACGAACGGCGCGTTCAGCGTGTTCCGCGAGCCGTCGAACTACGCCAACGGCAATACGCGTGACCGACAAGGGCGCCTCGTCACGTGCGAACACTCCGTTACGCGCCGCGTCACGCGCACCGAATTCAACGGGAGCATCACGGTGCTGGCCGATCAGTACCAGGGCAAGCGGCTGAACGCGCCCAACGACATCGTCGTCAAGTCTGACGACAGCATCTGGTTCACCGACCCGACGTTCGGCATCAACGGCAACTGGGAGGGCTTCAAGGCGCCGCCGGAGCAGGCCACCACCAACGTCTACCGGATCGATCGAACGGCAGCATCCGCGCGATCATCACCGACCTCGTCAACCCGAACGGGCTGGCGTTTTCGCCCGACGAGAAGAAGCTCTACGTGGTCGAGTGGAAGGGCACGCCGTCGCGCAGCATCTGGAGCTACGACATCGCGCCCGACGGCACGGCGTCCAACAAGACCAAGCTGATCGACGCCAACGGCGCGGGCGCGTTGGATGGCTTTCGCGTCGACAAGGATGGCAATCTCTGGTGCGGCTGGGGCTCAGACGGGCGCGCGGGCGTCAACTCCGCCGACTACGACGGCGTGAAAATCTTCAACGCGCATGGCAAGCCGATCGGCTTCATCCACTTGCCGGAACGCTGTCCCAACCTGACCTTCGGCGGCCCGAAGAACAACCGCCTGTACATGGCGAGTTCGCACTCGCTGTATGCCCTTTACGTGGAGGCCGAGGGCGCGGTGTAAGGCGGCACTGACCGGACGCGGCCGCCCCGTCACGTGCGGCCGCAGCATCGGGATCAGCGACCTAGGGAAGACCCTGTATCAATACAAGATCTGTATTGATCGAGTTATTAGTTGGCTTGGACTTGAATCGATGCGGGTGCAAGAATTCGCTCATCAACAACACGCATTCATCGCGAGCGAGACATGTCCCGATACAGCCCCAAAGAATTCGCCCAACAGATCGGCTCCGGCCTGCTGTCCTTCCCGGTCACGCACTTCAAGGCCTCTGACCTGTCGTTCGACGAGGCAGCGTATCGCGCCAACCTGAACTGGCTGTTCAGCCACGATGCCGCCGGCCTGTTTGCAGCGGGCGGCACGGGCGAGTTCTTCTCGCTCACCGCGGCTGAAACCGACCGCGTGGTGCGCGCAGCCGTGGCTGAAACCGGCGGCAAGATTCCGGTGATCGCCCCGGCGGGCCGTGGCACGGCTGAATCGATCGAATACTGCAAGGCGGCTGAAGCTGCCGGCGCAGACGGCATCCTGCTGCTGCCGCCGTACCTGACCGAAGCGTCGGCCGACGGCGTGGCCGCGCACGTGGAGCAGGTCTGCAAGTCGACCAAGCTGGGCGTGATCGTCTACAACCGCGCCAACCAGATCCTGGACGAAAACCACCTCGAACGCCTGGCCGACCGCTGCCCGAACCTGGTCGGTTTCAAGGACGGCGTGGGCGATCTGGAACTGATGACCCGCATCTACGCCCGCCTGGGCGACCGCTTTACCTACGTTGGTGGCCTGCCGACCGCCGAGACCTTTGCTTTGCCGTACTTGACGATGGGCGTGTCGACGTATTCGTCGGCCATCTTCAACTTCGTACCGAAGTTCGCGCTAGAGTTCTACGCCGCCGTGCGCGCATTCGACAATGCCAAGGTCTACAAGATGCTCAACGCGTTCGTGCTGCCGTACATCCAGCTGCGCAATCGCAAGCGTGGCTATGCGGTGTCGATCGTCAAGGCCGGTATGAAGGTCATCGGCCGTGACGCAGGTCCGGTCCGTGCTCCCTTGACCGACCTGACCGACGCCGAAATGGCAGAACTGTCGGCGTTGGTGTCGCGCATTGCCGAAGTGGAAAAGCTGGCGGCCTGAGCGCAACCGAAAACACAAGGAATCGATATGCAATTGAGCGGCGAACTGTTGTTGGGTGCTGCCCGCGTAGCGGGTGGTGCCGGCAAGGTTCGCGCCATGAACCCCGCTACCGGGGAATGGCTCGAACCGGAATTCACCCTGGCCTCAAAGACTGATGCCGCACGTGCCGCCGAACTGGCCGCCGCGGCTTTCGACGTTTACCGCGAGACCGCGCCGGAAGCCCGCGCAGCGTTCCTGGAAGCCATTGCCAGCCAGATCGAAGCGCTGGGCGATGCGCTGATTGAACGCGCGATGGCGGAATCGGCATTGCCGCGTCCGCGCCTGGAAGGCGAGCGTGGCCGCACGTGCAACCAACTGCGCCTGTTTGCAAGCGTGGTGCGTGCCGGTGACGCCGTGGGCGCGCGCCTTGATTCGGCCCTGCCGGAGCGCAAGCCGCTGCCGCGTTCCGACCTGCGCATGCGCCGCATTGCGCTGGGCCCGGTGGCCGTGTTTGGCGCAAGCAACTTCCCGCTGGCGTTCTCGGTGGCCGGTGGCGATACCGCGTCTGCTCTGGCTGCAGGCTGCCCGGTGGTCGTAAAGGCGCATCCGGCACACCCGGGTACGTCCGAACTCGTGGGCCGCGCCATTCAGGCCGCGGTCGTGCAGTGCGGACTGCCGGAGGGTGTCTTCTCGCTCATCCTGGCGGACAACGATGTGGCGGGCGCACTGGTGGCGGATCCGCGTATCCAGGCCGTCGGCTTTACCGGCTCGCGCGCAGGCGGTCTGGCGCTGTTGCGCATTGCGCAGGCACGCCCGCAGCCGATTCCCGTGTATGGCGAACTGAGCGCCATCAACCCCGTCTTCCTGCTGCCCGATGCGCTGGCCAAGCGCGCTGCGGCGCTGGGTCAGCAGTACGTGGCGTCGCTCACGATGGGCGCGGGCCAGTTCTGCACGAACCCGGGTCTGCTGCTCGCCATCGATGGGCCGGAATTGGATGCCTTTGAAGCGGCTGCCGCTGCCGCCATGGGCGACGTGGCTGCGCAGCCGATGCTCACCGCGGGGATCCACACTGCCTACACGCGCGGTGTCGACAAGCTGGCTTCCGAGGCAAACGTGCGCTGCGTCGCGCGCGGGCAAGGCAGCGACCAGCCCAACCGCGGGCAAGCCGGCTTCTACGTGACCGATGCCAAGAGCTTCCAGGCGCAACCGGCGCTGCACGACGAGATCTTCGGCGCCACCGGCCTGGTCGTGCGCTGCCGCGATGCAGAAGAGTTGCGCACGCTGGCCGAATCGCTCGAGGGCCAGTTGACCGCCACGCTGCATCTGGACGCCGGCGACACGGCGATCGCACGTTCGCTGCTGCCGATTCTGGAGCGCAAGGCGGGCCGCATTCTGGCCAACGGCTGGCCGACCGGCGTCGAGGTGTGCCACGCCATGGTGCACGGTGGGCCGTGGCCGGCGACGACGGATGCACGCACGACTTCGGTCGGCACGGCGGCCATCGAGCGCTTCCTGCGCCCGGTGTGCTACCAGGATCTGCCGGCCGAACTGCTGCCCGAAGCCCTGCAAGATGCCAACCCGCTCAAGCTGCGCCGGCTGGTGGACGGAAGCTGGGCCTGAAGCCGTAACAGTCGAATAGCAAAAACAACACGCCGGGCCGCACAGGACCCGGCAACTTGACCCGACCGGCACGACGGGTGCCGGCTTAAGGAGGAGACGATGGACATCAAGGCCCCCGCAGTGGGAGCACAGGCCGTGCCGCGCGCTGAGCGCATGAGCCGCGTGCGTTTCGTGATCCTCGCGATGCTGTTTATCGTGACGACCATCAACTATGCCGATCGGGCGACCATCTCCATTGCCGGCTCGGCCATGCAGAAGGAACTCGGCATCGACGCCGTGTCGCTTGGCTACATTTTCTCGGCGTTTGGCTGGGCTTATGTGATCGCCCAGATTCCGGGGGGCTGGCTGCTCGACCGCTTCGGTTCCAAGCGCGTGTACACATTCAGCATTCTGCTGTGGTCGCTGTTCACGTTGGCGCAGGGCGCGATCGGCTTCTTTACCGGCGCCACCGCCATCGTCATGGTGTTCTGCCTGCGCTTCCTGGTGGGTGCGGCCGAGGCGCCGTCCTTCCCGGCGAACAGCCGCATCGTGGCAGCGTGGTTCCCGGCCAATGAGCGCGGCACTGCGGCGGCCATCTTCAACTCTGCGCAATATGCCGCCACGGTGGTGTTTGCTCCGCTGATGGCGTGGTTGGTGCACGCGTTCGGCTGGCATCACGTGTTTATCGTGATGGGCGTGGTCGGCATCGTCATGGCGGTCGTGTGGCGAGCCTTCGTGCACGAACCGAAGGACCATCCGGGCGTCAACCGCGCAGAAATCGAGTACATCGAAGCCGGCGGCGGCCTGGTCAACATGGACCGCGCGGGTGTGGCCAAGGCCGAAGGGCCGAAGCTCGGCTACGTGAAGCAGCTCCTGCAGAACCGCATGCTGATGGGCGTGTACATCGCGCAGTACTGCATCAATGCGCTCACGTACTTTTTCATCACGTGGTTCCCGGTGTACCTGGTGCAGGCGCGCGGCATGTCGATCCTGAAAGCAGGGTTCGTTGCGTCGATTCCGGCGGTGTGCGGCTTCCTGGGCGGCATCCTCGGCGGGATCATCTCTGACGCGCTGCTCCGCCGTGGCGCCTCGCTGTCGGTGGCGCGCAAGGTGCCCATCGTGCTGGGCATGCTGCTCTCCATGACCATGGTGATCTGCAACTACGTCGATGCGCAGGCTGTCGTGGTGGCGGTGATGGCGCTGTCGTTCTTCGGCAAGGGCCTCGGCGCGCTGGGCTGGGCGGTGAACTCCGATACGGCGCCCAAGCAGATTGCGGGCTTGTCGGGCGCGCTGATGAACACCTTCGGCAACCTGTCGAGCATCACCACGCCCATTGCCATCGGTTACATCGTCAACACCACGGGTTCGTTCAACGGTGCGCTGGTGTACGTGGGGATCCATGCGCTGGTCGCCATCGTCTGCTACCTGTTCATGGTCGGCGAGATCAAGCGTGTGGAACTGAAGCCGCTGTAAGCCACGGGAGCCTTGTAAGTGACGTTGCAATCGATCGAGTCCGGCGCGCGCACCCACACACCGCGGGTGACGGAGATGCAGGTGATTCCCGTCGCAGGCCGCGACAGCATGCTGCTGAACCTGTGCGGCGCGCACGCCCCGTTCTTTACGCGCAATCTCGTCATCCTGAAGGACAACGCCGGGCGCACCGGCGTGGGTGAGGTGCCGGGCGGGGAGGGCATCCGCCAGGCGCTGGAGCGCGTGATTCCGCTGGTGGTCGGTCAATCGATCGGCCGTACCAACGGCGTGCTGAACAGCATCCGGCGGGCGCTGGCCGGTGGCGGCAATGCCGCGCATCAGGCGACGGTGCACCAGGTGACCTCCGCTTCGGAAGCCGCCGTGCTGCGCCAGCCGCACGAGATCAACCTGCGCATGGACAACGTCATCACGGCGGTGGAAGCGGCGCTGCTCGATCTGCTTGGCCAGTTTCTGGAGGTGCCGGTGGCAGAGTTGCTCGGTGCCGGCCAGCAGCGCGATAGCGCCCCGATGCTCGCCTACCTGTTCTACGTGGGCGACCGCCGCAAGACCGATTTACCGTATCTGGATGGCGCGAACGGCACCGACGACTGGCTGCGCCTGCGCCACGAAGCTGCCATGACGCCCGCCGCCATCGCACGACTCGCCGAAGCCGCCACCGACCGCTACGGCTTTGCCGATTTCAAGTTGAAGGGCGGCGTGATGCGCGGTACGGATGAGATGGAAGCGATCGCCGCCATCAAGGCGCGCTTCCCACAGGCCCGCGTCACGTTGGACCCGAATGGGGCATGGTCGCTCAACGAGGCCATTGCGCTGTGCAAAGGCCAGGCGCATCTGCTGGCCTATGCCGAAGACCCGTGCGGCCCCGAAGCCGGCTACTCGGGCCGTGAGGTGATGGCCGAGTTCAAGCGCGCCACCGGCATCCCGACGGCCACCAACATGATCGCGACCGACTGGCGGCAGATGGGCCACGCCGTGCAGCTGCACGCGGTCGATATTCCGCTGGCCGATCCGCATTTCTGGACCATGCAAGGCTCCGTGCGCGTGGCGCAGCTGTGCGACGAGTGGGGCCTGACGTGGGGCTCGCATTCCAACAACCACTTCGATGTGTCACTGGCGATGTTCACGCATGTGGCCGCCGCCGCCCCAGGCAACATCACGGCCATCGACACGCACTGGATCTGGCAGGAAGCCGAGGAACGCCTGACGCACGAGCCGCTGCGCATCCAGGGCGGCCACGTGGCCGTGCCGGAGCGCCCGGGCCTTGGCATCGAAATCGACATGGACCGCGTCATGGCCGCCCATGCGCTGTACAAGACCCTGGGCCCTGGCGCGCGTGATGACGCCATGGCCATGCAGTACCTCGTGCCGGGCTGGACGTACGACCCGAAACGTCCGAGCTTGGGACGTTGAAACGAAACCCGTTTGAGTTTGAATCAATCACGGAGTCTGTGATGTCTGAACCGACGCTGGCCCCCGAGGCCGGCAACGCAACTGAAAAGGCGCTGACGATCCGCGTGCACGACGGTGACAACGTCGCCATCGTCGTCAACGCACGCGGCTTGCCTGCCGGCACGGCGCTCGCCGATGGCACGGTGCTGGTCGAAGGCGTGCCGCAGGGGCACAAGGTCGCGCTGGTGGACTTGGCCGAAGGCGATGCGATCATCCGGTACAACGAGGTGATTGGCTATGCCGTGAAGCCGCTGCCGCGCGGTAGCTGGGTCAACGAGCATGCCGTGAAGCTGCCGTCTGCCCCCGCGCTGGATGAATTGCCGCTGGCCACGCGCCCCGACCCCAAGCTCGCCAAACTCGAGGGCTACACCTTCGAGGGCTATCGCAACGCAGACGGCACGGTGGGCACGAAGAACGTGCTCGGCATCATGACCAGCGTGCAATGCGTGGCGGGCGTGACGGATTACGTGGTGGGCCGCATCAAGCGCGAGCTGCTGCCGCGCTTCCCCAACGTCGACGATGTGGTGGCGCTGAACCACGTGTACGGCTGCGGTGTCGCCATCAACGCACCGGCCGCCATCGTGCCCATCCGCACGCTGCAGAATCTGGCGCTCAATCCGAACTTCGGCGGCGAGATCATGGTGATCGGCCTGGGCTGCGAAAAGCTCGTGCCCGAACGTCTCGTGCCGGAAAAGCTCGCACCGGGCGGGCGCATTCCGATCGAAGTGGCCGGCACCGCAGATTCGCCGGTGCTGCGTCTGCAGGACGAAGCCTTCGACGGCTTCATCGGCATGACCGACGCCATCATGGAGATGGCCGAGCGCCGCCTGGAACATCTCAACAAGCGCCAGCGTGAGACCTGCCCGGCATCCGATCTCGTGGTTGGCGTGCAGTGCGGCGGCAGCGATGCGTTCTCGGGCGTGACGGCCAATCCGGCGGTCGGCTTTGCGGCGGACCTGATCGTGCGCGCGGGCGGCACCGTGATGTTCTCGGAGGTGACCGAGGTGCGCGACGCCATCCATCTGCTCACGCCGCGCGCCGTCGATGAAGACGTCGGCCGCGCGCTGCTGCGCGAGATGGCCTGGTACGACAACTATCTCAGCGGCGGCCAGACCGACCGCAGCGCCAACCCGTCGCCGGGCAACAAGAAGGGCGGGCTGTCTAACGTGGTGGAAAAGGCGCTGGGTTCGATCGTCAAATCGGGCGGCACGCCCATCGTCGATGTGCTTGGCCCCGGTGAGAAGGTGCGTCGCAAGGGCCTGATCTTTGCGGCGACGCCCGCCAGCGATTTCGTGTGCGGCACGCTGCAGCTGGCCTCCGGCATGAACCTGCAGGTGTTCACGACTGGCCGCGGCACGCCGTACGGCCTGGCCATGGCGCCGGTCATCAAGGTGTCGACGCGCAAGGCGCTGTCCGAGCGCTGGCATGACCTGATCGACCTTGATGCCGGCCGCATCGCCACAGGCGAAGCCAGCATTGCCGACATCGGCTGGGAGCTGTTCCACCTGATCCTTGACGTGGCGAGCGGCCGCAAGCAGGTTTGCGCCGACAAGCTCGGCCTGCATAATGCGCTGGCCCTGTTCAACCCCGCCCCGGTGACCTGATATGACGACTGAAGTGAACGTTCAAAACGATCCGCTCGACGGCGTGACCACGCGCTGCCACCGCCTGCTGCTGACCGGCGCCGGCGGCAACCTCGGCAAGGTGCTGCGCGAGCGTCTGCCCAAATACGCCGATTCTTTGCGCTTGTCTGATATATCAAATCTCGGCGAGGCGCGAACCGGTGAGGAAATCGTGCCGTGTGACCTGGCTGACGCGAAAGCCGTCGATGCGCTCGTCGCTGGCACCGATGCATCGTGCATCTGGGCGGCGTATCGGTCGAGCGGCCGTTTGAAGAGATCCTGCCGGCCAACATCGCAGGCACCTACAACCTGTACGAAGCCGCGCGCCGTCATGGCGTGCGCCGCATCGTGTTCGCCAGTTCGAACCACACCATCGGCTTCTACAAGCAGGGCGAGGTGATCGACAGTACCGTGCCCACCAAGCCCGATGGCTACTACGGGCTCAGCAAGGTGTTCGGCGAGCAGCTCGCCAGCTTCTATTTCGATCGCTACGGCATCGAGACGGTGGCCATCCGCATCGGCTCTTCGTTTGCCGAAGCGAAGGACCGCCGCATGCTCGTCACCTGGCTCGGCTATGACGACCTGGAGCAGCTCATCCGTCGCGCGCTGTTCGTGCCAAGCGTGGGCTTTACGGTCGTCTACGGCATGTCGAACAACCGCGACCGCTGGTGGGACAACCGCCATGCCGCGCACCTCGGCTATCAGCCCACGGAGACGAGCGAGATCTTCCGCGCGCAGGTCGAAGCCCAGCCGCCGCTGCCTGCCGATGACCCGGCCGCGCAGTATCAGGGCGGGGCGTTCGTCAAAGCCGGCCCGTTCGGAGACTGACGCAATGCAGCGGAACGTAGAGCCGACCGTCGAACGGATTGGCAACATGCAATGCGGCGTCGGCGAAAGCCCGATCTGGCACGCTGGCGAGCAGGCGCTGTATTGGACGGACATTCCGGGCCGCAAGCTGTGGCGCTGGAATTACTTCTCGGGCCAGGCAGACAGCTGGGCGCTGCCCGAGATGGCCGGCTGTATTGCCATGGCGTCCGACGGTTGGGCGATGGCAATGGAGACCGGCATCTTTCTCGCGCCACCGCCCCGCGCCGGCACGCAGCTTGGCCCGCTGCAGCGCCTCGCCACGGTGGAGCACGCACGCCCCGACATGCGCTTCAACGACGGCCGCTGCGACCGCCAAGGCCGGTTTTGGGCCGGCACGATGGTTTTCGACACGTCGCTCGGTCTGCCGCTCGGCAAGCTGTATCGGCTGGATGCGGAGGCTGCTCGCGCCGGCCGCGTCGACGTCGTCATCGACGATCTGATCGTGCCGAACGGCCTGGCCTTCAGCCCGGACGGCAAGACGATGTATCTGTCCGATTCGCACGCGAGCCGCCAGATCATCTGGGCCTTCGACTATGACATCGACAGCGGCATGCCGCACAACCGCCGCGTCTTCATCGACATGAACGCGCACCGTGGGCGCCCCGATGGCGCCGCGGTGGACGCCGACGGCTGCTACTGGATCTGCGGCAACGATGCGGGGCTCGTGCACCGCTTTGCGCCGGACGGCCGCCTCGATCGCAGCATCGCCATTCCCACGTCCAAGCCTGCCATGTGCGCATTCGGCGGGCCTGGGCTGGACACGCTGTTCGTGACGTCGATCCTGATCGGCGACGACCCGCTTTCGGGCGCCACGTTTGCAGTGCGCCCGGGCGTGACTGGTTTACCGGAACCCGTCTTGCACCTCTGAAACCGCAGTACGCCCCATACACAAGAAGAACGGGGGCTTTAGGAGACAACACATGAAACCCATCAAAGGCTTGCGCTGGTGGATCATCGGCCTCGTGCTGAGCGGCCTGATCATGAACTACCTGGCGCGCAACGCGCTGGCCGTGGCGGCGCCTGAAGTGAACAAGGTGCTGAACATCAGCACGCAGCAGTACGGCTACATCGTCGCGGCGTTCCAGGCGGCATACATGGTGATGCAGCCCGTGGCGGGGTACGTGCTTGACGTGCTGGGCACCAAGCTGGGTTTTGCGCTGTTTGCGGCGGCGTGGTCGGTGGTCTGTCTGCTGCACAGCACGGCGGGCGGTTGGCTGTCGCTGGCGGCGTTCCGCGCGATGCTCGGGATGACGGAGGCGGCCGGTTTCCCATCGGCACTGCGGGCAACGGCAGAGTGGTTCCCGGCCAAGGAGCGGTCGATCGCAACCGGCTGGTTCAACATCGGCTCGTCCGTGGGCGCGGTGGTGGCACCGCCACTGGTGGTTTGGTGCATCCTGCACGGCAACTGGCGCTTCGCCTTTGCCGTGATCGGCGGGCTCGGGCTGGTGTGGAGCGTGCTGTGGTTCCTGCTCTATCGCGTGCCGGCCAAGCACCATCGCTTGTCGGAAGAAGAGCGCAACTACATCCGCGCAGGCCAGGAAACACCCGATGACAACGCCAACGTGCCAAAGCCATCGTGGGGCAAGATCGTCAGCGGCCGCCGCTTCTGGGGCATCGCCATCCCGCGCTTTCTGTCGGAGCCGGCGTGGCAGACGTTCAACTATTGGATTCCGCTTTATATGGCCACCGAGCGCCATATGAACCTGAAGGAGATCGCGCTGTTTGCGTGGCTGCCGTTCCTGGCCGCAGACGTTGGCTGTGTGCTGGGCGGGTATCTGGCACCGTGGTTCCAGAAACGTTTTTCGGTGTCGCTGGTGACATCGCGCAAGCTGGTGATGGTGACGGGCTGCCTGTGCATGATCGGCCCGGCCTGCATCGGGCTTGCCACGAGTCCCTACACGGCGATTGCGCTGTTCTGCGTGGGCGGCTTTGCGCACCAGACGCTGTCCGGCGCGCTGTACACGCTCACGTCCGACATGTTCGGCAAGCACGAAGTCGGTACGGCCGTGGGGCTGGCGGGCATGTCGGGCTACATGGGCGGCATGCTCTTCTCGCTGGCGGTCGGCACGCTGGCCACGACCATCGGCTACAACCCGCTGTTTGTGGCGCTGGCAGTATTCGACATCGTGGCGGCCATCCTCGTGTGGACGATGCTCAACGATAAGCAGGCGCGCCCCGTGCCGATGCAGCCGGGCGGGACGGCACCGAGCACCGCGGCTTGATTCTGCTGCTCGCCCCGATCAAGCGGCCCGCTGAGCGACCTTTGGGTTGAGCTTGGCCGGGCTGAGCGGATCGAAGTCGACCCACTCGCCGTTGCGCCAGCGGCCTGCGGCTTCTTCGACATCCATACCGCCGACGCTGGCGAGGATACGCGCGGCTTCGGCTTCCCGGTCCGGTGTCACGCGCACGGCCAGCAGGACGCCGGAATGCCGCGTGCGCAACGTGGCATCGGCCGGCTGTGCGGGGTGGGGCTCGTCGCGTGTGGCGACCATGGCACCCGCCAGCGAACCGATATAGGCGCCCACCCCGGCCGCCACCACCGAGAACAGCACGGCCACGTGCAGCGCAATCAGCACGACCACCCCCGCGACAGCGCCAATCGCGGCGCCGATCGCCATCCCCTTGCCGGCGCCGGCATGGGCGCGTGCCGCACCCGGGTCGGCGTTGCGGTCGCCGCCAATCGGAAATGCCGCATGCTGGCCGGACGGGTTGACGAAGAAGACGTTCACGTCGTCCTCGGAAAAGCGTTGGGCGAACAGTGCACGCGCGGCCTCTTCGGCGCGTTCAAACGTATCGAAACGGGCTGCGACGATGAGCGACATGGGAACTCCTGAGAAACGCATTTCCCATAGCGCAAGCAAGTCGGGGGCCCGCGCCAAAAGTCGACCCAAAGTTACCTAGATCAGGTGATTGGCCGGGCAATCACTCGTGGCCATACTTGGCCCCCAAGGCCCGCTCGAGGCCATGCCAAATCCAGACAGACGATAACGAAAACGTGGCCGTCCAGAGCAACGGGCGGCCGGCCGATACCGCCCGGCAATCCGGCGGTCTTTTGGTATTCAAAACGGGAGGGTGTGTCATGTTCAACGGCTTTTCTGCGGTGCCGGGCGCGATCGTGCCTTATGCATACGACTGGCTGCTGGTGGGGCTGTCGTATCTGATCTCGGTGGCGGGGGCGTATGTGGGCTTGCGATGGTCAAGACGCGTGCGCAACAAGAACGGCACCCTCGACATGGACCGGTTGATCTGCGCCAGCGTGGCGCTCGGCGGCGGGGCGGTCTGGTCGATGCACTTCATCGGCATGGCGGCTTACCGGACACCCGTCCGGATCGAGTTCGATCTCTTCATGACCATGATGTCGCTGCTGGTGGTGATGGTGTTTGCCGCTGGCGGGCTCGTCATTGCGTCGCGCACCACGGGCAACCGCCTGCGCAACATTGCCGAGGGCGGCGTGCTGACCGGCCTCGGCGTGGCGGTGATGCATTACACCGGCATGGCCGCTGTGCATACGAACAGCAACTTCGACTGGGACGTCTCCATCATGGGCGTCTCGGCCTTGATTGCGGTCGTGGTATCGATGGTCGCGCTGTGGCTGGCAACAACCGTCAAGACACGCGGTCAGCAGTTGGGTGCGGCGCTGATCATGGGCGTGGCCGTCTGCGGCATGCACTACACGGGCATGACGGCCGGCACGATGATCTGCACGGGGCAGAGCTACTCGCCGTCGCTGTTCGCCATTGAAGGCAGCAATATCGGCTACGCGGTGTTTGCGCTGGCCGGCACCGTCCTGATGATCATTCTGCTGATCGAGGCGTCGCGCAGTGCAAGCAGCGCACGCGCCACCGCATCGGGCACGCTGCGCTGAAACGTGTTGCCAGAACGCCCGGCCGGGTGTTTTTCGGCTGGGCGATTCTCATGGCGGTGGCGCGCACCGCTACAATCGCGGCCTGGCATTTGTAGATGGCGTTTGAAATGGTGCTTGGCTGGTTTGGCATTTCCACCGTGTGGCTGCTGCCGCTGGTGTGGCGGTATGTAACGCGCGCGCTGGCGGGGGAGCGGGATTTCCTCAAAGGCCGGGGCACCGTGCGGCTCTGGCTGGTGACGCTCGTCGCGTTGAGCGCCAGCGCCGCGCTTGAAGCCCTGACTTCTGGCGCCGACCCGCAGGACAAGGCCGGCGGTGCTGCCGGGCGCGCATTGTCGTCGCTGTTCTCTCACATGCTGGGCTGGACGGGCGCGTTCCTCCTGATGCTCGGCGTGCTTGTCTGGGTCGCCCCCATGGTGTTCGGACGATCGTGGGGCCAGGTGCTGAACCGCCGCCGCGCCGCTGATGCCGAGGCGTCTTCCGAGCCGGTCACCCGCCACGACGAACCCGTTGACGATGGCTTGAAGCCGACCGCGCTCGGACTCGGCGGGGCAGGGGAGACGCGTTGGACCGCTAATGCCGGCCCCGCGCAGCCGGCGGTGCGTCACCGTGGCATCGAGGCGGTTTCTGCCCGACGCCAGCCCGCATGGCAGCCGCCCCCGCGCACGCGCCCCTCGCCGCCGCAGCCCGGCGAGATCTGGCCGCTGATCGATGCAAAGAAGGGTGCGCCGGCAGAGACGCCAGCAAGCGCCAAGGCGCGGCCCGCAGCTCCACCCACTCCGCCGCAGACGCCCGCGGCACGCCCAAAACCGCGTGCCACCATCGTCAGCAGCCCGTTCCATCAACCGCAACTTGGTCTGCAGACGCAGGCGCCAGCGCCAGCTCCGGCGGCCTCTGTGCCGCAGGCCGTGCCCGCTGCCGAGCCGCTCGTGCTCGCCGAGCCGACGGCGCCGGAGTTGGTGGAGGCGAAAGCCGACGTCGCAGAAACGCCCACCGTCGATCTGGATGCCGTACGCCAAGAAGCCGAGGCGCTCCTGGCCGAACTGCGCGGCCTGATGGCGCCCGCCGTAGCACCGACGCCCGCGCAGGAGGTCGCCGAGCCGATCGTGGAAGCTGAAGCCGCCCCGATTGTTGAAGCACTGCCCGAGGTCGAAGCGCTGCCCGCAGCACCGTCCATCGAACCGGCCGCGCAGCCGGAAGTCGCGCCTGCCGTGCCTACGCCCAAGCCGCGCATCGTCTTGCCGGCGTGGTGGGGGAGGTGGTGTCGCGCGCGGCGCCGGTCATCGCCTCGCGCCTGCGCCCGCACCCGCGCCAGCTGCAGCACCTGCGGCGCCACGCATCGTCGACTACCGCCTGCCGGGCGCCGGATTGCTGACCGCCGCATCCCCCAGCGCGGAATCCGTCTCCGCCGAGCATCTGGAAGAGACCAGCAACCTGATTGCCCAGCGTCTGGCCGAGTTCAAGGTGCCGGTCACGGTCGTTGGCGCGTCGGCCGGGCCGGTCATCACGCGTTTCGAGGTCGATCCGGCGATTGGCGTGCGCGGCGCGCAGGTCGTCGGGCTGATGAAAGACCTGGCGCGGGCGCTGGGCGTGACGTCCATCCGCGTCGTCGAAACCATCCCCGGCAAGACATGCATGGGCCTGGAGTTGCCCAATGCCAAGCGCGAAATGATCCGCTTGTCGGAAGTCGTGAACGCAGCGGATTTCCAGTCGCATGCGTCGCACCTCGTGCTGGCCATGGGCAAGGACATCACCGGCAACCCGGTGGTGACGGATCTCGCACGCGCCCCGCACCTGCTGGTGGCCGGCACGACGGGCTCCGGCAAGTCGGTCGCCGTCAACGCGATGATCCTGTCGATGCTGTACAAGGCCACGCCAGATGACGTGCGCATGATCATGATCGACCCGAAGATGCTGGAACTCTCGGTGTACGAGGGCATTCCGCATCTGCTCGCGCCGGTCGTCACCGACATGAAGCAGGCCGCGCACGCGCTGAACTGGTGCGTGGGCGAAATGGAAAAGCGCTACCGCCTGATGTCGGCGCTGGGTGTGCGCAACCTGGCCGGCTACAACCAGAAGATCCGCGCGGCAGAACAGGCCGGCCGCAAGGTGCCGAATCCGTTCTCGCTGACGCCCGATGCGCCCGAGCCCCTCTCGACGCTGCCGATGATCGTGGTCGTCATCGACGAACTGGCCGATCTGATGATGGTGGCCGGCAAGAAGATCGAAGAGCTGATCGCGCGCCTCGCGCAGAAGGCCCGTGCCGCCGGCATCCATTTGATTCTGGCGACGCAGCGGCCGTCGGTGGACGTCATCACCGGCCTGATCAAGGCGAACATTCCGACGCGCGTGGCGTTCCAGGTGTCTTCCAAGATCGACTCGCGAACGATTCTCGACCAGATGGGCGCCGAATCGCTGCTCGGCCAGGGCGACATGCTGTTCCTGCCGCCGGGCACCGGCTACCCACAGCGCGTGCACGGCGCGTTTGTCGCCGATGAAGAAGTGCACCGCGTGGTCGAACACTGGAAGCAGTTTGGCGAGCCCGAATACGACGACGCCATCCTCGCCGGTGATCCGGGGGAAGCTGCCGCGAGCGGCGATTTGTTCGGTGGCGAAAGCGGAGATGCGGAAGCTGATCCGCTCTACGACGAGGCTGCGGCGTTTGTGCTCAACACGCGCCGCGCGTCGATTTCTTCCGTGCAGCGGCAACTGCGCATCGGCTACAACCGTGCCGCGCGGCTCATCGAACAGATGGAAGCGGCCGGGCTGGTGTCGCCGATGGGGCGGAATGGGCAGCGTGAGGTGCTGGCGCCGGGAGGCGGGGAGTGACAGGCGGGTGTCTGCCACTCCTGAGCGGTGCGGCGCGACCGATTCATTGCGTCTTGCGGCGGACCTGAAGACCTTTGGCCGACTGGCGGTTTCCCAGAAACCCGGTCGGGTATCAACCGCCGCGATGTCGATGGTAGCTAGCAGCCGTGCAATCGCTACGCCGACTTGAGTCGGCACGCTTTGAGGTGCAATAGACAGATGCATGCCCGCCGAGCCATGGTAAGCGCAAAGATATCGGAGCTATGGAGCAACATACTCCACGTAGAACAACCAGTGATTTTTGCCCGTACGGATCGCCATAGCACGCTTGGCGTGCCTTGTAACCAGTGAACTCACGTCGCGGACTGGAACGCCATTACCAACTGACGGGCCCAAGAGAAAGGACCTCTCGTCGCCGGTAAGCCAAGGCCGGACAAAGTTCTGAAGAACCGAGGTGCTCCCAGAGTAAACCGGCAACGCAAGGATAGCAGTTTCGCCTGAATCTGCTATCACTGCGGATGCGACCAAAGAAACATAGTCAGTTGGACCAGGGATAGAGTCTCTCCCGCCTTCCGGAAGCGTGACCAATTCAAACTTTACCGTTTGAAGTTCACTATTGAACTTCATATATTTTGAAAATGACTCTTTATCGGTGTTTTCTTGCATTTCGCTTCTGGAGCAGCTGGTAAAAATAACCGCAAAGATAGCCGCAAAAAAGATATTTAATTTATATTTTATTGCGAATTCGACGGTTATCTTGAGGGCGCCTATCACTGACTTCTCCACTCTTGTTTGTGGTGGCTTCGATATTTCTTCCATCGCCTTCCCACCATGTCAATGTTCGGGATATTTTCCCGCGATTTGTGTACTGCTGGGCGAGACCTGTTATTTCAAAACGTCCATTGTCCGAATCTGGTATGCCGGTGGCGATATCCTTTGCGCCAGGATTGAAATTGTATCTGTCTTCCATGTGGATAACAATATCGGCTATGTATTTATCCTTGCCGGCTTTTGTGTCATGTTCTATTCGAATTTTTCCAGATAGCCAAACGAAATGGGCGCCAATGGCCTTCTGCCAGTTCTCCGTTCTCGGGTATGGCAATTCTGCGCTGGAACCTACCGCATAAGGATCGCCTGTAATCTCAAAAGAGTCTCTATTCTGACCGATCTTCTCTGCGTGGTATTTGAAGTCACCTTCAATAGAAATTAACGTGCGCCGTCCGCTTGGATCATTGTCTATGTAGCGCTGATAGCTGATGACTCGATCGGCACCATTCCCAAATAGAAAATGCCTGTAGGCTGCGGTCGCATCGGCAAGATCAGGGCGAAACGCTTCGGCACCTTCAAGCTTCGCCACCCATTTTGCAAGTGCTATGCGATCCGACGCCGTGGGGTCCCGTTTTGGATAGACATCGAGAAATCCGTTATCGTGCTTAATATGAGGCGGCGTCTCTGGCCCGAGATGGTATCGTCCCGACCTGTCAACCATTTGTATGTCAATGATGGTCGCACTGTTCTTTGTCTCATTGGTGGTGTTGGTGACAGTAGATCCCATAATTGATCATGCGATTTTTGCTATTCGTTTGCGAGCCTCTTTCCCCCAATGACATTGGACCATTTGGTCTTGAAGGGAAAGAGCCAGGTCGGTGTATCCATCTTTATCTGAGCGGCCGTGAACAAATGAGCCGTCTCGCAGTTCAATAAAGTATGGTAGGTCTGGAAGAGGTGATCCGTTAGCGGCATCTCTCAATTGGAACTTGCGCTGGAACGGCCCTGTTATTGCTGCTCCTGGTAGTTCGGCCATTTTGATGTAACTGCGATTTGGCCCCTCAAACGGATGCCCAGCCCCCTTCACCGACAACAACCCCGACGTCTCAAACGTCACCGCATTTCCTTCCAGCCGGATCAACGAATCCCCGCCATGCAGCACGATGTTCTGCTGCGCGAGGATCTCCACCGAATCGGCTGACGACGTAACAGTGACGGCCTTGTCTGCCAGCACGGCCAACGCATCGGTATGCGCCTGGATGGACACCGGCCCGCCTTCGGCAATCGCGCGGATGCCGTTGCGTTGGGCAAACAGGCTCACGCCCTTTGCAGCGGCAGCGGCGATGACATTGCCAGCGGCGAGGTGCCAGTCGGCCTGCGCGGTGCCGTGCAAGTGCCGCCCGGCGTAGACGGTGGTGGTGGCCTGCGAGGCGAGCGCGATGCTGGAGGGCGATTCGGTCACCAGCAGCGGCTGGCCGAATTTATCGACGGGCTGCTGTGAATCCTGGCCATTGACGTTGCTGGGGTACTTGCCGTCTTGCGCAGGGTCGAGCGCCTTGTCGATCGGCTCGAACGCTTCGTTGGCCGCCAAGGGCAGCGCTTGCTGGCTCGCGGCGGCATCCGACAAGCGCTGTGCAGTCTTCTGCGCGGCGGTGAGTTGCCCGCGCGCTTCATGGGCGTCGAGCAGCGTGCCGACGGCTTGAGCACGCGCGGTAGTCGAGAGCAGCAGGCCACCGCCGGCGCGGACCACCGCCCAGGCATCGGTGCGCAGTTCGGCGCCGGTGCCGCGCCACGTGCCGCGGTCTCCGCCCGTGGCGCCGTGCGAGGTGACATAGCCGAGATTGAGCTGGCTGTTGGCGGTCGAGCTGGCCAGGCGCGTGCGCAACTGGCCGGGGTGATCGTCAACGACCCACTGGTTGTAGCCGTCGCCGCCAAGGCCGTGCGAGTGCCAGCCGGACAGGGCTTGCCCATGCGGCGCATCGGCAGGGGCCCAGGGCAGGGCGTCTTGCGTGTTGTGCAACTGCATGGCGATCATCGGCCGGTCGATGTCGCGTCGATAAACGTCAGCAGCACCTGCGTGCCGCCGCGCGGCAAATGATTGCCGCCCCAGTTCGGGCCCGCGCTGGCGCTGGCCACGCGCACCCAGGCGGTGACTTGCGTGCGATCGTTGCTGGACGGGTCGGAAAACGCATTGACCTCCGGCGCGCGCAGCCACGGGAAACGCACGCGCACGCGATGATCGCGGTCGGTGGTGAGCGGCGCGCCATCGTCGGCAATGACGACGGCGGCCTGGCCTTCAGGCGCAGTCGGGCGGCGTCGATAGGGCGGCACGATGGGCGCCTCGGCCGGCACGGCGACGAAACGATTGCGGTAGCTGCCCGATTCGATCTCCGTGGTGGAGAGCAACCGTGCGATGTCGGCGCCGAGGTTGTTGGCGGCTTCGTGTTCCACCTGCAGCGTGACGAACTCGCTGTGCTTGCTGTCGAAATGCTGCGTGAGCGTGAAGCGCTGGCCGGCGCCCAATTGGCGCACGCTGCCTTGGCCCTCGTAGCGCAGGTAGGCGCCTTCGTGTGCCTGCATGCGAAGTTGCGCGGCGCGGCTGGCTTCTTGCGCATTCGAATATTGATACGAGCCCGAGGCTTCAAAGCGTTCCAGCGTGGGCAGTTCGCCGCCAGGGTCGCTGGCGCTGGCCTGGGCGCTGGTCGCGGCCAGTGCCTTGTAGTCCCACGAGGCGAGCGTCACGGCGTTGGTGCCGACGCTGTGCGCGTGCGAGAAACGCTCGATCGCGTCATCGCTTTCGGTGGCGTCAACGCGGTGGAAGCGGATCTGCGGCTGTGGGCAGGCTGGCCGTTGCGCATCGTTGTCGAAGATGACGACGGTGTGACGCGACTGCGTGCTGCCTTGCTGTTGCTTGTCGTCGCTTTGCTCGTGCTCGATGCGGAACGACAGGCCTTCCTCGGCCAGCAGCCGCATCACGAACGCATAGTCGGTTTCGCGGTATTGGCAGCAGATCGATCGTTTGGCGCACGGCTGCGTTGTCGCAATCTTGTAATGTGCGGTGGGGTATTCGCTGAAGACGTCTTCGATGATCTCGAGCGCGGTCTTGTCCTGGTAGACGAAGCAGTCGCTGCGCGTGCGCAGTCGGTCAAGCCAGGGCACGACGCGCAGGCGGTAGCGTGCGAGACCGCCGTCGCCGCCAAGCGATGCGCAATCGGCCACGTAACCATGCCACGCGCGTCGCTTGCCGTCGGCTTGCACCAGGCGCAGCGTGACTTCCTGTGCGGCGAGCTTGGCCGTGTCCAGATGCGCCGACGGGCTCAGGCAATCGATATGCAGGACGAACGAGGCCGACACCGCCTCGGTGGCGGTAAAGCGCTCCACGACGAGGTTGTCGGAAGCGAGCGCCGTCTCCAGGGTGATCTGGCGGGTCTGCTGCCCGAGCAGCGCGCCCAGGACGGCTTGTGGCACGGCGGCCGGCAGGTTGGACAAAGGCTTCATCGGAACAGCGTCGCGCTGGGGTTCGTGTTGCGGTTCAGCAGGAGGATGGCACGCGGCCCATCGTGGTCATCACGGCAGCGAAATCGTCAGGTGCGAGAAGCGCGGCCCGAGCTTGATGACCTGCGAATAGCCTTCCAGCGTTTCGTTGGTCTTGGCGTTCAGCGTGTGCGACAGCCCGAGGAAGCCCAGCAGCCCGATCAGCGCAAACACGGCGCCGAAAATCCACAGCGGCGTTTCGCGCTTGAGCATGTGCGCGACCTTGTCGGGCAGCGGCCAGTGGGGCGCAAACGCGGCGCGCTTGCCTTTGATGGCGGAAATCTCGTCGCCCAGGCGTGCGGTCAGGTAAGCCAGCTTCTCGGGCCCTTCGAGGATGTACTTGCCGCGAAAGCCCAGCAGCAGGCACATGTGGAAGACCTCCAGCGCCTGCAGGCGCGGCGCACCGTGCGCACGCAGTTCTTCGAGCTTGACGAAGAAGGTCTCGCCGGCGAGCTGTTCGCCAAACAGGACGAGCTGCAGCGGGCGGCGCTCCCAGGCCGGGCGGATCGCAAAGTTGGACGACAGGATGGTTTCGTCCACCGCGGCGCAGAACGCGTACTTGGCGTCGAACACGTCTTCGGCGGATACGTTCAGGCGCTTGGCGCCACGGTCGAAATCGTCGAGAAAGGCGCGCACGCGCGAGAGGAAATCTTCTGCGCTGGTCGGCTGCTGGGCATTGCGCAACTGGAACAGCATGAAGAAACCGTCGTACAGCAAGTCGAGCAGCGTGCGGGCGTGCGTGTTGGATTCACGTGCATCCGCCGCAGCGGTTGCCGGTGCTGAACCGCCAAACAGCGAAGGGGTGGAGGTAGCGCTCATGAAGTCACCGCGATCAGTTCAAGTTTGAGTTCCCGGATGCCGGCCGGGGCATAGATGGTGAGGGTCTGCGCCTGCAGCATGCGTTCGTACAGCATGCCGCGCGCTTCCACGGCGAAGTAGCACGCGCCCGGGCGCACCGGAATGGCGGGCGGCACCTGCGGCGTATACGTGAGCGGCACACCGGGCATGGACGACAGCACGAGCTTTTCGACGTCGTCGGGGGCGCCGACCTTGAAGCGCGCCGGAATGGCTTCCACCAGCTCGGCGGCCGGCATGTCTGCCGATACCGACAAGTAGAAGCTGGTCTGGTCGTCGATCTTGCCGGAGTCGATGCGGCCCAGGTGGAACGACGGGCGCGTCTCTTCCAGCGCAATCGCAAAGTAGCGCGTGGAGATGACGGTATCGAGCAGCTCGCGCACGATCGTGTCGAGCTTGGCAAACACCGGGCCCGGATTGTCGTGATCGTAGGCGGGCAGGTCGGCCAGCGTGTAGCTCTTGGTGAACGTCATGAGCGCGCCGGCCAGGCGCAGCATTTCCTGGAACAGCGCTCCGGGTGCAGGTCTGGGTGGTGATACAGATGTGACAGCGCCGCAAACGCCGCATTGGCCGTATGCAGCAGCCAGAACGACGCAATGTCGCCGGAGCGGAATTCGATGATGTTCTTGGTCGGCTCGCGGTGGAAACCGTACAGCGCGTTGACCTTGGCCTGCAGGGCGTCCAGCAGCCGGCGCAGGCGCTGATACAGCACGGCCGAGGCGTTGATTGCCATGCTGGGCGCGACGAAGTTTTCGTCCAGCTCAAAACCGCCGGTGCCGGTGCGCCGCACGCGCACCACGGGCAGCGAGATGAACTGCTCGCGCGGTTCCGTCTCGGCAATGAGCTTGACCGACTTCTTCAGATACGTGATGGCGGCGGGCTCGGCCTCTGTATATAGGTCGGCCGTTTCCTCTTCCATACCGACAAAGCGCGACACCGATGCGCCTTCGATCTGCTCGCGGTAGTTGCCGCCGTTGTCTTGCAGCGGATACAGCGCGATGTGGAAGGTCAGTTCCGACACGCCGGCGGGAATGGCGTCGAGCACCAGCGGCGGCGGCAGTGCATCGGCCTGCGGCGCGAAGTACAGCTCGCCGTCAGGAAAGAACAGCGACAGCTCGATCACGCGCAGCACGCCGCTGGCCAGCGCATCGGTATCGAAGCGCGCGTGGCGGATGCCCCACGCATACGGCTGGATGACTTGCGCAGTCGCATGCAGGCGCGACTCGTGATACGCGTCCTGACGCTGGAAGTGCTGCGGGCGCAGGAACAGCCCTTCGCCCCAGAGAATCTTTGCGGAGTAACTCACGTTGGCCCTTGTTGTTCAGCTACCGCAAACCGCGGGGGAGAGCAGGTTGAGATCGGTCAGCGGCGTGGCGCCAGCCGGTGTGGTCAGCGTGCCGGATGTCACCGTCATGGCGCAGGCGTGCAGCCCGATCACGATGCCCGACTTCTCGTTCTTCTCGGTGTTGAAGGCAAACTTCCAGCGCTGCGAAGCGGGGCTGCGGAACAGCGCCACGACGCCGAGCGTGGTGGCTTCGCGCGAGACCTTCTCGGTGAAGTCGTAACGCTGGCCTGGGATCAGCGTCATCTCACGCACGTTGACGAGGTCGGCGCCCAGCGTCTGCTTTTCGCGCGCCGGGTCGATGAAGGTGTCATACGGCGCCTGCAGGAAGCTGGTCGGGTCCTTCAATGCATACAGACGCACCACCACCGCAACAGGACGGCGGTCGTTGGCGGCGTTCAGGTTGTTGCCCGCCGTCATCTTGAGCGGCACTTCGCGCGGCGGCTTCTGCGCATCAGGCACGTTCGACGATTTGAGCCCCATCGCTTCCAGCGCGCCGTTGGCCGCACCGGCCAGCACGCTCGCACCGGTGGAGCAAGCCGCCAGGGCGGCCACGCTGGCGCTTACCAGGATCAGCTTGAACGCCGCTGCGAGACGGTGCTTCAGAGGCTGCTTCAAACGGCTGCCGCAGCCCGGCTGCCTCGCCGCTTGCCCCCAAGCAGCATCGAATTTCATCATCTTCATGCCTGATTTCTGAATTACTTAATTCTCTTTGTTTGACCGGCGCGGCGCCTGTGCAGCTAAAGGAAACCGGTGATTTGTTTCGATTTCTTAATAAAGCAAGGCGGAAGAATGTTTCGGTTTCTTAATAATCGAAGATCGTTGCTGGATGCGGCTCTAAGGTACTGAATACAAAGGATGTTTCGGTTCCTTAATAATCCGTTTTTGGTTGTCAACGGCAACGAGCGGAGTGTACTATTTCGCGCCAGTCGAGACCAACATTTAACTCGCCAATTCCGGCGAATTTGATTGGGTATCGACACACCGCTTTGAAACTTTGAAGAGTCTCGCCGTGGCCAAATCCTCGTCTACTTCCGTTCTCCGTTCCTTCATCGTGCTGGCTGCTGCCACCGCGCTCTTTGCGGGTTGTGCGACCAACAACCCCGGACCCCAAACCGACGAGGCCTTCGGCAAGAGCATGTCGGAGGCGGAAGCTGCGGCCAAGGGCGGCCAGCAGGACAAGGCGATTGATCTGTACCAGCAGATCGCCAAGCAGAACCCGACCCGTGACGAGCCGTGGGTGCGCATCGCGCAGATCCAGTTCGGCGCAGAGAAATACCCCCAGGCCATCCTGGCTGCAGAAGAAGCCCTGCAGCGTGACAACGCCGATCGCCAGGCCAAGAGCATCCTGGCAGTGAGCGGCCTGCGTGTCGCGCGCCGCTCGCTGCAGGAACTGCGTGCCGACAGCGCGCTGGCCGGCGACGTGAAGACCGACGCGCAGGTGCTTGCCAAGATGCTGCGTGACACGCTGGGCGAACAGGTCCTGTTCCCGGGCGAACAACCGGTCGCCAAGCAGCCGGTGCGCCGCCCCGCACGCGTTGTCCGCCGTGCAGCTCCGGCTGCGGAGCACGGCACCACGGCTGCGCCGGCAGCTGCCACCGGTGCTGCCAGCGGCAGCGCAGACCCGTTCGGCGCACTGCGTTAAGCACAGCGCTGGTTCGCATTCCTGGAGGAAGGTGATGGCCAAGAAAGAAAGCGTACAGAAGCGTCTGCAGAAGGTGCGTCCGCCGCGCGTGCAACTGACGTATGACGTCGAAATCGGCGACGCAATCGAGACGAAGGAACTGCCATTCGTGGTGGGCGTGGTGGCCGACCTGTCGGGCCAATCCGAAGTGCAGCAGCCCAAGCTGCGCGACCGCAAGTTCGTCAACATCGACCGCGACAACTTCGACGAGGTGATGAAGGGCGTGGAGCCGCGCGCGGCGTTCCAGGTGCCGAACACGCTGACGGAAGACGGTGGCCGCTTTGGCGTCGACCTGAAGTTCCGTTCGCTTGAGGATTTCAGCCCCGAAGCCGTTGTCGAGCAGGTCGAGCCGCTGCGCAAGCTGCTCGAGGCGCGCTCCAAGCTGGCTGACCTGCGCAACAAGATGGCCGGTAACGACAAGCTGGAAGACCTGCTGTCTGAAGTGCTGAAGAACACCGAAAACGCGAAGAAGCTGGGCGCCAAGCAAAACGGGGGCGAGGATGCTTGAGAACCAATCCGCTGCGCAAGGCGCCTCGGTTGCGGAAGAGGTGAGCCTGCTCGACAGCATCGTCGAGCAAAGCCGCGTCGCCAAGTCCGACTCCGAGCGTGAACGCGCAAAAGACATCATCGGCGAGCTGGCAAGCCAGGTGCTGAGCGGCACCGTGGTGGTGTCCGACAACCTGTCGGCCACGCTCGACGCACGTGTGGCCGAGCTGGACCGCCTGATCTCGCAGCAGCTGAGCGCGATCATGCACGCGCCGGAATTCCAGAAGCTGGAATCCACCTGGCGCGGGCTGCACTACCTCGTCAAGGAAACGAGCACCGGCCAGACGATCAAGATCAAGGCGCTCAACGCGACCAAGCGCGATCTGACGAAGGACTTCAAGACCGCCATCGAGTTTGACCAGAGCGCGCTGTTCAAGAAGGTCTACGAAGAAGAATTCGGCACCTTCGGCGGAGCACCGTTCGGTGCGCTGATCGGCGACTACGAAATCACGCGTCAGCCCGAAGACATGTACTTCATCGAGCAGATGGCGCACGTGGCTGCGGCTTCGCACGCACCATTCATCGCCTCGTCGTCGCCGGAGCTGCTGGGCCTGGAATCGTTTGCCGACCTGGGCAAGCCGCGCGACCTGGCGAAGGTGTTCGACACGGTCGAATACGCCAAGTGGAAGTCGTTCCGGGATTCGGAAGATTCGCGCTACGTCGGTCTGACGTTGCCGCGCTTCCTGGGCCGTCTGCCGTACAACCCGAAGGACGGCACCGTGGTCGAGAGCTTCAACTTTGTTGAAGACGTCGACGGCACCGATCACAGCAAGTACCTGTGGTGCAACGCCGCCTGGGCGTTCGGCGCACGCCTGACCGCTGCGTTTGACGACTTCGGCTGGTGCGCTGCCATTCGCGGTGTGGAGGGCGGCGGCCTGGTCGAAGACCTGCCGACGCACACCTTCAAGACCGACGACGGCGAAATCGCACTCAAGTGCCCGACCGAAATCGCCATTACCGACCGCCGCGAGAAGGAACTGAGCGACCTCGGCTTTATCCCGCTCGTGCATTGCAAGAACACGGACTACGCCGCGTTCTTCGCTGCACAGTCGGCGCAGAAGGCGAAGAAGTACGACTCCGACAGCGCCAACGCCAATGCGGTGTTGTCTGCGCAGCTGCAGTACATCTTCTCGGTATCGCGCGTGGCGCATTACCTGAAGGCGATGATGCGCGACAAGATCGGCAGCTTTGCCTCGGCCAAGAACGTTGAGACGTTCCTGAACCGCTGGATTTCGCAGTACGTGCTGCTGGACGACAACGCCACGCAAGAACAGAAGGCGCAATTCCCGCTGCGCGAGGCGTCGATCCAGGTGGCGGAAGTGCCGGGCAAGCCGGGCACGTACCGCTCGGTGGCGTTCCTGCGGCCGCACTTCCAGCTCGACGAACTGTCGATCTCGCTGCGCCTCGTGGCGGATCTGCCCAAGTCGGCCAACTCGTAATTCCTGACCGGACTCTCCCCGGGGGGGAATGTTCGGGCATAACCACCCGTTACGCTCGTTACCCGTTGCAGTACCAACAACCAATCTATTGAAGAGGGTCTCTGTATGAAGGATATCTACGTCAAGTTCGACAGCCCGGCAATCAAGGGGGAGTCGCAAGACAAGGATCACAAGGACTGGATCGAAATCAACAGCTGGTCGCAGGCCATCAGCCAACCGCGTTCGGCCACGGCTTCGACGCCGGCGGCCACACGGCTGAGCGTTGCGAGCACCGCGACATGGTCTTCACGAAGGATCTGGACGTCGTCAGCCCGCTGCTGTACCAGCACGCTTCGGGCGGCACGACCTTCGGTGAAGTGACCATCGAATTCTTCCGCGCAGATGGTGAAGGCAACCGCGTGAAGTACCTCGAAGTCAAGCTGAAGAACGCCATCCTGAGCGAAGTCGATTCGCAAGTGGTCGCGCAAGGCATCCCGACCGACACCTTCAGCCTGCGCTACGCCGCTGTGCAGTGGAAGTACACGCAGCAGAAGAGCGCCGGCGGCCAAGGCGGCAACTCGCAAGGCGCCTGGAGCCTCACCAAGAACGACAAGACCTACTCGGTTTAACGTTTGGTGTTCTCCTGATGACAAGAGCCGCAGCCGCCGTGCTGCGGCATCTTGTTTTCTAGCAGCATATGAAAGGCTTCGAACCCAGCCTGCTCGACAAGCTCTTCGACGACGAGCCGCACGCGCCCATGCCCACGGCATTGCGCCAGCTCTCGCTGGAAGAACTCAAGAGCACCGTGGCACGCGATATTGAATCCTTGCTCAACACGCGCATCGTGTTGGAAGAAGAGGATTTGCACGGCTTGCCCGAATGCAAGCGGTCGCTGCTCACGTATGGCCTGAACGATTTTTCCGGCCTGAGCCTGGCCAGTTTCTACGACCGCAACTACATCTGCCAGTCGCTCACCAAGGCGATCGAGCGGCATGAGCCGCGACTGCAGCATGTGAATGTGTCGCTGGAGATCAATGAACGCGCGACCAATGCCTTGTGCTTTGGGATCAGCGCGGTGCTGCTGGTGGGGCCCGCACGCGAGCCCGTGAGTTTTGACGCCATGCTGCAACCGTCGACGCTGCGGTATTCCGTTTCGCGCGGACGCGGCTGAGACTGCACGGACCTGCACAACGCACCACCCGCAACACGCTGAAGCACCCGCAGGACCGCCACCGGACCGCCACGAAGAATGGAAGAGCTGCTGCCTTATTACGAACGAGAACTGGCCTTCCTGCGCCGGTACTCGCGCGACTTCGCCGAGCGGTATCCGAAGATCGCCGGCCGCTTGGCCATGTCGGGCGACGGCTGCGACGATCCGCATGTCGAGCGGATGATCGAATCGTTTGCCTTCCTGACCGCACGTGTCAGCAAGAAGCTCGACGACGACTACCCCGAATTTACCGAGGCGCTGCTGGAGGTGCTGTATCCGCACTACCTGCGGCCCTTTCCGTCGTGCTCGGTGGCGCATTTCGATGTGCGCGGCGTGGCTGCGCAACTGAGCGCGCCGGTCACGATTGCGCGCGGCACGTTCCTCACCACACGCATGGTGCGCAAGGTCGAATGCCGCTTCCGCACCGCATACGACGTCACGTTTGCGCCGGTGCGCGTGGCCGGCGCGACGTTCGAGCGCGCAGTGTCGGCGCCGGCCGCCGTGCAATTACCCAAAGGTGCAACGGGCGCCATTGCGATCACGCTGGAATACGTCGGCGAGCGCGGCGGTTTCGAATCGCTGTCGATGGACAAGCTGCGCGTCTACATGGACGGCGAGCCGTCCTTCGTGGCCGCGCTGGGCGATGCGCTGTTCCTGCACACCGCAGCCGGATACGTGGAAGCCGAGCGCGCCGGCGTCTGGAAGCGCCTAATTTCCGTGCCGTTGCATGAAGTCGGTTTTAGCGAAGACGAATCCCTGATCGATTGCCCGGCACGCTCGCATCCGGCCTATCGGCTGTTGACCGAGCACTTCAGCTTTGCCGAGAAATTCAACTTCTTCGACATCGACCTGGCGGCATTGCGACGCGGCCTGACGCCGGGCGTGCCGGTGCGCCGTCTGACGCTGCATCTGGTGCTGAAAGACGTGCGCAGCGATTCGCACGCCGCGCGCCTGCTCGAGAACCTGCAGCCTGAGCACTTGCGCCTGCATTGCACGCCCGTGGTCAATCTGTTCCAGCAGAAGGCCGATCCGATCCGCATCGAACATACGGCGAGCGCTTATCCGGTCGTGGCCGACAGCCGGCGCGCGCACGGCTTTGACATCTACTCCATCGACAACGTGCAGCTGGTGCGTGAAACGACGGCGCACGAGAAGGTCACGGAGTTCCGGCCGTTCTACTCGCTGCATCACGGCGAAGAGCCCGGCCGTGCGGGGCATTACTGGCTGGCACGCCGCAATGAGCTGATCGCGCAGCGCAGCCCGGGATTCGAAACGGAAATCTCCATTGTCGATACGCAGTTCGACCCCGCCAGCCCGCAGACCGACACGCTCAGCCTGACCGTCACTTGCACGAACCGGGACTTGCCTTCGACGCTGGCGTTTGGCCAGCCCGATGGCGATCTGTCGATGGAAGGCAGTTCCATCGCTCGCAACATCACCTTTCTGCGCAAGCCGACGCCGTCGATGCGGTTTGGAGGCGGGCGCGCGGCGCAATGGCGATTGATCTCGCTGCTGGCGCTCAACCATCTGTCGCTCGTGCAGAACGGTCTGCCGACGTTGAAAGAGATGCTGCGCCTGCACGACCTGCCGCGCAACGCGATCTCTGCTCGGCAGATCGAAGGCATCGTCGCGCTCGATTACCAACCGGCGACGCAGTGGCTGGCCGGCAAGCCGTTCGCCACCTTCGTGCGCGGCCTGGAGGTTCGCCTCACGCTGGATGAAGACGCCTTTGTGGGCACCGGCATGCACCGGTTCATCCGTGTGCTGGACCACTTCTTCGGCCTGTACGTCCACATGAACAGCTTTGTGCAGTTGATTGCGGTCTCGCGCCGCACCGGCAAGGAATTGGTCAAATGCGCACCCCGCAGCGGCGAATCGATCCTGGTGTGATCCGGCGGCTGCTCCAGCAGCCGCACCGGTACCAGTTCTTCCAGGCCGTGCGCCTGCTGGAGCAGCTGTTCGCGCGCGAAGGCGGCACGGCGCCCGAGCAGGCGCTAGCCACGCGCCTGAGCTTTCGCAACACGCTGTCGCTGTCGTTTCCGCCCAGCGAACTGCAGCACATCGAGGCCGAGGGCATCACCGCAGAGATGCTTGAAACCGACGCCGCGTTCATTGCCGCGCTGGAAGAGGGCGCGCTCGATTCGCTGGCGATCACGCCCACGTTCTTCGGCATGCTGGGCGGGCAGGGCGCCTTGCCCTTGCGCTACACCGAAATCGTGGCCGAGCGCGAAAGCCTCTGGCGCGACCGCGCTGCGCGTGCGTTCTTCGACATCTTCTCGAACCGGGCAACGGCGCTGTTCTACCTGGCGTGGAAGAAATACCGCCTGCCGTTCCAGTACGAAGTCGACAGCAACAAGCATTACCTGCCGCTGCTGCTATCGCTGGCGGGTGCGGCAGACAAGACGCTGCGCCGCGATCTCTCCACCACGCCGGGGCCGATCCTCGACGAAGCGCTGGCCGGTTATGCCACGGCGATCCGGCATCGGCCGGTGTCTGCGGCGTACCTGCAGCGCGTGCTGTCGGATTACTTCCAGGCGCCGATGCGGGTGGAGCAGTTCGTCGGCGGGTGGTATCGCGTGCCGGCGTCGCAGTACACGCGGCTGGGCAGCACGAACAACCTGCTGGGCGCCACGGCGTTGGCCGGCGCGCGGGTCTGGCAGCGCGACCTGCGCGTGCGCCTGTGGGTCGGGCCGCTCAAGCGTGCGCAATACCGCAATTTCCTGCCGGGTGCCTCCGGCGCGCTGGCGCTGCGCAAGATGCTGACCATCCTGTGTGGCACCACGCTCGAGTTCGAAATCAAGCTGATCCTGCGCCAGCAGGACGTGACCGGCAGCACGCTGGACAACAGCAACGACGGGCGCCTGGGCTGGGACACCTTCCTGTGTTCCCGCCCCGCGCAGCAGGACCGCAGCGATGCGCAATACACCCTCGCGCCGCTGCATTGATACCGACACATTCATCGATTCTTTCGGAGCGCTGCCGCCATGGCCATCCCACTCAAAACCCTGATCGCCAAGCTGAATGCGACGAGCCGGCAAGCCGCCGAGCGGGCCGCGTCGCTGTGCATGGCGCGCGGCAACTACGAGGTCGATCTCGAACACCTGTTCCTGGCGTTGCTGGAAAACCGCCGCAGCGACTTTGCCGTGGCCGCGCGCGCCAGCGGCATCGACCTAGCCGCGCTGCAACGTGACCTGGAAGCCGAGATCGGCCGCTTCCAGACCGGCAACACGCGCACGCCGGCGTTCTCGCCGTACCTGCCGAAGCTGTTCGAGCACGGCTGGCTGATTGCCTCGCTCGATTCGCAAATTACGCGCATCCGCTCGGGCCATCTGCTGCTGGCGCTTTTGACGGAGCCCAGCCTGTCGGCGCTCGCGCAACGTGGCTCGCGCCTGTTCGGCCAGATTGAAGCCGACCGCCTGAAGCACGACTTCGATCGGCTGACCGCCGGTTCCGACGAGCAAGAGCAGGCCGTGGACATTGCCGACGACGGCGCAGACGCTACGCACGGTGAAGGTGGCAAGCCCGCCGCGGCGTTGACGTCCACACCGGCGCTGGACCAGTTCACCGTAGACCTGACCCAGTCCGCACGCGATGGCCGCATCGACCCAGTCATCGGCCGCGATGCCGAGATCCGCCAGGTGATCGACATCCTGATGCGTCGTCGCCAGAACAACCCGATCCTCACCGGTGAAGCCGGCGTGGGCAAGACCGCCGTGGTGGAAGGCCTGGCCCTGCGCGTGGCTGCCAACGATGTGCCGCCGCCGCTGCAAGGCGTGACGCTGCGCACGCTCGACATGGGGCTCCTGCAGGCAGGCGCCAGCGTCAAGGGCGAATTCGAGAACCGCCTGAAGAACGTGATCGACGAGGTGAAGAAGAGCCCGAAGCCGATCATCCTGTTCATCGACGAGGCGCACACCATCATTGGCGCGGGCGGGCAGGCCGGGCAGAACGATGCGGCCAACCTGCTCAAGCCGGCGTTGGCGCGCGGCGAGCTGCGCACGATTGCGGCCACCACGTGGAGCGAATACAAGAAGTACTTCGAAAAAGATGCCGCACTGGCGCGCCGCTTCCAGGTCGTGAAAGTGGAAGAGCCCAGCGAGCCGCTGGCGGCCGCCATGCTGCGCGGCATGGCCGGGCTGATGGAGCGCCATTTTGGCGTGCGCGTGCTGGACGAGGCGATTACCGAGGCCGTGCGGTTGTCGCATCGCTATATCAGCGGCCGCCAACTGCCGGACAAGGCCGTCAGCGTGCTGGACACGGCCTGCGCCAAGGTGGCGTTGGGCCAGAGCGCCACGCCCGGCGCCATTGAAGACGACCAGAAAACGCTCGAACGCCTGCAAGGCGAGATCAACGCGCTGGAGCGCGAGCAAAGCGCCGGTGCGGAGCACGACGCGCGCCTGAAGGCGCTGAACGAGCAGCGCACTGAGCTGGAGCGACGCGTCGCGCAGAACACCGAACGTCTGGCGCAGGAGCGCGCGCTGGTCGCACGCATTCAGGCGCTGCGCGAGGCCCGCGAAAGCGATACCGCGCAAGCTGGCGAGGAAGACGCATTGCCCGTGGCCGCCAACAGCGACGTCGTCTCGATCCCCAAGCGCAAGCGCGCTGCCGACAAGACGGACGAGCAGGACGAGCTGGCCAAGCTGCTCGCCGAGCTGCGCGCGCTGCAAGGTGAATCCCCCATGGTGCCGCTGCAGGTGGACGGCCATGTCGTGTCGGAGATCGTCTCGGCCTGGACGGGCATTCCGCTGGGCCGCATGGTCAAGGACGAGCTGCGCACGGTGCTGAACCTCAAGCCGCTGCTGGCTGCGCGCGTGATCGGGCAGGACCACGCGCTGGACGCCATCGCGCAGCGCGTGCGCACCGCCACCGCCAACCTGGAAGACCCGAACAAGCCGCGCGGCGTGTTCCTGTTTGCCGGTCCGTCGGGCGTCGGTAAAACGGAAACGGCACTGGCACTGGCCGACATTCTCTACGGTGGCGAACGCAAGCTCATCACCATCAACATGAGCGAGTACCAGGAGGCGCACAGCGTGTCGGGCCTCAAGGGCTCGCCGCCGGGTTATGTCGGGTATGGCGAAGGCGGCGTGCTGACCGAAGCCGTGCGTCGCAACCCGTACAGCGTCGTGCTGCTCGATGAAGTCGAAAAGGCCCACCCCGACGTGCTGGAGATGTTCTTCCAGGTCTTTGACAAGGGCGAAATGGACGACGCCGAAGGCCGCCCGATCGACTTCCGCAACACCATCATCATCCTCACGTCGAATGTCGGCTCGCAGGCCATCATGCAGGCCTGCCTGAACAAGCCTGCTGAAGAACTGCCCGATACCGATGCGCTGGCAGAGCTGCTGCGCCCGACGCTCTACAAGGCGTTCAAGCCCGCATTCCTGGGGCGCATGAAGGTGGTGCCGTATTACCCGATTTCCGACGATGTGCTGGCAGAGATCATCACGCTCAAGCTGGGCCGTATCCGCGATCGCGTGGCCATCAACCACAAGGCGACGTTCCAGTGGGACAACGCGCTGGTTGAATCAGTGCTCGCTCGCTGCACGGAAGTCGATGCCGGCGCCCGCGCCGTCGACCACATCCTCAACGGCACGTTGCTGCCGCAGATCGCCGAGTCGGTGTTGACGCGCATGGCCGAAGGCGGCAGCGTCGAGAAGATCAAGGTCGGCGTCGGCAAGAACGGCGAGTTCAAGTACCGCATCAACTAAGTCGCTTCGCTGGAGCACATCATGGTCTCTCCGACCGAGTTGGCAAACCTGCTACGTGCGTCGTTCTCCCAGGCGGATCGGCTGCTGCGCCTGGAAACGCCGCTGGGGCCGAACGTGCTGCTGCCCGAACAGGTGGATGCAGCCGAGCACATCGACGCAGGCGGCTTCCGGCTGGAACTCACGGCGCTGTCCGACAACGCTGACATCGATTCGGCCAAGCTGCTCGGCCAGCCCGTGCGGCTGGATCTGCTGACGCAGCAAAGCCGAAGCGCGCTGCGGCCGTTCCATGGCCACGTGACGCGCTTCGAGCAGGTGGGGGCGAACGGCGGCCTGGTGCGCTATCGGCTGGTGATCGAACCTTGGCTCGCGTTCCTGCGCCATCGGCAAGACAGCTTCCTGTTCCAGGACATGTCGGTCATCGAGGTGATCGACAGCCTGTTTGGCGACTACCAGGGCCAAGGCCGCCTGGTCCCCGCCTGGCGCTGGGCGTTGCGCGACAGCTCGGTCTACACGCGCCGCAGCGTCATCACGCAATACGACGAAAGCGACTTCGATTTCGTCACGCGTCTGCTGGCCGAAGAAGGGCTGTTCTATTTCTTCGAGCACGAAGCCAAGGACGGCGATGCGCTGGGCGTGCATCGCATGGTCATTGCAGATTCCAATGACGTCTTTGCCGACAACGCGCAAGCGAGCATCCGCTTTGGCCGTGCAGATGCCACCGCCACCGAAGACGTGATCGACCGCTGGCAAGGCGCCCGCCGCTGGCAGACGAACGCCGTGTCGATCGCCAGCTGGGACTACCGCGCCAACGCCAAGCGCACGGCGCAACTCGGGGCGCAGCAGCAAAGCAACGATGGCCCGCAGCTGACGTTGCAAGACACGGATTACCCCGGTCAGTACTGGTTTGAAGACAACAACCAGGCGCAGCGTGTGGCGCGGCTGATGATGGAAGCGCTGGAGCTGCGCGACAAGCAGTTCGACGGCGAAGGCACAGCCCGCACGTTGGCGACCGGCACGCGCTTCCAGTTGCTCGATCACTTCGATCATGACGATGGCGAGCAGCGCTTTGCCGTGTTGGCCGTGAAGCACCAGGCGCGCAACAACTTCAACGACCGCTTCGGCCAGGTGCTGACCGAAACGCTGGGTGCACTGCGCGGCGGCGATGTGCTGGCCGCGGGAAGCAACCATGCCGCAGGCGACGACGCGCCGTTCTATCGCAACCATTTCACCGTCGTGCGCGACAACGTGCCCGTGCGCC
>NZ_VOSS01000090.1 GCF_007997035.1 Ralstonia sp. TCR112 | reverse complement strand
CTTTCGCCATCTCGGGCGCGCCTTTCTTTGGTTACTTTCTTTGGCAAGACAAAGAAAGTAAGTCGCCCGCCAGGGGCCGAAACCGAACATAAACAAATCCAACCAATAAAGCGCACGCCCGCAGAAAGCACACATGCGCAG
Source organism: Ralstonia sp. TCR112 (assembly GCF_007997035.1). Lineage (GTDB taxonomy): Bacteria > Pseudomonadota > Gammaproteobacteria > Burkholderiales > Burkholderiaceae > Ralstonia > Ralstonia edaphi. The sequence goes on along the minus strand of NZ_VOSS01000090.1, from coordinate 87,459 downwards.
CCACCCAATTACTCGGCCAACCGCTTCACAAGCCGATAAAGAAACTCCCGCCCGTCATACAACCGCGCAATCTCGATACGCTCATCCAGACCATGCGTGCGCAGGTCAGCCGGCTCGGTAAACAACCCCGACACGCCATACATCGGAATGCCGGCATTGCGCATGAACCGGCTGTCCGTCGCACCGGTGCTCATGGCGGGAATGACCGGCACATTCCACATCTGCTGCGTCAGCGCTTCCACCGTCTTCACCAAGTCACCATTGAGCGGCGACGCAGGACTCGCCAGCGGCTTGTTGACGTAGCGCACGCTGATCTTCTCGTTGCCAATCACCTGCTTCAGCTGACGATCAATATCCGCCGGATCATCGTGCGGCAGGATGCGGCAATTGACGGTGGCCTTGGCCGATTGCGGCAGCGCGTTTTCGGCGTGGCCGGCGTTGACCATGGTCGCCACGCACGTCGTGCGCAACTGCGCGTTGTAGAACGGAATGGCCGAGAGCCGATCGATCGCGGCCTGGTCGGGCTTGCCGGTGCCGACCGAACGCATGTCGTCCGCCAGTTGCCCCGTGGCCAGCGGCGCGCTGCGGGCAAAGTACGTCTGCGTCACGTCGGCCAGCTTGACGGGAAACTGATACGCCCCCAGCCGATCCAGCGCGGCCGACAACGCATAGATCGGGTTCGTCTTCGTCGGCACCGAACTGTGGCCGCCCACGTCGCGCACTTCCAGCTCGTACGTCGTGTACATCTTCTCGGCCACCTGAATGCGGTGCAGCACCGGCTTGCCGTTGCGCAGCTCGCCGCCACCGCCTTCATTGATACCGAATTCGGCTTTCACCAGCTCCGGCTTGTTGTTGACGATCCAGTACGCGCCGTTGGTCGGCACATCGCCGCGCTCCTCGTCGGTGGTCAACGCCAGGATGATGTCGCGCGACGGCTTGAAGCCTTCCTGCTTGAGTTGACCCAGCACCGATACGAACGCCGAGGCCATGGCCTTGTCGTCGATCGCGCCACGTGCGGTGAAATAGCCGTCGGTCTCCTGCAGCTTGAACGGATCGGTCTTCCAGTCTTCGCGCTTGGCTTCCACCACGTCGATGTGGGCCAGCAGCAGCATCGGCTTCTTGCCGCCCGAGCCCTTCCAGCGCAGTACGAGATTGCCCTTTTTCGGGAAGGGCTCCAGCACCTGCATGTCGGCAGCAGCAAACCCGGCATCGCGCAAGCGCTTTTCCATCGCGCGCGCGGCCTGGGTCGTGTCACCGGCCGAATGCGTCGTGTTGATCTCGACCAGCTCTTTATAGATGTCGTGGTAGCGCTGCTGCTCGGGCGTGAGCGTGGTGGGCGCGGGCTTGCTGGCGGGAATGCTCTGAGCGAACGCGCCGGCGCTGCATGCCAACACGGCAGCAGACACCAAGACGCGAACGGGAACACGACGACACTGGAAACGCATGACACCTCCGAATAATCGTTATGTGAACCGGCTCATGGCGCTTGGCGAATGGCTCGGGGGGCGTAGTAAGGCCATGAGCGGCTTCTGAATGCACCGCATAAAACAAAGCGGGGCCGACCCGAAGGCCGACCCCGCAGTGTAGCGCCGCGGCAGCCATTTCGCTGCCGGGGCAACCCATCAGGAACCTGCTTTACATCGCTACGCGGAACACCGCCACCGCACGACGCAACTCATCCGCCTGTTCTTCCAGCGCCTGCGCAGCGGCAGCGGCTTCTTCAACGAGCGCGGCGTTCTGCTGCGTCACGTCGTCCATCTGCGTGACGGCTTCGTTGATCTGCTCGATGCCGGTGCTTTGCTCAGCCGAGCCCGCGCTGATCTCACCCATGATGTCAGTCACGCGCTTCACGGCCACGACGATCTCTTCCATCGTCTTGCCCGCACGTGCCACCAGCGTCGAGCCGGATTCCACACGGGTGGCGGAATCTTCGATCAACGATTTGATTTCCTTGGCGGCACCTGCGCTGCGCTGCGCCAGCGTGCGCACTTCACCGGCCACCACGGCAAAGCCGCGACCCTGTTCACCGGCACGCGCCGCTTCCACCGCGGCGTTGAGCGCCAGGATGTTGGTCTGGAACGCAATGCCTTCGATCACGGCGATGATGTCGGTGATCTTGCGCGACGATTCGCTGATTTCGCCCATGGTGGTCACCACGTCCTGCACCACGGCACCGCCCTGCACGGCAATGTCGGAGGCGTTGACGGCCAGCGTGCTCGCCTGACGCGCGTTGTCGGCGTTCTGCTTCACGATGCTCGTCAGCTCTTCCATGCTCGATGCGGTTTCCTCCAGCGAGCTGGCCTGCTCTTCCGTGCGCTGCGACAGATTGGTGTTGCCCGCGGCGATCTGCTGCGTGGCGGAGGCAATCGACTCGCTGCCGCGGCGCACCGTCACCACGGTCTCCTTCAGCTTGGCTTGCATCTGCTGCAGGCCTTCCATCAGCAGGCCCATCTCGTCACGCGAGTGGATGCGCACGTCGGTGGTCAGGTTGCCGCCCGAAATTTCGTGGAAGTGCACGAGCATCTCTGCCAGCGGGCGCGAGATGGCGCGCGACAGTACGAGGTAGCACCCAGCCGCCAGCGTGATGCCCAAGGCAATCACGATGATGAACGCCCACACCAGCCCATTGAAGAAAGACTGCGCCCTTTCGTACGACGCGGTGGACAGTTCCATCTGGATGGCATTGAGGCGATCGGACAACTCGGCGTACGCACGGAATTGCGCGGGCACTGTCTCCATCGCGACGCGGCGAGCGCTTTCACTGTCGCCGCGCTGGATAGCCGCAATGGCTTCGCCGATACCGCTCTTGACGATCTCACGCAGCTTCTTCGCTTCACCGGCCACCTTTTCTTCTTCTGGCGTGGAAAACGGCAAAGTCAGATAGCTCGCCCACGCCTTGTCGCTGTTCTGGATCTGCAAATTGACACGGCCGATGGCGTCAGTGGCCTTGGCTGCGTCCGTTTGCGTCACGGCACGGTCCAATGCCGTACGCGCCTGCGCAAGCTTGGATTCCGCCTGCCCGAGCGCCCGGGTGGAAGCAAGGTTATTGGAATAGGTTTCCTTGAGCGCGGCGTTGGAGCGCATGTTGCCAACCAGGCCCAGCGCGCCGACCCCCGCCAGGAACACAGCCAGAACAAACAGCACCAGCGCCAGCCGTGCCTTGATGGAGAGCGTCTTCATATCTGTCGCGCGAAGTTGGGGAGCGTGAAGCGGTTCCTCTAAGGGAACTGAATTCAGCAAAACTAACGACAGATCCTCGGCAATCTTTAACCACATTGCGAGGGTTTCCCCGAAGAACAAAGTCCGGTGCGACTCTTAGCTCACGCCTGCACGCGCACCATCAATGCGTTATCGAGCAAGACGCCACGCACCGTCACGGTCTGGCGTGCGATCACTTCAAACCCGTTGCGGGCAAAGAAAGGCTCGGCGCTCAAGCTCACGTGGGCTTGCACACGCGGCACGTCGCGCTGCGCTGCCAAGCCGAGAATGTGGCTCATGAGTTGTTGCCCAATGCCTTGTCGCGCATGGTCGCCCGATACGAAGAAGTGATCGATATAGCCGTTCGCCTGCAAATCGGCATAGGCGACGGGGCGCCGGGCGCGTTCCACCACGAACGGCTGGATGCGGCGGATGCGCTCGCCCCACTGGGCGACGTCGTAATCGGTGGGGGCCCAGGCCTCGCATTGCTCGGGGCTGTATCGGCGGGAGGCGATACCGTGCACGGCGGAGTGAAAGACGGCGTGCAGGAGCGGCTCGTCGCCAGGTCGGAAAGCGCGTATGACGACGGGCGGATGCGGAAGCGGAAGCGGTGCGTTCATGATCATTGCCCCGCGTGCGGCAGATCCATCGATGCCAGCACGTCCTTGATGTGCTGCGCCGCCTGCTGGGCGTTCTGCGCAGCGGGAACCGGCGGCTGCTGATCGGTCGAGAGGTTGCGCACGTGGTCGTCAATGCTGATGCCGGTGCCGAGCGGCGCCAGCATTGCCGCCGACTCATGCATGGCCCACTGGAAATCGTTGAGCGGCGCGTTGCGGGCGGCCTGCAAGCCGGCCGGGTTTGCTGCGATGGCACGCGCGACGACGGGCTCGCGGTCGTCATCGGGTGCGCTCAGCTCCAGCACGTGGCCGAGGTCGGGCGCACTGGCATCGCGGGCGGTGAGCGGGGTGCGGATGTTGTAGCGCATGCGCAGCGTCTTGATGATGGCGGTGTGATCATACGGCTGCGCCACATTCGAGCGGAAGATCGTGCCCTTGGGAATCCACGGCGATACCACCACCGCCGGCACGCGCACGCCCAGCCGGTCGAACGCGAAAAGCTGCCCCGGCTGCGGCGGGCTGGGCGGCACCGCGGCGGGCGGCGGCACGTGGTCGAAGCAGCCACCGTGCTCGTCGAAGGTGATGACGAGCAGGGTCTGATGCCACTGCGGCGAACTGCGCAGCGCGTTGTACACCTGCGCGACGAGGGCATCGCCGTAGCCTACATCGTGCGGCGGATGCATATCGTTGGGCCAGTCGAGATCGGCAAAGTAGCGCGGCTCGATAAAGCTGTACGAAGGCAGCTTGCCGCTGGACGCATCGTCGAGAAAATCGTCGAACAGGTGAAAGTGGTCCAGATGCAGCCACAGCCGCGTGAGCGTGAGCGACTGTGCGAAGTCGTGGTAATAGACGGCCCAGTCGTCGGGCACCACGCCGTCTAGCGCGTTGAACAGCGTCGGCGTCAAGTACGGAAAATGCACCGGCGAGTTGTTCGGATAACCGTGCGCGGTGCCGGTGTGGACAAAGAACCGGTTGGGCCACGTCTGGCACGGCGCCGAGGCAAACCACGCATCGCACACGGCGTAATTGCGCGCCAGCGTGCTGAGCGCGGGCACTTGGTCCGACGTGAAGAAATGCATGATGTCGCGCGGGTCGCCACCGTTCTTGGCGTAGTTGGTGGTGAAGCCCTGCATGGTGGGCGTCTGCCCCAGCGGCATCTGCTGGCCGAAGAGCTGCTGGTTGATGTCGGTAAAGAGTTCGCCCGGGTCGGGATTGGGCAGCGTCATCACGTTGGCCGGCGCGGGCGTCGTCCACACGCGGATCGGCTGGCCGCCACCGTCTGGGTTGGTTTCTTCGCCCGACAGGCCGTCGAACTCCGCGCTCTTTGAATACAGCGTGCCGAACAGGTTGTCGAACGACCGGTTCTCCAACATCAGCACGACCACGTGGTCGATTGCGCCCAAGCCTGCCATGGTGGCCCCCTCGTTTCGTTGCGTTGCTTCGTTTTACGGGGCCGCACCGGGCGGCGCCTGCGGCTCACTATAGGAAGAAACGAGGGGATTGGCGCTGCGTACACCTATGGACGCTGCGCCGGCAGCACACGCCACGCAATCAGCGCGCTGCCTGCCGCCACCAGCCACACCACCGGCCACGATGACCACGCCAGCACCTGCGGCAGACACAGCGACGTGAGCCCGAGCGCGGCAAACGCGCCTGTATTGCCAAGCCCGAGCGCCGTGCCGGCGCGCTGCGCACCGGCCAGCGTGGCAAGTTCCGTATAACCCACGCCATGCCACGCTGATACGCAGATACCGCCCGCCACCACGGCCGCCACCAGCGCCACCCGCATGACCGACAGATCAACCGACAGCGCCGAGGTCATCCAGGCCACGCCGGCCAGCACCACGAACAGCGCGGCGCTCAACCGCGCACACGCCTGCAGATAAGCGCGGCGATTGCCGTGGCGGTCGGTCCAGCGGCCACTCCAGACGCGCATGACGGCCGCCCCGCCCTGCACCGCCGCCATGGTCAGGCTGAGCGTCAGCACATTGGCGTGCGCAAAGTCGCGCAGGAACACCGTGGCGAACGCAACGACGGCCCCTTGCGGCACGCACAGCAGTCCGATCGCCAGGGCCATGCGCAACAGCATTGGATCGCGCAGCGGGCCAGTGCTGCCCGGCGTGGCTGCTTGCGCAACGGCATTCACCATGTCCGGTGCGTCATGCACCCACAGCCACGTCAGCACCGCAGTCAATGCACACGCCGCCGCCAGCACGCCGTAGACGGCGGCAAACCCGGCGTGCGCCGCCAGGCTCGGCAGCACGAGCGCCCCAATGCCGCCGCCCAGCGGTACGGCGGTCTGGCGGATGCTCATGGCCAATCCGCGCTCGCCTTCGCGAAACCAGCCCATGACCGCGCGGCCGCTCGATCCGTTCACGCTGCCGCCCAGCAGGCCGACGCTCAGCATGCCGCCCACCAGCCACGCAAGCGGCGGCACGTTGCCATGCAGCGGCACCACGCAACATGCCATCACGAACAGGGCCAGCGCAGTCAGCCCCAGCCCCGCCAGCAGCACCGTGCGATCGCCCCAGCGGTCGGTCAGCAAACCCCACGGCAGCTCGCTGATGGCAATGCCAAGCCCCAGCGCACCCAGCGCCACACCCAGCTCCGCATTGCCCAGGTGATACGCCGAGCGGATGAACACGGCAGTCGTCGGGATGCCCGAAAACGCGGCCGAAAAACTCGCATTGGCGGCCACCCCCACGCCCAGCACCTTCCAGCGGTGATGGCGCGACATCGGCGTCGACGTGGCCGGCAAGCACATCGCGGTTGTCATGATCGTCTCTCCAGAAATGCGTTTGACAGCAGCAGTCTGGCGGAGCAACATCAGGCCTAAATGACGTTAATCCCTCATTTCAAGACATCATGCGCAGAATCGGCTTTTTGGTGTTTCCGGGCTGCAGCCTGCTCGATTTCACTGGCCCGCTGACGGCCTTTGACGTGGCGAACCGCCTGGCACCCCAGCCGGCGTACCGGATCGACGTGCTGTCCGAAGGGGGCGCGCAGGTGCAGAGCGCGCCGGGCCTCGTCATGCAGACGCAAGGCCTGGACGATCCGGCCTTCGATACGTTGATCATCTCGGGCGGCAACGGCCCGCGTGAAGACGCGTTCTCGCCGCGGCTGATCGCTTTCGTGCGGGAAGCGGCAGCACACTCGCGACGCATGACGAGCGTGTGCTCCGGCGCGTTTGCCCTGGCGGCGGCAGGCCTGCTCGATGGCCGCCGCGCCACGACGCATTGGCGCATGGCGGCGCTGCTGCAGCGACGCTATCCGCGCGTGCAGGTGCAGAGCGACCACATCTTCATCCACGACGGGCCGGTGTGGACGTCGGCCGGCATCTCGTCGGGCATCGACCTGGCGCTGGCGCTCATCGAGGAAGACCTGGGCGTCGACGTGTCGCGCGCCGTGGCCCGCGAGCTGGTGGTCTATCACCGGCGGCCCGGCGGGCAATCGCAGTTCTCGACCTTGCTGGAGCTGGACCCGGCATCGAGCCGCATCGCGCGTGCGCTGGGCTACGCGCGCGAACACCTGCACGAAGCGCTGGACGTCGACCGCTTGGCCGAAGTGGCCCATTTGAGCCGCCGCCAGTTCGACCGCGCCTTCGTGGCCGAGACTGGCCAGACGCCCGCGAAGGCCATCGAAAAACTCCGTGCCGAAATCGCCCGGCCGCGCGTGGAAGCGGGTGATGAATCGCTGGAGCACATCGCGCGCGCCGTGGGCTTTGCCGACCCCGAACGCATGCGGCGTGCGTTCATTCGCGTATTCGGGCAGCCGCCGCAATCGGTGCGGCGCTCCGGGCGATCCGGACATTCACGTCTGGCGGCCTAGCGCGCCGCGCCCATGAATCCGCTACCCTGACGCGCCTGAAATCCGTAGCCCCGCATTCGTATCGATGTCCGACAATCCAGCCCTGCCCCTGCTCTACAGCTATCGCCGCTGCCCCTACGCCATGCGTGCGCGCCTGGCGATGCTGCAAGCCAATCGACGCTTCCAGACCTACGAGATCGTCATGCGCGACAAGCCTGCCGAACTGCTGGCGCTGTCCCCGAAAGGGACCGTTCCCGTCTTGCGTTTGACCGACGGCAGCGTGCTGGAAGAGAGCCTCGACATCATGCAATGGGCCTTCGAAGCACGCGACCCGGAAGGCTGGTGGCGCCGCGCGCAATCCGACGAGAACCTCGCGCTGCTGCACACCAACGACGGCGAGTTCAAGCGCCAGCTCGATCGCTACAAATACCCAGACCGGTATCCGCAAGAGACCACGCCCCGTGAGACGGCCCGTGCCCGGGCAACAGAAACGCTGCTGATACCGCTGGAATCCCGCTTGCTGGCGCAACGCTATCTTGGTGGCGCGACGCCGTGCGCCACCGATCTGGCGATCTTCCCGTTCGTGCGGCAGTTTGCGGCGGTGGAGCCGGACTGGTTTGCTGCCCAGCCGCTGCCCGCCGTACAGGCTTGGCTGGCCGAGTGGCTCGCCAGCCGCCTGTTCGAGGTGTGCATGACGAAGCAGCCCGTGCAGGCCGTTGCCGTATTTCCGGAGTATCACCAACCCGATTGATCGACTGACCAGCTCACCGGCAGGTCCACCAATGGAGGCGTGTGTGCAATGAACGACCCACAGACAGCATCCCCCGACAGCACCGCAGTGCGCGTCGCGTTGTGGCGCGCCTTGCATGTGCACAGCGATGCACCACCGCACGTGCTGGAAGACGAAGTGGGCCTGAAGCTGCTCGCACCGGAACCGGACTGGCAACAACGCGGCGACATGGACCCGCAGTTCACGCGCCCGTTTCGCGCGTCCATTGTGGCCCGCGCACGCTTTATCGAAGACCTCGTCATCGAACAGGCGGGCCGTGGCTTGAGCCAGTATGTGATTCTCGGCGCGGGACTCGACAGCTTTGCGCAACGCCGGCCGGATGTGGCATCGCGCATGACGGTGTTTGAAGTCGATCAGCCCAGCCCGCAAGCCTGGAAGCGCCAGCGTCTGGAAGCGCTGGGCTTCGGCATTCCGCATTGGCTGCGCTTCGTGCCGGTGGATTTCGAGGCGCGCCAATCCTGGCAGGATGCGCTGGTCGCGGCTGGGTTTGATGCGAGCAGGCCGGCCATCGTGGTGTCCACGGGCGTGAGCATGTATCTGACCAAGGAAGCGAATGCGGCCACGCTGCGGCAGGTGGCGTCGCTGGCGCCGGGCTCGATGCTGGCGATGACGTTTCTGCTCCCGTTGGAGATGGCTGACCCGGACGTCCGCCCCGGCCTCGAAATGGCGGAAAAAGGCGCACGCGCGAGCGGCACACCGTTCATCAGCTTCTTTACGCCGCCAGAGATGCTCGCGCTGGCCCGCGAAAACGGCTTTCGCGATGCCCAGCACATCTCGGCAGACATGTTGACGGAGCGCTATTTCGCGGGCCGGCCCGACGGCCTGCGCCCGCCGCGCAACGCAGAGGAACTGCTGCTGGCGACGGTCTAGCCGCGCACCTGCCTAGCGCTCGCGCAGCGGCCCGGGCAGCGCCTTCAGGCCAATCCACAGCACGCCGATGACGACGTTGACCGGCACGCTCAACGCGCTGGGCACATAGAACAGCACCGACAACCCCGGCGTGTTGAGGCCCAGCTCCAGCACACCGCCCAGCGCGTAGCAAAGCAACCCGCACCACAACCAGCGTCGCATATACGCCAGCAGCCAGTGCGCGTGCGCCTGGTTGAAACGCCAGGCCGCCGACCGTTCGAACAGGTTGCCGCGGCTGGCATCCTTGAACAGCCAGCCGAAGAAGAAGTAGCGGTACAGCAGGGTGCGAAAGGCGAGCTCTTGCATGATGGCTCCCTCGGCCAAACCAGCTTCAGGCAAGCAAGTTTGGCTCCAAAATCGCACGGGCGCCATGCCCGCTCGCGCCGGGTTCATCATGGCGCACCCGGCTGCGCCGGCTCATTTTTGCCGCGCTTGATTGGCGTTTCATTTCCCTCTGCCCGACAAAGAGGCATTCCTACGTTTTCTCGTCTAAAGCCGGGGCCTGAATCTCATGCACCGGGCGTCGAGTGGCTACCGGCCCGTGTTCCTGCCAGTATGATCTGCTTGGTCCACCTGGAGGCAGACACCCATGAAGAAGAGCACGCCGGACACCGCCGCACCCGCGTCCGAGCTGATCGACGCACGTATTGCAGAGCTGGACGACTGGCGCGGCGACATGCTCGCCCGTCTGCGCGCCGTCATCCGCGCGGCCGATCCCGACGTGGTGGAGGAATGGAAATGGAGCGTGCCCGTGTGGTCGCACCATGGCCTGATCTGCACCGGCGAGGCGTACAAGCAGACGGTGAAGATGACGTTTGCCAAGGGCGCGTCCGTGCCTGACCCTGCGGGCCTGTTCAATTCGAGCCTGGACGGCAACACGCGCCGCGCCATCGATTTCCGCGAGGGCGACAAGGTCAACGAAAAAGCGTTGAAGGCGCTCATCCAGGCGGCCATCGCCGTGAACAAGGCCGGCGCCAAGCGTTGAAGCACAGGCAAGCTCGCGCGGGTCGGGCCGGAGCCGTTAACATACGGCCCGCCTGATCAACCAACGGAGCAACCGCAGTGATTCAACCGACCAGCGTATTCAAGGACAACCTCGCCCAACTGCCCGGCATTGACGGCATCGAGCGCATCGATCTGGTCGACGGCCAGGGCACCGTGGTGGCCGACATCGAAAACAAGCCCGGCAAGCAGGGTTCGGTGGCGGTGTACCACTACCTGCAGCAGACGTTCGGCCAGCTCGACGCCAAGGCGGCCGAGCACGGCCTGGCCGTGTTTGCCGAGCACACCATCGACGCGCGCAACCGCCCCGGCGCCCACCCGAATGTCGACCGCCTGCTGGCCATCGCGGCGGGCGAGCCGGCACTGCGCATCAACGTCGTGAAGGCTTGATGACACATCGCTGACGCGCGCTGCACAAAGCAGCGCGTGAACCGCCCGCGCTCTCGCTGCACTGCACACAGCGGCATCAGCGAAGCCGGGCGCCCTGATTGCCAGCCATGGGCACGCGGCGTAGCATGAGGCAGCCCTTCATCGGGAGCCGCCTCATGTCTGCTCAGCACGAAGACAAGGTCCGCCAGCACATGGCGGATGCAGTGGCCCTGGCGCGCGAACGTGCGCCCGATATTGCCGACCTGTTCGAGCCGTTCCTGCGGCATTACTACGGTCTGGCAGACCCCGAAGACGTGATCTCGCGCAGCGTGGCCGATCTCTACGGCGCGGCGATGGCGCACTGGCAGCTGGGCCAGAAATTCGTGTCGGGACAACCGCGCGTTCGCGTCTACAACCCGAGCCTCGAACAGCACGGCTGGTACTGCGCCCATACGGTCGTCGAGATCGTCAACGACGACATGCCGTTCCTGTTTGACTCCGTGACCATGGAGATCAACCGGCAAGGGCTGGCGCTGCATTCCGCCTTCCACCCGGTCTACCGCGTACAGCGCGATGGCGCCGGCATGCGCGTGGCGGTTTCGGCCGGCGGCGGCGTACAGCGCCCGGCGGCACTCGCGGGCGACATGCCGGACACGCCCGCCGATGCAGACAGGGCAACCCGCGGCGTGGCGCGCTTCGAGTCGACCATCCACATCGAGGTCGATCGGTTCTCCGAACCCGACCGCCTGCAGGCGTTGCACGACGGCCTGATGCGTGTGCTGGGCGACGTGCGTGCCGCAGTGGAAGACTGGAAGCCCATGCAGGCCGCCGCCCAGGCGGCCATCGACGCCCTTGCCGTACGCGCCGCACAGCCCTCCACCGGAGAGGTAGAACGCACCGAGATCGCCGAAACGCAGGCCTTCCTCAGCTGGATGCTCGAGCGTCATTTCACCTTCCTTGGCTACCGTGATTACGAACTGATCACGCAAGACGATGGCCATTACCTGCGCGGCATACCCGGCACGGGCCTGGGCGTGCTGCGCGAAGCGCTGCGCGACACCTCCACGCCGGACACGACGCGCCTCGCACCGGGCGCTGCGAAGTTCATCGACGCACCGGAGCCCATCTTCCTCACCAAGGCCAATTCGCGGGCGACCGTGCACCGCCCCGGGTATCTCGACTACGTCGGCATCAAACTGTTCGACGCCGACGGCCGTGTCTGCGGGCAACGGCGCTTCCTGGGGATGTACACGTCGAACGTCTACATGGTGCCGGCCGAAGACATTCCCCTCGTGCGTCGCAAGGTGGCCGACGTCATCCGGCGCACGGGCTTTCTTCCCGACGGGCACCTGGCCAAAACGCTGGTCACGATCCTGGAGCAATACCCGCGCGACGAGCTGTTCCAGATGGACGCCGAAGCGCTGCACGACATCGCCCTGGGCATCCTGCGGTTGCAGGAGCGGCAACGCACGCGCCTGTTCGTGCGTCGTGATCCGTTTGACCGCTTTGTGTCGTGCCTCGTGTTCGTGCCGCGCGAGAAGTTCAACACCGACCTGCGCGTGCGTATCCAGAGCCTGCTGCAGGCCGCGTATCACGGCACCGCCGTGGAGTTCACGCCGCAGTTGTCGGAGTCGATGCTGGCACGCATCCACATCACGGTGCGCACGCAGCCGGGCAACGTGCCCGACGTTGACGTGGCTGAGCTGGAAGACCGCATCGTGCAGGCAGCGCGGCGCTGGCAGGACGACCTGGCCGACGCGCTGCTCGAACGCGGCGGCGAAGAGCGCGGCAACCGCCTGCTGCGCCGCTATGCGGGCGCGTTTCCCGCTGGCTTTCGCGAAGACTACGCCGCCCGCCTTGCCGTGCGCGACATCGAACTGATGGAGCCGCTGCTCGGCGCCAACGCCGCGGACAACGTGCTGGCCATGCAGCTCTACCGGCCCCTCGAAGCGCCGCCCGGTGCGCTGCGCTTCAAGATCTACCGCGCCGGCCAGCCGACCTCGCTGTCGCACAGCCTGCCGATGCTCGAGCACCTCGGCGTGCGCGTGAACGAGGAGCGCCCCTACTGCATCGAACCCGCCGACGCCGCCCCGATCTGGATGCACGACTTCGGCATGGAGACCATCGACGGCAGCGAAGTCGATCTCGACGAAGCCCGCGCACGCTTTGAAGACGCCTTCGCGCGCATCTGGACTGGCGAACTGGAGAATGACGATCTCAACCGCCTCGTGCTGCAGGCCGGCCTGACCTGGCGCGAGGTGCGCATCCTCCGTGCATATGGACGCTACATCCGCCAGATCGGTTCGACCTTCAGCAACGCGTATATGGAGAGTGCACTGAACGGCAATCCGTCGATTGCGCGTGCGCTGGTGCGGCTGTTCCTGGTGCGATTCGACCCCGCGCTTGCCGAGGCCGAGCGTTCGCGTGCGGCGGAAACGCTGCGCAAGCAGATCGACGAGGCGCTCGAAGACGTACCCAATCTGGATGAAGACCGCATCCTGCGGCAGTTCCTGGGCGTGCTGGAGGCCACGCTGCGCACGAACTACTTCCAGACGCTGCCGGACGCGGGACAGGGGCACCAGCCCAAGCCGTATCTCTCGTTCAAGTTCGACCCATCGCGCGTGCCGGGCCTGCCCGAGCCCAAGCCGATGTTCGAGATCTGGGTGTATTCGCCGCGCGTGGAAGGCGTGCACCTGCGCGGCGGCAAGGTCGCGCGCGGCGGCCTGCGCTGGTCTGACCGTCGTGAGGATTTCCGCACCGAGGTGCTGGGGCTGGTGAAGGCGCAGATGGTCAAGAACACGGTCATCGTGCCGGTGGGCTCGAAGGGCGGCTTTGTCGTCAAGCAGCCGCCACCGGCCAGCGACCGCGATGCCTATCTGGCAGAGGGCGTGGCGTGCTACCAGACCTTCCTGCGCGGGCTGCTCGACCTGACCGACAACTACGTCGACGGCCGCGTCGTGCCGCCGCCCGATGTCGTGCGCTACGACGAAGACGACCCTTACCTCGTCGTCGCCGCCGACAAGGGCACAGCAACGTTCTCCGATTACGCCAACGCCATCTCGGCCGAATACGGCTTCTGGCTGGGCGATGCATTCGCCTCGGGCGGCTCGGTGGGCTACGACCACAAGAAGATGGCCATCACCGCGCGCGGCGCATGGGAATCGGTCAAGCGGCACTTCAGCGAGATGGGCGTCGATACGCAGACGCAGGACTTCACCGTCGTGGGCGTGGGCGACATGTCAGGCGATGTGTTCGGCAACGGCATGCTGCTCTCGCGCCATATCCGCCTGCTGGCGGCGTTCGATCATCGCCACATCTTTCTCGATCCGTCGCCCGACGCGGCCACAAGCTTTGCCGAGCGCGAGCGCCTCTTCAACCTGCCGCGCTCGAGCTGGGCCGATTACGACCGCGCGCTGATCAGCCCCGGCGGCGGCATCTTCCCACGCACGGTCAAGTCGATCCCCCTCACGCCCGAGGTGCGCGCCATGCTGGACGTAACGGCGACCGAGATGGCGCCCAACGACCTGCTGCACGCCATCCTCAAGGCACCCGCCGATCTGCTCTACAACGGCGGCATCGGCACGTACATCAAGGCCAGCACCGAAACGCATGCGCAGGTGGGCGACCGCGCCAACGATGGCCTGCGCGTGAACGGCGCCGAACTGCGCTGCAAGGTCGTGGCCGAGGGCGGCAACCTCGGCTGCACACAACTCGGCCGCATCGAATACGCGCAGCATGGCGGGCGCATCAATACCGACGCCATCGACAACTCCGCCGGAGTGGATTGCTCCGATCACGAGGTCAACATCAAGATCCTGCTGGGCCTGGTGGTGGCCGACGGCGAGATGACGCTCAAGCAGCGCAATACGCTGCTGGCCGAGATGACCGACGAGGTGGGCGAACTGGTGCTGCGCGACAACTACTTCCAGACGCAGGCGCTGTCACTTGCGCGCACGCGCACGGCGTTGTGGCTCGACCCGGAAGCACGGCTGATGCGGCATCTGGAGCGCAGCGGCCGGCTGAACCGCGCGATCGAGTTCCTGCCCGCCGATGAAGAGATCGATGCCCGCCGGGCCAGCGGCGGCGGCCTGACCACGCCCGAACGCGCGGTGCTGATGGCCTACAGCAAGATGTGGCTGTACGACGTGCTGCTGGGCAGCGACCTGCCCGATCAGCCGTTCGTGGCCGATGGCCTGCCGGATTACTTTCCACGACCGCTGCACTCGCGCTGCGCTACGTCGATCCCTCGGCACACGCTGCGTCGCGAGATCCTGGCGACGATGCACGCCAACGCGCTCGTCAACCGCGCCGGCGTGACGTTCGTGCACCGCATGGCCGAAGAGACCGGCGCAGAACCGCTTGCCGTGGTGTGGGCCAGCCTCGTAGCGCGCGCTGTCTACCGGCTCGATGCGCTGTGGCAGGAAGTCGACGCCCTCGATGCGCAGGTGCCGCACGAAACGCAAACTGCGCTGTTCACCTCGCTCGCGCAACTGCACGAGCGGGCCACGCTGTGGTTCCTGCGGCGGCGCGTGTCGGACGTACCGGCTGCAGTCGAACGCTTCCGGGCTGCGGTGGACGCGCTTGCGCCCGAAATCGACGCGCTGCAAACGGAGGAATCTGCGCTGGCGGCCGCGCAGCAGCGGCAGGTCTACACCGAAGCGGGTGTGCCCGAAACGCTGGCGCGCGTGGCAACCGGCGTGCCAGCACGCGTGTCGTTGCTCGACATTGCCGAGGTGGCAGCGGCAGGCAACTGCGATACGCGGCTCGCTGCCCGCGTGTACTTTGCGCTCGACCAGCCGCTCGGTTACGGATGGCTGCAAGGCGGCATCATTGGCCTGCCGACGCAAACGCATTGGCAGATGCTGGCGCGTGCGACGTTGCTCGAAGAACTGGGGCAACTGCGGCGGCGGCTCACGCAATCGGTGTTGCAAGACGCGGCACCTGGCACCAGCGCGGAGGCGCTCATCGACGGATGGCGCACGACACGGCAGGAAGCGCTGGCGCGCTACAACCGCGTCATCGCCGACCAGGTGGCTGCCGGCTCGCCTGACCTGGCGATGCTGTCGGTGGGGCTCAAGGCATTGGCCGAGGTCGACGCCTGATTCGATCCGCTATCGGGCGCGCGCCAACGCCGCATTGACGTGCACCGGCGCGGCGTTGCCGGACGGCGGCGACTGGACCAGGAAGGCATCGATCACGCCGGGCTCGAAGAACAGGCAGTATGTCGATCCGCCGTACTGGAAGTAGCCAAGCTCCTCGCCTTTGCAAACATGCTGGCCGGGCGTCACGTCCACCATGCATGACGACACCTCGGCCATGCCGATGAACACGCAGCCCACGGTGCCCATGGCCGGATCATCGCAGGCGATGGTGATGATCGCGCGTGCTGCCATGGCAGCGCTGTAGCCTTGCGAGTCGTTGAGCCCTTCGGGGTCGGCGCCCTCCGATTCCACGCACGAGTAGTACGTGCCGTCGAGATGGTAGGTATCGACGATGGTGCCGGAGACGGGCGCGTGCCAGCGGTGGTAGTTGTATGCGCTGAGGAACGCCTGGTAAGCACAGCCACCGGCAAAACGCTCGGCCAACTGTGCCTTCTCCGGTCCGAAGATGTCGCGCAACGAGTACGGTTGCGCCTTGATCCAGAACGCATCTTCATACCGCGTGTCGTGACTGATGTTGTAGGGCGCGGCCTCGCAAGCGCTGACGATCAGCTTGTTGTCGTCTTCTCCCGCGACGGGCCGCATGCCGGCACGGAAGCGGCGCGTGAAGAAATCGTTCCACGACGTGAAGCCCCAGTACGGCTGCGACGGATCGCACAGAAACTGCTCCATGCCGATGCGCCGTGCCGCTTCGGGGCTGAACCAGCCGTCCGGCTCTTGCGTGTTCAGATAGGCGCGCGAGTGCGGGCCGCTGAGGAACGCGCTCCAGCCATTGAGCACCGCCTTGAGCGCGTCGTTGAAGCGCCTGTCGCGGAACAGCGCGTAGCCGGATGGCATGCACATCGGCCAGTCCAGGAGCGCGTTGAGCGGGCAGATCACCAGGGTCTTCTCGCTGAAGCGCGGCGCGCACTTGACGATGTGGTCGATGGTGAGCAGCAGTTCTGTGCTGTCCTTGTAGCCGAGCTCGTAGCCGTGGCCCCTTGCTTCGTCGATTGCGCGTGCGAGGTGCATGCGCAGTGCCGGCTCGCCATCGATCAGGTTGGCGAGCGCCCGCACGGCATCCACCGAGGGCGTCCTTGACGGACGTGACAATGCCTGTGCGACAAGCTCGGTGCGAAACGCCGCCAGCTGCGCCTCGCCTTCGGGCAACCAGTTGCCCAGCCGGCGGCGCCGGTCCAACGGAACATTCGATGCAGCTTCCAAAAATTTTCTCCTTAAACGCGCCGCTGCCCGGCAACCAGAGGTGGAGCGCGCCGTTGCCGCAGGCAACGCACCAGCTCCTCCGCATACGGCAGCAGCTCCAGCACCACGAAAACCAACAGGACGGTGGCGACATAGCCCCACGGCAGGGGCGGATCTTTCCAGTGCACGGAAAAGTCGGGCATTGCAGGTCCCACACCGAACAAGCCGAGTACCTCGTTCCAGTGCAACAGCGCAAGCACCGACAACGCCATGAGCGGAATCATCTCCAGAAAGCTGTGCACGTGCTGCTCGAACGGCTTCACGGTGCGATGGGCCGTGGCGTAGCTGACGTCCCACATGGCGGTGGCCTGGTGCACGACATAGGCGACGGCCATCACCACGAGCACCAGCGCGTTGACCCGCAGGAACAACGCTGCCAGCACGGGCACGCCCATCTCGGCAAGCATCAGCAGGTGCAGCAACGACTCCTTGGCGCCGGAGGTTCTTTCAATGCGCGTGACGCGATGGCAGCACCAGTCGGCCACCCCGGCTGCCACCCACAGCGGGATCAGGAAGTACATCAGGTACAACTCAAATGGCTCATGCATGGGCCCGCTCCAGCGAAGATTGCGCTACACGTCCTGGCAGGCCGACAACCTACGCAACCAACGTTCCAGCCGGGGTGGCATCGAGGTTGCTGCACCTTGCGCAGCCGGAAACCCTGCCCATGAAGACGCCGCCCCCCGCCCCCGAGCCCGACGAGACCGACCCGCACCAGCAGCCGGCGTCACTCGACGCATGTCGCCGCTGCGATCTCTGGCGGCACGCCACGCAAGCCGTACCCGGTGAAGGCAAGCGGCGGGCGCGCATCATGCTCGTCGGCGAACAGCCCGGCGACGGCGAGGACCTTGCGGGCAAGCCATTTGTGGGCCCCGCAGGAAAGCTGCTCGACCGCGCGCTCGAAGACGCCGGCATCCCGCGGGACGACGTGTTCGTCACCAACGCAGTCAAGCACTTCAAATGGGAGCTGCGCGGCAAGCGGCGCCTGCACAAGACGCCCGGGCAGCGCGAGGTCCAGGCCTGCATGTACTGGCTCGAGCAGGAGCTGCAGCAGGAAGCGCCGGCGGTGGTAGTGGCGCTGGGTGCGACTGCGCTGAAGGCCTTGCTCGACGATGCCCACGCGCGCCTGCAAGACCACTTCAACAAGCCCGTGCGACATGACGGCCGTACGGTGCTGGCGACCTGGCATCCGTCCTACGCACTTCGCGCCCCCGACCCAGCGGCGCGGGAGAGCGCCTATCTCGACATCGTCACGGCGCTCAAACATGCGCGGCGGCTGGCTGCCGGCAAATAGCGGCACAGGCGCGCGAGTTGCGTCGGTGGAACCGACATAGACACTTCATGAGAGGACGACGATGAATCGCATCACCCATCAGGCACGTGCGCTGTGCGCGGCGGCAGCAATGTTCGTCTCACTCGGCGGCAGCGCCGTGTTCGCACAAGCGACTGGCGGGCAGGCCGGCAGCAGCGACAACGCACCCCCAGCCAACGCAAACAGCACCACCGCCACCGGTACCACGAGCCGCACCGACAACCCCACGGGCCGCGATGCCACGCGCAACCGCACCCGCACCCGCAACGACAGCGCCAACCCTTCCGGCGAATACGTACCGCGCACCGGTTCCACTTCGCATCAGGACAAGAATGGCAACGTGGTCAAGGACAGGTCCACCGGCGGCAGCCCGCAGGGCCGCGAGCGTCCACCGGCCAGCCCAGCCAACATTCCCGCAACGCACCCTTGAAGGGACACCGTTCCGTCCCCGCACGGATTCAGGAGCACATCGCATGAACAACGAAAACCCCATCCCGGGCGCGCCGCCCGCCTCTGCCGCACCCGGTGACGAAGCAGCGCCCGGCGCGCCAGGCAGCGGCGAAGCGATCTGCCCCGAGTGCAATGGAACGGGCCAGCGCGACGACGGCAGCCCGTGCCCGTCGTGCGAGGGCAGCGGCAAGATCATTCAGGGGATTGGCGGAGGCTGACGCATCACCGGAACGCTGGCAGTGTCGAAACCGCCCGTTCAGGATGACGCCCGGCTGGCGTTGCGTGAACGCGGTCGGGCTTTCAGTGGGTCGCGCTGTATCAGCGATGTTCCATGTCTTCGTGCACTTCATGCGCGCGCTCGCGCGCCTCGTGTTCGCGGTGTCGCAGGGCTTCGCGGTCACGCTTGATGTCGCGGTGTTCGGCACGGAGTTCACGGTGCTCTTCGCGGCGCTCCATGTGTCGCTCATGCTCCATGCGCTCCGCACGTTCGTGATCACGGTCTTCCGGATGTGGCGGCGGCATGGGCTGCGCAAGGGCTGCGGTACCGGCGACCGCAAACAACGCGGCGAGCAGGGTATGTCTGGTCTTCATGGGTGGCTCCTCTTGAGTTGTCATGCGTGCCTACCCGCCGACGCTGGAGCGTCGAACTTCAGGATAGGCATCAGAGCAAGAAGCCGGCCCCGCAGCGCGCCTGGCGGCGCATAGGCTGCGCCCGCGCCACGAGCAGTGTGTTTCTGTTTGTATCGATTGCAGGCAGGTCACTCGGCGCCTGGGCTGCGCGCCCAGGCAGCGACGGGCTGCGTGCAATGAGGAAAGGATCGGCTAGTGAGGCACGGCCACCGCGCGGCGACCGATGGTGCGGACGTGCCCGGAAGCCTTGAGCAGGACGTAGCCCTGGAGTGTCACCCGGGCATAGCTGTGGTCGGGGCCACGGCGCTCCAGCGTCACGAGCTGTCGCTCGACGAGCGCTTCGACATCGGCGCGATCCAGATCGTCGGATTCCGCGCCGTCGTTGACGAGAAGCAGGACAGCAAATTCATGGGGACTCAGCACAGTTGGCTCCAGCTTGTCTGTTGGCCACGGCATGCAATCCGTGACGGGGGGTGGGCTTGGTTTTCACTGACACCATGAGCACTGCAAGCGCCGCCGGGAACACCGAGAGAGAACTGCTGGGCCTGCAGGAGAAGCCAGCATAGGCACGCACGCAGCCGCATTCAAGAGGGCAAATCCATGCGCCGTCCGTGCAGTGCATCAGCCCGATGCGCGATGCTGGTGCGCCAACCGTTTGCCGTGCTGCGCAGCGCACGGGCGGCAACGATTGCGCAAAGCGGAAAAGTCCGCCCTCCTCCGTTTGCGCTAAGTCAATTGCGCAAAAGAATGCGCCCCGGTGACTCGCATCACCGGGGCGCTGACTGCTGCGCTGGGGGCGTCGACCTTACACGTCGTCGGCGACGACGTTGGCGCGGCGGCCAAAGCCGTGGAGCGGGTCAACGCGTTCGATGCGTTGGAGCCGCGCGTAAGGATCGTCCAGTTGTGCATGCGCACCAAATGCATGCAGCGCGCGGTGGCGTTCCGTGGCGCGGTCCGCTGCTTGCACTGCAGCACGGCCATGGACGACGGCGGTCACGCTGCCATAGTGGCGTGCCATGCCGGGGCGCATCGCGTACGTCTGGGCAGGCGATTCGGCCGGTTGCGGTTCGACCCAATCGCTGCGGCCCAGACGGCCGCGATAGCCGAATCGATGGAAACCGGCGGCTTCGGCAGTCACCGCGTCCACCGCCTTTACGATGTCGCGCGGTTGCTGCGCCGGCGCATCAGCACGTGCAAGGGAGGGCTCTTCACGCTCGAGGTTCTCCAGCACGATCGCCTCGCTGACAGGGCGAGAGCCGAGCACCGGCTCTTCCGGGTCGTATTCCGGGCTGCGGGTGAACGGCGTGGGCGGTGTGGCGGTGCCGGCAGGTGCGGGGCGGCCCGCCCACTCCTGCCACGAGCGCACGTGGGTGATGTCACCGTCATCGTCGTGGTCGACCACCAGCAGGCGCGTGTTGCGCGGACGCTGCCACGCGGGCTGCTGCGCATGCAGCGTCCCACGCGAGGCGCGCGCGGAGGCGCCACCGGACGCCGGCCGCGCTACCGGCGCACGCGCAATCTTGCGGCGGATCGCACGGTCCAGCCGCGACAGGACCATCCACACCACGAGCACGCCGCCCATGCCGGCGATGATGTTGCCGTACATGCGCAGCTGCTCGAACGGCAGGCCGCTCGGGCCCACGCTGCTGATGGAGTAGCCCACATACAGCCCCAGCATGCCCCAGATCGAAATCACGAGCACTGGCCGGAAGATCCGGAACCACAGCACATGGTGCAACGTGCCGAAGACGCCCTTGTCCGAGAACGACTGTCGGATCGAGTTTCGCGAAACATCAATGACAAGCATGGTCATGGCGAATTCCCCTGTTGTTGTTGGATGCCCCGGTCAGGGCTGGTCCAGCGGGCACGGGCACGCGTACGCTGGAAGGCGACGGCCGGAAAGCCGACCACCGTGGTGACAAGGTTCAGGATCCAGAACGCAACCGGATACCAGACGGTGTCGATGAAGTACCGCAGGATGTTGTCGTCGTAGCGCCGATCGATGAAGCAGCCGATCAGCAACTGCAGCACACACGTAATGAAGAGCAGCGTGCCGTGCCAGCGTGGGAGTGCTTCCATGCGCCATTCGGGGGGCAGCTCGACGAAGAAGCTGACCATCGACCACGTGATGACAACAAGCATGTTGTACGCCCACACAACCGACAGTGCGTACTCGAAGAAGATCGGCCACATCATCGA
This sequence comes from Ralstonia sp. TCR112, assembly GCF_007997035.1. Taxonomy (GTDB): domain Bacteria; phylum Pseudomonadota; class Gammaproteobacteria; order Burkholderiales; family Burkholderiaceae; genus Ralstonia; species Ralstonia edaphi. The sequence goes on along the minus strand of NZ_VOSS01000090.1, from coordinate 65,775 downwards.
CTGCCGCAGGCTCGCCATTGCCGGCGCGTATTTGATCAGCGCCTGGATGCCGCCCTTGGCCCATCGCAGGCGCTGCTTGTACAGGCCGCGGAAGGTCTCGGGCATCAGGATCCACGACAGCGCGCGCGGCTCGTAGCGGATCATCCAGCCACCCACCTGCAGCTTCCAGCTGATGTCGATGTCTTCCGTGAGCATGTCGTTGCTCCAGTAGCCGACATCCTCGATGGCGTGCTTACGGAACATCACGACCACGCCCGACACCGTCAGCAGCCGGCCATAAACCTGCTGCGTGCGCTTGATAAGACCCACGATCGACGAGAACTCGCCCACCTGCATGCGCCCCAGCAACGTCGAACGCGTGCGGATGCGCGGGTTGCCCGTCACTGCGCCAACGTTCGGGTTCTCCATCAGGTGGCGGATCATCCAGGCAATCGCATCCACATCCAGGATCGAATCGCCGTCGATGCACATCAGGTACTCGGCATCGGTCACCTGGGCAGCGGTGGTGAGGCCGATCGCCTTGCCCTGGTTCGACGACTGGTGGATCACCACCAGCTGCGGGTACTCCGCAGCCAGTTCGTTCAGCCGCTCACCGGTGCGGTCGGAGCTGCCGTCGTTCACGGCGATGATGTCGTAGTTCGGATACCGCATGCGTGCGAGGTGGCTGATCACCTCGCGCACATTCGCCTCTTCGTTGTAGCAAGGCACGATGATCGACACCTTGGGGTAGCTCTTCACCCCCAGCAGTGCCAGCGGGTGCCGCACGTGCTCTGTCCCGCGTTCAAGCAGGAAGTAGTGCAGCAGCCCGCCGATCATCCAGAAATACGACATGAAAAACGGGTAGTAGAAGACGAAGTCGGAGATCCAGCGCTTGGCCAGAAGGAAGTCCACTTCCATGTCAGCCTCCCGCCTTGGTGTTGGACGACGTGGCCGCTTCGGTGGTCGCGGGTTTCCTGTCCACGCCGGCATTCGGCGGCTGGCTCTGCGGCAACGAGCTGCTGTTGAGCTTTTCAACGCTGCCCTTGTCGCCGCCTGGCGGCTTGCGCGTCTCGATATAGGTCTTGAGCGACATCACATCGCGCAGCACCTCGGTATCGGGCCGGCCTGCAATGAAGTCATCCGGGTAGTAGCCGTAGTTGAGCGCACCCGCCGAGCGCAGCGCGCGCATCTGGTCGCGCAGTTCGGTCGTCGGAATCGGCTTGTCCTGGTTGCGCCAGTCCACCGCCTGCAGCTCGAAGATGGTCTTCTTCAGACCGTCCTTGTGCTTGGCCACGGCGGCGGTCAGCTTCTTCATCCAGTCCTTCGGATCCTTGGCTTCTTCCATGTACGGCATGGCTTCGAGCGCCACATAGTCGTACGCCTCCAGGAAGTCGTCATAGTTCTGTGCCGTCCACGTTTCAGCCTTCGGATCGAGCACCGGACCCGCAAAGATGTTGCGTGCGGTCAGCATGTCGCGGCCGTTCTGATAGCCCTGCGCCACCGAGATCAGCTCTTTCGAGAACGAGATCAGCGCAGCCGTCTTGGCCTTCGACCATTTCTGCATCAGCTCGGGCGACTGGCGGATCTTGTTGATATCGCCGGGCAGGCCCATGGCCTCGTAGGCCTTGAGCGCGGCGGGGCTGGCATCTTCGTAGTCGTCGAGCACGCCGTCGTCGTGGAACAGCACGCCGTCGATGATCGAGTTCTTGGCCAGATCCTCATAGATGTCGCGGATCATCTGGCGCGCCTGCGGATCGAACGGCGACAGGCGCGGCGGCTTGACCGTGCCCGGCTTCTGCGGCGCACCGGGCAGCGACTGCACCAGGTGCGTGGCCGCCGGGTTATTGGCCGGCAGCTTGTACGACAGCATCGGCAGCCAGGCGTACACCTCCACCTTGGCCCGCGTCTTCAACTGCCACGACACGCGCGAGAACAAGTCCGCACGCATCGGCATGTGCCGGTTCGGGAAGTACACCGCGTCCACCGCGCCGTTGCCTTTCGGATCGGCGAAGGCCTGCAGGTACACCACACGCGGCGCGAGGTCCTTGATGCGGTCGACCAGCTTGCCGAGGTTGGCTTCCTGCTGCTTCGGGTCCGGGTCATAGATGTAATCCATGTCGACCTGCACCACGCGCTGCACGGGGTTGATCTCGCCGTGATGCGTCACAGGCTCGCGCAGCGAGCGCTCGAGATCGCCGGTGTTGGTGTCGTAGCCCATCAGGCTCCGGCGGATGGCGGTGAGCGGCACATCCGGCGTATTCGGGCCCGGCTCCAGCGTAAGCATGTACTTCAGGCCCACGTTGGCGGCTTCCTGGTCGAGCATCTGGTTGTGGGCGCCATACGGCCACACCACCGTCTGCACCTTGGTGCCCACATTTTTCTGGATGAGGTCGATGCTGCGCTGCAGGTCGTCGCGCACGCGCTTGCGGTACTCGTCGTCGGTTTCGTACCGGCCCAGCTTGGGCAGATATTCGTGCGTGGTGGCCGCCGGCATCTCGTTGCCCTGCGGATTGCCCAGCGCGCCGTGGTGCATATCAGCCGTGTGCGTGGCGAACTCGGCCAGGCCCGAGGCCTGCATCTCGCGGATCTGGCTCCAGTTCATGAAGAAGTCACGCGGCACGATCTGCGTGTTCGACAGCTTGATCTTCGACCCCTGCGGCGCATTGGTCCAATCCGTCACGAGTCCGAACACGGCCGGGAAACGGAACTGCTTGAGCAGCGGAAAGACCTTCGTGTAGTGGCTTTCATAACCGTCGTCGAACGTCAGCAGGATCGGGCGTTTTGGCAGCGGCTTGCCGCCGTGGCGCGCCGCATCGATCTGCGCGAGCGTGACGGGGTGATAACCGTTGGCCTGGATCCAGCTGAACATGTTCGTCAGCATCTTGGTGTCGACGGCAAACCCGTCGGGCAGCGTCTCGAAGCTGGCGCGCAGGTTGTCACGGATGTCGTGAAAGCACAGCACGCGGAACGTCTTGCCGTCGTCCGGATCGGGCTTGGGCAGGAAATCCACCTGGACGGCGCCGGCGGGGCGAACGGCGGCCACGATGGCCAGCGCCACGGTCAATGCCATCCAGGCGATGAATCGTCGCAACGACGGTTGTCGGAGAGCTTGCATGGGCATCACAGCGGAATGTTGAGGTTCAGGTACAGGAACTTGCGGTTCTCGGGCTGGCCGTCGTAACGATGGCGGCCAAAGCCGATGCCGTAGGAAACCTGCGTCTTGCGATTGATCTGCCACACGTGTTCCAGCCGCGCTTCCATCATCGGGCTGTTGCCGAACGACTGCTGGTTGTACACGCCGCCGGTCAGGTACAGGCGCTGCGTGAACGATTTGTCTGCATAGCGCCAGGGCGTCCACGACCAGATGGCGGTGGCCGTGCCGCTGTAGTCGCGCGATGGCGTGAAGTAATTCAGGCCGGTCATGGTGTTGGTGCTGGTATCGGCCCCCAGCAGCACACCGACCGTATGGCGCGGCGAGGTGAACACCTGCTGGTAGAAGTTCGCCGCCCAGCGCTTGCGCAGGTTGTCGTCGGTGTAGCGCGACACGCCGTACGTCAAGGATGCGTAGCGCGTTTCATCCCATGTGTAGCGCACGTTGCCGCTCAAGGTCTTTCCAGTCACGCCCACCTGGTACGCCTTGTAGGGCACCTCGAGGTCATCGTTGGTGACCATGCCCGACACCTTCCAGTGGTCGCTCGGGATCCACGTGGCATCGAGCGTGCCGCCGGTCTTGCCTGCAGCGCCGACGGACTGGTGCACCTCGCCGTTCACTTCGACGCCGGTGTCGAACCACTGCAGGCCCGCACCGTTGCGCACGCGGCTCTGCGATGCGCCGTCAAACTGCGCACGGCCCGCAAAGTTGTGGAAGAACAGGCGATAGTGATCGGCAAACGGTCCGCTGTAAGCCTTGGTGTTGATGCCGTATTCGTTGTTGGCGAACACCGAATTGCCCTTGTCCGCCGTGGATTCGATGATCAGCTGCGGGCTCTGGTAGACATCGAGATCCTTGCGCAGCGCACGCACCGAGCCGTTCTCCGGAAAGCGCTCGTCCAGCCCGTTGGCGACATCCTTGGCCGTCTTCAGGTCGTCCACCGCCAGCGACGCACGGCCATAACCGGCCACCACGCTCAGGTCGTCGGGGTGCTCGGCCAGCGCCGTCTTATACATGTCGCGCGAGCGATACGGCTCGGTCTGCACCATCGCACCGTCGGCCCGTGCGCTGACGAGCGAGGCGGCAAACGGTGCTTCGTGGCGCCACTTGTCCAGCTCGGCAATGCCCTGGTGCGTGCGGCCCGTCAGGATCAGGTACTGCGCTTCCAGGCGCTTGATGCGCGAGTAATCGGGATTGGGCGTGCCGGCTTCCGGCGCCAGGCGCACGTATTCGGGGTTGTCGGCCTTCATCTTGTCGAGCAGCGCGCGGGCGTCTTCAAAACGGCCCGTATCCAGCATGGCGTAGAACAGGCCTTCCTGGACGTCGCCGGTTTCGATCTCGCCGGGGCTCGCGTCCTTGAGCGCGCGGGCGTAGGCATCGGCAGCCTTGTCCGGCTTATCGAGATACGCATAGGCATCGCCCGCGGCCACGCGCGTGTACGCCGGCACCTTGCCCGTCTGCGCCATGGCCTCGTAGCGCTTGACCGCGTCTTTCATGCGTCCGCGCGAAGCCAGCGCCACCACTTCATCGGCCACGATCTCCTGGCGGAACTCAGCGTTCTCGGGCGTATCGGGCACCTTCTTGAGCAGCGCCTCGATCTCAGCCACCGCCTGATCGATGATGACGAAACGCTCCGGCCCGTTGATCACCTTCAACTGCTGCCGCCCCCAGCGGATGCGCTGTGCGGCGGCGGCATGGTCGACGTGCCACGATTCGCTTTCCTTGAACCAGTCAGGATGCTCGCGCAGGTGCTCTTGCGCCAGCGTGGCAGCGCCCTCGCGCGACTCGCGCATGACCTCGTCGTGAAAGGCCTGGCGATCGGTCGGCATCGGGCCGACGGGCGCGTTGTCGGGAGCATTGCCGGCGGTATGTGTGGCGGCAGCATTGGCCGCTTCCGGCGACACCTGCAGCGGTTCCAGAGCGCCCGGGCCCTGAGCGCTCGGGCCAGACGGCACAGCCGGGGCCTGTGCGGCAGGCTCCGGCGCCGGAGCGCCCGGCGGCAGGATCACCGTAGGCGACGGCGATGCAGAGGGGGGCGCCGAAGGCGTGGCCTGAACAACAGGCATGGGCGATGCGGCGGCCGGCGCGGCAGGCGACGTCGTGCCGGACGCGTCTGCAGGCGGCACCGCCTGTTGCGCACCAGCAGCGTGTTCGCCGGAGACGCCGGCACCTCGTCACCGCTGCCGGCGACGACGGTGGTGGAGGCAAAGGTGGCCGGGCCCTTGGCCGCGGCGTCGGTCAACTGCGTATCGATCAAGCGGCGCGTGGCCGCGTTGGAAGCATCGTCGGCCGCGGCGTGCGCGATCATCGGCACCGTGCCGACCACCACAACGGTGGCGGCAGCAATAGCGCAGCGGCGGGGATGCCATGCCGCGGCCGCGCTGGTGCGCTCGGCCGGCAGGCTCCAGGTGAGTGGCTCGTGGGTTGTCATTGTTGTCATGTCCAGTGGGCGGTGCGTGCGAGCGCACGCGATCCGCATTGCATGAAGGGCTGCCTGGGCTGAGTCAGCCGAGCGCGCCGTACCGTTGGCGGTGCGCACCGGGGCGCGCAACGGCTTGGCAGGCGTCACGCTGCCGCTCACGCCACCAAAGGCGCGCGTCATGGCGGCCCAGCGGGATTCAGCGCCCAGTTCAGCGCCCGATGCGGCCACCGATGCGGTGGTCCGGTCGGACGCTCCCGTCTGGGGGGATGAAGACGCCATCACCGCGTCGCGGGCCGGTGCGCCGGCCTGGAGCGGGGTCGGTATGCGTGCAGCGGTGTGCACGAACACGTCTGCGTCTTGCGCATCGCCAGACACCTGGACCGATGTCTGCGCGGATGCAGCGCCAATGGCGGCGGCAGCCCCGCCCTGCAGTTCCAGTGGAATACCCAGGCGCATGGCGGCGTACACCGCTTCGCTCTTGTTGCGCACGTTCAAGCGTCGATACAGCGTGCACGCGTGCGTCTTGACGGTGGCTTCGGAAATGCCCAGCAGGCGCCCAACGCCCTTCACGGAGTGCCCGCGCGAGAGCAGCACCAGCACTTCGTACTGCCGTAGCGAAACATTCAGCCGCTGCGCCGCCTCCGATGCATCCAGCGAGAGCATCGGCATGGCCGCACCGGCCGCGCGCGGTATCAGGGCCGGATACGACTGGCCGCCGGCCAGCACGAGCCGCAGCGTTGCGAGCAGGACTTCCGGCGATTGCGATTTGGCGCAGTAGGCGTCCACACCGCACGTCATGGCGACGTGCGCCTCTTCAGCAGACAGGCTGGCGGCGAGCAGCACCACGCGGCTGGCCTCGCTCGTGTCGATGGCCTCGCGCAATTGAGCAGCGAGTTGGCCAGCGTCGATCGGGCCGTCGGGCTCGTCCAGGCCGATGACGAGCAGGTCGGCACGCTCGTCGCAAGCATGCAGTTCGCCAGGGATGCCAGAAGGCAATGCCGGGGCGACGACCTCCAGGCCGAGGGTGGGATGCGCGAGCAACTGCGCAAGTCCGGCTCGTAGCAACGGATGATTCTCCAGCAGGACTGCTTTCATGGTTTCCTCGTTTTCTTGTGAAGCGATTCCGGTCAAGCGCGCACAGGCCTGCCGTTGCGGGCGAGCACGCAAATGACCGTCGAAACCCCGGGACCGTCCGAGAGAAGCGCCCTGCCACCGGCGATGTGCCGGCTCTGGAGAAGCGAAGTGCGGATGCCGTGGGGACCGTGGGGTCGTGGGGACCAATCCGGTTCCGGATCCGCTTATGGGAAAAACTGTTCTGCACGTGGCGGGACTGCCTTGCACATGCAGAGTGACCGGACGACATAGAGCAAGCATCGGGCCACCTCCGTGCAGCGCAACATCTGCTTACACTTGCGGCACAAACGCCGGGGTGCAGAACCGAGGCATAACCCGCTGTGGCAAAGGATCGCCGGGCAGTCGCCACAATTGGTGCGATGCCGCAAATTGATGCAATTCTGTAACGATTCAGTTACGAATCTGCGGGGGTGTGACGACCAACCCCATCATGCCGTCAGCTGTCCACTGAACGTTTTTACAACCTGTTTTAAAACTTACCGAGCGGATGCTGCAGGCGGCACATCACCGGGACGCCGCACGCGGGCAGATGACCGATGCGCCGCTTTAGGGCTTATGGCGCATGGCAAAAAGGAAGAGGCTGTCGATGGCGCCCACCATGAAGATGAGGCCGGCAGCCGTGTGCAGCATCCAGGCACCGTCAGCAAACGGCAGTTGGATCGACGTGTGCGGAATGGCCGCCACCGCGCCTGCGGCCACCGACATGCGCACCACCGGCACCCACCAGGCGCGCTTGGCGGGCGGCGGATCGTCGCGATGTCGCGGCGCGGGGTCGGGTGTCGAACAAGGCATGCGGGCGGGGCGGGAAGTGATGGCCATGCTGCATTGTTGAACACAACCGATCGAAGCGAAACAGAAAACAGCGCCGTGCAATGCCCGCAATTCCCCTGACTGAAGCTGCCTAGGCTGTGTGCGCGGCCAAGTGCCCCAGGTTTTCCAGCATGTCGGCCGTCATCTCTGCCACACCGTACTCGGGCTTCCAGCCCCAGTCGCGCCGGGCCACCGAATCGTCGATGGAATTGGGCCAGCTGGCCGCGATCGCCTGGCGGAAATCCGGCGCGTAGGCCACCTCGAACGACGGACGATGCCGGCGGATTTCCGCCGCGAGCTGCTCCGGCGTAAAGCTCACGCCCGCAAGGTTGTAGCTGCCCCGCTCGCTGATGCGCTCGGCGGGGGCCTCCATCAACTCCAGGGTGGCGCGCACGGCGTCGGGCATGTACATCATGGGGAGCGCCTCGTCGTGCTCGAGGAAGCACGTATAACGCTCGCCCTTCACGGCCGAATGGAAGATGTCGATGGCGTAGTCGGTCGTGCCGCCGCCCGGTGCAGTCTTGTACGAGATGAGGCCCGGATAGCGCAGGCTGCGCACGTCCACACCGTGGTGCTCGAAATACCAGCGGCACCAGCCCTCGCCCGCCAGCTTGGAAATGCCGTAGACCGTCTTGGGCTCCATGATCGTGCTCTGCGGCGTGTTGTCTGCGGGCGTGGTGGGCCCGAACGCGGCAATCGAGCTGGGCCAGAAGATGCGCTCGAGCTGATGATTGCGCGCGGCTTCCAGCACGTTCAGCAGGCCATTCATGTTGAGCGCCCAGCCCCAGGTGGGCGATTGCTCTGCTGCGGCCGACAGCGCGGCCGCCAGGTGATAGATCTGCGTGATGCCGTGGCGCTCGATGATCTCGCGCAACTGGCCGCGATCGGTCACATCCAGCGTTTCGTGGCGAATCTGCGGATGGCGGCCGCGGGGCACCATGTCGCTCGTCACCACGTTGCCGTTGCCGTAGCGCTCGGCCAGCGCGGCGGCCAGCTCCGTCCCCAACTGCCCGTTGGCGCCGATGATGAGGATGCGCGGCGCCGTTCCAACATTCGCGCTCGTACCAGTGCTCATCAGATGATCCCCAGTTCCTTGCCGGCGGTCTCAAATGCCTTGAGCGCCGCATCGAGTTGCGCGCGCTCGTGCACGGCGCTGATCTGCACGCGAATGCGCGCCTGCCCCTTCGGCACCACCGGGTAGAAGAAGCCGACCACGTACACGCCCAGCTCAAGCAGACGTTTGGACAGCGCCTGCGCCTTCTGCGCGTCGTACACCATGATCGGCACGATCGGATGGTCGCCCGGCTTGATATCGAAACCCAGCTCGACGATCTTGCGGCGGAAATACAGCGCGCTGTCTTCCAGCTTGTCGCGCAGCGCGGTGTCGGCTTCCAGCAGGTCGAGCACCTTGATGGTCGCCCCGACAATGGACGGCGCCACCGTGTTCGAGAACAGATACGGCCGCGAACGCTGGCGCAGCAGTGCCACCACTTCCTTGCGCGCGCTCGTGAAACCGCCCGACGCGCCGCCCAGGCCCTTGCCTAGCGTGCCGGTAATGATGTCAATCTTGCCGAACACGCCGCGGTGCTCGTGCGACCCGCGACCGCGCTTGCCGAGAAAGCCCGTGGCGTGGCATTCGTCAATGCCCAGCAACGCGCCGAATTCGTCGCAGATGGCGCGGATCTCATCCAGCCGCGCGATGGTGCCGTCCATCGAGAACACGCCATCGGTAAACACCAGCTTGAAGCGTGCGCCCGCCGCATCGGCCGCCTGCAATTGCGCGCGCAGATCCTCCAGATCGTTGTGCTTGTAGCGATAGCGCTGCGCCTTGCACAGGCGGATGCCGTCGATGATCGACGCGTGGTTCAGCTCATCGCTGATGACGGCGTCTTCCGCGCCCAGCAGCGTTTCGAACAGGCCGCCGTTGGCATCGAAGGCCGAGCCGTAGAGGATGGTGTCTTCCGTGCCGAGAAATTTGGCCAGCCGCGCTTCCAGCGTCTTGTGCAGGTCTTGCGTGCCGCAAATGAAGCGCACCGAGCTGAGGCCAAAGCCATGCGTGTCGAGCGCTTCGTGCGCGGCCTTCAGCACCTCCGGGTGCGACGACAAGCCGAGGTAGTTGTTGGCGCAGAGGTTGATGACCTCCTTGCCGTCAGCCGTGCGGATCACAGCGCCCTGCGGCGAGGTGATGATGCGCTCGGTCTTGTAGAGACCGGCTTCCTCGATCGCCTCCAGTTCGCGGCGGATGTGCGCGTAGAAGGCGTCGGTGGAAGCATTGGCTTGCGTTGTCCCCATGATGCTGCTCCTGTAGACTGCGTTGATCGATAAATCGAACAAGTTCGATATATCGAATAATTCGTTCAATTTACAAGATACCAACCGATGGCACAAGCCCCCGCCACCGATGTCCTCGCCGACGGCCCGCCCGCCGTGGGTGCCAAGCTGCAAGCGCTGCGCCAGGCGCGCAAGCTCTCGCTCGATGAACTGTCGCGGCGCGCGGGGGTGTCCAAATCGATGCTCTCGCAGGTCGAGCGCAACCTGGCCAACCCCACCGTCGCCGTGCTGTGGCGCCTGGCCACCGCGCTTGGCGTCGGGCTCGCGGATTTCCTCTCGCCTGACGGCGCGGCCGATGCGGCGCCCGCGGTGACAGTCATCCCCGCACACTCCATCCCAGTCATCAAAAGCCCGGATGGCAAGTGCGAATTGAAGATTCTTGGCCCCGTGGACCTGGCGGCGCGCTTTGAATGGTATGAACTGGCGATTCAGCCCGGCGGCGTGCTGGCGTCAGAGCCGCACGAGCTGGGCTCGAAGGAGCACATCTCCGTGCTGAGCGGCACGGTGACGGTGCAATCCGGCGCGAGTGAGAAGAAGGTGCGGCATGGGGAATCGGCGCGCTACCCGGGGGATGTGCAGCACGCCATCTCCAACGCCGGCAAGACGATGGCGACGGCATTGCTGGTGGTGGAATACGCGCAGCAGTAAGCGCCGCAGATTGACGCCGCCTAGGATGTCTGCACTTCAGGCGCGCGCCACACGCGCGGCAGCAGCATCCCAAGCATCAGCCCGCGCAGCGCCATGAACCCCAGCATCGACACCCACAGCCCCTGGTTGCCCCACAGCGGCTGCAGCGTGACCGACAAGCCCCAGAACGCAGCCGCCGCCACGGCCATCGTCACCAGCAGTTCACGCGTGCGCGTCGCGCCGATGAACACGCCGTCAAACTGGAAGCCCCATACCGACACGACGGGGAGCAGCGCCGCCCACACCAGATAGTGACGCGCGGCTTCGCGCACGGCAGGCTGATCGGTCAGCACGCCGATGATGCCGGCACCCGCCAGCGCGTACACGGCCGCAAAGAGCCCCGCGCCAAGCACCGACCAGAACGTCGACACGCGCACGGCCATGCGCAGCGCAGCACGGTCGCGCGCGCCCATGGCGGCACCCACCAACGCTTCGGCCGCGTGCGCGAAGCCGTCCAGCCCATAAGCCATGAAAGTGAGGAAGTTGAGCAGCAGCGCGTTGGCGGCCAGCACCACATCGCCCTGCTTGGCGCCGGCATGCGCAAACCAGCCGAAGGCGGCCAGGAGGCACAGCGTGCGCAGGAAGATGTCGGTGTTCAGTCCCATCAGGCGGCGCCAGGCGTCACGGGCGAGGAGTTCGGCGCGGGTCAGCGGCGCCAGGCCCGTCGGCCGCTGCAGCCAGAGCAGCAACATGCCGAGCCCGAACCCGGCAATGTCGGCCAGCGCCGTTGCAGCACCGATACCGGCAACACCCATCCCGGCGGCTAGCACCAGGCTCAGCACCGCAACCATGTTGACGGCATTGATGAACACCTGCAGCAGAAGCGCCCGCCTCACCTGCTGCCGGCCGAGGAGCGTGCCGAGCACCACGTAGTTGGCCAGCGCAAACGGCGCCGACCAGATGCGCGTATGGCAATACACCTCCGCCATGCGCGTGACGGATTCGCTCCCACCCAGCAGCGCCAGCGTGATGCGGATGGCCGGCACCTGCAGCACCAGCAATGCCGCGCCAATGGCAAGGGCCAGCAGCAGCGCGCGCACCACGCTCGCCCGCAACGCCTGCGTGTCGCCCGCGCCGTGCGCCTGCGACACCAGCCCCGTGGTGCCCATGCGCAGGAAGCCAAACCCCCAGAAGACGAAGTTGAAGAAGACCCCGCCGAGGGCCACGCCGCCGATGTATTCCGGCCCCGGCAGATGCCCCGCCACGGCCGTATCCACCGCCGAGAGGATCGGCTGCGTCAGGTTGGCCAGCACGATGGGAAACGCCAGCGTCAGCACGCGCCGGTGCCACTGCGCAGGTGACGCAGGTGCAACCGAAGTGGCGAAAGAGGACTCCATGGGGAGAAAAAACTGCGAGGAACGATGAAAAAGGCGGTGCAACCGCTCACGATTTCGCTATCATTGCGCCCCATTGCGGGCTCCGGAATCGGGCGGCAAGTGCGGCACCCCGCACAACGTCGCCGATGACTATACGCGAATCCCCCCGGAAGGCAGACACCGTGTTCTGTCTTTCATCGCGGCCGGACGGGTGCGGTTGATGCTACGCGTCAGCCAGCACACGCATGTCCTGGGCTGGTGACACCCACCACATAGGACGGCGGGCGGCGCCCAAACAGCGTCGCCTCGGTAGAACTAAGCGGACTGGTAAGCAAACCGCGATGCCCTGTCGAACTTCCGACTCGCCGGGGCGGAGACTCCTCTTGGAAAAAAACGTACAACGCAATCTCGGCGCCTGGGCATTGATGTTGACCGGCTTGGGCTCGATCATCGGCTCTGGCTGGCTGTTTGGCGCCGGCCACGCGGCAAAGGTCGCGGGCCCCGCTGCCATCTTCACCTGGGTCATCGGCGCCGTCGTCATCCTCGCCATTGCCCTGACGTATGCCGAACTGGGCGCGATGTTCCCGGAATCGGGCGGCATGGTCCGCTATGCGCGCTACTCGCATGGCTCGCTGGTGGGTTTCGTGGCGGCCTGGGCCAACTGGATCGCCATCGTCACCGTCATCCCCATCGAGGCCGAGGCTTCCATCCAGTACATGAGCAGCTGGCCGTGGCCCTGGGCGCAGTCGCTCTTCCAGCACGGTGAGCTGACGCCGCCCGGGCTGGTGCTGTCGGCGGTGCTGGTCGTGGTGTACTTCCTGCTGAACTACTGGGGCGTGAAGGTGTTTGCCAAGGCGAACAACGCCATCACGATCTTCAAGTTCATCATTCCGGCCGCAACGGCGGTGGCGCTTGTTGCAGCAGGCTTTCACCCGGGCAACTTTGGTGGCAGCTCGGCCGCGAATGTGGCGGGACAGGGCTTTGCGCCGTACGGCTGGTCTGCGGTGCTGACCGCCATTGCCACGAGCGGCATCGTGTTTGCGTTCAACGGTTTCCAGAGCCCGATCAACCTGGCGGGGGAGGCGCGCAACCCGGGCCGCAACGTGCCCATCGCGGTGATCGGTTCGATCCTGCTGGCGGCGGTGATCTACGTGGCGCTGCAGGTGGCCTTCCTGGGCGCCGTGCCGCCCGAGTCGCTCGTCAACGGCTGGCACGGCATCGACTACCACTCGCCGTTCGCCCAGCTCGCGATTGCGCTGAACCTCAACTGGCTGGCGATCGTCTTGTACATCGATGCGTTCGTGAGCCCGTCGGGCACCGGCAGCACGTACATGGCCACCACCACGCGCATGATCTACGCGATGGAGCGCAACAACACCATGCCGGCCATCTTCGGTCGCGTGCACCCGCTGTTTGGCGTGTCGCGCCCGGCCATGTGGTTCAACCTGGCGGTGTCGTTCATCTTCCTGTTCTTCTTCCGCGGCTGGGGTGCGCTGGCGGCGGTCATTTCGGTGGCGACGGTCATTTCGTACCTGACCGGCCCGATCAGCGTGATGTCGCTGCGCCGTACGTCGCCGCAGCTGCATCGCCCGCTGCGTCTGCCGGGGCTCTCGCTCGTCGCGCCGTTCGCGTTTGTGTGCGCATCGCTCATCCTGTACTGGGCCAAGTGGCCGCTGACCGGCGAGATCATCGTGCTGATGCTGGTGGCCCTGCCCGTGTACTTCTACTACCAGGCCAAGGCCGGCTGGCCCGACTTCAAGACGGAACTCAAGGGCGCGTGGTGGATGATCGCCTACCTGCCGACCATCGCCGCGCTGTCGTACTGCGGCAGCACGGAGTTCGGCGGCCACGGCTACATCCCCTACGGCTGGGACATGGGCATCGTCGCAGTGCTTTCGCTGTTCTTCTACCACTGGGGCGTGGCCAGCGGCTGGCACACGCGCTACCTGGACGAGGTGGACAGCGTGCACGAAGAAACCGAAGTGCGTGACCGCAAGCGCGCCGCACGCGAAGTCCCGCAAGGCGCCTGACGCCACGGTTGCACGCTGCAAAAAAAACGCCCGACCGGTTCTGCCGGCGGGCGTTTTTTCTTGTCTGCGGGCTGTGAGATCTGCTCAGCTGTGTGCGCTAGACTGCGCCGCAATCCCCCGGACTTTGCGTACAACCTCACGCCATTTCATTTGCCCATGACTCGACTCCTCGGCCTGATCCTGATCGCGCTGTCCCTGAGCGCTTGCAGCAAGAAAGAAGAATCCGGCCCGGGCGGCGGTGCATCGCCCGCGATGATGGCTGCCGCGCCCGCGGCTGCGGAAAGCGCCAAGATGGCCGATCGCGCCGAGCGGCGCTTTCTCGCCTACGAACACCGCGTCTCATTGGAAGTCGACGCGCCGCAACTCGAGCGCCTGTACCGCGAATTGCAGGACGCCTGCGTGAACGAAGCCACATGGCACTGCACGGTCATGGATGCCAGCATCCAGCTCGAACGGGACCAGCGCGGCGGTACCGCCCATCTGAATCTGCGCGCCAGCCCGGAGGGCGTGCGCACCATGCGCAAACGCCTGGCGGACAGCGGTGGCGTCGTCAGCCAGGGCACCCACGTAGACGACCTCGGCCAGCCGATTGCCGAAGTCGGCAAGCGCCTGGAGATGCTGAAGAACTACCGCACGAGCCTGCTCGACCTGCAGCGCAAGGCGACCAAGGTGGAAGACCTCATCCTGATCGCAGAAAAGCTGGCGGAAACGCAATCGGAGCTGGAGGCCGCCACCGGCCAGAACATGCACCTCATGGACCGCGTGAACCGCGAGGTGCTGTCGATCGACCTCAGCACGCGGCAGACGGCAGCGCGCAGCCTGTGGGCGCCCATCGGCAATGCGTTCCGCGAATTCCTGCCTTCGCTGGTGCGCGCGAGTGCGAGCGTGATCGAGGCGGTGGCTTACCTGCTGCCGTGGGCGATCGTTCTGTCGATCGTGGTGGCGCTGTTCATCAAGCTGCGGCGCAAATGGCGCCAGCGCAAGTCGACCCAATGAGCCATCGATTGGTCGCTAGGCCGTAGCCGGCTGCTCCTGCGGCTCGGCTACCGCCACGGCGGCACCTTGCACACGCTCCACCGCCTCGAACAGGGCGCGGATGTTTGCCGCGCCAAACCCACGCGCGCCCTGGCGCTCGATCAGCTCAAAAAAGAACACCGGCTCCGCCGTGCGAGATGGCGCCAGGAATGACTGCAACAGCAGGCCATCGGCATCGCGATCGGCCATGATGCCAAGCGCCAGCGCCGCGTCGCGCGGAACCGGGCAATGGCCGATGCGCGCCAGCATGGCGTCAAACACTTCGGGCATGGAGCCCGCGAAGTTCACCTCGTGGCGTTTGAGCCCGAGGCTATGCGCCAACAGTGCAGGCACACGCAGCGCCAGGTGCTGGATGCCCGCACCGCCGTGCACGTCGACAAAGCGGTGCAGTTGCGTCCTCTGGCTGCTGGCTGTAGGCGCAGAGAGCACGAGCTTCACGCTGCCGCTGGCGTTCTGCAGCACTGTGTTGATCATGCCGAGGCTGCGCGTCTGGATATGCTCCGTTTGCGTGACATGCAGGCCAAAGCCCGCTTCGTAACGCGCAACCGTTGCGCCCATGGTGCCGCAAGGCAGGCACAGCGCGAGGTGGTCCAGCCCCTGCGCTCCATCGAAGGCAGCATCGCCGGCCGCTGGATCGTGCTCGACAAACGTGTGCGTGACATGGCCGATCCCGCCCACACGCGCCATGCGCACAGGGCGCTCCCCAGCCGGCGTAGACACGACGTCCCAGTGCGGCGGTGCAAGATCGGCAGCGCCTGCACGCACGGCACGGCCATGCGCGACGGCAACGTCATCGACCGCGAACATCACGTCATTGACGACGATTTCGTCGGCACGCGGCGCATCGGCGCGACCTTGCTCGACCCGCAACCACGCATCGCCGCGCACCCGCCCCACATCGCTCGCGGGGGCCTGCAGCGTGCGCAGGAAATCGCCGGACCAGCTCGGGCCGCTGACCGATACCGATGCCACTGACGCAATTGTCATGACCGTCTCCTGACGCCGGAGTGGCGTCGTGTTGGGGGGATTGGGAAAACGTCTGTCGCTTCAGTATCGAAACGCGGCGGCACCCGGCAACTACGGGCGGGCGTATGCCGCTGCGCCCGGTGGTGCCTGCAGGCACGGCTTCTCGGGACACATGCGGTGCACGCCAGGCAACGGCCTCAGTGTGAGAGCCATGACAGGCACCGCGTACTACGTGGATTGGGGGAACGGCTGGCAGGTGCTACGAAGCCATCACGGAAACTCGATGGAACGCACGGCCCCCGAACATCGCTGCGGTGGCGCGCGACCTGGCGTGGCGCAGTCTTGCGCGAGCAGTCAGGCGACGCTGCTGCGAAACAGCAGGCTCCGCCTTAGTCTGAACTGGCCCTGATGAAATCGATGAACGCCCTGAGCGGCGCCGGAACAAGGCGCCGCCCCGGATAGTAGAGATACGGCCCCGGGAACGGCCGCGACCAATCCTCGAGCACGGGTTCGAGCGCACCGCTCGCCAGGTGCGCACGCAGCCAGTCTTCATACAGATGGACAACGCCCACGCCGGCCAAGGCCGCGTCCACGACAAGATCGGTCGCGCCGCCAATGCGAACGAGCAGCGGGCCCGACGGCTCCACCCGAACCACTTCACCATCGCGCTCGTATTCCCACGGCGGCATCGCACCGCTTGCGAACTTGCCGCGCAGGCAGGCGTGGTCGAGCAGGTCGCGCGGATGCGCAGGCCGGCCGTGTCGATCAAGATAGCTGGGCGCCGCTGCCGTTGCGAACCGCTGCGATCGCGGCCCGATCGGCACGGCGATCATGTCCTGTTCGAGCCGCTCGTCATAACGGATGCCTGCGTCAAAGCCTGCAGCCAGGATGTCGACAAAGCTCTCTTCGGCCACGACCTCCAGCTGTATCTCGGGATAGGCGTCGAGAAAGCCCGGGATGATGGCAGGCAGCACCAGCCGCGCGGCGCTCATCGGCACATTGAGCTTGAGCGTGCCGGCGGGCCTTTCGCGAAAGCTGTTGACGACATCGAGCGCGGCTTCCACCTCGCTCAAGGCGGGCCGCAGCCGGCCCAACAGACGCTGCCCAGCTTCAGTGGGTGAGACGCTGCGCGTCGTGCGGTTCAGCAGGCGCACACCGAGCTGCGTCTCCAACCGCCGCACCGCCTCGCTCAGCCCGGATGCGCTCGCGCCCATCAGCCTTGCGCCTTCGCGAAAGCCCTTGGCCTGCGCCACCGCCACGAAGGCATTGAGGTCACCCAGATCGACTTTCATTGTTCGCCTTTTCGTACAACCCGTGCGGATTATGTCCTCTTATCGCGCACCGCGCTTGCGCCTACTCTGCCGTCATGCGCTGTTCTTCTTCGATCTTCGACACAGGAGTGTGACCATGTCTCTCATCGTTCAGTCCGGCACGTTCTCCATCGGCGGGCACCAGGTGCACCGTCTCGGCTATGGCGCCATGCAGCTCGCCGGCCCGGGCGTCTTCGGCCCACCCAAGGACCGCGACGCGGCGCTTGCCGTATTGCGCGAGGCCGTTTCCTCGGGCGTCAACCATATCGACACGAGCGATTTCTACGGCCCGCACATCACGAATCAGTTGATCCGCGAAGCGTTGCATCCGTATCGCGACGACCTGCTCATCGTCACCAAGATCGGTGCCCGGCGTGACGCGAAGGGCGCGTGGCTGCCGGCGTTTTCTGCGCAGGCGCTGACCGAAGCAGTGCACGACAACCTGCGCAACCTCGGCGTGGAGGTGCTGGACGTGGTGAACCTGCGAATCATGTTCGACACGCACGGCCCCGCCGAAGGATCGATCGAGGCGCCCCTCACGGTCCTGGCCGAACTGCAACGTCAGGGGCTGGTGCGGCATATCGGGCTGAGCAACGTCACGGCCAACCAGATCGCAGAAGGACGGCGGATCTGCGAGATCGTCTGCGTGCAGAACCACTACAACCTCGCCCACAGAAACGACGACGCGCTGATCGACACACTGGCCAGCGACGGCATTGCATATGTCCCGTACTTCCCGCTGGGTGGGTTCAGCCCGCTGCAGTCGTCCACGCTCAACGATGTCGCAGCGCGACTGGGTGCAACACCGATGCAGACCGCACTCGCCTGGCTGCTGCACCGGTCGCCGAACATCCTGGTGATTCCGGGCACCTCGTCGGTCGCCCACCTGCGCGAGAATCTGGGCGCGGCGGCGATGACGTTGCCGGAAGACGCGATGCGCGAACTCGACGCCGTCGCACATGCCTCGCACCAGGCGGCGTGATGCTGCGCATGGCGGCGCCGCGCAATGTCAGCAGCACCCCGTCGATTCGACTCAGGGGCTGCACTATCATTGCCGACGACCTGACTGCGCGGGACCATCATGGAGCTTCGGCATCTTCGCTATTTCATCGCTGTTGCCGAGCTGCGCAGCGTGCGGGCGGCTTCCGAGCAGTTGCACGTCACGCAGCCGGCCATCTCGCGCCAGATCCAGGACCTTGAAGACGCCATCGGCGCAGCGCTGTTCGAGCGCACGCCACGCGGCCTGAAGCTGACGGCGGCAGGCACTGCATACCTTGATGAAGCGCGCGACATCCTCACGCGCGTCGATGCAGCAAACCGCCTGGCGCGGCGCATTGCAGATGGCGTGCATGGCCAGTTGCGGCTCGGCTTTGTCGAGAACGCCGCGTGGATCGGCATCGTCTCGCAGGCATTCAGCGCCTTTCAGCAGACCGCGCCCGACGTCGCGCTCGAACTCACACCCATGAATACGCCGGAGCAATTTGACGCGATTGCAGCGGGCCAGCTCGACGGCGGCTTCTGTTATCGCCTCGGCGCGTTGCCGCAGGGCATCGCCGGCGTGCCCGTGCTGGAACAGAACGTCGTGCTGGCGGTGCCGCAGTCGTGGTCTCTTGGCAGCGAGGACGCGGTCCTCGCCAGCGAGCTTGTCGGTACGCCCTTCATCGCGTTTCCGCGCCGCATTTATCCCGCCTACTACGACCGGCTCCTGTCAGCCTGTGCCGAACGCGGACTCACGCTCGATATCCGCCAGGAAGCATCGACGGAAACCGCCATCCTGTCGCTTGTATCTGCCGGCATGGGCGCGGCCATCGTCAACGCCGCCAATCGTCATCGGCCACCGGCCCGCGTGCGCTTTGTCGAACTGCGCGATCTGTCGGTGCCGCTGCCCCTGGAATTCTGTTTCCTTTCGGCGCACACCAACGCGGCACTCCAGCGTTTTATCGCGCAGTTGCAGTAGACCCGGGCGCGTTCCGGGCGCGATGCCTGCAAGGCATCGGCCGCCGCAGAAATCGGCATTGGCCGCGCTTTCCGGCGTCGGCGATAGTGAAGACACCTCGTCTTCACGCTTGCCGCCATGACAACGTCTGCCTCGCTCATCGCCACCGACATCGACTTCGAACGCGTCGGCTTCCAGACCGGAACGCTGCGCCTGCCGTGGTCACATGACCGCTCCGCCTACGGGCATATTCCGATCCCCATTGCGGTGTGCAATGCCGGCGAAGGGACCGGCCCGACTGTGCTGCTGACTGGCGGAAATCATGGAGACGAATACGAAGGCCCCGTCGCCCTGATGAAGTTACTGCAGCGGCTGCCGTCCATGGCGACGCGCGGCCGCCTGATCGTGATTCCGGGGCTGAATTTCCCGGCCTTCCTCAACGGCTCGCGCACGTCCCCCGTCGACCGGGGCAACCTGAACCGCATGTTTCCTGGTGCGCGCAACGGGCAGCCGACCGAAATGATTGCGCACTATGTCGAGACCGAACTGCTGCCGCGTGCAGATGTCGTGATCGACCTCCATGCGGGCGGCGCATCGTTCGATCACCTGCCAACGCTGCTGGCGTCCCCGCCGGCGCACGGTGAACAACGCGCGCTGTACCTGGATCTGGTGCGCGACTTTGGCGCACCGCACACCATGATCATGGATCTGCTTGGCGAAGACCGGACCTTCGCCGCTGCCGCCGAGCGCCACGGCAAGTTGTTCTTCTGCGGAGAGTTTGGCGGCCATGCCGGCTGCGACGCCGGCAACCTTGCGATCGTCGAAGCCGGCCTGCAGCGCGTGCTGCATCGGCTTGGCGTGATGCCGGAGCCGGCCGTGCCAGCGCCAAAACAGACGCGCTTCCTGCGCGTGGAAGGCGCGCGCCATTACGTGTACGCACCGCATGCGGGCGTCTTCGAGCCGACCTTCGCCCTGGGCGACCAAGTCCGCGCCGGTCAACTCGCCGGGCGGCTTTTCGATCCGCACCGCCCGTGGGCAGCCCCCGAGAACATCACGTTCGCCGGCGACGGCACGGTCATGTGCATGCGCACGTTTGCACGCGTGGAGCCGGGCGACTGCATCGCCCTGCTCGCCTCGGAAGCCCATCTCGATTGAGCGGGCAACCATTCGGTTGACCTCGCCACATAACAATACGGAGACCACGATGCGTACCCAGACCCTTTCAACGGAGCCGCCCGACGACGTTGCGCCGCTGCGTGCGGCCGGCAATGTCGGCCACCCCGTCTACATCGTCCTGCTGTTCTTTGTGTGCTTTGCCTTCTCGTACCTGGACCGGCAGGTCGTCAGCATCCTCGTGCAGCCGATCAAACAGTCGCTTGCGCTGAGCGACACGCAGATCGGCTTGCTGCAAGGCTTCTCCTTCACGATGTGCTATGCGACGGCGGGCGTGTTTGTCGCGCGACTTGTCGACCGGGCCAATCGCGTCAAGTTGATCGCGGCGTGCATCGCCATCTGGGCGATCTCGACCACCGCATGCGGGTTCGCGACGAACTTTCCGGAGCTGCTCGTAGCGCGTGCCGGCACCGCCATTGCCGAAGCGGCGTTAAGCCCCGCTGCACTGTCGATCTTCAGCGACATCTTTGCGCCGCGCCGCGTCGCGCGTGCCAGCAGCGTCTTCATGCTCGGGCCGTACGTGGGCGGCGGCCTGGCGCTGTTTGGCGGCGGCATGCTGTTGTCGGCGGCCGCGGCCGGCAGCGGAAGCGCCTGGCTGGCGGCGCACGACATCGCGCCCTGGCAGGCCGTGTTCATCGCGGTGGGCCTCCCCGGGCTCGCGCTCGCTGCGCTCGTCGCCCTGACCGTACGTGAGCCGCAGCGGCGCGAAGTCCAGGCCCACGCCGCGCGCGCCGAAGACGAGGTGCCATCGCTCAAAGACGTGCTGAGCGAGCTGTTCGTGCGCAACCGCTTCTGTCTGGCGTACTTTGCCGCGTATGTCGCGCTGATCACGCTGTTCTATTCGCACGCTGCATGATTTCCGACACTGCTGATGCGCCGGTTTCATCTCGCGCCCAATGTGGTCGGCCAGATGGCGGCGCCCGCTTACATGATCGGTGGCATGCTCGGGGTCGCGTGCGCCGGCATGCTGGCCACGCGCGTGACTGACGAGACGGCCTTGCGGCGCGTATTGGCCTTCTCGGCCTGCGCTGTTGCGATCTTGGTGCCTGCGGCCATCGCGATGCCGCTGGTGGGTGAGAGCAGTGTGGCCGTGGTGCTTTACGGCGCCTGCGCGTTTGCCGCCAGCATTGCGATGGGCCTGGCGCCCGTGCCGCTGCAAATCGCCATGCCAAACCGCATGCGCGGCCGGTCGCTCGCCTTGCTGGTGTTCATGACCAACGCGATCAGCGGTGGCGTCGGGCCGCTGTCGGTCGGTTACCTGAACGAGCGCCTGGGGCAAACTGGCACCAGTTTGGGCATGGCGCTAGCGCTGGTCGGCGGCGTGTCTGCGCTTGCCAGCGCGGTCCTGTACACCATCGCAACGCGGCGGGTGCCGCTTGCCAGCACACAGTGATTTTCGGAGACCCGTCATGCCGGTGAAATCTGCCTCCCCTGCCCATCGCGTTGGCGCGGCAACCATCACCCGCGTCGACGAAACCGATTTTGCGCTGACGCCCGAACAGCTGTTTCCGCTCTGGACCGAAGAGGCGGGCCGCACGCTCGAAGCGCGCTTTGCCACGGCCAGCCTTGACCTGACCAACCGGCGGATACCGCTGAAAACCCATCTGTGGGTAGTGCAGGCCAACGGGCTCACCATCGTGGTCGATACCGGCATCGGCAACGGCAAGTCGCGGCCGTTCAACGCGTTGTTTGACCGGCTCGACAATCCCGTGCTGGAGCGGTTTGCGGCCGCGGGTTTCCAGCCGGAACACGTCGACTACGTGCTGCTGACGCACCTGCATGTCGACCATGTCGGCTGGAACACGCATTGGCAGGACGGGCGATGGGTGCCCGTCTTTCCCAACGCGACCTATGTGTTCGGCCAGCGCGAGCAGGACTTCTTCGCGATGCCGGAAGGCCAGCCGCGGCGGATGGTCTTTGAAGACAGCGTGCTGCCGCTGATTGAAGCCGGGCAGGCCCGCGCGGTGCGCGACGCGGGCGAAGAGATTCTTGACGGCATCCGCTTCGTGCCCACGTTCGGGCACAGCTTCGGCCATATGGCGATCGAGGTGAGATCGTGTGGCGAAACGGCGCTCTTCTCCGGCGACGTCATGCACAGCGCGATCCAGGTGTACCAGCCGGCGTGGAACTCGGTGTTCTGCCTGGATCAGGCGCAGGCGCGTGAGTCGCGGCGCTGGCTTTTGGACCGGGCGGCTGAAACCGACGCGACGGTCTTCGCCGCCCATTTTCCGGAAACGTCCGCGGGCAAGGTGCAGCGCTCAGGAGACGGCTTCGAATGGCGCTACGTGCGTGGTCAGGGCTAGCGCTACAAGCGTGCCCGCCACGAAGCCGGCGCAGCCCGACGGACCCTCAACCCGGCTGAGCCTGCAAAGCCAGCGCAGCAGCAGCCGCGCGCGTTTCCACACCAAGCTTCTCGAAGATGTGCTCGAGATGCTTGTTGACGGTACGCGGCCGCATACCGAGGATGTCGCCGATGTCGCGGTTGGTCTTGCCGCGTGAAATCCACAGCAGCACCTCGGCCTCGCGTGCGGTCAGACGAAACCTTGCGCAAAGGCGATCGCTCACCTTGCGGTCGTCGTGCTCTTCCAACTGGATGACCCATGCGCTGTGCGGCGCGGGGCCAGCCAGCCTTGCCACCAGCCGCACGCCCTCACCGTCTTCCGCCA
The DNA here is from genome assembly GCF_007997035.1 of Ralstonia sp. TCR112. Taxonomy (GTDB): domain Bacteria; phylum Pseudomonadota; class Gammaproteobacteria; order Burkholderiales; family Burkholderiaceae; genus Ralstonia; species Ralstonia edaphi. The sequence goes on along the minus strand of NZ_VOSS01000090.1, from coordinate 42,829 downwards.
TCCGGCCGGCTTCGGGTACGCCGACGGGCCGCACGCTCTGCGCCAGCCACTGCTGCAATACCGGCGGCAGCCGCTGCATGTCGCCGTGGTCCGGATAGAAGCGCGCAAACAACGGCGCGACCCGCGAGCTGCGCCAGTGGATCGCGCCGTGCACATCGGCCACCAGCGCCGCACGGCCGCCCAGGCCAACGATTTCGTCTGCCTGCCGGTGCGCACGGGCGCGCTCCAGATGCGCGGCGACGCGCGCGAGCACCTCTTCGGGGCGGATCGGCTTGGTGATGTAGTCGATCCCGCCGGCACGGAAGCCGCGCACAACATGCTCGCTCTCCGTCAGTCCCGTCATGAAGATCACGGGAATCTGCGCGTGGCGCGCATTGGCCTTGATGTGCTCACAGGTCTCGAAGCCGCTGATGCCGGGCATGACGGCGTCCAGCAGGATGATGTCGGGCGTCAGACGCTCGATGCGATCGAGTGCGCTGGGGCCGTCCAGCGCCACCAGCACGGTGTAGCCGACGGCGTCGAGCGCATCGGACAGCAACGCCAGATTGTCCGGCGTATCGTCGACGATGAGCACGACGCCGGAACCCCCAGCGGCCGCACCGATCGTCTGCGGAGCCGATGGCAGATGCAGCGCCGCCGCGCTGCCATGGTCAATCCACGCTGTGTTCATCTGAAGGGGCTCCTTTGAGCAACCTATCCAGTTCAGTCAATCGGAAGCGCCGCGCGGCCGATCGCACAGGTTGCAGCGCGCCGGCAAGGTCAGGATGGCGATGTTCGGCTTCGTCCAGCAATTCGATGAGCCCGCGGATGTAACCGATCTCGAGCAACGGCCGCAACTGTGCGACCAGCTCGGCCGGCAGCGGCGCGTGCGAGCGTGCCGGCGGCGGCGCTTCCGCACCTGCTTCGCTGTCGACGATCCATTCGAGGTTGAGCAACTCGCCCACTTTGTCGAGCAGATGCGGCAGGTGGACGGGCTTGGCAAGGTAGTCATCGCAGCCGGCGGCGGCACCGCGCGCGCGGTCACCCGCAAACGCATTGGCCGACAACACCAGGATCGGCGCAACACTGAGTGCCTGCCTGCGGATCAGCCGGCTGGCCTCGAAGCCGTCCATCGATGGCATCGACACGTCCATCACGATCAGGTCGACCTGCAGCGTGCCGAGCTGGCGCATCGCCTCGGGCCCGCTGGCGGCTTCGACGAGCGTGAAGCCCAGCGGCGCGAGCGCGCCCACCACGATACGGCGCTGCTCGCGTTGGTCATCCACCACCAGCACGGTCCGCCGCGCACCGCGATAGCCGCTGACATGACGGATGCGGTCGACCGCGCGGGGCTCGCGCACCTCCGGCAGGAACAACCGCACGGTAAAGCGCGTACCTTCGCCGGGCACACTGTCCACGCTCAGCTGGCCGCCCATCAGCGTGGTGAGCATGCGGCAGATGGTCAAGCCGAGGCCGGCGCCGTTGTCCTGCGCGTGCGCTGCGGCGCCGCGTTCGAAGGGCAGGAAGATGCGTTCCAGCTCGTCCGAGGCAATGCCGATGCCGGTATCGAGAATTTCGAAGGTCGCCAGCTCACGCGCGTAGGCCACACGCAGCGACACCGTGCCGCTCTCGGTAAACCGCACCGCGTTGCCCAGCAGATTGATCAGGATCTGGCGCACACGCTTTTCGTCCATGCGCACCGCGTCGGGAATGCGGCCTACATGCTCCATGCGGAAGGCCAGTCCTTTTTCCGAGGCATGCGGCTCCATCATCGCTTCGATCTGCGTGAGGAACGCTGGAAACGCCACCTGGCTCACGTCGAGTTGCAGCTTGCCGGCCTCGATGCGTGCCACGTCCAGCAGCCCATCGACCAGGGCCAGCAAGTGCTCGCCGCTGCGGAAGATGGTGGCCAGGCCTTCGCGGCGCGCCGGTGCCATCGACGGATCGCGCATCAGCAGTTGCGCATAGCCAAGGATGCTGTTGAGCGGCGTGCGCAGTTCGTGGCTCAAGCCAGTCACGTAGCGGCTCTTGGCCCGGTTGGCAGACTCGGCGGCTTGCTTGGCCTGCTGCAGCATGGCGTCGGTCTTGCGGTGCGCTTCGATTTCGCGCATCAGCAGCATGGTCTGGCGGTTGGACTCTTCCTGCGCGACCTTGCGACTTTCCTTGGCAAGCACCAGCCACCAGGCGCCCACGCAGCCGACCAGCGCCAGCGCAAAGAACGCCTTGATGTAACCGCGCGCCAGCAATTGCAACGGCGATTGGTCCGCGCTCAGCGTGACGGCGGTCTGGTAGTAGATCAGCGTCAGTACGCCTGCCAACAAGCCCAGCACGATCAGCAGCACGGCGGCGTACTGCGCCACACGCACGTGCAGTCGCGGCAGTTCAGTGTTTGGAAACCAATGCCGCCAAGCCTGTGCGATTTGCGCAGACAGTCGGCCGTGCGGCTTGCAGGCATCGCCGCAGCGCGCGTCCAGCGAGCAGCACAGCGAGCAGATGCTGCCGGCGTAGGCGGGGCAATGCGCCATGTCTTCTCGCTCGAACACGTTCTCGCAGATGACGCAACGCATGGCGCCGGCGTGCGCATGTTCGGCGTCGGCGGGCGCGTGCACCTTGCGGGCGAGGTAGAACCGCCCGCGCGTGGCCACGGCGATGAGCGGCGCGCAAAGGAACGCCATGCCCAATGCGACGAACGGCGACAGCGCTTCGGTCACGGCACCGAACAACCCGAGGTGAGCAAGCGTCGCGACCACCGAGGCAATCAGCATGGCGCCCACGCCAACCGGATTGACGTCGTACAGGTAAGCGCGCTTGAACTCGATGTGTGCGGGGCTGTATCCCAACGGCTTGTTGATGACGAGGTCCGCCACGAGCGCGCCGATCCAGGCGATGGCGACGTTGGCGTACAGCGCCAGCACTTCGCTCAGCGCCTCGAACACGCCCAGCTCCATCAGCAGCAGTGCGATCAGTACGTTGAAGACGAGCCACACCACCCGGCCCGGATGACTGTGCGTGAGGCGCGCAAAGAAGTTGGACCATGCCAGTGAACCGGCGTAGGCGTTGGTGACGTTGATCTTGATCTGCGACACCACCACGAACAACGCCATGGCCGCCATCGCCAATGCAGGCGAGCCGAACACATACTGATAGGCCACCAGGTACATCTGCGTGGGCTCCACGCGCGCGCCGTGCCCACCTCGTGCTGAACGGCGAGGAAGACCAGAAAGGAACCGCCCAGCATTTTCAGCGCGCCAGGCACCACCCAACCGGGGCCTGCCGCCAGCAGTGCCAGCCACCACTTGCCGCGGTTGGCGCGCGTCTTTTCGGGCAGGAAGCGCAGGTAGTCGACCTGCTCGCCAATCTGCACGATCAGCGCAAAGGCCACGGTGCAGCCGGCGCCAAAGGCCAGCAGGTTGAAATCGCGGCCCGATTCCGACAGGCCGCCAAAGCTCGGCCAGTCGGCAAACGCGCGCGGATTGCGCAGCAGCACCGCAGCGTAGGGCAGCACCAGCAACACGAGCCACAGCACCTGGGTCCAGCTCTGCAGCTTGTTGATGGCCGTGATGCCGTGCGTCACCAGCGGGATGATCACCAGCGAGCACAGCACATAGGCGATGGGCAGGGGCAGCCCGACGTAAAGCTGCACGGCCAGCGCCATGATGGCCGCCTCCAGCGCCAGGAAGATGAACGTGAAGGTCGCATACACAAGCGAGGTGACCGTCGAGCCGATGTAGCCGAAGCCGGCGCCGCGCGTGAGCAAATCCATGTCGACGCCGAAGCGCGCTGCGTAATAGCTGATCGGCAGGCCGGTCAAGAAGATCAGCACGCTCACCACCACGATCGCCCAGAACGCGTTGGTAAAGCCGTAGTTGATGGCGAGCGAACCGCCAATGGCCTCCAGCGCCAGGAACGACGTGGCTCCCAGCGCGGTGTTGGCCACGCGGAATTCCGACCATTTGCGGAATCCGCGCGGCGTATAGCGCAATGCGTAGTCTTCCAGCGTCTCGTCGGCGACCCACGTGTTGTAGTCACGACGGATCTTGACGATGCGCTGGGTGCCGGATTGGTGCACGAACGCTCCCCGTTTCGGTGAACCGCGCCTGAGCTTCGTGCTCTAGGCGAGTAGGCGCGGCGGGCGATGCAAGTTCCGTTCCGCCCTCGCACTCGGCCGGTTCACTGTCGTGATGCCGCTGTGTTTTTGATTGCGGATGGCTGCGCCGTGCAATGCGGCCGCGTTGTACGTCGGTTGACGTATTCCGGCAATCGAGGCCCCCGCCTAGGCTTGCCTCCATGCCTGTTCACACCGACCACCATCCGCAACCGGGAGAAACCACGATGTCACGCCACCCCTCGCGCCTTCGGCGCCTCGCCTTGTGTCTTGCCGTCACGCCTCTGCTGGCGGCGCCGCTCGCCGCGCTCGCGCAGTCGTACCCGACCGCCAAGGTCAATGCCACCAAGCTTGCCGTGACCGACACCGAGGTCACCGTGGGCCAACTGCATTCGGCCACCGGCACCATGGCGATCAGCGAGACCGGATCGATCCAGGCAGAGCGCCTGGCAATCGACCAGATCAATGCTGCGGGCGGCGTGCTGGGGCGCAAGATCAAGATCATCCAGGAGGACGGCGCATCGGATTGGCCGACCTTCGCCGAGAAGGCGAAGAAGCTGCTCGAAGCTGACCGTGTCGCCACCGTGTTCGGCTGCTGGACGTCGGCCTCGCGCAAGGCCGTGCTGCCGGTGTTCGAGAAAGACAACGGCCTGCTGTACTACCCCACGTTCTACGAGGGGCTCGAGCAATCCAAGAACGTGATCTACACGGGGCAGGAAGCCACGCAGCAGATCCTGGCCGGGCTGGATTGGGTGGCCAAGGAGAAGAAGGCCAAGACGTTCTATCTGGTCGGCTCCGATTACATCTGGCCGCGCACGTCGATGAAGATCGCGCGCAAGCACATCGAAAACGTGCTGCACGGCGAGGTGGTCGGCGAGGAGTACTACCCGCTCGGCAACACGCAGTTTGGCTCGCTGATCAACAAGATGAAGCTGAAGAAGCCTGACGTGATTTTTGCCGCTGTGGTGGGCGGCTCCAACGTGGCCTTCTACAAGCAGATGAAGGCAGCGGGCGTGACCGCCGACAAGCAGACGCTGCTGACGCTGTCCGTCACGGAGGATGAACTGCTCGGTATCGGCGGCGAGAACATGGCCGGCTTCTACGCCTCCATGAAGTACTTCCAGAGCCTGGACAACCCCAACAACAAGAAATTCGTCGAGGCCTTCAAGGCCAAGTACGGCGCCAAGGCCGTCATCGGCGACGTCACGCAGGCGGCTTACCTCGGCCCGTGGCTGTGGAAGGCGGCGGTGGAAAAGGCCGGCAGTTTTGACGTCGACAAGGTGGTCGCGGCCTCGCCCGGCATCGAGCTGAACACCGCGCCGGAAGGCTACGTGAAGGTGCACGCCAACCACCACCTGTGGAGCAAGACGCGCATCGGGCAAGTGCAGACGGACGGCCAGTTCAAGGTGGTCTACGAGTCCGGTCTGATCGAACCGAATCCGTTCCCGAAGGGTTACCAGTAACCCGCCGCAGACGCGGTCCGGCCGCAGCAGGGTTTGCAAGCCGGACGGACCGCTTCCCACCGCATCCATCGTCTTCGTGGAGCCGCCATGACCTCGTTGTCGGAATTCGGGGCGATCTTCGCCATGCAGGGCTTCAACGGCCTGTCGTTCTTCTGCGTGCTGCTGCTGATGGCACTCGGCCTGGCCATCATCTTTGGGCAGATGGGCGTGATCAACATGGCCCATGGCGAGTTTCTCACCATCGGCGCGTACACCACGTACCTACTGTCAACGCTCACCGCGAGCTACGCGCCGGCACTGCAGCCTTACTACTTCTTCGCGGCCGTGGTGCTGTCGTTCGTCCTGGCAGCGGCTATCGGTTACGCAGTCGAGCGGTTGATGATCTCGCGGCTTTACAACCGCCCGCTCGACACACTGCTCGCCACCTGGGGCCTGAGCCTGGCCATGCAGCAAGCTTTCCGCTCCATCTTCGGCGCCAAGGAAGTCAGCCCGGCGCTGCCCGACTGGCTGATGGGATCGTTCTCGCCCGGCGGCGGCATCGATATCCCGATCAACGGCCTCTTCGTGATGGCGCTGACCACGCTGCTGACCGGGGCGCTGTTCCTGCTGCTGTTCCGCTCGCGCTGGGGTCTTCAGGTGCGTGCCACGGTGCAGAACCGCGTGATGAGCGGTGCGGTGGGCATCGACACACGGCGCGTCGACCGCATGACCTTCGCCCTGGGTTGCGGCGTGGCCGGGGTGGCGGGAGCCGCATTTACCACCATCGGTTCGACCGGCCCGACTTCGGGGTCGCTGTACATCGTCGACACCTTCCTGGTGGTGGTGTTCGGCGGCGCGCAAAGCCTGCTGGGCACCATCGCGTCGGCCTTCACCATCGCCCAGACGCAATCGACCACCGAGTTCTTCCTCACAGGCTCGATGGCCAAGGTGCTGACGCTCTCGGCCGTGATCCTGATCCTGATGATGCGGCCCCAGGGGCTGTTCTCGGTCAAGGTCCGCAAATAAGGAGTCCGACATGAACCCCACGCTTCACTCATGGCTAGAGCGCAGGCGCGACTGGCTCGGCCTGGCCGTACTCTGCGCCGTCATCTTCGTCGTCATGCCGCTGGCGTTCGACGTGTTCCGCCTGAACCTGATCGGCAAGTACCTCAGCTACGCCTTCGTGGCCGTCGGCCTGGTGCTGTGCTGGGGCTACGGCGGCATCCTGAGCCTCGGCCAGGGCGTGTTCTTCGGGCTCGGCGGTTATTGCATGGCGATGTTCCTCAAGCTGGAAGCCTCCGACCCGGTCAGCACCAAGATCCAGTCGACGCCCGGCATTCCCGACTTCATGGATTGGAACCAGCTGACCGCCCTGCCGTTGTTCTGGGAGCCGTTCCGCCACTTCGGCTTCGCGGTGGTCGCGGTGGTGCTGGTGCCCACGCTGCTTGCGTTGCTGATCGGCATCGCCATGTTCAAGCGGCGCGTGGGCGATGTGTATTTTTCCATCGTCACGCAGGCCATCGCGGCGATCCTGTCGATCCTCATCATCGGGCAGCAGGGCTGGACGGGCGGCGTCAACGGCATCACCGACCTGAAGACGCTGCTCGGCTGGGACATCCGCACCGACTCCGCCAAGCTGATCCTGTACTTCGTCACCGCCGGCCTGCTGGTGGGCTGCATCGTGCTCGGACGCTTCATCCTGCGTTCCAAACTCGGCCGCCTGCTGATGGCGATGCGCGACAAGGAAGAGCGCGTGCGCTTTTCCGGTTACGACGTCGCCAGCTTCAAGGTGTTCGTGTTCTGCGTGGCGGCGGCCATGTCGGCCATCGGCGGGGCGATGTTCACGCTGCAGGTGGGCTTCATGTCGCCGTCGTTCGTCGGCATCGTGCCGTCGATCGAGATGGTCATCTATGCCGCGGTGGGCGGACGCCTCTCGCTGCTGGGCGCGGTGTACGGCACGCTGCTCGTCAATTTCGGCAAGACGTATTTCTCCGAGTCCTTCCCGCAGCTGTGGCTGTTCCTGATGGGCGGCCTGTTCATCGCCGTGGTCATGTACTTCCCCAACGGCCTGGCCGGCCTGTACGACAGCCACGGCCGCAAATGGATCGCACGGCTGCTGCAAGGCCGCCGCGCGGCGGCAAAACCGGCGCCCGGCGCCACCGCGCAAGGCTAAACCCGGAGACCATCATGACCCAACCGATCGGCGTGGAAATGCCCAAGCCCGTGCTGGCGATCGAAGACCTGACGGTGTCGTTCGACGGCTTCAAGGCGGTGGACAGCCTGAACCTGTACGTAGACCGCAACGAAGTGCGCGTGGTGATCGGCCCCAACGGCGCGGGCAAGACCACGGTGCTGGACCTGATCTGCGGAAAGACGCGCGCCACCTCCGGCAGCATCCGCTTCAACAACCTGGAACTGACAAAGATGCGCGAGCACGACATCGTGCGCTCGGGTGTCGGCCGCAAGTTCCAGACACCGTCCATCTACGAAAACCTGACGGTGTTCGAGAACCTGGAGATGTCGTTTCCACGCGGGCGTAAGGTGCTCGGCGCACTCGCCTTCCGCCGCACCCCCGACGTGGTGGAACGCGTGGAAGCCGTGGCCCGCGACATCTTCCTGCACGAGCTGCTGCACCAGCAGGCGGACCTGCTCTCGCACGGGCAAAAGCAGTGGCTGGAGATCGGCATGCTGCTCATGCAGGAGCCGGAACTCGTGATGCTCGATGAACCCGTTGCCGGCATGAGCGTGTCGGAACGCGAGAAGACAGCCGAACTGCTCGGCCGCATCAGCCAGGGGCGCTCGGTGCTCGTCATCGAGCACGACATGGAGTTCGTCAAGAGCATCGCCCACCGCGTGACGGTGCTGCACCAGGGCAAGGTGCTGGCCGAAGGCAGCATGGATGCGGTGCAGGCCGACCCGAAAGTCATTGAAGTCTATCTGGGCCATTGAGCCCCGGAGCCGAACATGTTCAACGTGACCGACCTCGTTTCCGGATACGGCCAGAGCCAGGTGCTCCATGCCCTCAACCTGCAGGTGGCGCCGCAGGAGATCGTGGCCGTGATGGGCCGCAACGGCATGGGCAAGACCACGCTGTTCAAGACCCTGATGGGCATTCTTCCGACGCGCTCGGGCAGCGTGTCGATCGACGGCCAGGAACTGACGGCCCTGCCCTCGTTCCAGCGCGTGGCGCGCGGCATCGCCTACGTGCCGCAGGGCCGCATGATGTTCTCGAGCATGACGGTGCTGGAGAACATCCAGACCGGCCTGCCGGCCTCCGCGGGCGGTCGCGTGCCGGACGAACTGTATGCGCTCTTCCCCGTGCTGTACGACATGCGCGGGCGCAAGAGCGGGAACCTGTCCGGCGGCCAGCAACAGCAGCTCGCCATTGCGCGTGCATTGGCCACCAACCCGAAGGTCTTGCTGCTGGACGAGCCGACCGAGGGCATCCAGCCGTCGATCATCAAGGACATCGCACGGGCGTTGAAGGAGATCCGCAAGCTCCGCCAGCTCACCATCGTCGTGTCGGAACAGGTGCTCAGCTTCACCCTCGATATCGCCGACCGCTTTCTCGTCATCGACAAAGGGCGCTTCGTCTACGAAGAAACGCGCGACAAGGTCGATGCCGCCACCATCAGCCGATACCTCTCGGTTTGACTCATCTCACACCATAGGAGCAAGCATGCGTCACGGGGACATTTCAAGCAGCCAGGACTGCGTTGGCGTGGCCGTCGTCAACTACAAGATGCCGCGCCTGCACACGCGCGCCGAGGTGCTGGAGAACGCGCGCAACATCGGCCGGATGCTGGTCGGCATGAAGCAAGGTCTGCCCGGGCTGGACCTCGTGGTGTTTCCCGAATACTCCACGCACGGGATCATGTACGACGCTGCGGAGATGTACGAGACGGCGGCCACCATCCCCGGCGACGAGACCGCCATCTTTGCCGCGGCATGCCGCGAGGCGAAGGTGTGGGGCGTGTTCTCGCTCACCGGCGAGCGCCATGAAGACCACCCCAACAAGGCGCCCTACAACACGCTCATCCTGATGAACGACCAGGGTGAAATCGTGCAGAAGTACCGCAAGATCATGCCGTGGTGCCCCATCGAAGGCTGGTACCCCGGCGGCTGCACCTACGTATCGGAAGGCCCCAAGGGCCTGAAGATCAGCCTGATCATCTGCGACGACGGCAACTACCCCGAGATCTGGCGCGACTGCGCCATGAAGGGCGCCGAGCTGATCGTCCGCTGCCAGGGATACATGTATCCGGCCAAGGAGCAGCAGGTGATGGTGTCCAAAGCCATGGCGTGGATGAACAACGTCTACGTGGCCGTGGCGAACGCGGCCGGCTTCGACGGCGTGTATTCGTACTTCGGGCACTCGGCCATCGTCGGATTCGACGGCCGCACGCTGGGCGAATGCGGCACCGAAGAGATGGGCATCCAGTACGCCGAGCTGTCGGTCGGGCTGATCCGCGATGCGCGCAAGCACCTGCAATCGCAAAACCATCTTTATAAGCTGCTGCACCGCGGCTACACCGGCACCATCAACTCCGGAGAAGCACCGGAAGGCGTGGCCGCCTGCCCCTTCGATTTCTACAAGACCTGGGTGAACGATCCGGCCGCCGCGCGCGCGCAGGTCGAGGCCCTCACCCGCCGCACCGCCGGCACGCCCGAATGCCCCATCGATGGCATCCCCCACGCCTGACGCCACTTCCCTGAGGAGAAACCACCATGCAGCATTTCAAGATCCAGCCCGGCAAGCCGCTGGCAGAGCAGGCCGAACTCGGCCACAACCGCTGGCATCCGGACATCCCGTTCCTTTCCAAGGTCAAGCCCGGTGAAGAGATCATCATCGAATCGCTGGATTTTCTCGACGCGCAGATCCGTGACGACGACAAGGTCGACGACGTGCGCAATGTCGACCTGACCCGCGCGCATCCACTCACGGGGCCCTTCTACATTGAAGGCGCGGAGCCGGGCGACCTGCTGGTGGTAGACCTGCTCGACATCAAGCCCGTCACGCCGATCGGCTTTTCGGGCGTGTTCGCAAAATCCAACGGCGGCGGCTTCCTGGCGGATTACTTTCCCGATGCCGACAAGGCCATCTGGGACTTGAAAGGCGTCTATGCCACGTCGCGCCATATTCCCGGCGTCCGGCTGGCAGGCCTGACGCACCCTGGGTTGATGGGCTGCCTGCCCTCCCGCGAACTGCTGGATGAATGGAACCGCCGTGAAGCACCGCTGGCCGCCAAGGGCCTGGCCCAGCCGCCCGACCCGCGCACCGCCGTGCTGCGCGGCGTGTCCGGCGCGGAATTCGATCGCATGGCAGGCGAGGCCGCGCGCACGGTGCCGCCACGCGAGCACGGCGGCAACACCGACATCAAGGACCTGTCGATCGGCACCCGCATCTTCTTCCCGGTGTACGTCAAAGGGGCCGGCTTCTCGATGGGCGACCTGCACTTCTCCCAGGGCGACGGCGAAATCGGCTTCTGCGGCGCGATCGAAATGGACGGCGCCACGCGCGTCGGGTTCGACCTCATCAAGGGCGGCATGGCCAAGTACAACTTGAGCGCGCCGATCTTCATGCCCAGCCCCGTCAAGCCGCGCTACGACCAATGGCTGACCTTCGAGGGCATCAGCGTGGAAAACGGCACCAACTACTACCTGGATGCCACCGTCGCGTATCGGCAGGCGTGCCTGAAAGCCATCGACTACCTCACGCACTTTGGTTTCAGCGCCAGCCAGGCCTACATGCTGCTGACGGCCGCGCCGGTAGAGGGGCGCATCGGCGGCATCGTGGACATCCCGAACTGCGCGTGCACGGTGTCGATTCCCACGGCGATCTTCGACCAGGACATCACCCCCAAGGGCATGCTGAACGACAAATCGCACTGGGGCCGCAAGCCCGCTTGACGTTGATGACCAATACGCGCCGGCCATGGCGGCATCGCTACGGCCGGCGCGGCAACGGAGGCATGCATGCCGCTATACGACATCCGCTGTACCGCTTGCGACGGCATTTTCGAACGGCTGATTCCGGCTGCGAAACTGCACGCGCCCACACCCTGCCCCTACTGCGACGAAGACACACCCGCCGCGCCAATGCCGACCGGTGGGCGCGTTGCATTGAAGTCAGTTTCACGCTGGCAACCCAGTTCGCTGCATGAGCAGCTGGCGGGCAAACCAATCACCGGGCCGGGCAGCGCGGGTGGCTCCGGCCGCCGCAACAGCGTCCTCCATGTCTGCGGCGGAAAGCACTGTTCGATCTGCGGTGTGTGAGCCCAGACGCTGGCGCTTGATGATCGCCTCTCGCACGCACAGCAATGCGCACCCGAGGCACTTGTCTGAGCAGGAGACGGCCCCAGGTTGCGCACGCGGCGGCTTACGCTGCGGCCTTCAAACCTTCCATCGCCTCACGCACATAGGCGATCAGGTCCGGGCCCATCCACGGGCTGGCGGATAGCTCGGGCTCCTGCTCCATCGCCAGGCGCACCTTCGCCTGAGTCTGCGGATCGTCCCCCGCATAGGAGCGGAACAATTCGATCCAATGCCGCGCAAGCTGCTGCATGGCAGGCGCATGTGCCGGTGTGCCGTTGGCCAGATGCTGTCGCACCTCTGCAATCAAGGTCGGCCACTCGTTGGCGCGCTTGCCGAAGTTCTCGCGCATGAACTGCAGCTCCCGCGCCGACAGATACTTCGCGTAGATCGCCAGCTTGGTTTCGTTGGCCGCCTCCATGATGAAGTCGAGCATCTCCAAGCTGATACCGGTGCGCTCCTGCAACGCCGGTTCGTTGATGTGCATCTTGTGCAGCTTGGCCGAGAGCACCGGGTCGAGCGCCGCGTCCTGCGCGAGCAGCGCCATCCATTGTCTGGCGAGCGCTTGCGCCTCGCTGCTGCGTAAGGCCACCTGGCGCGTCATCGCGTCCTGCACGGTCGACACCAGCGCCGCCCACCGCGCATGACGGGCGGTATCGGCATCCATGCGTTCGGCGCGGGCACGTTCTTCCTGCGAGAGATATTTGTCGTACATGGTCATCCATTCCAAGGTTGTGAGCCACTCGGTCAATTCGGGCTCCTCCTCGCGCACAAGCTGGCCGTGCAGCCGCGACAGCCGATCGCGCAGCACGCTGGCCTGCGTGATCTGCTGATCGAGCATCGCAATCTGCCGTTCCACGATCGTGGTGAAGGGGATGTCCGGATTGGCCAGGAAAGCCCCGACATCGGCCAGCGACATGCCGAAGCGCCGCAACGCCTGGATCTTGTGCAGGCGGGCGACGTCAGCCTTGTCGTACAGCCGGTAACCGCTGTCGGAGCGGGCCGAAGGCGTGAGCAGGCCGATGGTGTCGTAGTGATGCAGCATGCGCACCGAGAGGCCGCAGCGTTTGGCGAGATCGCCCACTTTCAACAACATGGTGGCTCCTGTCTTCTGGCTTGGACACAGGCTAGGACCTCACACTGTGTGAGGGTCAAGCGCGGCATGAATGGACGGCAATAGGCAGCGCCCGGGGAAGACCCAGGCGCATCGTGCATTCTGAACCACGCCCCTCTGTGGTGGGGAACACGCCTCGCCAACCCGCACCGCTGCGTGCGTCACAAAAAGTTCATTCAACTCTGTGTTCAGTGGGTCGATTAGCGGAATGTCCGATCTTGCGTCTGCCGCCAACGTCATGACTTTTTCGCCGCTCCCCTTGCCTGCGGGCATTGCGCCCGAGATGCTGCGCACGGTGTTCCAACCCATCTTCCGACTGTCCACCACCGAGGTGCTCGGCTACGAAGCCCTGCTGCGCGGGCCGGTGGGCTCGGCCATGGAGTCGCCGGCGGCGCTGTTTGCCGCAGCCTCGGACACCGCTGGCACGATTGCGCTGGAGACCACCGCGGCGCGTCTGGCCATTGCCAATTTCTCGGCGATGCGCCTGCCGGGCAAGCTGTTCCTGAACTTCAGCGCGCAGGGCGTACGGCAGTTGCTGGAAGACCATGCCCGCCTGCTGCATGCGATTGCCGATCACGACCTGCATCCCTCGCGCATCGTCATCGAGCTGACCGAGCAGACGCCCATCGACGATCTGGCCAGCTTTGCCGACGCCCTGTCGGTGGCACGCGACTTCGGCCTGCAATGCGCGCTGGACGATTTCGGCACTGGCAATGCCAACCTGAACCTGCTGATCGAACTCACGCCCGACTTCATCAAGCTCGACAAGTATTTCCTGCGTGACATTGCCAAGCATCCGGCCAAGCTCGACATGGCGCGCACGCTGCAGCAGACCCTCAAGGGCGGCGCCACCAGCATCATTGCCGAAGGGCTGGAGACCGAAGACGAACTCGGCGTGGTGCGCGACCTGGGCATCCGCTTCGGCCAGGGTTTCTTTCTTGCGCGCCCGCAGGACAAACCCGCCAGCGACATGTCGAGCCAGGCAGCGCGCGTGCTGCAGTCTTCGCAGATTGCGGTGTTTCCGCAGGCCGTGCGCGTGGGCTGGCGCGCCATCACGGCCAGCAAGCTGCTGCGCGTCGCCCCCACGCTGCCCTTGCGCAGCAGCAACGACGACGTGCTGCATCTGTTCAACCGCCACCCCGATCTGCACGCCGTGGCGCTGCTCGACGAAGACGAACGCCCGCTCGCGCTCATCGCGCGCCGCGCGTTCATCGACCGCTATGCGATGCCGTATCACCGCGAGCTGTACGGCAAGAAACCGGCCTTGGCGTTTGCCAACCGGCAGCCGGTGCTGGTGGAAAAATCCGCCTCGCTGGAAGACATGTCTGCGCTGCTGATGAGCGACGACCAGCGCTACCTGACCGACGGTTTCATCATCACGGAGCACGGCCGCTACTTGGGCCTGGGCACGGGCGAGGAGCTGGTGCGCACTGTGACCGAGATCCGCATCGAGGCCGCACGCTACGCCAATCCGCTCACATTCCTGCCGGGCAACATTCCGCTGAACCTGCACATTGAACGCTTGCTGGAAGCGCGCGCGGAGTTCTACGCCTGCTATGTCGACCTCAACCACTTCAAGCCCTTCAACGACCAGTACGGCTATTGGCAGGGCGACGAGATGCTGAAGATGGCCGCTGCCGTACTGGCCACCGCATGCGAGCCCACGCGCGATTTTCTCGGCCACGTGGGCGGCGACGATTTCCTGATCCTGTTCCAGAGCGCCGACTGGGAGGCGCGCATCACGCAGGCCATGGCGGCGTTCAATGCCAACGCGCTCGCCATGTACACGCCGGCTGACCGCACAGCGGGCGGCATCCATGCGGAAGACCGCAAGGGCCTGCCGGCGTTCTTCCGCTTCGTGACGATGGCGGTGGGCGCACTGCACGTGCACCCCGGCGCTGCCCACAACAGCGACGACATCGGCACGGCCGCCGCCCTGGCCAAGCGCCGTGCCAAGCAGAGCGACAACGGTTTCTACCTGGAAGCCATGCACCCTGCCGGCCCCATGCGCGCCATGGCCTGACCCGCTGCGACTGCGCCGCTACAGCATCGCGGGTATCAGCCCCATCAGCGCGGCCTTCACCACGGCATGCGTCTTGTTGGCGGCGTTGAGCTTCGTGATGGCGTTGCGGATGTGGAAGTTCACGTTGCGCTCGGTCATCTCCAGGATGGCCGCCACTTCGGCCGCCGTCTTGCCTTCGGCCGTCCAGTGCAATGTCCGGCGTTCCACCTCCTTGAGGTGCGTGGCGGCATCGGGCAGCACCTTCTCGGCCATCAGCGTACTGATGCTGGTGTGCGCACGCTGGCTGAGCCAGATCATTTCTGGCTCGCTGGCCGCCAGTTCGTCTTCGGTGATGGGCATCGCGCGGCGCACCAGGCTGAAGGTGCCAAAGATGCCGGTGTGATCCCGAATCGTGTGTGACCACCCGTGATTGAGCCCGTGCTGACGCGCATCCCTCCAGAAAGGCGCGTCTGCCGTGGCGATGCCGGACCAGAGCATCGGCTTGACGCAGCGCTGCCCAAACTGCAGCACCGGGTCGATGGCCAGATAGCCGCGCGCGCGGTAGTGCTCACACCAGTGCTCCGGATAGGTGCTCCAACAGAGGGTATTGAAGCGAGTGATGGGAACGGCTGCACGTAGGGCATAAGCGCAATAGTCGAAACCGAGCAGCGCCACCGCAGGTTGCAGGCAACGGAATACCGCATCGGCATCGCGCAAGGCATTCAACTCGCGTAGCAATGCCGCGCGCCAAGACGTGGCGCGGTCATGCGGCAATTGGTTGTGAGTGCCCATCCCCTCGGCCTCCAGAACACACGCTGATTCGCCATGCCGACTCCACCCGCTCAGCAGCTCTCCTGATTTCCAAAGGGATAGAAAGCCTGATCAGTCTTGCGTTTTGCTGAGGGCAATCGTTGGCGTGCTCGAACTATACATAATCCGAAACGAATTGCATGCCGCGCATAGTGAATGCAATTAGTAGAGTTTCTCGAATACCGGAATGCCGAAACACAGAACTAAATAAATTGATAATTCAATCCGCTTTACGCAAATACTCAACCAGTATTTAAATATTCCGCCTATGCGCGGCATGCCTGCCGCCATCATTGCAACTTCTCTACGGCGAGGTGTCTTTTCTTACAGAGCCACGTAGGCGGAATTCGTATGAGCGGCTTCTATCATGGCCCGGTCTTCTTCGATAGGTGCGCCTCCGCGCGTGCGGTGCCGAATACGCCGCAAAGCGTGCGCCGACGCCACATTGGCCTGGTGCGAGAACGCGACAGCCAGCAAGGATTGCACCGCCGTCGCGCGACAAAACGCCGCAGTAAAAATAACAATCACGGTGGTGTACGTGCAGGTTAATCAACGTCCGGAAAAATTGACGTGTCAGATTTACACGCACGTGTGCCGATTTGCCCCCACGGCAAAGAATTAGGGCAAGAACGGCTTTCTTATTGGGGTTTCACAGTGTCAGCGAAACCCTTACAGTCTGGTCCGCGACTCGCCCTCTCGATGTAGTCGAGACCCCGACAAGAAACACGACGGTACGAAGCAACAGGGTTTTTGGCGCGTCTCCATCCTCGTCACTCCCCCGGTTTGTGGCGCTTTTTCAAATCCGGATTTCCCGGAATTGGCGGAGCTTTGCCCAAATTCAGAAAAGTGACGCGGACTTAATGCGGCGGTTGCTCCGCCCCACTGACCCACTTGTTTAGGAAGTCCCGTTTCATGCGCTCCACTCTGATGTCTCTTGGTCTCGTCGCCACTGCCGCACTCGGCTTGTTCTCGGCCGGCGCCCAGGCCAACTGCGTTGCCAATCCGCCCACGCAATCCAACACGACCTTCCCCGCCACCCTGACCGGCAAGCTCGCGTATCACAGCTACGTCAGCTACGGCGATGGCACGAGCCAGATTTTCATCTACGACTTTTCTGCCCGCACGCTGCAACAGGTGTCGAAGGCGGCCTGGGGCATCAAGGACCCGATGAACGCCGTGTTCAGCCCCGACGGCAAGTGGATCGCCTTCATGGGCATCACCAACAACGCGTGGAACGTGTTCTTCTGGCAAGTCGGTTCGACCAGCATGCCGATCAACTTGACCAACAGCACCGGCCAGACGCGCAATGAAGACCCGAAGTTCAGCACCGACGGAAAATCGCTGTTCTTCAAGCAGAACGGCGATGTCATCCAGGCCGCGCTGTCGTACACCAGCTCGGGCCCCGTCTTCACCTCGACTGTGAACCTCACGCGCACGGCGCCGACGCTGGAAAACTCGATGCCGTTTGCCACGCCGGACGGCACGGCGGTCTTCTACACCACCGGCACCGGCTCGGGCATGGGCCTGTACAAGCAGACCGTGGGCAGCACCACCAAGGTGGCGTTCGACACGCCGGCGGGCCTGGCAACGTACTACCCGATCGTGCGCGCCGACGGCACCGTCTTCTACGCCCGCTGGCACGACGCCACGAGCCAGGCCGACCAGATCTACACCAAGGTCAACCCGAGCGACACGCCCAACCAGCTCACGCTCAACGACTGCAACAGCAACAACTCCGACCCGTCGCCCGTGAACAACACAAACTACGTGTTCTTCTCGTCGACGAGCGCCGGCGGCTACCAGCTCTACCTGGGCGACGCGAGCACGGGCCAGCGCTGGAGCCTGTCGCAGTTTGGTGTGAACTCCGACACGACCAAGGCGAAGCTTGGTTCCAACTACTACGCCGGCACGCCGACGGCCGCTGCGCAGGCGGTGACGCTGCTCTCGCAGGGTAAGCCGGCCAGCGCGTCGTCCAGCTACAGCGCCAGCCTGGGCCCGGCCTACGCGTTCGACGGCAATACGACCAACACGCGCTGGGATTCGGTGGAAGGCGTGGCCGGCGCGCAATGGCTGATGGTCGATCTGGGCTCGACCCGCACCATCACCGGCGTCGACCTGTACTGGGATGCAGGCGCCAAGGTGTACTACATCCAGACCTCGAACGATGGCGTGACGTGGACGAACATCTACTCGACGTCGAGCGGTGCTTCGTGGGGCCATGCATCGCTGGCGAACCTCAAGGGCAGCGGCCGCTATGTGCGCATGTACGGCACGCAGCGAGCCACGCAGTGGGGCTACTCGCTGGACGAAATGCAGGTGTGGGGCTACTAAGCGACGGTATCCGCATCAGCATCGCATGACATGACAGCGCCCCGGTGGCTTCGGCCATCGGGGCGTTTCTCATTGGTCATGCGGTCGATGCGCGGCCCGCATCGGGACCTACCCCTAGATTGTCAAAAGCTGAACATTCAGCCTGCGCAGGGCTCGGCACGATGGCGTCTCCGCACCACGCCAGAGGATGACGATGCCCTCCCGCACACCACCGAACACCCCTTCGCACGGCATGAGCCGGCGCGATTTCCTGACGCTTGGCACCGCCGCCGCTGGCCTGGGCGCGCTGGGCCTGAGCCTGCCGGAAGGCGCTCAAGCCGCCGCGCATACCGCCGACGCCAACTGGCATGCCGGCCAGCTCGCGCACCTGATCCCAGCCGCCAGCCACGACCGCCTTCTCATCAAGGCGTCGTTCCAGGCACCGCTTGCGCGTGCACCGTGGCTGATGGTCAACGGCAAGCGCGTCGCCGGCGAGCAAACCGATGCCGCAGGCCGCTTCTGGCGCTTCGATGCGCGTGGCCTGCAGCCCGCCACGCAATACACGCTGCGCATTGTCGACGCAGGCGGCAAGCCGCTGGCCGACGCCTGGCCGCTGCGCACCTTTCCGGCACCGGATGCGACGCCCGCGCGACTGCGCATCCTGGCTTACACCTGTGCCGGCGGTTATGACGGCCCGCCGCTGGCCGGCAAGACCGCGTGGCTCGACATGACCGCACGCCGGCGGCTGCTCGCGCGCGGCATGTCGTTTGCGCCCAACACCGTCATCGCCAACGGCGACCACATCTACTGGGATCTGCAAACCTCGCAGAACAAGCCGTTCGCACGCCAGGTGCGCGAACTGATGTGGGCGAAGTTTGGCGGCGCGCTCGACACATCGGTGCCGATGTCGCACCCGAAGAACGAAGCCATCTTCACGCGCGTGTGCGACTACCAGATCAGCGGGCTGTACGGCACCACCCTGCGCTCCACGCCCGCGTATTTCCTGACCGACGACCACGACACCTTCGAGAACGACGAGTTCGACGACAAGGTCGCCACCCTGCCGCCGGAGCCGTACGGCCTGGTCGGCGCAGAGCTGACACAGCATCGTTACTACCCGGAGTTCCTGCCCGACGCCAACCGGCCCGTGTGGCTGCCTGGTGGCGACAAAGCCGGCATGCCCAGCGACACCAACAGCGCCTTCGGCACGCTGCGCTACGGCGCGCTGCTCGAAGCCGTGCTGTACGACTGCCGACGCTTTCTCGACAACAAGGGCGTGCACGCACGCGTGGTCCCGCAATGGGTGGAAGACTGGTTAGTCGCGCGCACCCGCGCTGAAGACACCACGCACTTCTTCCACGTGCCGTCGCTGCCGTTTGCGTATTCGTCAGGCAAGCTGGGTGACTGGTATCCGGACCTGCTCGACAGGAAGACCGGCCGCCTCATCGCCAACGAGCCCAAGGCTGGCTGGCAGAGCGGCTGGCATGCACAGCACCAGCGCCTAGTGGCTGCGCTCGCCGATCAGAAACAACGCGCAGCCGTCATCGTGCAGGGCGACTTCCATGCTTCGGCGGCTGGGTCGATGTCGCGTTCGGGCGATCTGGCGTTCGCGCACCCGGTGCACACAGTCATGACCGGCACACTCGGCACCGGCGACCTCGCCTTCCCTTCGGCATTCCGCAGCATCGAAACCACGCCTGCGTTGTCGGTCGCCATGCAGGAAGCGTTGCGCCCGACGGAGAAAAACGGCTTTACCATCATCGACGTGACGCCCGAGAAGATGACGTTCTCGCTGTTCATGTGGCGCCCGCCGGAACCGGTGGAAGCCATCGATACGCTGCAGCCGGCTTTGGTGTACGAAGTGCCGCGCCTGGCGTGATGCGTCAGCACAACAACAAGGAGACGCATGGCGAAAATCTGCATCGTGGGGGCCGGCTCGATCGGCTGTTATCTGGGCGGCCGTCTGCTGGCGGCCGGTGCCGATGTCTCGCTCGTGGGCCGCGCACGCATCGGCAACGAACTCAGCGCGCACGGCCTGACCTTGACGGACTACCGCAACGGCCGGTGGCACGTGCCGCCTTCGGCGATCCGCTACATGGCCGAGCCCAGCGCCGCCGCCGATGCCGATCTCGTGCTGGTGACCGTCAAATCCGCCGCCACGCAATCTGTCGCCGATGAACTGAAGCCCGTGCTGCGCGCGGGCGCTATCGTCATCAGCTTTCAGAACGGCCTGCGCAATGCCGACGTGCTGCGCGCCGCCCTGCCGCAGCAGATCGTGCTGGCCGGCATGGTGCCCTTCAACGTGATGCAGCCCGGGCCCGGCGCCTTTCATCAAGGCACGGCCGGTGAATTGGAAGTGGCGGCATCGCCCGCGCTGCAACCGTTTCTCGATGACTTCCGCCGCGCAGGTCTGCCGCTCATGGAACGCACCGACATGGCAGCCGTGCAATGGGCCAAGCTGCTGCTCAACCTGAACAACGCCATCAATGCACTGGCCAACCGGCCGCTGAAGGAAGAGCTGTCGCAGCGTGCGTACCGGCGTTGCCTCGCGCTGGCACAAACAGAAGCGCTCCGGCTGCTGGCGCGTGCGGGCATTCGGCCTGCCAAGCTGACGCCGATAGCGCCCGCTTGGATTCCACGCCTGCTCGCCACGCCCGATGCGGTGTTTGCGCTACTGGGCGGAAAGATGCTCGCCATGGATCCGCTCGCGCGATCGTCCATGTCTGACGATCTGGCCGCCGGGCGCATGACCGAGGTCGACTGGATCAACGGAGAAGTTGTGCGCCTGGCGGAGCGCCTCGGGCAACGCGCAACGGTGAATGCGCAACTGTGTGCGCTAGTGCATGCCGCCGAATCCGCCACCACACGCCCGAGCTGGTCGGGCAACGATCTGCTGGCAGAGTTGCGGGCGGCGGGTTAGTCGGCGCCGGCTTCGCTGGCAGCCAGCAACTGGGCCATGTCCTGAATCTCGATGTGGCCATAGCGCAGGCGGATCGCACCGAGCTTGACCAGCGCCTGCAGCTCCTTGCTGAGCGTCTGCCGGCTGATGCCCAGCATCATCGCCAACGCGTCTTGCGAGGTCGAGATGCTCGCGCGCCCCTCTGCCGAAAGCGACACATCGCCGTGCGCGAGCGAAGCAATACGCCGCGCCACGCGCGCCCGCGTGCCGTGCAGCGCCGCACTCGCCAGCGAGCCATACGCTAGGCGAAGGCGCGTTGCCACCAGCCGCGCGATTGCGCCGGCAAATGCAGCATCGCGCATCAGTGCTTCAAATTGCGCCACGCTCACGGCCAGCACGTCCGAATCTTCCAGTGCGATTGCGCAATGGCCGCGCGGTTGCTGATCTAGCGTCGAGACCCCGCCGAACCAGTTGCCCGGCTCCACCAAGGTGAGGATCGCCTCGTCGCCCTCGGCATTGAAGACGGAAAGCTTGAGCGCACCGCTCGCCACGCCAAAGAACGCATGCGAACCGGCGTCCATCGGATCGCCCTGTCGAAAGAGAAATGCTCCCGCGCCGATGCGCACCGGCGCCGTCGCTTCGAGCAGCGCGTCGGCAACGTGCGGAGGGAGGCTCCTGAACCACGGATTGGCGGCGAATGCGTTCGTCACGATTCAGTTCCCGCACTTAGCCCCGGCGGCCTAACACCCAACCCACCGACAACACATATCGACTGCCGCCCACCACGCGCGTCACGCTGTGCTCGCACGCGTCGGGGCGGAACAGCTTGATGCGCCGTGTCTGGAAGATCGGCTTCGCGCAGACAAACTCGCCGCCCGCGCGTGGCGACTTCAGCACGATGTTCAGCCGATAGTGCCGGCCGTTGGCAACGGGGTCGGTATGCGGTGGAATTTCCGAACCCTCCGGATAGCGGATCAGGTAGCTGTCGAACGGGATGGGCCACGGCGCGGTGGCCAGCAGCATCTTGTCGTAGCCCGTGCCCTGACGGCCGCGCTGCCAGCGAAAGGCGGTGCTGAAGAATGCGCGCAAGGAAGACATGGAAACGAAGCGGCCGGAATGGAATCCGGGCATGGTAGCCGGGAACTATCGGCGCTTGTCGAATTTCTTCCAGTACCCGAACGGCTCCTGGTGGCACTCGTAGTCCAGCTCGGCCACGCGCGTCTGCAGACGTTCCTGCGCCTCCTGCACGGCGAGGTTGTAGACCGCGGGGCCGATCTCTTCAAGAAAGAAACTGAGCAGCGCACCGGCCTGAATGTTGCCGATGCGCTCGTCCAACTGCTCGGTGAAGTAGCGCTGGATGGATTGGACGGCCGCTTCGCGGACGTCGCGGTCAAGTTCGATGGGCATGCGCAGGGCTCGGGGTGGCGGACAAGGCCACCAGCTTACTGCCCGCGGCCATACGCATCCAGCAGCTTGAGGGTGACGCCGTTCGTCCAGCCGAAGCCGTCCTGCAACGGATACTCACCGCCGCCACCGCCGGTGCCCGTTCCATCGACGATGTATTTCTCGACGAGCTTCTGCTGGCTGGCATAGAGCTGCTCGACGCTGCCGAGAAAGCGCTCGCCAATCGCCTGGGCAAGCGGCTGCCAGCCGTAGCGCTGCGCGCCGCGCAACGCGATCCATTGCAGCGGCGCCCAGCCGTTGGGCGCATCCCACTGCTGGCCGGTCTTGAAGGTCGTGGTGGACAACCCGCCCACCTGCAGCAGCGCCTGCTGCGTCCATTGCAATGTCTTCCACGCGCGGTCGGGGCGGGCGGCACCCACAAACAGCGGATACGTCATCGCGGCGGACTTGTTGTCGCGCACGCGGCCGAGCTGCCAGTCGTAATCGGCGTAGTAGCCGGCGGGGTGCCACAGGTAGCGCTCGATGGCGACGGCACGCTTTCCGGCGCGCACGGAGTATTCGACCGTGCACGCAAAATCGCGCGCTGCTGTGCAACCGCGCGCGATCGTCTTCTCAAGCTGGAACATCAGGCTGTTCAGATCCACCGGCACGATCGACGTCGTGCGGATGGTGCCCAGCGTAGCGTTGTCGCCAAACCAGCGTGAGCTGAAATCCCAGCCGCTTTCGGCCGCCGCACGCAGGTCGCGCCAGATCTCGTTGGCGGGGCGTGCGGGTGTCTGCTGCGCGGTGGTCACGTCTTGCAGATACGACTCGGGGCGCGGGGTGTCCTGGTCGTCCCAGTAGCGGTTGAGCACAGTGCCGTCGCGCATGACGACGACGTTGCTGCTCGCCTGTCCGGCAGGCGTGGTGGCCGCGCCGCGCATCCAGTACGCATACTCCTTGCGCAGCTGCGGCAGGTAGCGCTTGAGCGCCGCGTCGCCCTCTTGTTGAGCGGCCAGCTCCACCATCAACGCAAAGAACGGCGGCTGCGAGCGGCTCAGGTAGTACGTGCGATTGCCGTTCGGGATGTGGCCGAACTGGTCGATGGCATAGGCGAAGTTGTCGAGCATGTTATCGACCAGGTCTTCGCGGCCCGCTTCCTGCAGGCCGAGCATGGTGAAGTAGGTATCCCAGTAATAGCCCTCACGGAAGCGGCCGCCCGGCACCACGTACGGCTTGGGCAGGGGAATGAGCGAGCTGTTGTCCGGCGCGGTGGTCGTTGTGCGCGTGAGCGCCGGCCACAGCCAGTTGATGTGCGCGCGCAAGGACTGCCCGCGGGCGGCGTCACGGGCGTATCGACCGGCGGCGTGAAGTACTGGTCGACAAACGCCTTGAGCGAGAAGCCGGGCACGCCTTTCTGTGCCTGATACGCCTGCAGGATGACCGCGGGCGCGGCCTTGGGCACCGCATCGACAAACGTCTTCTGGTCCGGATACACCTGCGCGGTCTGCACCGCCACGAACAAGTCGCCGTAGAGCTTGTCGGGCGACGGCGGCAGCGCGGCACCCACGCCCACATCGGCCAACGCCGACGAGGCCGCCAAACCAAACGCGAGCCATGCGGCAACCTTCGCCACACGGCGCCGGATCAAAAAGTGAGCCTGTCGATGCATCGTCATCTCCTGCCTGGTTGACGGAAAGCCAGTCCAGAAAAGGAGACGCCGACAGCGTTGTCAAATCGACAGGTTTTGCGCAAAAGGGCGGCATACCCAAGCGGCAGGAATGGCGCCATATCGGGCTCTGTGGGCAAGCAACTTGCTGATGCGCGGCGATGCTTCGGTCGCCCGTGCGAGCGTTTGGCGCCAAACCGCACTAGCCGCGCACGACCTCGTAGCGCATCTCGACGAACGTGTTCTTGTAGGGCACGGCGGAAGTCAGCTTCAGCGCAGGCTGCACGATGCGGCGCGGCAACAGCGGCAGGCCCGTACCTAGCGTGACGGGCATCACCTGCACGATCAGTTCGTCCAGCAGCCCCGCATCGAGAAACCTGCCAGCGAGTTCACCGCCACCAACGATCCAGAGATTGCGCCCACCGGCTGCGGCCAGCATGTCGCGGTGCACTGGCCGCACATCGCCCCGCACGAAGCGGATCTCCGCACCTTGCACCGCCGGCAGCGTGCGCGATGTGAAGACCCACGCGGGCTGCACGTAAGGCCATGGCTGGGCTTCGCCCGCGGGGCCGGGCTTGGCCAGTTCGCGCAGCAGCCATTCGTAGGTGGACGCACCCATTGCCAGCGCGCCGACGTCGCGAATGAAGCTGTCGTAGCTTGTGCCTTCCAGCGAGCCAAACTGCATCAGCCAATCGAGCGAGTGATCCGTCGTGGCGATGAAGCCGTCCAGGGTGGTGGCGGCGTAGTACTGGGTCTTGGACATGGCATGCGCTCTCGTTGTTGTTTGAGGGAACGCAATGCTACGGGATCGGCAGCGCGCAAGTTTTAGATCGGCTGAGGCGCAACGGACGCCGTCGCACAAGCGCATGCTTGGCCGCTACAATCGGCGTCCGCCTTTTCTCACACCGGCACGGATGCCCTACCGACTCATCGCCTTCGACTTTGACGGCACACTGGCTGACTCCTTCGACGCGTTCGTTGATGCACTGAATGCGGCAGCGACGAAACACGGATTCCACCGGCTCGAAGGTGCCCGGCTGGCGCAGGCGCGCGGAGCATCGGCGCGCGACGTCATGCGCCTGCTGGATGTGCCGGTGTGGAAGGCCCCCGCCATCACCCTCGAGATGCGCCAGCAGATGCGCGAGCGTATCGCTCAAACCCAGCTGTTCGACGGCGTTGCCGAAACGCTGGAAGCACTCGCAGGGCGTGGTGTGCGTCTGGCCATCGCCACATCCAATGCCGAGGACAACGTGCGGGCCGTGCTGGGCCCGGCAACACGGTGGGTCCACCACTACAGCTGCGGCATCTCGGTATTCGGCAAGGCGCGCAAGCTGGCGGCGCTCACGGCCTCGACGCGCGTGCGCCCGGAAGACGTGCTGTATGTGGGTGACGAAATACGCGACGCCGATGCAGCGCGCGCCACAGGCATCGCGTTCCGGGGAGTGGCCTGGGGATACACGGCGCCAGACGCGTTGCAGCGACACGCGGGGGCGCCGCTGCTCGGCCGGCCGGAGGATTTGCTGGCCTTGTAGCAGCGGCCGCAGCGCTCGCGGCAGTCTCGTGCGATCGCTGCACTCCGGCGCCGCCGCCCCGCCCTCAGCGCTGCGGGCCCAAGTCGTCGACGGCGCGCCCGCCGGTGGAGTGCAGCGCTGCTTCGGCGGCATCCACCTCCGAAGGCTCGGCTTCGATGGTCAGCAGGAAACGCCCGCCGATCACGACGTTCTGGAATTTGCGCTCGTAGGTCTCGGCGTTTTCGCCGCCGGGCTCGTAGTCGCCGCAGAGGAAGTTGCCGCACAAGGCACCTGCCTCGTCACCCTGGTGCGACAGCGCGACGCGCTCCAGCGTGAGGCCGGTGTTCAACACGGCTTGGCGGGCTGCCTCGGCAGCAGCATGGTCTGTGAAGATGCGGACGATGGTCGGCATGGGGGTTCTGCTCGTGGTGAACCCAGAATTGACGCATCGGCCGTGCCCGGCGACACGCCGGACGGGGGCCGCTCAGAACAACGCCATCTGGCGCATCCCGAACCCGATCGCCTCTTCCACCCGCATGCGAGCGTGCGTGAGCGACCCCTCGATGCCGGAGAGCGTACCGGCCAGCCAGCGGTAAAGCAGCGGTGCCTGACCGCGCGGGCTCAGGTGGATTTCACCGAGCTTCTTGCCGCGCTTGTCGCGGTAATAGTGGGAGCGGTAGCCGCGTTCCCAATGGGTGATTGGGCCGCGCCATCGGCGCAAGCGGCGGGGTTTGGTGGGGGCGTTGTCGGCCGACGATGCCGACGCCGGTTCCTCCCAGCCGAAAGCGGGTTTGGCAAACAGCGGCAAACCTTCCAGATCGGGGTAGAAATCCATCGTCGTATGCTCAGCTAGCCGCGCCGCCGCAGGCTTTGCGGACAAACACGGCGCGTAGGCCGCATGATACCTGGGTTTATGGCAGACGGCACGTGCAAACGGCCTAACGGCGGGCATCGGAACAACATTGCGCACGCCCGACACCACGCGCTTCGGTATGATTGCCGCTCCCAGTCTCATGACACGCGGCAATCGACCGTTACCCAGCATGAAGAACGCCTTTAACACGTTGATGACACCCCGAATCGCCTGCGCCCTGTTGCTGGCGGCAAGCTGCGCGACCCAGGTCCACGCCCAGGAAGGCGCCTTCGCGCCACTGCTCCGCCATCTGGCCGATCGCCTGGTCACCGCAGACCAGGTCGCGCTGAGCAAATGGGACAGCGGCCAACCCGTCTACGACGGGGCACGCGAAGCGCAGGTCATTGCCAATGTCTCGGGCGAAGCGCCGGCATACGGGCTGGCGCCCGCCGATGTGGGGAACGTATTTGCCGACCAGATCGAAGCCAACAAGGAAGTGCAGTACGCCCTGCTCAATGACTGGCGCCGGGCCGGGGCCGCACCCGAAGCGCAGCGGCAGAGCCTGCGCGACGTCATCCGGCCCAGGCTGGACGGCTTGCAGAAATCCATCCTGCAGGCGCTGCGCGACGCGGCCCCGGCACGCGGCCGCGCGGATTGCCCGGTGCAGGTGGCAAAGGAAGTCGAGCGTGTCACGCGGGAGCAGTCGCTCGACACGCTGCATCGCATTGCACTGGACCGCGCGACAGCGCGGCTGTGCGTCAAGCAGTGAGCCCGCGCGCCGGCGCCCGTCGCGCATCCATTCAGGCGCCGCGATGCGGGTCGCCCGAAGTCAGCAGATCGATCAGCGCACGTGTCGCAGCGGATTGCCTGCGATGCGGCGCGTAGACGACCGAGAAGGGACGTGTCCGCCCACGTAGCGCCGGCAGCAGTTCGACCAGGCTGCCCTGCTCGAGCTGTTGGCGGACGACGAAGTCGTAGCTCTGGCAGATGCCCACGCCCTGCGCCGCCAGCGACACGACGCCCAACACGTCGCCTGAAACCTGAAGCGTGGAGGGCGGTAGCCATTCGACATCCTGCCCCCCATCCTTGAACACCCACGGCGCGATGCGGCCGGTACTCGGCATCACGAACGGCAGACAGACGTGTTGCTGGAGCGCATCCAGGCTTTGGGGCCAGCCTGAGCGCCGCAGGTAACCCGGCGAAGCCACCAGGCACAAGGCCGCATCTTCCAGCTTGCGCGCTACCAACCCGCTGTCGGGCAGATGGCCGAGCCGGATGGCCAGGTCAAACCCCTCGGCAACGAGGTCGACGTTTCGGTTCGTGATGTTCAGTTCGACACGGACGCGGGGGTGCTTCTGCGCAAACCGGGCCAGCAACGGCGGCAGGCGGTAGTGCCCGTACGTGGTCGGCACGCTCAGCCGCACACGGCCCTTGAGTTCGCCTTCCTCCCCCTGGGCCTCGCGCTCGGCCTCGTCGAGCAGCGTAAAGGCGGCGCGTGCCTGCTCCAGATATTGCCTGCCCGCATCGGTCAGCCCGATGCGACGCGTGGTCCGGCGCAGCAGCTGGTTGCCGAGGCGCGCCTCCAGCCGGGTGACGGCACGGCTCAGCACCGACGGCGTGGTCGACAGCGCCACCGCTCCCGCCGTAAACGACCCGTGTTCGGCGACCGCCAGGAACGCTTCGACATCGCCCAGGTAATCAAACTTCCGGCCCATTTTGTCTCTTGAAGAACAAATGATTGTCAGTGCCGGCAGTTTATCGCCATGTGGGTCAGCAATACAGTGTGATCCAACCCATGCAAGCCAGGACTCAAACCATGCACACTCACCCCGCCATCCGGCCCGTCCTCTTCGTGCTTACCAGCCACGGAACCAAGGGGAGCACGGGCGAGCCGACCGGCTATTACCTGGGCGAAGTCACGCACCCGCTGGCGGAACTCCAGGACGCCGGCATTGCCGTGGAGTTCGCTTCGATCGAGGGCGGCCAGCCGCCGGTGGACGGCCTCGACCTGAACGATCCCGTCAACGCCCGCTACTGGAACGACACGGCCTTCCGCAGCGCCGTCCGCCAGACCCGGCGCCTGGGCGACGTCGAGCCGAGCAGGTATTCGGCCATCTTCTTTGCCGGCGGCCATGGGGCGATGTGGGACTTCCCGGACAGCCCCGCCGTGTCGCGCGTCACGCGCGCAATTTACGAGGCGGGCGGTGTGGTGGGCGCCGTCTGCCACGGCCCCGCGGCACTCGTCAACGTCAAGCTCGGCGACGGTGCCTACCTCGTGGCAGGCAAGAACGTCAGCGCCTTTACCGACGACGAAGAGCGCGCGGTTGAACTCGACCACGTGGTGCCCTTCCTGCTCGCGAGCACGCTCGTGCAGCGCGGCGCAACGCACCACCCGGCGCCGGACTGGACGGCCAACGTTGTCGTGGACGGGCGCCTCGTCACCGGCCAGAACCCGCAGTCCGCCGCGGGCGTGGGTGCGGCCATGCGCGACCTCCTGCTTCGCCCGCACGGCCAGCAATGACACCACGCGCCACAGCGCGCTCACTCACAAGGAAAACAAGAGATGGATCTGCAGTTGAAGGGAAAAACCGCCATCGTGACGGGGGCCACGGCCGGTATCGGCTTGGCAATCGCCCGCACCCTGGCCAATGAAGGCGTGGCCGTCACCATGACGGGCCGCAACCGCGACAAGCTGGATACCGCCATCGCGGACATCGTTGCCGCCGTGCCGGGCGCCCAGCTCACGCCGGTCATCGCCGACTTGAGCACGGCTGAGGGCGCCGCCGCGGTCATACAAGCGCAGCCGAACGCAGACATTCTGGTGAACAACCTGGGCATGTACGAAGCCAAGGCCTTCGCAGAAATCAGCGACGAAGACTGGCGCCAGATGTTCGAAATCAACGTCATGTCAGGCGTGCGCCTGTCGCGCCATTACTTTGCCGGCATGCTGGAACGGAACTGGGGACGGGTGATCTTCATCTCCAGCGAGGTCGGCGCATTCACGCCGCCGGACATGGTGCACTACGGCGTGACCAAGTCTGCGCAGCTGGCGGTGTCGCGCGGCATGGCCGAATTGACGAAGGGCACCGGCGTCACGGTCAACAGCGTGCTGCCTGCGGCGACCCGCTCGGACGGCATCGTCGAGTACCTGCGCCAGACCGCGCCGCGCCCCGGCATGACCGACGCACAGATCGAGGCGCATTTCTTCCAGACGTACCGCCCGAGTTCATTGATCGCCCGGATGATCGAGGCAGATGAAGTGGCGGCCATGGTGGCGTTGCTTGCGAGCCCCTTGGGCGCGGCCTCCAACGGTGCGGCGGTGCGTGTAGAAGGCGGCAGCTTCCGCTCGATTCTTTGAACGCCCCCCACCCACCCATTCCTGGATATCGAACATGAATCGCTATCGCCTCACCCTGGCTGCCGCGCTGCTGGCAGCGCTCGCCTGCAGCACGGCAGCCGCGGCGGTGCAGCCCGCGCAGGCGGCCGAGCGTGCATCGCTTGAACGCTGGCGCAGCTATACGGGCGTGACCTGGGCCGCTGCCGACGACGAGGGCAACGCCGCAGCCGATGCAGGCTCGGTCAACGCACCGATTGCAGGCATCCACTTCGACGTGCAAGGACGCGCGTTTGTCAGCACGCCACGGCTGGTGTCTGCGGATGCGCCGGCCACGTTGAGCGTGCTGGACACCCGCACCGCCTCGGGGCCGGCACGGCTGACGGCGTTTCCGTCCACCGAGGGCAATGCCGTGGCCGGTGCGCCGGACCAGCACCTTCGCAACGTGCTCGGCTTCTACATCGATCGGCGCAACGGTTGGCTGTGGGCCCTGGACCAGGGCTTCGTGGCCGGCGAGACCGAAGCCCCCGCAGGCGCGCAGAAGATCATGGTGTATGCCCTCGACACCGGCCGCCTGATCAAGCGTATCGGCCTCGATTCCGTGGCAGACCGCAAGGCGAGCTTCCTCAATGACATCGTCGTCGATGAAGCCCGCAAGGTCGCCTACGTGTCGGACAGCGGCCTGCGCAGTGCACCCGCCAACCAGGCGGCGCTGATCGTCGTGGATTTCACGTCGGGCCGTGCGCGCCGCCTGCTCGATCGGCATCCGAGTCTGATGCCCGAACCGGGCGCCAAGGTCATGTCGCACGGCACGGAAGTCTGGCCAGGCAAGCCGCTGGTCCTGGGCATCAACGGCATCGCGCTCTCGCCCGATGCCCGCACGCTGTATTGGACCGTCACCACGGGCCGGCACGCGCATGCGATTGCCACGCACGTGCTTCGCAACCCGAAGGCCAATCGCGCGGAGGTCGCCGCCGCCGTGCAACACCTTGGCGACGTGGGCGGCAACACGGATGGCATTGCCACCGGCGCCGACGGCCGGCTGTACATCACCGACGTCACACGCAACGGCATCGTGCGGTACGACCCTGCCACGAAGGCGATGGCACTGGTAGCGACCGATGAAGACGTCTCCTGGCCCGATACGCCGACGATCGCTCCCGACGGCGCTCTGGTGGTGACTGCCAGCCGCCTGAACCTGCACTTCGCGGGCATGGTCAAGGCCGGCGAAGAACGTTACGACCTCTGGCGTCTGCCGTTACGCCCTTCCGGCCAGGGCGGCATGTCAAAGTAGGTCGTCAGCAGGCCCCGTCAGCCCAGGTCCACCGGCACGAAGATCTTCGTATCGTCACGCTGCACCAGCAGGGCGACGTGCTTGCCGGCGCGATCCACCAGCGTGCGCAACTCCTGCACCGACGACACCGGCGTGCCGTTGAGCGACAGGATCACGTCGCCCGGCTGGATGCCGACCTTGGCCGACGGGCCGGTCACGTCCATCACCACCAGGCCGCCGGGCAAACCGTTCTGACGCTTTTCTTCCGGTTGCAGCGGGCGCACAGCCAGGCCCAGGCGGCCTTGGTCCGGGGCAGCCTTTTCGCTGGCTGCCACCTTGGTGTCCTTGGCGGCGCCGACGGTCACCGTCAGCGTGGTCGGCTTGCCCTGGCGAATGATCTGCAGCGGCACAGTGGTGCCAGGCTTGATGTCGGCCACCTGCTCGGGCAGGTCGCCCGACCGGTCGATACGTGCATCGCCAATCTGCAGGATCACGTCGCCCGGTTGCAGCCCGGCCTTGGCCGCGGGGCCGCCGTCTTCCACCGAGTTCACCAACGCGCCTTCCGGCTTGGGCAGCTTGAAGGAATCGGCCAGCGACTGGTCGACCTCCTGCACAGCAATGCCCAAGCGGCCGCGCGTGACCTTGCCGGTGGACACAAGCTGCTGCTCCACTTTCATCGCCACATCGATCGGCACGGCAAACGACAGGCCCTGGTAGCCGCCGGTCTGGCTGTAGATCTGCGAGTTGATGCCGATCACCTCGCCGCGCTGGTTGAACAGCGGGCCGCCCGAGTTGCCGGGGTTCACGGCCACATCGGTCTGAATGAACGGCACGTAGGTGTCGTCCGGCAGCGAGCGCGACTTGGCGCTCACGATGCCTGCCGTGACGGTGTTCTCGAAACCGTACGGCGAACCGATCGCCAGCACCGGCTCGCCCACCTTGGTGTTGGCGGGGCTGCCGATCTGCACCACCGGCAGGTTCTTGGCCGAGATGCGCAGCACTGCCACGTCCGATTGCTTGTCGACGCCCAGCACCTTGGCCTTGAACTCGCGGCGATCAGTCAGCTTGACATTGACCTCCTGGGCGCCGTCCACCACGTGGGCGTTGGTCAGGATCAGCCCATCGGCCGAGACGATGAAGCCGGAGCCCAGACCGCGCACGATCTGGTCGCCCCGCTGCTGCGGCATCTGCGGCATGAAGCGCTTGAAGAATTCGGAGAACGGATCATCCGGGCTCATGCCGGGCGGCAGTCCTTGCATGCTGGTGCGCTGTGCATGCGCGGTGGTGCTGATGTTGACCACCGCGGGGCCGTAGCGATCGACGATGCCGGAGAAATCCATTGGCGTCGCCACAGCCATCGGCGCCGTGCTCGGGGCTGCCGCGGTGGTTGCCGTCGCGGTGGCCACGGGTGCCGCCACGGCGCGCGAGATCATGTCTTTCTGAAGATAGGCATAGCCGCCTGCAACGGCGACCACGGCGGCCAGGCCAGCCGCACTGCGTGCCAGGGTTTGACGCGTCATTGTCGTGTCCTCTCTCTTGCTGAGCGCGAGGGTCACGGCCTGCGGAGTCGCCTGCCGTGCCCATCGGTTGAGGGCATCGTAGGCGGGCAGACTTAATCGAGACTTAAAGGTCGGCGCCGCACACCGACATCACATGAAACAAAGTGTTTCTACGCGTTGGCCTTGAAGGGAAAGCGCAACACCACGCGCAAGCCGCCGCCTTCACGCGCTTCCAGTGCGAGGGTTGCGTCATGCGCCTGCGCGATTTCCCGGACGATGGCGAGCCCCAGGCCGCTGCCGCCGGTGGGCGCTTGCGCAGGCCGATAGAACCGATCCAGCACGCGTTCGCGTTCGTCTGCGGGGATGCCGGGGCCGTTGTCTTCGACCACGAGCTGCGCGCCACCGTCTGGCGTATGCGCGGTCGACACATCGACGCGCGCCCCGGCCGGGCAGTACTTCAGCGCGTTGTCGACCAGATTGACCAGCAGCACGCGCAGCGCATCGGCATTGCCGATCACGGATGCGGGCTGCGACTCCGGCGCGATCCCCAGGTCAATGCGCTTTTGCACTGCCGCTGGCGATAGCTCGGCCACCACGTCGGCCGCCACGGCGTCGAGCGCAACCGTTGCACGCTGCGTATCGGCAGCGCCCGGCTCCTGCCGCGCCAGCGTCAGCAACTGACCAACAAGACGGATCATGCGCTCCACACCGCGATGCAGATCGGCATGCGCGGCGCGGCGTTCATCTTCGTTCTCGGCGCGGTCGGCCACCTGCAATTGCAGCTTGAGCGCAGCCAGTGGCGTGCGCAGCGCATGCGCGGCGTCGGCGACAAACGCGCGCTGGTGCGCCAGTGCGGTGCCGAGGCGCGCCAGCAGATCGTTCAATGCGTTCGTCAGCGGCCGGATCTCGTCCGGCAAATCGTGCGTGGGCAACGGCGACAGCGCGGCCGCGTCGCGCGCCTGCACCTGCTTGGCCACGGAGCCCAGCGGCGCCAACCCGCGCCCGACCGCCAGCCAGAGGATCCAGCCCAGCAGCGGCAAGAGGATGAGCAACGGCGCCACGGTGCGCAACGCCATGCGCGCCGCCACCTCGTGCCGCGCGCTATACGGCTGGGCGATCTGCACCACGGCAGGCCCGAACGCAACGCTGTAGATGCGCCACGGGCCCTCGGGCGTATTCGCGTCGGAAAAGCCCAACTCGGCCTGGTCCGGCAGATTGGGGCGCGCGTGCGAGAGGTACAGGCTGCGGCCTGTGCCGTCCCAGATGCGGATCACGACGTCGTCGTCACGCGCAATGCCGGCGAGCGCCGGGGGCGGCGGGTCGATCCACTGGCTCGGCAGCGCGGCGGCCACCTGCTGCATCTGGTAGTCGAACAGCGCGTTGGCTTCCTGGCGCGCCTGCGCGTAGATCAGGCCGGTGGCGATGACGATGCCCGCCAGAAGGCCGCCGGCCAGCCACCACAGCAGGGTTTTACGGATGGATTGCATGGATTATTGGTGCGCGTCGCCGCCGGCAGGTTCCGCAGGCGACGTCGGCGCCTCACGTGGAATCACATACCCCACGCCGCGGATGTTCTGGATGAAATGGCTGCCGAGCTTCTTGCGCAGCGCATGGATGTAGACCTCGACCGTGTTGCTGCCGACCTCTTCATCCCAGCCGTAGAGGTTGTCCTGCAGCTGCGCGATCGACCACACCTTGCCCGGCCGCGCGAGCAGCGCATGCAGCACCGCAAACTCGCGGCCCGACAGCTTGACCGGCACACCCGCGCGCAGCACTTCGCGGGTCACGGGGTTGAGCAGCACCTCGCCGTGGCGCATGAGCGGATCGGCACGGCCGCCCTGTCTGCGCAGCAGCGCGTGCATGCGCGCAGCCAGCTCCTGCAGGTCGAACGGCTTGACGAGGTAATCGTCTGCGCCGGCATTGAGCCCGGCTACGCGGTCGGCCACCGCATCGCGCGCGGTCAGGATCAGGATGGGGATGGAGATGCCGCGCTGGCGCAGCTCGCGCACCACGTCGAGCCCGTCGCGCTTGGGCAGGCCGAGGTCGAGCAGCATGAGGTCGAACATGGTGGTGCCCGGTTCCGCACCCGCGGCACCGGGGGCGGTCACGGCGTGCACGGCAGCCTCGCCGTCGCGCACCCAATCGATGGCGAAACCGTCGTGGCGCAAACCCTTGCGCACGCTGTCGCCGATCATGTCGTCGTCTTCCACGAGCAGTACGCGCATGACGAATCAAAAATAAGCCGGGGAAGGCTCATTGTAGAACCGCCGCGCGGGCGGCTCGCGCTTTGTGCGAAACCGCCCGCAAACTCACCTCCGCATCAGAATCCGCCCGATTTGATCAACTGGTTCAACGCGCCGATGTTCAGGCTGCCCCAGCCCGTCGGGTAGTCCCAGCCCTTGGCGGCGCTGTAACCGTAGCCCTGGTAGCCGTTGTTGCCCGACACCACGTCATAGCGCAGCAGCGACGCGTTGGCCGGAATGGCGCTGTACAGGCGCGCCGCCGGAAAGCCCAGGTTGCCGTTGGCCGCCAGCAGCCGCGCCCAGAAGCCGACGAAGATGGGCGACGCCAGGCTCGTGCCGCCAATCTGCTGCAGCTGCCCGTAGTTGTAGATGTAGGCACCGGTGCTTTGCGCCGCGTCGAACGACACATCGGGCAAGAGCCGCGCATTGCCGCCCTGCCAACTCGGTGCCGGCAGGATCTGACTGATGCCGCCGCCGGTGGCCCACAGCTTGCCGTTGCCGTCGAGGCCCTCGTTCCACACGGTCTCGCTGGCGAAGCTCGATCCGCTCGTATAGAGCGTGGTGCCGCCAATGGCCAGCACGTGCGGCGACGATGCCGGCCACGACACGCTGTAGTTGCCGCCGTCCGGATAGCCGCGGTTGTTGCACTCGTAGACGCCCTCGTCGCCGGAAGACACGGAGAACGTCTGCCCCTGCGCGGCGGCCGTGGTGAAGATGGCCTCTTCGGCATCGAGCGTGCCGTCGGCGCTGGCGTCGTTCTCGCACCAGCCGAGCGACACGTTGATGATCTTGGCCGTGTTGTCGGTCACCGCCTTGTTGAACGCCTTGGTCAGGCCCGTGTTGCCCGGCGCGTTGAGATCGGCCATGTAAAAGGCCAGCTTGCCGACCGCGCCGCCGGCCGCGCCCACGATGGACTGGCTGTCGAGGTTCCACTCGCCCTGGCCTTCCTGATCATCGGTGTAGTTGCCGCTGGTGCCGTTCGTCTTGATCGTGGTGGTGGACACCGTGGCGTAACCGTTGTTGCTCGTGAACGTGCGCAAGTCGCGCAGCGTTTGCGATACCCCGCCGATGGTGATGACGCCCACTGTGGTGCCGGCCGCCGTCGGCACACCGGTCGCGCCATACAGCGCCGGGAATTCCTTCGGGTAGTGGCCCGTCGCGGTGCCCGCTGCCAGCGTGCGCGCTTCGGCCACATCGCCCACACGCAGCAGCGGACGCGCGCGCACCACGTTCTGCAGACCCAGCACCGAGCCGACGATGCCGCCCAGCGCGCGCGGCACCTGCGCCTTGCCGCTGTTCGCAAATCCGCTGCGGCCGGCCAACTGGTAATGCACCAGCGGCGTGTTGAACGCCGCCTTGACCGTGCCGGCCGTACCGCGCGCCGACACCAGCAGCCGGTTGGGCGCCACATCGATATCGATAAAGCCGTTCTGCCGCAGATAGCCCACCACGGCGTCCACCTGCGCCTGCGTGGGCGCGTGGTCGGCCATGAACTGCTCGCTGGTCAGGTACTTGCGGTAGCGCGGGCTGCGCGGATCGTTCACATCGTGCGCGAGCGCCTTCAGCGTGGCCTCGTTGCGCAGTTTGAGGCTGACCAGCACATCGGTGGTCTGACCAGGTGCGACCTCGTTGGCGGCGCCGCGGGCCATGAGCTGCGGGCCGGTCACGAACGCCTTGGTGTGGGTATCGACCCAGTCGGTGGCGGCATGCAGCGGCCCAGCCGCGAACACCAGCGGCCAGGCATACGCCAGATGACGGCACAGCGTGGAAAAGCGCTGCAGGGGGAGAGCAGTACGGAGCATCGGATGTCCTTTTGAGGGGTACGACGTTGCAGGACCACGCCGCTTGTGGCGACGTGGGCGTCGTTCACCGTAGCCAACGCGCTCGCCTCGCAACAGTGCAAAAACAGTCAGTTGCAGTCGGAGCGCGCGGCATCTAGCAACCCCTCGCCGGGCGGTTGCGCACGGCTGCGCTTGCCTTTATCGTGATGCGGTCCGCCATTCGAACCCGCGCGCAGATGAGCGCCCAGCAAGCCACTTCCTCCGCCACACCCGATGCACCGACCGACCTGCGCGAGCGCATTCGCGCGGCGCGCCCGTCGCTCTCTCCGGCCGAACGCCAAGTGGCCGACTGGGTGCTGCGCCAGGCCGGAACAGTGCTGAGCCTGCCGGTGGCCGCCATCGCGCGTGAGGCCGGCGTCAGCCAGCCGACCGTCATCCGCTTCTGCCGCTCGATGGGCTGCCATGGCCTGTCGGATTTCAAGCTGCGGCTCGCACAAGGCAACGTCGCCCGAGATGCCGCACCGGCGCGCAGCGCGTCGCCCTCGGGCACGCGCGTCCTGCGGAACGCCATCGATTCGCTCACCACGCTGCAAGAACGATTCGACGCTCGCACGCTCGATGCGGCGGTGGCGCTGGTCGACAGCGCACATCGCATCGACCTGTACGGCTTCGGCAGCTCCGGCGTGGTGGCGCTCGATGCGCAGACGAAGTTCTTCCGCTACGGCATTCCCGCGAATGCGTATAGCGATCCGTATCTG
This sequence comes from Ralstonia sp. TCR112, assembly GCF_007997035.1. Classification (GTDB taxonomy): domain Bacteria; phylum Pseudomonadota; class Gammaproteobacteria; order Burkholderiales; family Burkholderiaceae; genus Ralstonia; species Ralstonia edaphi. Next base: position 5,552 of record NZ_VOSS01000090.1, on the reverse strand, counting down.
GTGTCGATGTCGCTGAACGTGCTGCAGGCGGGCGACGTGGTGATCGCCATTTCAAAATCGGGCGCGTTGCCCGAACTGCAGACGGCGGTGGAACGCGTGCGCGAACTCGGCGTGCGCGTGATTGCCGTCACCACGCCTGGCAGCCCGCTCGCGGCACTGGCCGATGTGGTGCTGCCCGCCGACGTGGACGATGCCGTGGCGGACCGCTCGATGGTCGCGCGCCTGTTGCACCTGGCGCTGCTCGATGCGCTGGTGCTGGAAGTTGCGCTGCGCAAGGGCAGCGCGCCCCAACACGCCGATCAACCTGAATAACGCCAATGCCGACGCCGACGCGGCGTCAGTGTCCCTGGGCCACCGCGTGGTCCATGGCAGCACAGAGGCCGATCAGCCCCGGGTACGGTGAATGAATCACGTACACCGGCATTGATGCCACATAGGCCGAGAAACGGCCCTTGTCTTCAAAACGCCGCCGGAACGGCGAGTTGGCAAACGCCGGCCCCAGACGCGGGACGATGCCGCCGCCGATGTACACGCCACCGCGCGCGCCCAGCGTGACCGCCAGGTTGGCCGCGATGGTGCCGAGAAACGCGCAGAACGTATCGACGGCGTAGCGGCAGCGTGCGTGGTCGCCCGCAGCATCTTCCATCTCGCCCAATGCGATGGCAGTGATGTCGGCGGCGCGGCGCAACGTGGGGCCTTGCTGCCAGAGATCGAAGCACGCGCCGAGCGCCTCGTAGATCAACTCCAGGCCCATGCCAGAAATCAACCGCTCGGCCGACACATGGCCGAAGCGCTCACGCGCGAAGCGCCAGATCACGACCTCCTCGTCATTCATCGGCGGAAAGGCGACATGGCCGCCCTCGCCGGCCACGGCAATGTAGCGGCCCTCCGCCGTCGGCAGCAGCGACGCGACGCCCAGGCCCGTGCCGGCGCCGAGCAGCGCCCGCGGCGCATCGGCCAGGCTGGCGCCGCCGCCAACCTGTTCCAGCTCATCTGCAGGCAGATACGGCAACGCATGCGCCAGCGCTGCAAAGTCATTGAGCACGACGAAGGTGTCGAAACCCAGCGACTGGCGCATCGCCTCGATCGAGAACGCCCAGTCGCGGTTGGTCATGCGAATCTGGTCCCCCAGCACCGGATTGGCGATGCCGATGGCGGCATGCCGCACGCCAGCCGCCGCGATTTCCGGCGGCAGCGATGCCAGGTACGCGCGCATGGCCGCTTCGAGCGACGGGTAATCATCGCCGGCCAGCACACCGATGTGGGCCAGGCGCATGGGCGCCATCTCGAGCGCAAAGCGCACGTTGGTGCCGCCCACGTCGGCGACCAGCCGCGGGTAGGCCAGCGTGTCGGCCACGGTGCCCGCGTTCACGTCATGCAGTCCAATAGACATCGAGCGGTACCTCCCGCTGATGAATGACATAGCTCACCGGCAGCGCGCGCTGTGCCCCGCCTTGCGCGGCCTCGTCGAACACACCGCGCTTGACCGGCCCCGAGATCGACAGAAACAGCCGCCGCGCCGCACACAGCGCAGACAGGTTCAGGCTGATGCGCCGATGCGGCGCTGCGCCGGGCCGCACCGGCAGATACGCCGGCGCATGCGTGCGATCGATGCCCTCTTCCAATTCAGGCGCGTCGGGAAACAACGATGCGGTATGCCCATCGTCGCCCATGCCGAGAATCACTACGTCGGGTTGCTGAAACGGATCGTTGGCCGTCGCCACGCATGCATCCACGTCAACCGAATCGCCATGCACATGCGGTGACAACACCAGGGGAAAGAAACGCGCCGCTGCCGCCGCATCCTGCAAAAGGTGCTCGCGCACGAGCCGCGCGTTGCTGTCGGCATGCCCGGGCGGCACCGCACGCTCGTCGACCAGGGTGATCGACACGTCGGCCCAGCGCAGCGGCAACACGCGCAAGGCAGCAAACAGCGCAATGGGCGAACGCCCCCCGGACACAGCCAGGCACGCACTGCCCTGTTCCTCGATCACATGCGTGAGCGTGTTGGCAATGGCCGCAGCCAGCGCTTGCACCTGCGCGGCGGCGTCCGGAACTGCGTGCCAGCGCATCGCCATTACATCTCCTCGTGCCAGGCGGCGTTGTCGCGCGAGAGCAGCGCGCTCGATGCCGCGGGGCCCCAGCTGCCCGCGGTGTAGCCCTTGGGCGGAATGCGTGCTTCGTTCCACGCTTCGATGATCGGCTCGACCCAGCGCCAGGCTTCGGCCTGTTCATCGCGGCGCACGAACAGGCCGAGCTTGCCGTTGACGGCGTCCATCAGCAGACGCTCATACGCGCCGGCATGGCGCACGCCGCCGTGGTCGGTAAAGTCCAGGTCCAGCGTGGACGGCTGCAGGCCCAGCGCCGCACCCGGCGTCTTGGTCAGGAACTGCAGGCGGATGCTCTCTTCCGGCTGCAGGCGGATGACGAGACGGTTTTCCGGAAACTGGATCAGCGGCTTGGGAAACAGCGCGTGCGGCACATCGTGGAAACGTACGACGATCTCCGCCAACCGCTGCGGCATGCGCTTGCCGGTGCGCAGGTAGAACGGCACGCCGGCCCAGCGCCAGTTGGCAATCTCGGCCTTGATGGCGACGAAGGTTTCCGTGCGGCTGTCGGGCGGAATGCCCTGCTCATGCAGATAGCCCTGCACCGGCTGCCCGGCGATGGCGCCTTCCTGATACTGGCCGCGCACGGTCTTCTCAGGCACCTCTTGCAGCGGGATCGGCTTGAGCGCTTTCAAGATCTTCAGCTTTTCGTCGCGGATGGCGTCTTGCGACAGGCTCGACGGCGGCTCCATGGCGACGATACATAGCAGTTGCAGCAGGTGGTTCTGCACCATGTCGCGCAGCGCACCGACGCCGTCGTAGAAATCGCCGCGCTTTTCCACGCCAAGCTGCTCGGCAATCGTGATCTGCACGTCCTTGATCCACTCGCGGCGCCACAGCGGCTCGAACAGCGCGTTGCCGAAGCGGATCGCCATCAGGTTCTGGACGGATTCTTTCCCGAGGTAATGGTCGATCCGGTAGATCTGGTCTTCGGCAAAGAACTCGGCCACGGCGGAGTTGATGCGCTCGTTTGACGCGAGATCCGTGCCCAGCGGCTTTTCCAGCACCAACCGCACATTGGGCGTATTCAGCCCGACGCGGGCGAGCTGCTTGCAGATGTCGATGAAGAAGCCCGGCGCCGTCGCCAGATAGCACACCGTCACTGGCGCCCGGTCTTCACCCAGCGCGGCGGCCAGCCCGTCGAACTGTTCGGGTTTGCGGGCGTCGACCTGCTGGTAGACGATGCGCTCGGCAAACGAGGCCCAGGCGTCGTCGGAGACGGGCGCTCCGGAATACAGGCGCATGGTCGGGCGCGTTTCGCGCTCCAGCAACGCCAGGTAGCCAGCTGTCTCCAGCGGCTGCGTGCCGATGGCGAAGATCCGCCCGCGCGGGTGCAGTTCGCCGCCCTGATGCGCATCGAACAAGGCCGGAATCAGCTTGCGGCGGGCAAGATCGCCCGTACCGCCGAACAACACCATGTCGAATGCGGGCACCGACATCGTCATCTCCTGTGTGTGAGCCATCGATTAGGCTAGCCTAGCTGACTAGCAAAGCCACGTCTTTTCAGCTCATTTTGTAGTATTACTACATCGCGAGCAAGACGTTCGTGAAACTGCCCCGGCAAGCGTTTCCGGCAAATCTTTTGCGCCGAAGCATGGCCTCCCGCGCGCCTTCTGGCACGCAATTCGCGTGCTCGGCCGTGTTACCGGCGCTGCGTCGGATGCGGTACCTGTGGAAAACCCTGCACCACATCCGGCCCATTTGTAGGAAAATTACAGCATTCCGTCCCGCCCGGACCTACCCCCTCCAGGAGAACCCGCATGGCCCTGCACCGCACTTTGGCCGCCGTCACCCAACGCATCATCGACCGCAGCCGCAGCCCCCGCCAGGCCTATCTGGACGTGACCCGCAAGAATGCCGGCCGCAAGGTCGAGCGTACGCTGCTCTCGTGTACGAACCTCGCCCACGGTTTTGCGGCCATGCCGGGCGAAGCGAAGATCCGCCTGAAAGCGCTGGAGCGGCCGAACCTGGGGATTGTCTCCGCCTACAACGACATGCTGTCGGCGCATCAGCCGCTGGAGGCGTTTCCGGCGTGGCTCAAGCAGGCTGCGCTGGAGGCCGGCGGCACCGCGCAGTTTGCCGGCGGCGTGCCGGCCATGTGCGATGGCGTGACGCAGGGGCAGGACGGGATGGAGCTGTCGCTGTTCTCGCGCGACACGATTGCCCTGTCGACGGCCGTGGCGCTGTCGCACCAGATGTTCGACGCGGCGCTGTACCTGGGCGTGTGCGACAAGATCGTGCCGGGGCTGGTGATCGGCGCGCTGTCGTTCGGCCACCTGCCCGCCGTGTTCGTGCCGGCCGGCCCGATGACCACCGGCATCAGCAATGATGAAAAGGCGCGCACCCGCCAGCTGTACGCCGAAGGCAAGCTCTCGCGCGCCGACCTGCTGGAAGCCGAATCCAAGTCGTACCACGGCCCGGGCACGTGCACGTTCTACGGCACGGCCAACTCCAACCAGATGCTGATGGAGGTCATGGGCCTGCACCTGCCGGGCACCGCCTTCATCAACCCGAACACGCCGCTGCGCGAAGCGCTCACGCGTGAGTCGGCGCGCCAGGCGCTCAAGCTCGTCTTCAGCGGCGACCAGTACACCCCCATTGCCGACGTGCTGGATGAGCGCGCGTTCGTCAACGGCATCGTCGGCCTGCTGGCCACGGGCGGCTCGACCAACCACACGCTGCACCTGGTGGCGATGGCGCGTGCGGCCGGCATCCTGCTCACGTGGGACGACTTCAACGATCTGTCGGGCGTGATTCCGCTGCTGGCGCGGGTCTACCCGAACGGCAAGGCCGACGTGAACGAATTCCAGGCCGCGGGCGGTCTGTCCATCGTGATTCGCGAACTCCTCGACGCCGGCCTGCTGCACGACGATGTGACGACGATCATGGGCAAGGGCCTGCGCCGTCATGCGCAAGAGCCCTTCCTGGAAGGCGACAAGCTGGTCTGGCGCGATGGCGCCGCCGCCTCGCTCGATACCAACATCGTGCGCGGCGTGGCCGAGCCGTTCTCGTCGGACGGCGGCCTGCGGGTGCTCGACGGCAACATCGGGCGCTCGGTCATCAAGGTGTCGGCGGTCAAGCCGGAACATCGTTTTGTGGAAGCGCCGGCACGCGTCTTCCTCGCGCAGGACGATCTGATCAACGCGTTCAAGGCCGGCGAACTGGAACGCGATTTCGTGGCCGTGCTGCCGTATCAGGGCCCGGCCGCCAACGGCATGCCCGAGCTGCACAAGCTCACGCCGACGCTGTCGGTGCTGCAGGAGCGCGGCTTCAAGGTCGCGCTGGTGACGGACGGCCGCATGTCGGGTGCGTCGGGCAAGGTGCCGGCCGCCATCCACATCACCCCGGAAGCGCTCAACGGCGGGCCGCTGGCACGTGTGCGCGATGGCGATATCGTCGTGCTGGATGCGGAAGCGGGCACGCTGCAAGTGCGCGTGCCGGAGG
>NZ_VOSS01000009.1 GCF_007997035.1 Ralstonia sp. TCR112 | reverse complement strand
GGGCAGCACGCCGCGCAACGCGTGCTGCCCGAGCTGGGGCCGCGTGGCGCCGAATCGGCACTCGAGTCGCAGCAGGCGCTGCTGGCCCGCGTGCAGGCAGAAGGGGCAGACGCAGCCCACGGTGCATTGAGCAACAAGGACGTGTACCGCCTGTACGCCCGCACGGGCGGCGTCACGGGGCCGGAAGACACCATGCCGGGCGAGTTCTATTTCCCGCGCCTGATCGCCCTGGCAGAGCAGCGCCCCGAAGGCGCCTACACCGTGTCGCAAGCCGACGGGGCCTTCGTTGACAGCACGATGCCGACGGAAGGCCGCGCGCGCACCACGTTCTATCACTTCATGCGCGAGGACGGTCTCGTCGACCCCGACGCCGTCACCGAGCGCGTCTACGTCAACGCAAAGACGCCGCACGTGCTGGACGTGCTCGACTTCCTGGTGCGCGGCGTGGTGGACCAGCCCGGCCGCTTCCCGGGCATCTATGCGGCCAAGGCGTCCGGCCCCGACGCCGCTGGCCCGCGCGCCGACAACATCGTCGTGTATGCCACCGATCGCGCGGCCGTCGACCGCGTTGTGGAGGCGCTGCGGCATTACCAGCAGCAGCATCCGGAGCACTTCCACGACACCGTGCCGTCAATGACGGAGGCACAGCTGCGCGGCGTGTCCACCGCCGCGGAACCGACCCCCGCGATGGTTAACCGGCTGCTCAGCGCCATCGACAGGTTTGCCGCCGGCAACACGCAGTTTGGCGCCTCCGACATCGGCCGCACGCCGGGCGCGGAACAGAGCTTTGGCAGCATCCGCGCCTACGCGATCTCCTTGGCCCAGCACGACACCGTGCTGGCGCAGCAGGCCGCCGCCCAATACGGCTTACCGTTTGACTACAGCGCCGCGCTGCAGAAAGCCACCGGCCGGCGCTTTGCCGAGATCGGCATCGACCCCACCAACCCGGCGCGCAACCTCGGCGGTCCGGTGGCGCGCCCGGCCGGTGCCCCAGATTACAGCGGCACCGGCACGCAATACCGCCCGCAGGATGCCACCTACCAGACCACGCCGGCCGACCGCGTGACGATGTCGTTTGGCGGCGCACCGCTGCCGCCCAGCGCCCGCGCGCTGATTGGCGCCTCCGACACGCTCACGCGCCAATTGCGCCTGCTGCACGACGCCGGCTGGACGGTGCGCCTCGGACACCGCAACCAGGGCTCGGCGATGGATGCCGCGCGCAAGACCATCACGCTCGACGCCAACGCCGCCGACGCCGGATCGCTCGTCTACACGCTGAGCCATGAGGCCGACCACGCTGTGAAAGCGGAGCTCGATCTGCAGGGCCTGCAACGCCACAGCGAGGACAGCTTCGTGCAGACGTTGCTCGCCGGCGAGGCCAGTGCCCAGGGCAACGCATTCAACGTACGCGACGAAATACTGGCCGCAACCGGTGTGGACATCGGCGCCCGCGCGCAGATGCCGCAGCCGCTGGAACAGGCCTATGCGCAGTGGGATGCCAACAACCCCGAGGCCCACTTGCGCCTGGCGCAGACCATGGGCAGCCTGCGGCCGTCCACCGCGCCGGACCAGACCTACGCGCAGTACTACGCCTCGCGCTGGAACGGCGCGGCGCCGGGCACACCGCACATGCCGGCTCCGGCGTCGGCAGCGGCGTCGAACGCCCAGAAAGCCGCCGCACAGGCCGCCGAATGGCTCGACGTGAAAGACCTGCGCACGCTGCGGCATGTGCCGGGCGCCGAGGTGCCCAAGCTGCGTGTGCTGGCCGGCAAGGCTGGCAGCAATACGGTCTTGATCGCGCTCAAAGGCAGCACCCAGCCAGACGGCACGCCCGTCATCGTCGCGACCACGCAGCTGCGCGACGACGGCACCTTCGCGCCGCCCCAGGCCGTGGCCGGCAGCAAGGTCCCCAAGATCATCAAGCGCGCCGTGCGCGGCGACAACTCTGCGATGCACACCGCACGCAAGGGCGTCGATTTCTACATCAGCCCCGTGTCGTACGAGCGGTTGCAGGCCCTGGGCGGTCCATCGCGCATCAATGGCGATGACGGTTCGCACGTGCTGTCACCGGCGGCCGACAAGATCGACGCCAAGGTCGTGGCCGACATCCAGCAGCTTGGGCACGCCAAGCGCTACAAGAGCGTGAAAGACGCCACCGAAGCCGCGAAGGACAGCGACATCATCTACGTGATCGACAAGAAAGGCGGTGCCCCGAAGGGCCATGCCAAGCGCGGCACCGACGGCACATGGACATACCACGTCGATGCGCCGATGGACGGGGCCACCGTGCCCGAACGCAGCCTCGAAGCCGCCTTTGCCAAGCAGCAGACGCACGGCGCACGCACGCTGCGCAGCGCGCCGCGCGGCGTACGTTTCGTGGTCAGCTCGGTGCAGCCCGAGACGGTGAAGGAACTGGGCGGCTTCCTCAAGCCGCGCACGCTCTGGAAACGGTCCGAATACGGCATGCCGGCCTTCAAGCCGGGCGAAGTCGCACAGGCCGCCACCACACTGAACCGTCAGGCCAACGGCGGCTTCCTGCGCGGGCGGGCCGCCCAGCTTCTGCAATGGCGGCAGCGAAAGCTGGAAGAGCCCGTCACCACCGGCACGCCGCTCGAAGCGTCGGCTCTGGGCTACGCCAAAGTGCGCATGCTGCCCGACACCAAAGTCCCCGCGCTCGACTACAGCGGACCGAACATCGTCCACCTGCGCGACCTGGTCAAGCAAGGCTGGCTCGAAGCGGGCACGCACTACATCTACGTCTACAAGACGGCCGACAACGCAGGCCAGTTGGGCCGCCATACGCCAATCGGCCGCCTGGAGCCCGAGGGCAACGCTCTCACCTGGTATGGCACCTGGAACAAGGCCGCCGCGCAGCAGAACGGCACCCCGGCCAAGGAGCTGGCCATCGGTCACGACAGCTTTGGCGCGGACACCCACTTCCTGCTCACGCGTCTGCCCCCGGATCAATTCGAGGCACGGCAGCGCAGCGGCACCGGACTGGAGATCGGCGTGTACCAGCCGGTGCTCTCCAGCACCACCACGGTGGCGCTGCCGCCCGACGCGCCCAAGCTGGGCAACCTCACCCGCCCGCTGGACGAGGTCGAACTGCTGGCCGGAAAGAAGACCGATCCCTATGCCAGCAATGTGGAATTCAAACCGGTCAAGGACCGCGCGCCCGAGGTCGTGATGGCCGATGCGCAGCTCTGGCGCAAGATCAAGCTCAAGCTGCGCGTGGCCCGCGACGTGGCCGCCAACACCGTGTCGCGCCGCGTGCCCTTTGCGGGCAAACGCATCGCACAGCGGTACTCGGCAGCGGCCACAGGTGACCGGCACATGGTCAACACATTCCTGCGTTCGGAATTCCCTCTCCAGGCGCGGCTGGCGCCGATGGGCCGGGCATATCGCCTGCGCGACGACCCCGCCAAGGCGCTTGCGTTCATCAAGAAAACGGGCGGCGCCATGCCGGTGATTTCGCTCGTGGTCGACCCGTATTCGCTGCGTGCCGCTGTGGGCAAGCGCCAGGACCCGAGCTTCGTGCGCGCCGCCAAGCAGATCGACGTGAACAACGCGACGATCGACCATGCCAACGCGCAGATCAAGTCCGGCAGCGGCGCCGACCAGAAGAAGCTGTTCCTCGACGATCTGCACCAGTCGCATCTCGACAAATGGCTCGACCTGTCGTCGCAGACCGGCGTGGTCATCCGCCTGGAGTTCGCGCCGTCGCGGCCGCTGATCGGCACCAACAACCACTTCACCGCACGCACCAATGACGCGTACGACAACCACGTGCGGCTGTTCTCGATGCTGGAGAAGTGGGGCGCCACCCACGCCGATGCGCCGGCGCCCCACGTGATGGTCAGCTTCCATGGCTGGGATACGGTGCTCGAGCCGGTGCCGGGCGGCGGCAACGCCAAGCTCGTCGAACAGGTGCTGGAACGGCCCACGCTGCCCTGGGTGCACATGGGCGTGTCGTACGCCACCAATGGTGCCGATGCCATCGCCAACGAACGGCTGAACACCGCCGTCGCCGACATGGTGCTGCGCTTCGAGCAGGACGGCGCGCCCACCCAGGGCCGGCTGCATGGCGACGATGCCCTCACGCGTGTGTTCGAGCGCCCGTCCAAGAGCCAGTACGACGCGCAGAACCAGGTGCTGCTGGCCGAGATCGCGCGGCTTGGCAGGCAGAAGTACAACCTCTCGGACAGCCAGGTCAACGCGATCATCGACCGCGTCTTCAACGGCAACACGACCGCGCTCGTCAATCGTGCCCGCGCCACCGAGATCGCCTTTGCCAAACCGCTGTGGGACGCTAAGGGGCGCCTGAGTCCGAAGGAGGAACTCGCCAGTCAGTTTGCCAAGCAATGGACGGACGAGATGGGCGTGGCCGCGCGCCCCGCGGGCGCCAAGGCACTGCCGGCGTCGGCCCGAGACCCGGCCACACCGCTGCCCACCTGGAGGCAGATGGTGGAAAACGAGAAGGCCCTGTCGGTGGACGCGTCCGGCGAGCCTCAGAGCGCGGGGCGTGTCCAGACCACGCAGACCGCGCGCAAGGTCTTGCTCAAGCCGGAACAGGCATCGGCGGAACTCAATGCGCTGGGCGTGGAAGGCGCCAAGCCCAAGCTCGGCACGCGTGCGCGCGAAGTGATGACCGTGGGTGCCTCCGTGGCAGGGGGTGCCGGTGCGGTGCTGATCGGCATACCGGGCACCGGGGCCAACACGGTTTCGCTGGCGAGCAACCCCTCCATGCTGCTGCTGCGGGTCGGACGCTCGGCGCAGGTGCTGCATCAGGCGACGATGGCGACCATCGAGCGGGCAGACCCGCGCGTCTTCAGCGAGGCCACGCAGACGATGGTCGACCGGCTCGTCAAGGCACTGCCGGACCACACGTCGGAAAAGACCGTGCCGGCTGACTTGGCCGACATCGAGACGCGCCTGCGCACGTTCGTGGCCGAAGCCAACTGGAGCGTGCACAACATCTACCAGCGCCTGGGCAATCGGGAAATCACGCGCACGCAGGCCACCGAGGCTACGCAGGCCGTGTCGGCCGACCTGGTCAAGCAGATCCAGGCCATCTTCAGCGGCACCGGGCTGCAGCAGGTGCACCTGGGCCACCCGCGCACCAAGCTCGGCTATTGGGGCCGGCAGATCGCCATCGGGGGTTACAGCATGGGCCTCGCCTCGTATGCGCATGCGATGGCGACCAAGGCGTGGACGCTGGCGCACGATTCGGCCATTTGGTACGTACTGCCTACGGGCGGCACAGTGGCGTCGATCGCGTATACCACCGGCGTGCTGCTCGGACGCGGGCGCAACATCGACATCGAGCAGCGCAGCCGCACGGTGCGCGGGCTCGATATCTCGGCAGATACGCTCGCCGCCACCGGCGGCATGCTGCTCGGCGCCGCGCAGATGATGGGCGGCGACTACATCAAGGGCGTGCCGATGCTGCTGTCGTCGGGCGCGCTCGGCCTCTCGCGCTTCAGCTCGCACTTCCCGAATGCGTCGGAGTTTGTGAGCAAGCACAAGATCGCCATCGCGCTGCTGCCGCTCTCGGCGTATGCATTCAACCTGATCAAGCCGCTGTTCATGCAGGACGACAAGAACAAGCGCCCGCCCGGCACACCGGCTGTCACGCCGTTGCCGAGTGCATCACCGAGTGCATCGGCATCGCCTTCGGTGTCACCGTCGCCATCGGTCTCGCCGTCGGCGGTGGTGTCGCCGTCCGCATCGCCTTCGTCATCGGCCGGCCCGACTGCGCCCTCGACCAGTCCACCGTCCGGCCAGCCTCCGAGCACACCGGCCACGCCGCAACCTGCCCCCACGCATTCCGAATACGTGGTGCAGCCGGGCGACACGCTCAACGGCATTGCCGACCGGTATCGCACACCGCTGTTGCACGAGGCGCACGTTTCCGATGCGCAGCGCCAGGCCATGTCGGACGAGAAGCAGGTGGAGGCAGCGCTTGCGCAGTTGCTGCAGATCAACCCGCAGTTCGCGCATCGCAATGTCGGGCTCATCCACCCGGACGAGCCGATCGTGATCGTGCCGTGAAATATTTATCGTTGAGGCGTCTGCACGAAATGCTGAGCATCCCGGCACGCACCGCTAGTCCATCATGAGATGGCGCATCAACAGCGTCGGATCTGCAATCTCCAGAATGAGGCGACGCAGCACGCGTTTGCGCATGTGTTCATCGTCCAACACCCACGGAGCGCTGACCTCGCTGAGGTGCCGCGCGAGCGCGTCGCGGTGGTCGGCACCTTCCGGCAGGCCCAGGCGCGCAGCCAGCAGGCCGGCGACGACATCATCGATCTCAACGTCGAGGTGCTTCGCGTCAATGGTGAGTTGTAGCTTCATCGTGGCGATCGAACCTGAAAAAGGCGGCACCGCCGCAAGACCGTACGGCGCCGAAATGCAGTTGCACTGGCCGGCGAACCGGCCAGTCGATGGCAGCGCAACTGCGTGGTTCAGTAGTCCATCTCGGGTGCCGGCATTTGCGCGGGCTTGTCTTCCTTCGGTGCGTCCGCGATGGTCGCATCCGTGGTCAGGATCAGCCCGGCGACAGACGCGGCATTCTGCAGCGCCGTGCGCGTGACCTTGGTCGGGTCGACGACGCCCGCTTCCACGAGGTCGCCATACTCGCCGGTGGCCGCGTTGTAGCCGTAGTTGCCCTTGCCTTCGGCAACCTTCGCGATCACGACGGACGGCTCTTCACCGGCGTTGGCGACGATGGCGCGCAGCGGGGCCTCCAGCGCGTGCTGCACGATCCGGATGCCGGCATCCTGATCGCTGTTCGCGCCCTTGAGGTTCAGCACCGCAGAACGCGCGCGCAGCAAGGCCACGCCGCCGCCCGGCACGATGCCCTCTTCGACGGCTGCACGGGTGGCGTGCAGCGCATCGTCGACACGGTCCTTCTTCTCTTTCATCTCGACTTCGGTCGCCGCGCCCACCTTGATGACGGCAACGCCGCCGGCAAGCTTCGCCACGCGCTCCTGCAGCTTCTCGCGGTCGTAGTCGCTCGTGGCTTCGTCGATCTGCACGCGGATCGACTTGACGCGCGCGTCGATGCTGGCCTGGTCGCCGGCACCGTCGATGATGATGGTGTCGTCCTTGCGAACCTCCACACGCTTGGCCCGGCCGAGGTCTTCCAACGTGGCCTTCTGGAGCTGCTTGCCGGTTTCTTCGGAGATGACCGTTGCGCCGGTGAGCACGGCAATGTCTTCGAGCATGGCCTTGCGGCGGTCGCCAAATCCGGGCGCCTTCACGGCGGCGACCTTCAGGATGCCGCGCATCGCATTGACGACGAGGGTGGCGAGCGCTTCGCTCTCCACATCCTCCGCCACGATCAGCAGCGGCTTGCCGGCCTTCGATGCAGCTTCCAGGATCGGCAGGAGGTCGCGGATGTTCGAGATCTTCTTGTCGTGCAGCAGGATCAGCGCGTCGTCCAGATAGGCCGCCTGCTTGTCCGGGTCGTTGATGAAGTACGGGCTGACGTAGCCGCGGTCGAACTGCATCCCTTCGACCACGTCCAGCTCGTTGTCGAGCGACTTGCCATCCTCGACCGTAATGACGCCTTCCTTGCCGACCTTCTCCATGGCCTCCGCGATGATCTTGCCGATGGCCTCGTCCGAGTTGGCCGAAATGGAGCCCACCTGGGCGATCTCGCGGTTGGTCGAAATCGGCTTCGACAGATTGCGAAGCTCATCGAGCACGGCGGCCACGGCCTTGTCGATACCGCGCTTGAGATCCATCGGGTTCATGCCGGCCGCCACGTGCTTCATGCCTTCCTGCACGATGGCCTGGGCCAGCACGGTGGCCGTGGTGGTGCCGTCACCGGCAATGTCCGCGGTCTTGGACGCGACCTGCTTGACCATCTGCGCGCCCATGTTTTCGAAGCGGTCCTTCAGTTCGATTTCCTTGGCGACAGACACGCCGTCCTTGGTGATGGTCGGGGCGCCAAAGCTGCGCTCGATGACCACGTTACGGCCCTTGGGCCCGAGCGTCACCTTCACGGCATCGGCAAGAACATTCACGCCCTTGACGATACGGACGCGCGCGCTGTCGTGGAACTTGACGTCTTTTGCACTCATGTTTGTTGCTCCGGATAAGTCGTTGACTCAACACGTCGCGAACAACCGGCCTCCTTGCGTGTCCGGCGGTATCCGGCGGTGTCCGCGAGCGGCTCGAGGCTTCAGGCGGCCTTGGCAACCGCCTCGGCGTGGGTTTCGATGACGCCCATGACGTCTTCTTCACGCATGACGAGCAGTTCCTCGCCATCGACCTTGACGGTCTGCCCGGCGTACTTGCCGAACAGCACCTGGTCACCGACTTTCAATTGGAGTTCGCGCTGCGTGCCGTCCTGAAGCAAGCGGCCCGTGCCGACCGCGATGACTTCACCCTGCTCGGGTTTTTCTGCGGCGGAATCAGGAATCACAATGCCCGAGGCCGTCGTCCGTTGCTGTTCGATTCGCTTGACGATAACCCGGTCGTAGAGGGGACGAATCTTCATTTCCATCTCCTGAGCGATAGATCACCAAAAAAGGGAATCCGACTTGCACGCCGTTCAAGCAGGGCGCCCGGCAGGGCAGGCAAGCCGTGCCAAAGACTTGGCGGAATGCAAAATAGAAGCGCCCCGCCGCGAGTTCAAGAGGCGAAAAAACAGCGACTTTGTAACAAAATGTTTCAAGGCAAAAGGATGCGCCGGACGGCTCCCAGGCGATAGACCGTACGGCCGCGTGCCGGCCGCTGGCGCGGTGTCGGCGGTATCGGCAGCACAGGACACGGCGGTTCCCGTCCGCCATCAGGGCCGAGCGTGTCGTCCGGCTCATCAAGCTGCCGCCACACGCCGCCCTTGACGGGTCGGAACAGCCAGCGCAGGTAGCCTGCATCAGCGGCGAGCTGCATCAGCTCGGCGCGATCGGGCGCGCCGTCGATGAGTGCCTCGTCCGCCGAAGCGCCGTCGTAATCGCCGAATGCCTGGCGACATGCCAGCGCTTCACCCGCGGACGCGCCCACCACGTTGCAGCCGCGTCGCTCGACACGCTCCAGGTCCCATGCGCCGAGCTGCCAGGCGGCATCGAGCAGCGCCTCGTCAACGGCTTCGACGCAATGCCAGGCGTGCGTCAGTTGAATGGCCGAGCCCGGCACGGAGCGCGGCGGAATGTCGATTCCCGGTAACACGAGCGGACTGGCGCGGCGGAATCCGTGCCAATGCAGGATCGCCACGAGCGGCGTATTCGGTCGCCGGGCCGCAGTCACGGTGACCGCGACCAACGGCAGGCGCACCGCATCCATCTGTTCGTGCACTGCGTTGAAAAGGTCCATGAAACCTCCGAATGACGTATCGAATGGCCTCTTGAAATTTCCGCTTGCCTCCCTATTTTAGGTGTCGTCAAGCAGTCGCGGTTCTCGCGCTGCGTGTTTCGATTTGTTTGTCAGTGGCCCGCCACGGACGGATGAACTGGAGCGCGTAGTTCGGTTCAGTCTCCGAGCGGGCCCCACCAGGAGCCAGCCATGAGCGATCTGTTTTTTGGCACCGATCTGCTGGGCGAGTTCGACCGCCTGCACCGGCAGATGGCCAGTCTCTTTGCGGGCGTGCCCGCCAGCCTGCGCGCAACGCGCATCGGCACCTTTCCTCCCGTCAACATTGGCAGCACCGATGACTCCATCGAGATCGTCGCCTTCGCGCCGGGGCTCGACCCCGCGCAGATCGACGTCTCGATCGACAAGGGGCTGCTGACGATCAGCGGCGAACGCAAGCGTCCGGATTTCGAGATGACCGACGATACGCGCGTGTATGCCGACGAGCGTTTCACCGGCGCGTTCCGGCGCGTGATCGAGCTGCCACAGGACGTCGACCCCGAGAAGGTCAATGCCCGGTACGTCAACGGCTGCCTGACCATCAGCGTCGGCAAGTCGGAGGCATCCAAGCCGCGTCAGATCACCGTGCAAGGCTGAGCCACAGCTTGCGCAAGCATGAAGGAGCACATCATGAACGACACCACACAATTGGCGACCCAGGCGCAGCCGGGTCATGCCGCGGTCGCAAAGCAGCCGGCAGAACAACCCGCCGCACGCCAGACGCACCTGGCGCCGCCTGTCGACATCTTTGAAAACCGCCAGGGCATCACGCTGTTCGCCGACCTGCCGGGCGTGCCGCGCGAGAAGCTCGATGTGCGCGTGCAGGATGGCACGCTCACGGTCGATGCCGAACTGATGGTGCCCACGCCGTCGGGGCTGCGTCTGCAGCATGGCGAAGTTCGGCATCCGCATTTCTCGCGCACGTTTGTGCTGAGCCCCGACTTTGACGCCTCGCGCATCGATGCGCAGTTGCGCGATGGGGTTCTCAAGCTGACCATCCCGCGCCGCGACGAGGCGAAGCCGCGGCGTATCGAAGTCCACGCCGGCTGAGCGCATCACCGGCCGCTGTTTGCCTTGCAAGCGGGCGCGCTCCTTGCGCGCCTGCATTTGGCACCGTGCCCCCTGGTTACGGTTGTTTGTTACTAGGAGACAAAGATGCTGAGTGCACACGAATTTGCCACCCTGATGTTGCTGAGCCAGTCGCCCGAGCAGGTCGACATGAACCGCGCTGAATTGGATGCGTTGCTGGAGCGGCAGTTGGTCATGCTCGAGCGTTCCGCCGAAGGGCAACGCCACCGTGCGCGGCTCACCGATACCGGACGCTCCGTGCTGCGAGCGTTGAACCGCGTTGACCGCCATGAACGCACGGCAGCCGGATCGACGGCCGTGGAGGACTGATCGATCGATACGCATCTCGCGCGGCCTGCCTGTGTCGCCCGTGCCCCATCGCCGCTAATGCAACGGCTCCTGAGACAGGTGCACGGCCGATTCCCATCGGGTGACGTGGCACATCTCGCAAGGCTGCGCCGGACGTGCGCGAGCAGCAACCGTGAAGCCGCAGCTCCAGCAAGCAAAATATCCATCTGCACCCAGCACATCGAGCAGTGAACGCTCCATGTCCGCCCTGACTGTCAGCCCAGGGCGTTCGTGTTTGCGCCAGACAATGCTGATCGCCCCCGACGCCTCCAGGTACGCGCGCCGTAGCTGGCCCAGGTGGCCGACATCGGCAGCGCGCAGGTGGGACGCCAGCATCTCGCGCGACATCTCGCACCGCTTCAGCTCGTCCAGCAGCATCCGGCCGTCTTTCACGAGGATGGTGACGTCGCCCTGCTCCAGCACCTCGAAGCGGCGCCAGCGCAGGCCCGCTTTGGCTGTCAGCCGCTGCAAGACCACCACCGCCACGAGCACCACCGGCGCCGGCATCACGCCTTGCGACGGCACCTGGATCGGACCCGCGATGGCCGCGCCCAGCATCAGGACGACGGCCAGTTCCGTAATGCTCAGTTGCGCTGCCATCCGCTTGCCCATCAACCGCATGGACACGAGCAACAGCACATAGACCAGCACCGCGCGCGCACCACCTCCATGAGGAACGACCACGATGCATCGCCGACCAGCAGGCGTTCGATAAAGTCCATCAGCACTCCACTTCCGTGACGGCATAGGTCCAGTCTCGTGAGCCGCAGCGGTCGCATCGGTGTCCGTGCAGATCTTCCTTCTCGATCGTGTTGCCGCATGCAATACAGGCGGACCAGCCTTGCATGCGACCTTCGGCGCGCAGCGTTTCGTCAATAACAGGCAGGACAGACAACCCCGGGCGCGCGGGCCGGGCAGGAATAAACGAGAAAGAACCCGATGGCTCCATGTAAAGCCGACTGATCTGGCCGAGGTGCTGCCAGCCCTTGATGCGCATCGCCTGGAAGACCTTCTCGCGCGGCATGCCCGAGCGGGAAAGCTCGGCGTGGTCGAGGCAGCCGTCGGAGGCGAGCAACGTCACATCCGTAGAGAGCAGCGTATCGAAGCGCCGATGCGTGGAGCCTGCGCGCGCGAGTGCACGCTGCAGTGCGATCGCCACGGCGGCAATCACGAGCGGCGGCAGGAGCCCGCGCTCGGCAGTCTGGAGCGGCACGCCGATGGCGGCTGCAAGCGTCACTGCAATGGATATTTCGAACAGCGTGTATTGCCCTGCGACACGTCTGCCGAGCAAGCGCATTGCTACGATGAGCAACACATACGTGAGGCATGTGCGCAGCAGCACTTCCGGCAGGAAGCCGGCGGATGCATCGCCAAAGAGAAAGCGATACCAGTCGACGAGGCTCAGAGAAAGGGTGTGCATGGCTGGGAGGGCGGACCGCGGGCTGTCGGCCTATCCGCATTGCGCGTGCCCACGCGGCGCCTACTCGATGGCGCCTCCAAGCCCGAGCCAGCGGGTCAGCCAGTCAACCACCCTCGCGGCAGCATCTTCGCGATAGGAGGGTCGCCCCGATTCAAAGAAGTGATGCCCCGCGCCCGGATACAGGACAAGCTCGGCCGGGGCCGCTTCGCTCCTGGCGAGCGTTGCAAAGAGCTGTTCGGATTGACCGCGCGGGCAGCGTTCGTCGTCCATCCCTTGCAACAGCAGCATCGGCGTCGTGGCGCGCGGGGCATGGTAGATGGGCGACAAGGTGTCGTAGGTGTGCACGGCCTCCCACGGACTGCCGCTCAACGCATACGGGTCCGCATAGGGGCCGGAATCCGACGTACCAAAGTGACTGCGCAGATCGGCTACAGGAGCCGACACCACCGCCGCTTTCAGCCGATCGGTGGTACATGCCGCCCATGCCGACAGATAGCCGCCGTAGGACTTGCCGGCCGCGGCGATGGCGCCGTTGTGCGCGCCCTGCTCATGCAAGGCATCCGCCACGGCCAGGTGCTGCGGAAGATCAAGCTCGCCCCAGCGGCCACGCAGCCTGTCGCAGAAGGCGCGGCCGAAGCTGCTGGAGCCGACTGCATTGACCGCCACAATCGTCCATCCGTGAGACCAAAGGATGTTCCAGTAAGGACGCGACGCATAGGCCAGCAGCACATAGCTTGCAGGGCCGCCATGAAAGTCCAGCAATAGCGGCCCGGCCGGACACGGTTGGGGTGGGCGAATCACCCAAGCCCAGACGGTGTCTTCCCGGCCTTCATCGGTTCGCACTACAAACGCCTCGTAGCGCACGTCGGGGCGGGTTCGCTCGTACCACCACGCATTGGTCGCGCTCACTTGTTGCTCGTGTTCGCCGCTGTGCGGGCATGCATAGAGCTGCTCGGGCTCTGCGATCGATGTCGCGCAAAAATACAGGCGGTCGCGCGTCATGGCCATCGCAGAGACATGCCGCCGCCCCGCCACCAGTGTCTGGTAGGCGCCCGACGCCACGTCGATACGCGCAACTTCCTGCAGCCCGTTGCGGGCGGCGATCACATGGACCGCATCGGAGCCTTCGGCCCAACTCAACGATTTGCCGGAGACGATTTCCAAGTCTTCACTGCCCAACGCGCTGACTTGCCCGCTCTGCAGATCCACCAGCCAAAGGCGCGTCTGCGCGTCGCCGGCGGATTCACTGCCGGCAAACACGAGGCGCCGCCCATCCGGAGAAGGCTGAGGGTCCTGCACGATCGCGACCTGCTCCGTCAGTTGGCGCATGTCGGTGCCGTCTTGCCGCACCACCCAGATGTCGGTGCGATGCGTCAATCGTCCTTCGCGCGTCCGCGTGTAATACACGGTTTGCCCGTCCGGACTCCACGCCGCGTGTCGCACTTCATACCGACCGTTCGTCAGTTGGCGATGTGCGCCGCTTGCAGCATCCACCATGAACAGGTGCGCCCGGGGATTCAACGTAAAACCGGCGCCATCGAGCTTGTACGGCACTTCCGTGATGACATGCACGCCCTCCGCACGGCGCTTGCCGTGGGTCGCGTCAGGAGGGTCAACCTCGATCAGCCAACCGCCAACAGCGACTTGCCGTCGGGTGACCACATGAAGCTCTGCACGCCATGCGGCAAACGGCTGACCTGCCGCGCCTCTCCGCCCCGTAAGGGCACGCTGTAAATTTGCGGCGCGCCGCCATGCCGATCGGAAAGAAACGCCAGGCTGCTCCCGTCCGGCGCCCATTGCGGGGCGGTCTCCAGCGCTGTCCCGGCGGTCAATTGCCATGGAGTTTCTTCACCGCCCGCGATCCAGATTGCCGAACAGTACGTGTCGCCATGAACGGATTCCACGCAGTAGGCAACGCGGTCGGACATCCGACACGCCGCTACGTCTGTGATGCGCTCATAGCGCGAGATATCGTCGATAGAAAACGGGCGTGTCATGTCGTCCTCGCACAAGAAAAGGCCCCGCCGGCGCTGTAGCGGGGCGGGGCCGGGTCGCGTCAGTACTCGCGCTTATTGTTGGCGGCGCTCACGGTCTTCTTCACGGCGCTCGCGGTCCTCTTCCCGGCGGCTTTCCTGGCGTTCCTCGTTGCGCTCCTCCTGGCGCTCTTCACGGCGGTTCTGTGCCGAGCCACCCTCTTGGCGATCTTCATCGCGGCGGTTTTCCTGGCGCTCATCGCGGCGGGATTCGCTGCGGTTCTCTTCAGTGCGGTTCTGGTTGGTCATTGCTTGCTCCGTGGTTTTGCTCAAGCCCTTCGCCTGCGCCCTCAGCTTCCAGCAACGGCTGTGCCGCGTGGCGGCCAGGCGGAAAAGGCAAGACGTTCAGCCCGCAGGCCCGTTCGTTGCGTTGCCGTTCGCTCCACCCAATCAGGAGCGAACATGACTACGTCTGCCCAGGAGCACCTACTCGACTGGCTGCGCGATGCGCACGCGATGGAACAGCAAGCGGAGCAGATGCTGCGCGCACAATCCGGCCGGCTCGAACACTATCCGGAGCTGAAGGCGCGGATCGACCGCCATATTGAAGAGACGCTGGAGCAGCAGCGTCTTGTCGATTCGTGCATCCGGCGCCTCGGCGGAAGCACCTCCGTCGTGAAAGACATCACCGCCCGTATTGCGGCATTTGGCCAAGGGCTGAGCGGCATGGTGGTCTCGGACGAAGTCGTCAAAGGCTCGATGGCGAGCTACGTCTTCGAGCATATGGAAATCGCCTCCTACACCAGCTTGCGCGCGGCCGCCGAGCATTGCGGCGACGCCGAGACCGTGCGCGTTTGCGACGCCATCCTCCCGCAAGAGCAGGCCATGGCGGCCTGGCTGGCCGAGCATCTCGCGTCCGTCACGACGACGTTCCTGACCCGCGCCGAGACCCCGGGCGCGGAAGCCAAGCGCTGATTTCGCCCTTTCCACTACGCCTCGTCCGGAGATACCAATGACACGTAAGACCCTTGAAGACCTGTTCGTCCACTCGTTGTCGGACATCTACAGCGCGGAGAAGCAACTGGCCAAAGCGCTGGGCAAGCTCGCCCGCACCGCCCAGAACGAAGCGCTTTCGGAGGCATTCCAAAGCCATCTGGAAGAAACACAAGGTCAGATCGAAAGAATCGATCAGATCGTCGAGACCTGCGCCATCAAGCTCAAGCGCATGAAGTGCGCTGCCATGGAGGGCCTGATCGAAGAGGCGAACGAGCTGATCGAAGAGATCCCGAAGGGCCCGGTTCTCGATGCCGGGTTGATCGGCGCGGCGCAGAAGGTCGAGCACTACGAGATCGCCTCGTATGGCACGCTCGCGGCCCTCGCGAAGGAGATCGGCTTCCATGAAGCGGTGCCGCTGATCGTCAGCACATTGGACGAGGAAAAGGCGACGGACGCCAAGCTGACCCGTCTGGCGGAACAGTCCGCCAATCGCGAAGCGAGCGCCGCCTCGTAGGAGCCGCGCCACGCCGGCGTTGCAGGTGGGATGGCGGCAAACCGCCAGCCCTCAGGTTGCCCGGCGTGGCGGACCCTTACGTCGGCCCGACAGGATCCTGCCGTTCATGCGCGACCCAGATCAGCGCAGCGGTATCGATCCCCAGGGACCGGGCGCGCGCGGCAATGGCCTCGCGCTGTGCCGCGCCCAGACGTTTATCGCGTGCCAACACCCAGCAGTAACTGCGATCCGGCCCGACCACGAGGGCCCACCGGTAGTCGGCGTCGAGCGCAGCCACGTGATACCCGCCATAGAACGGCCCGAAGAACGAGACCTTCAACGAGCCGGTATGGTCGTCGCCGATGAACACCGCTTTGCCAACCGCCTCCCGCCACTCGCCCTTGGCCGGGTCGAAGCCGCGGTTGACGACGCGGACGCTGCCGTCGGGCCGCGGCTGATACGTGGCGGAAACATCGGTCAAGCCGCGCTCGAACCCGTGATCGAGCCGGGCCAGCTCATACCAGCGGCCCTGGTAGCGCTGTAGGTCGAACGGCGTGACGGCGCTGATGCCTTCGGGTGGACGCGTCGGTGCGCATGCCGCCAGGAATGCGGCGCATGCAAGCACCGGGGTGAGCCAGTGCAGGCGTCCACGGACTGTGCGCGCACCGCCGGCATGCTGCGCAACGCCGATCCCCCTCAACAAGCTCAACGCATGCCGCGCGCGCCTCGCAAGTCGCGACGCGTGTGTCAACGTATCTGCCATCTGAGTCCTCCCGAATAAATACCGCGCTTGCGCCATAAGACGCCGCACAGTGCCGCGCGTCAATGCAATGCAGAAGAACACATGGCGCCTTTCCGCCAATGAAGACGCTTTGAGTCGACATGCCCGCCTACGTCCGCTCAATGCCGCTGTTGTACTGCGGGTGCAACCGCTGAGCAGGAAATGCGTCAAGAAAACTTCGTGCCCGTAGTCCCCGATCCACCGTGCCGTCGGTAGACTCCAACAAGCCGTCTGTTCATCGCTGAATTCACCGGTGCGCGCACCTTGCGATATGCCCGCCAAATGCACTCACGCCGCTCGAACCACCCTCCTCGTTCTGTGTACGCTCATCAGCGTTGGAGCGTGGGCCGATTGCCGTGACACCGTGCCAGCGCCGCAACTCTCCGGCAAGGGTGCGCTGTGTCTTTTTGGATTCTGCCTCTACGATGCGCAGCTATGGAGCGCTGAACTCCCGCCAAGCTATGACGCGCCTTTTGCCCTGGAAGTGACATACCGGCGCGCAATCGAGCGAAGCCGCCTCATCGAAACCGCCATCGACGAAATCCGGCGGCTGCAGAGTCCCATCCCGCCCGACGACACGCTCGCGCAATGGCAACGCGCCATGACGCCCGCCTTCCCCGATGTCAAACCGGGCGACACTTTGTGCGGCGTGTATCTGCCCGGCCGCGGCGCACGCTTCTACGCAAATGGACAACTGACGACCGAGGTGGACGATCCCGCGTTCGCGCGCGCCTTCTTCGATATCTGGCTGGCACCCGGCACGCGCGCACCGTCCTTGCGCCGTCACCTTCTGGGCAAGTCACGTTGATGCGCGCACGGCTAGTTGGCGTCTCCCGGCGACTGGAAGCCCGGTTGCCCGATCTGGCTGGGGAACTGCGCTACGCGCCGGAAACGGGAAATGTCGTAACCCATCGCGTCGAAACGGCTCAATGCTGCCCGATAGTCGGCGTCGCTCATGTTGGGGTCGCGCGAGAACACCCAGCCGAGGCTTTTGTCCGGATAGCCGAGCAGCGTTACCCGGTATTCCGGGTCGACATACAGCGTCAGCTGCGACACATAGATGGGCCAGAACAACCGCACGCGCCATTCGCCGCCGCCACTGCCGTCCACCACCGAATCGACGAACTGCATGCGTTTGAACGGCGCGTCGAAACCGCCGGGCCGATAGACGTAGGCATCGTCGATACGGCCATCGGGCCGCAGCGACCATTCGGCATAGCTGCCGACGTTGCCCCGCTCGCCAAAGTACGGAATGTTGGCGATGACATACCAACGCCCCATGTAGCGCGGCAGGTCGACCGGTACGGTCTTCAGCGGCACGGCCGCCCGCGGGTTGGGATTCGGCGGGGGGCCGGAGCAGGCCGCGCTGGCAAATGCCAGCGTGACGACTGCCAGCCAACGCGCCCAACCTGACAGCGTGAGCCAACGGTGGCCTCTTCGATGCGTTCTCATCGTGCGCTCCTCTATGCAATCGCCGGACAAGCCGGCTGGTTTGTCTGTGTGTTGAGTGCCGCGCGCGATGCCGCGTGGATCGGCATCGTCTTCGTCGCCGGATTGCTCGCGCTGCACCTGCGGCAAGCCCGCCAGCCGCAGCGGGAATTGCGGCTGGTACTGTCGGTCGTGATGCTGGCGGCGCCGTGGGAAACCGTCCTGATACGCGCCGGCCTCATCGCCTATCCGCACGGCACGTTGTGGGCCGGATTCGCACCGCCCTGGCTGCTGGCGCTGTGGGTGCTGTTCGCGATCCAAGTGAATGTCCTCTTTCGTTGGCTGCGCGGCAGATGGTGGCTGGCGATGACGCTGGGAGCCGTTGCCGGCCCCCTCTCGTTTCGTGCGGGCGCAGCGCTTGGGGCCGCACACATTTCGGAGATGGCCGTCTTGCTCAGCATGCTGTCCGTCGGCTGGGCGATATGGATGCCGCTGCTGGTGTGGATGGGCGAGCGCAGCGATGGCATCGGCATTCCGCCCTGACTGCCGCTGCGGTGCCTAGCGCTTGACGAACCGGTAATGCGCCACGCCCCATTCGTTGCCGTTTGCATAGCCGAACAACGTCGACACTGCGAGGTAGAACATGCGCCAGCGCTGAAACCACACGGCCGCCTGGGCCTTGCCGTAGGTCTGGACGAACACCGGCATCAAACGATCACGGGCCGCGTCCAGGTTGGCGAGCCAATGGTCGGCGGTGCGCGCGTAGTGCGTGCCGCTGACCCACCAATGCCGCGCCATGCGCAGGTCGTCCTGGAATTCCAGCAGCAACGCCTCCGATGGCATCGTGCCGCCGGTGAAGAAGTACTTCGACATCCAGTCGGTGCCGTCCTGCACCTGAAAGTGATACGCCAGCGTGCGGTGCGCAAAGATGTGCACGAAGAGCACCGCGTCCGGTCGCATCCATCGCGCGATCTTGCTCAACAGCAGGCCGTAGTTCTTCATGTGCTCGAACATTTCAATCGAGACAACACGATCAAAGCGGCCGCCCTTGGGCATCTCGGCAAACTCGAAATCGACGATGTTTCCGGTGTGCACGGTCAGGTTCGTCAGGCCGCGCTCGGCAGCGCGAGCCTCGATCCGGCTGCGCTGGCCCCGCGAATTCGACAGCGCCACGATGCGTGCGTTGGGATAGCGCTTGGCCATCCACAGCGACAGCGATCCCCAGCCACAGCCCAAGTCGAGAATGCACTGACCGTCGGCCAGGCTGGCACGCTCGGCGTAGCACGCAAACATTGCCTCTTCAGCCTCGGCCAGCGTTTCGTTGCCGGTCGGGTACAGGGCGCAGGAGTATTTCAACTGCGGCCCCAGATGGGCCTCGAAAAAGGCCGGTGGCAATTCGTAGTGCTGCGTGTTGGCCGCATCTGTCTCGATGGCGATGGGGCTGCTGTGCAGCTCGTCCAGCAGAGCATTGAAACGCCGCGAACGCAGTTCGCCGTCGTTCAGACCCTCGTCTCGCAAGCGTTGGCGCATGAGGGCGCGCATGCCGGCGCGCACGAGCGCATCCGGCAGCCATCCGCGCTCGCAGCACTGGATAAGCCAGCCGTCACCGGCGGCGGCCGCAGCCTGCGGCGGTAGGGTCGGCGTGGACAGTGCAGTCATGTGGGCTCCTTGGATCTGTACGTCGGGTGTCAGTGGCGCGGCGGCCAGGGGATCAGCACGCTCGTTGTGCGGGCGTATTCGGCATAGTCGTCACGCGTGGCGTGCATGTGCGCCTCAAGCATCGGAACACCCGAGACTTTGACGAGCAACCACGCCATGGCCACGGGCGGCAACAGCGTGAGCCATGCCCACGGCGTGCCGATCGCCAACGGCACGTAGGCCAGCCAGTGCACGCATTCAAAAAAATAGTTGGGATGCCGCGAGTAGCGCCACAGCCCCACCCGGCAGGTCTTGCCCCGGTTGGCCGGGTCTGCAGCAAAGCGGCGTAACTGCCCGTCTGCCACGGCCTCGCCCGCCACCGCAATCAGCCACAGCGCCAGGGCAACCGCCATGGCGAAAGCGCTGGGAGAATCCGGCCGGTAGCTCGGCACGGCAAACGCGATCGACAGGAACATCGATACCGCCGCCTGCAACTGGAAGAACCCAAACATGTTTCGCGATGCGGCCGGGCCCCACTCCTCACGCAACGTGCGGTAGCGCGCGTCTTCCGGCTTGCCGGCGTTGCGACGCCACAGGTGCCAGCCAAGGCGCGCACCCCACACCGCTCCGCCGGCCCCGACCAGCAAGCGTGCCGGCAATGAACCGGTGCTCAGCGCCGCGTAGAGCAACGCCACCACGCCCAGCGAGAACGCCCACACCGGGTCGACCATGCCGGCGTTCTTGCTGCGCAGCTGCCACGCCCACACGGCACTGAACACCGCCACCAGAAACATCAGCGCAACCAGTGCAACGCCAATCGCCGACATGGTCAGGCCCGCTCCAGCAGGAACTGCGACACGCCGATCCGGCCCTCGTCAAAGCCGGCCTCGCAGTAGGCGAAGTAGAGACGCCAGAGGCGGATGAAGGGTTCGTCGAAGCCGAGTGCGCGCACGGCATCGAGCCGGGCTTCGAAACGCTGGCTCCAGCGGCGCAGTGTTTCTGCGTAGTCGCGGCCGAAGTCGAGCCCGTCGACCACACGAAAGCCGTGCTGTTCGGCCAGCCGGATGAAGCGTTCGCGGCTCGGCAACATGCCGCCGGGGAAGATGAACTGCTGGATGAAATCGGTGCCGGCGCGATAGCGCTCGAAGTGCGCCTCGTCGATCGTGATGCTCTGCACCAGCGCCCGCCCGCCATGGCGCAGGCAGCGCACCAGTGTCTGGAAGTAGGTCGACCAGTAAGCCTCGCCCACGGCCTCGAACATCTCGATGGACGCGATGGCGTCGTACGCACCATCCAGGTCCCGATAGTCGCGCAGATCCACACGGGCCCGGGGCTCGTCGGCCAGGCGCTCGGCCGTGTAGCGGCGCTGTTCTTCCGAGAGCGTGATGCCGTGCACGTGTGCCCCGCGTGCGCAGGCCATCTCCATCAGGCCGCCCCATCCGCAGCCGATTTCCAGCACATCCATGCCGGGCTCCACCCGCAGCAGGTCGCACACGCGCCGGTACTTGGCAGCTTGCGCCTCAGCAAGGCCATGCCGCAGATTGCCGTTGAACCAGGCCGACGAATACGCCATGCCTTCGTCCAGCCAGAGGCGATAGAAATCGTTACCCAGGTCGTAATGCAGATGGATGTTGCGACGGCTGCCGCGACGGCTGTTCCGGCGCAGCAGGTGGCGCAGGCGCAGGACGGAGCGCGCCAGCGCATTCCCGAAGATCGCCTGGTCCAGCGTGGCCGCATTGACGATGGCCAGCCGCAGCAGGTTGGAGAGGTTGCCCGAGTCGATCCATCCGTCGCGATATGCCTCGGCAAAGCCCACGTCGCCGCTGCGCAGGATGCGTCCGCAGGCGCGCCAGTCGGTGATGCGCAGATCTGCCACGAGCGGCGACGCGGCATCGCCGATCTGCACCTCGCCATCAGGCGTGACAAGGTGAAGGACGCCGTGCCGCAGCCGCCCGGCCAGCGCTAGAAACAGCCGGCCGGCAGCAGGAACATGGGGCGGCACCCAGGCAAGGGAGCGCGAGGCTGTCATCGGGAGTTCTCCGGAGAAGATCTGTCGTGCGGGACGCGGCCAAAAAACGGCACGCCCTTGAACCACAGGCGCGCGGCTTGCCAATGGATGCGGCCGATGACCTGCAGTGCAAGCAAGGGCTGGCGCAGCAGCGCGCGCCGCAGGTGGGCGGCATCAAAAGGCTGCAGCCGGCCACCGATGGCGGTATGCAGCAAGAGGCCGTCTT
This sequence comes from Ralstonia sp. TCR112, assembly GCF_007997035.1. Classification (GTDB taxonomy): domain Bacteria; phylum Pseudomonadota; class Gammaproteobacteria; order Burkholderiales; family Burkholderiaceae; genus Ralstonia; species Ralstonia edaphi. The sequence goes on along the minus strand of NZ_VOSS01000009.1, from coordinate 73,144 downwards.
GGTCGTGATAATCGATACGCACCAACGCGGTTGCAGCGGTCTCCGTAAAGCGGAACCGGTAGCCGCCCTCGACCCGGCAGAACGGCGAGACATGCAGCTGCTTGCGGCACGTCAGCACGGTGTACGCGTCGATGGCTCCGCCGTCGTGCGCGCACAGCAGGTATCGATGGTGCTGCCCAAAGGTGTTGTTGACCTCGGCCAAGACCGCGCGCAGCGTGCCGGCCGCGTCGTGGCAATACCAGAACGAGACGGGGTTGAACATCCAGCCGGCAATGCGCGGAAAGGTCTGCAGCCAGACCTCGCCATCGGCAGGCAAACCCGCGCTGCGCAGTACGCCGCGTATCCACGTGAGCAGGTCCGTGCCGTCGCGCGGGCCGTAGTCACGCACGCGCAAGGACAGTGGCCGCAGGCAGTCGACGCCGAACCACGCTCCGGTCAGGCGACCCAGCGCGGAGAGCTTCACGCGCACGGCAAACACCGGATAGACGAAGCGATTGGCGACCGGCCGCAGGCGGCGGTGCATGACCTGGCCGACGAGAAGCTGCGCGTCGCCGTTCATGGCGCAACCTGTGCCCAGGCTGGAGCGCAGCCGAAATCCGACACCACGCGCAGGGCGGACTTCAGGCCATCTTCGTGGAATCCGTAGCCGGTCCAGGCGCCCGCAAACCAGGTGCGACTGCGGCCTTGCAATGCCGGCAGGCGGGCCTGCGCGTCGATGGCCGGCTGATCGAACACCGGATGCTCATATTCGAAGCGCCGATACTCAAGCTCGGGCGCGGGCAAGGCGGATGGATTGAGCGTGACCACCACGGGCGTCGACACCGGCAACGGCTGCAGCTGGTTCAGCAGATAGCTGACGCACGGCGCGCCCGCCGTTGTACCGGCGTGGGGCGCATCCAGATAGTTCCATGCCGACCAAACGCGCCGCCGACGCGGCAACAGGCGCGTATCCCGATGCAGGAACGCGGTGTTGGGCTGGTACCGGAAGGCTCCCAGCACGGCGCGCTCGTCGTCGGTGGCATCGTCGAGCAGCTGCAGCGTCTGCGGCGCATGCGTGGCGAGTACCACGGCGTCGTAGCGCTCGCTTCCCGCATCCGTACGGACATCGACATGGGTCTGTGCCCGGCGGATGCCTCGCACGGGCGTGCCGACACGCACATCGGCCAGCCGGCCGGCAATCGCCTGCACATAGCTGCGCGCACCGCCCTTGACGGTCCGCCAACGCGGCCGGTTGAAGATCTGCAGCAAGCCGTGGTTCAAACAGAACCGAAGGAATGTTTCGGCCGGAAACGCCAGGATCTCGCGGCTCGGCGTCGACCAGATGGCGGCGGCCATCGGCAGCAGATAGTGCGCGCAGAACGGCTCGCCATAGCGGCCGGCTGCCAGCAGCATGCCGAGGCTGTGGCGTTCATTGCGCGCCACGGCCAGGTTGGCGTGCGCCTGGCGATTGAAGCGCAGAATGTCGCCCAGCATCGAGAGAAACCGCGCCGACACCAGATTGCGCGGCTGCGCAAAGACCGTGCTGAGGCTGGTGCCGGCCCATTCCAGCGCCCCGCCGTCGACGGATACGCTGAACGACATGTCGCTCTCGCAATGCGCTACGCCAAGCTCGTCGAACAACGCAATCAGGTTCGGATACGTGCGGGCATTGAACACGAGAAAACCGGTGTCGACGCCAAAGACCTGCCCGCCCTCCTCGATGTCGACCGTATTGGTGTGTCCGCCAAGCCGAGGGGCGGCCTCGAACAGCGTCACGTCGTGCCGCTTCGCAAGGAAATGCGCGGCCGCCAGCCCCGAGATGCCCGAGCCGACCACGGCAATGCGCTTTGCAGGAAACTGAAGAATGTTCAAGGCGATGCCTCTTGGGGTGGCTGGGCGCTCATCCGCCGTGGCGGCCGGGCAGCAGCGCAAGAAACTCGCGCCGCAAGCTGGGATCGGTCAGGAACACGCCGCGCATCACGCTGCTCACCATGCGCGACCCGTCGTCTTTCGTGCCGCGCCAGTGCATGCAGTAGTGCTCGGCCTCCAGCACAACGGCCAGGCCGTCGGGCGCCATGCGGTCTTCCAGCAGATCGGCAATCTGTTTGATGGCTTCTTCCTGGATCTGCGGACGGCTCATGACCCAGTCGATCAGTCGAGCGTACTTGGATAGCCCGATCAATTGGGAGTCCTGGCGCGGCATGACGCCAACCCACGCGCGCCCCATCACCGGACACAGGTGGTGCGAGCAGGCGCTGCGCACCCGCAGCGGCCCCACCACCATGAGTTCGTTCAACCGCTCCGCATTTGGAAACGCCGTCACTTCGGGCGCTTCGACATAGCGGCCGGCAAACACCTCGCGCACGAACATCTTGGCCACGCGGCGCGCGGTTTCCCGGCTGTTGTGGTCTTGCTCCACATCGATGACGAGCGCGCGCAGCACGGCCTGCAGGCGCTCCTCAACCTCTGCCTGGAGCAGATCGAGTTCGCCTTCGCGCAGGTAGGCGGCGATGTTGTCATTGGCGTGAAAGCGGTGGCCGGCGCTCATCAACCGCTCCCGAATCCGGACAGAAAGCGGCACGCTGCCAGCCGCCCCGGCAAATCCGGGCGGATCCAAAGTCAGTTTCATTGAAGTTGCCTCCGAAAATCGGCGGTGCACTCACCGCTCATGCCGCCTCAGAGGCGCCTACGAGCGAGGTGAATGGGGCGTATACGCTCCTATACGCAGCTAACTCGCTGGTGGATTCAGCGTCTCGGCCCGAATGGCGAATTCCATCGCGTCTTCGAGCATCAAGCGGGCACGGTTCGCGACGTCCCCAAGGTGGCGGTGGAGCTGTTCATCGAGCGCAGACCGCACCGCGCAGCCGTCGCTGAAACGCTCGAACGCGTCGAGCTGGCGTATCAGCCCGACGAGGTGCCGTGGGCACTCGCAGGCAATCGTCTGCGATGCGTTGGCGAAGATCTCGAGCTGGCGGTCCGTAAACCTGCGCGCATTGCGCCGCAACGGTTCGAGCTTTCCGTAGACGGCATCCACGCGCACGAGCTGCGCCAGCTCCTGCAGGACTTGGTCGAGTTCAGCTTGCGCGTTGGGCTCCCGATACAGCCGCACGCCAGCCGCGCGCAGCATGTCGGTGGCGCGCACCGTGCCAAAGCTGTAGATCACGCCGACGGCACTGGCACCGCACCGGCGTGCCGCGGCCAAGACGGCTTCGGCCGTTTCCGGATGCAGGGACGCGGCCTCGACGATCAAGGCGTCTGTGCGTGGCGGAGGCTCCAGGTGTGTCTCGCCGTCGAGCGCGGGCAACTCGATGACGGGCTCGATGCCCAGTGAGGCAAGCGTGCTTTTTCTGCGCCGCACGCGTTCTGCGAGCACGGCGCCACAGACCACAAGTGAAATTGCAGCGGTGGACGGCGCGGGCCCCGGGGCCTCAGCGGCGCGGGCGTTTTCCAGCAGTTGTTCGAGTTCAGTGCTGTCGGCATGCGCAATGGCGCCGATCGCGTGGCCCTGGTTGACGAGCGCGCGCAGCAGTGCGAGGCGCCGGACGTCCTCGCTCGAATACAACCGTTGGCCGGACTCCGACTTGGTCGGTGAAATCACGCCATAGCGCTGCTCCCACACGCGCAGGGTGGATACAGGCATCTTGGCCATGCGGGCGGCCGTTCCGCTTCGGTACATCGGGGCCGCGTTGTCTTCTTGTGGCACGTGCGTCTCCATGCAAGAACTGCTTTGCTGACATGAAACGCTGTACGGCCAACATCGTCAATGAAATGAAGCGCGTAACGCGCTTTTTGCGCACGCATGAGTCGGATTTGAGTCGATATTCCGCGCCGCGCTCCCGCCGACCGCAGCGGCGGGAGCCATCCTCACATTACGAGGCGCGTGCCGTCAGCCACTGGCTGGGTGGCAGCGGCGCGCCGACAATCCGCATCTCCCCAAGACTGCCGAAAAAGCCATTGCCCATGCTGCCGCCGTACTGCGCGCAGCCGATGGCCATCTGCTGGTTGCTGGCCACGTAGCGGATGCCGTTCATCCCGCTGTTGTTGCGCAGGATGGGCGCGCCTTCCACGTACATCGTCGTGCTGCCCTTGCCGTCGTTGACGATGGCAACGTGCAGCCACTGCCCAGCCGACACACCGCCGGACCAGCACGCCAGGTTCTCGGTGTTGTCGTCGGGATCACCTCCCACTGGAACTCCATCAGGTTGGAAAACGCGAACATCGCCATCGTGTCGCCCTGGTCGACATCACCCGGCCATGACACGCCGGTGGCTGCGCTGCGCGCGCCAAGTCGATACAGGATGCCCATCCACGCGTTGTTCTGCGCGGTCCAGGCCGAATCGATCTTCAGGAACGCCTCGATCGTGTAGCCGTTGGCAAACGTTTGTACGTTCAGCGGCGAAGCGGTATCGGTCGTGAAATACGAAGACCTCGTCTGGTTGGCGTTCTTGAACTGCAGACTGCCGGGCGCGGAAGACAGCGGGTGATGATCCTTCGACCAGACAAGGTCGCCCGGCTGACCTCCCATCCACGTGTTGAGCGAAATGGGGTTCGCGCCGGCCGTGGTATCGCCCGGCACGGAGGCATCCTTGATCTGGAATCCGGGCTGATACGGCGACAGCGCTTCGCCTTCGGCCGCAGCCGTGTTGTAGAAGCGCCAGTGCGCCAAGGTGTTCGGCACCACCGGGTAGTCGTTCGGGCCGGAGGCGGCTTGCCCGCGTCCTGCGGCGGGTTGTGATAGTTCGCCAGGATCAGGCCCTTGGCGACGTCGGTCAGACTGCCCGACACCGAGCCGGCCGCTGCCTTGAAGCCGGGATTGAAACCGGCAAAGCGCTTGGCAAAATCGATGTCGATCGAGAAGTTCTGGTTATCCGACGTCAGCCACGCCGAATCGAACTGGTTCAGGCTCGCCTCCGGCTTGACCGGCACCCACGGCGAGAACGAACTGGCGACGATCCTGTTGTTCGTCAGATCGAATTCGAACAGGCGCATCAGGCCATTGCCGCCCATATACGCCATCTGATAATCGACGACCATGAAGATGACGTCGTTGCCGGCGGCATTCTTCTTCGTCATCTTGCAGGAGCCGTGATAGTGACCCGACACGGCCATGAAAATCTGGTCGTTATTCTTGATCAGCTTGTCCCACAGGTAGTTCGAATAGGCCGTATCGACCGCCGTCACTGCATCCGGGCCAATGCCCGCAAGCTGGTGGCAAATCAGGATGACCGGAATGCCGGGGTTCTTTGCGATGACCGAATTGGCCCATGCAATCGCATCGTCGGAAGCGCGCCACGACATCGACAGCACGAGAAACTGATTCCCCTCCGCCTTGAAGACGTGGTACTCGTGAAAGCCCGAGCCGTGGCGGCCACCAAAGGTTGACTGCTGTTGGGCGCGCGCGGTCGGGAACACTTTCAGATACGGCTCCAGCAAGCCTTGACGGTGGCTGCCGCCGTCCTGGTATCCGTCGGTGTTGTCGAAGCCGGAAACGCCGACGCCCCAGTCAGGCCCCCATTGCATTGACGAACCGATGGCGCCGACATCGTGGTTGCCGGCGCAAATCGAATAATTGCAGTTGGCTTTTTCCAGCACCTGCATTGCCTGGCTCGCCAGTTCCCATTCTTTGGTGACGGTGCCATTGCTGAGTTGGCTGTTGCTCAACAAATCGGTACTCGCGCTCCACGGCGCCGAACCTTCAGACGTGTAATACCAGGACTGATCGACAATATCGCCAAGATGGGTGGTAAAGGCCAGTTTCAGCGCTTTTGCATTCTGGGCAATCCATTGCGTTTGCGCTTTGAATGGATTGTCGAATTGCGGATTGATGGTCGGATAATTCTTTTGATACAACTCGCCCATTTTTGCGGATGCATAGCGCGGATAGAACTGCGTATCCGGCAACGCCGCCAACGTAAATGACGACACCAGCTTCGGCGTGGCCGTGCCGGTGCCCGGATCCCCCGAGCCAGGTGACGTGCCCGTGCCCGTTGAGCCGGAGCCCGTTGAGGCATCCGCTGAATCTCCACCACCGCATCCGCTCAGCAGGCCCGACAGGCCAACCGCCGACGAGGCCAGCATCATGCGCAGCAGTTGCCTGCGCTTCAGTTCAGGAACAGCGGCCAGATCATCCAGCGTCACCTCCAGTTGATCGACCCGACTTTTCATTGACATGGTTCTCTCCGTTACGTTTTTGGCTACCCAGAAGGCAAAGCGATTGCCGTCGCAATTCGCAGGGTTGGTCCAACGCTCGAAGGGAAATGGAAGTGATGCCGGAAAAGCGCAATTCTCATCGACACAGATCAACCGCGCTGAGCCTTTGAGAAACAACATTCTCAAAAAACCTCAGATAGCGAATGCGTTCGATGCTGTTTTTATTGCCTGCGATTCATGGATTGAATCGGTCGCATCGATTGGCATCCGCATGGTAGGAATCGCGTGTGACAAAGGCATTTCTTTAAGCCATGCACATCCAATCGCGACCGGTTTGAAACGCGATTCAACGCATAGAACCCAAGCGTCTATTTGGACGCTGCGTGCGAATGCCGGATGCCCGGCGCCATGCGCTTCGCCGGCACGCAGCGGCATCTTCAGGGATTGACGACGCGGCCATCCAGCGGGCTCAACACCGTTTGCAGGCGACGCCACCAGGGCCTCATACAGCGATCCGCGGGGCCGCCACAAGGCCATCGCCGGCCCCCGTCCCCCGCTGGTAGGGACCGGGAAAACCCGCCCTTGACCTCTAATATATCAATCCATAAATTCTGATATATCAAAAGACATGCCCGGCTTCTGCAGCCTCCTGCCGGGTCGACACGTCAAACAAAACCAAAACGAGGAGACCCAATGACAGCGCCCTTCCGCAACCGGCGGCGGCTGGCATCTGATGCCCGCGCCCCGCACAACCCGTCGAGACGTGCCTTTCTGAGCTATGGCGGGGCCGTGGTCGGTGGGGCGCTGGTGAGCGCCTGCGGCGGCGGTTCCGACGACGCGGCTGCACCAGTTGCCACCACGCCGACGGCGCCCGTGCAGGCAGACCCGATCTGGGGTGCTAACGGCCTGGCCACCAACATCATCTCGTCGCTGAAGGGCGTGGCGCAGAGTGCCTTCCCGGCAGTCGATTTCCAGGTCGAGGCGTTTGGCGCGCAGCCCTGCAGCGTGGTCGCACAAACAAGCCCATACACCGATCCGACCAAATCCCCCGTGAGTTCGGGCGCCGGCGCAACGCAAGCGGCAGGTGCATTCGACTCGCGCCCCGCATTCCTGGCCGCCATTGCGGCATGCAACGCAGCCGGGGGCGGGCGCGTGGTCGTGCCTTCGGGCACGTGGTACTGCGCGGGGCCGATCGTGCTGCAAAGCAACGTCAACTTCCACCTCAGCGCCAACTGCACGATCTACTTCAGCGCCAATCCGGCGGATTACGCCAAGGATGGCCCGATCGATTGCGGCGCCAACGGCAAGCTGTACTACAGCCGCTGGCAAGCCGACGACTGCCTGAATTACGGCTCGCCCATCTACGCACGCAACGCCAGCAACATCGCGCTGACGGGCGAGGGGGCGACCTCGGTGCTCAACGGCCAGGCCATGACGCCGTTTGCCGGCACGGGCAACACCAGCACGTGCTGGTGGACCTTCAAGGGCACCAACGGCGCCTATGGCTGCGCCAGCTCGAGCACGCCGTCGCAGGCTTACAGCAACCCGAACAATGTCGACTTGCAGACCGCGGTGCCGGGCATTCCGAGCGCGCTGTACACGCTGCTGACCAATCCGGCAACGCCCTGGCAGCAAGACCAGAACTACCTGCCGGCACTGTCCGAAGCCGGCGTTCCGGTGGAGAAGCGCATCTTCGGGCTCGGGCACTACCTGCGCCCCTGCATGGTGGAGTTCATCGGCTGCACCAACGTGCTGATGGAGAACTACCGCACGATCAACACGCCGTTCTGGCAGCACCATCCGGTGCACTGCACGAACGTGGTCATCCGTGGCGTGACGGTCGACAGCATCGGCCCCAACAACGACGGCTTCGACCCCGATGCCTGCAGCAACGTGCTGTGCGAAAACGTCACGTTCAACACAGGCGACGACTGCATCGCCATCAAGTCGGGCAAGAACCTCGACACCGGCTACGGCCCGGCGCAAGACCACGTCATCCAGAACTGCACGATGAACAGCGGCCACGGCGGCATCACGCTGGGCAGCGAAATGGGTGGCGGCGTGCAGAACATCTATGCGCGCAACCTGGCGATGCTGAACCAGTTCTGGGCAACGAACTCACTGAACATCGCCATCCGCATCAAGACGAACATGAACCGTGGCGGGTTCGTGAAGAACTTCTATGTGACCAACGTCAGCCTGCCCAACGGCGTGAACCTCACCGGCGCCGGCTATGGCAGCAAGATGCTGGCTGGCAGCCCGATCAACAGCACGGTGCCGCTGGGCGTGGTGACGGCGGCTGCGGCAAACCCCTCGGCGTCGCAAGGCGGGCTGATCACGTTCGACTGCGATTACCAGCCTGCTGCAGATGCCATCCGCACGCGGCCGGCCCTGGTGCAGAACGTGAACATCTCCAACGTGACTGCGGGCAACGTCACCACGGGCGGCCTCACGGGCTCGTGTTTCCAGGCCATCGTTGCGCAGGGCCCCGTGGCGTTCGACTACAACGGCCCGCTGCCTGTGCCCACCGTTCCGCCCATCACCGGCGTCACGATCTCGAACTGCAACTTCGGCACGCCCACGGCGGCGGGCCCGGCAAGCGCCACCACGCCGGGACCGATCTACGCCTACAACGTGCACGACATCACGCTGCAGAACGTCGTGATCGGTGGACAGACCTTCAACACCACCGTGACCGACGCTCGCTGAGCAACCCGCCTCCTTCGCGCTCGGCTGGATCCGCCGGCCGGCGCCTTTTTATTCCGACCCTGCTGCCCACCCATCCATCATGAAACGCCCTATCGCAATCGCCCGTTCGTCCCTGCTGTTCGCCGCACTGCTGGCCGCCTTCGCAAGCGGCGCCGCGCAAGCACGCACCTTCCGTGTGGCCGACGTGCACGGCGACACCTATCCGACCAACATGGCCGTCAAGTTCATGGGAGAGGAAATCAAAAAGGCCACCGACGGCAAGGACTCCGTCAAGGTGTTCGGCAACAGCGCGCTGGGCTCGGAGAAAGACACCATCGACCAGGTGCGCATCGGCGCGATCGACATGGTGCGTGCCAACGGCGCGGCCTTCAACGAGATCGTCCCGGAATCGGTCATCCCCTCGCTGCCCTTCCTGTTCCGCGATATCGAGCACTTCCGCAAGGTGATGTACGGCCCGGTCGGCCAGAAGATTCTCGATGCGTTTGCTGCCAAGGGTTTCGTCGCGCTGACGTTCTATGAGAGCGGCGCGCGGTCGATCTACGCCAAGAAGGCGATCCACACGCCGGCCGACATGAAGGGCGTGAAGATCCGCGTGCAGCCGTCGGACCTGATGGTGGATGAGATCAAGGCCATGGGCGGCACGCCCACGCCGATGCCCTTCAGCGAGGTCTACACCGGCCTGAAGACGGGCCTGGTGGATGCGGCGGAAAACAACATCCCGTCGTATGAGGAAACCAAGCACTTTGAAGTCGCGCAGATCTACTCCGAAACGCAGCATGCGATGACGCCGGAAGTGCTGGTGTTCTCCAAGAAGATCTGGGACACGCTCACGCCGCAGGAGCAAGCCGCCATTCGCAAGGCCGCTGCAGATTCGGTGCCGTACTACGTAAAGCTCTGGACCGCGCGCGAGCAGGCTGCCACGGCCACCGTGACCAAGGGCAACGCCACCATCGTGCCGGCGTCGCAGGTCGACCGCGCCGCCTTCGTCAAGGCCATGCAGCCGCTCTGGACGAAGTACGAAACCACGCCGCAGATGAAGGACATCGTCAACGCGATCGTCGCCACCAAGTAAGCCTGCCTCACCGCTCAAGCGCAGGGCCTGCGCCTTTCCCGCAAGCCCGCGCCGGGCAGGCTGCCGATGTGCGCCGTTGGTACACCGGCCACGCCTGCCCACCTCCGATACCGCGCTCCCCCTCCAGGTTCAGCATGCAATCGATGTCTTTACTCAAACGCATCAACGATGCGTTTGCGCTTGTGCTCTCGCTTGTGGCGGCGTCATGCCTGGCCACGCTGACCGTACTCGTCTTCTACGGCGTGGTCATGCGCTACGTCTTCAACAACGCGCCGGATTTTGTTGAACCCATCGCCCTACTCATGGTGGTGGCCATCGCGATGTTCGGGGCCGCGCTCAAGGTGCGCGAAGGCGGCCATATCGGCCTGGATTCCTTTGTTGAGCGCCTCCCTGCTGGTGGCAAGCGCGCCGCGCACGTGCTGCAGAAGCTGTGTCTGATCGCCTTTGCCGTGGTGATCTTCATCGGCTGCTTCGACATGGCCGAAACCACGTTCGGTGATCGCATTCCCATCCTCGGCCTGCCTGAAGCCGTCCGCTACTGGATTCCGATCGTGGCCAGTGTCGCCATCGCCCTATTCGCTCTCGAACGCCTGATCGGGCTGTTCGCGCAAGACGCAGTTAAGTCACCATGGATCTCGCCATTCTCTCCGTCAGTTTTCTGGCGTTTCTTCTGCTGGGCGTACCGGTTTCGTTCGCGCTCGGCCTGTCATGCGTGCTGACGTATCTGCACGAAGGTCTGCCGGCGGCCACCGCCATGCAGTCGATGATCTCGGGCATGAACGCGTTCTCGTTCCTGGCCGTGCCGTTCTTCATTCTGTCGGGCGAGCTGATGCTGCACGGCGGCATCGCAGACCGCATCCTGCGCTTCGCGCAATCCCTCGTGGGGCACTTCCGCGGTGGCCTCGGCATGGCCAACGTGGTGGCCTGCACGCTGTTCGGCGGCGTGTCGGGTTCGCCCACCGCCGACACGTCGGCCATGGGCGGCGTGGTGATCCCGCTGATGAAGCGCGAAGGTTACAGCGCGGCCTACGCCGTGAACGTGACCACGCATGCCTCGCTGGCCGGGGCGCTCATGCCGACCTCAACCAACATGATCATCTACGCCTTTGCGGCGCAGGGCATCGTGGGTTCGCTCAACGGTCAGCAGGTGAGCGGCGTGTCGATTGGCGACCTGCTGTTCTCGGGGCTGCTGCCCGTGCTGTGGGTCATGGGCTTCGTGCTGATCGCCGCCTACTGGCAAGCCAAGCGCTACGGCTTCCCGCGCCGCGCCGACGGCTCGACCGAGCTGCCGGCCTTCCCCGGCTGGTTTGCCGTGGCACGCGCCTTTGTGGGCGCGGTACCGGGCCTGATGGTGATCGCGCTGATCCTGGTATGCGTGGCCATGGGCATTGCCACGGCCACCGAAGCCGCCGCCATCGCCGTCGCGTATTCGCTGTGCCTGACGGTGCTCGTCTATCGCTCCATGACGTGGAGCAAGTTCCGCCGCGCGCTCGCCCACGCCGCCAAGACCACGGGCGTGGTGCTGCTGCTGATTGCCGTGTCGAACATGCTGCGCTTCCAGTTGGCCTACCTGGAGATCCCGGACGCCATCGAGCAGATGCTCACGCAGACCAGCGCCGCACCCTGGCTGATGCTGCTCTACATCAACATCCTGCAGGTCTTCCTGGGTACGTTCGTCGACATGGCGGCGCACATCCTGATCACCACGCCGCTGTTCCTGCCGATGGCCATGCACTGCGGCGTCGGCCCGGTGCAGTTCGGGATCATGCTGCTGCTGAACTGTTCGCTCGGCCTCGTGCATCCGCCCATCGGCTCGGTGCAGTTTGTCGGCTGCGCCATCGGGGAGGTCTCCATCGGTGAGACCACCAAGATCGCCTGGCCCTACTACCTCGCCATCTTCACCGCCATCAACGTGGTGACCTACGTGCCGTTCTTCTCGACCTGGCTGCCGAGCGTGATCAACGGGCATCCGGTGTTCTGAGCACAAACGCAATCCCCACGAATAACCAACATGCGGCCACGGCTGCGACATCAAGGAAGGAGTCATCATGAAGAGCCAGGTAGCCATCGCGGCAGCGATTGCACTCACAGGAGGCATCGCCGAATCGGCGTACGCGCAGAGCAGCGTCACGCTGTACGGCAACATCGACGTGTCGGTCGGGTATCAGAGCAACCAGACCTCGGTCGGCTCCACCTCGAACGGCCATTCGGTCGTGAAGCAGAACAGCGGCATCTGGTCGGGCAGCCGCTTCGGCTTCAAGGGCAACGAAGACCTGGGCGGCGGCAACAGCGCGCAGTTCGTGCTCGAAGAAGGCTTTAACGGCGACACGGGCTCGCAATCGGTCTCGGGGCTGATGTTCAATCGCCAGGCGTTCGTCGGCATTGCCAACCGCGACCTGGGCACCGTCACGCTGGGCCGTCAGTACACGGCGTATTTCTCGATCCTCGCCCCGTACAGCCCGATCAACTGGCTGACCGGCTTCTACGGTGCGCACCCCGGCGATATCGATTCGCTCGACACCAACTACCGCGTCAACAACTCCGTGGTGTACATGTCGCCCACGCTAGGCGGCGTGACGTTCAGCGGCTCGTACGGCATGGGCGAAACGCCGGGCAGCGCGGGCAATGGGTCCACCTGGAGCTTTGCCGCGCGCTATGCCAACGGGCCGGTCGGCGTGGGGGCCGGCTTCATGCGCGTGAACAACTCCACGGTGGGCGGAGGCGCCTGGGGCGCGAACTCGGCGCTATCCAACAACGGCAGCCAGCCGGCCGTGTCCGCCATCAATGCCGGCTACCAGCTGGCGGCCGCACAGCAGCGCTTTGCCGTGCTGGGCTCGTACACGTTCTCGCCGACATGGGACGTGTCGGTGTCGTACTCCAACGTGCAGTACATCCCGGGCCTGAACTCCAAGTTCGCCAGCGAGGCGATCTTCAATACGGGCGGCGCCGTGCTGCACTACAAGGCCACCCCGACGCTTGACCTGGCAGCCGGCTATTCGTACACGCGCGCCACCAAGGCCAACGGCATTGCCGATGCGGCGACGTATCACCAGTTCAACCTGTCGCAGTACTACAGCTTTTCGAAGCGCACGGGCCTGTACTTGCTGGAGGCGTACCAGAAGGCCAACGGCAAGACGATCTCGCCCACGGGCAGCATCATCGACGCCACGGCGTCCATCGGCGACGGCCAGAACGGCGCACCCTCGGCAACCGGGTCGCAGCTGGCCGTGGCTGTCGGCATGATTCACCGGTTCTGACCGGTTTGAGCGCCGGGCACAGCGTCCACTTCGGACGCCGTGCCCGGGTTCACCTCTGTTCAAGCGCGCGGAGTTTGCCGCTATCATGGTGCCCGCGCCGCCCTTGGTCTCTGACCGCATCGAAACCTCAGGCTGCGCCGTTGCGACCCTTTCCACTTCCCCCCGAACTCGTTGCGAGCTGTATGACTTCGCGCCCTTTCCCCTCGTCGCGTGAGGACGAGGCCACCATGACCGCCTCTCGACGCGTGTACCTGAGCCTGCGTGAGCGGATTGTCGAGATGGAACTGCTGCCCGGAACGCGCATCGTCGAGAAGGATCTCGCAGAAGAATTCGGCACCAGCCGCACCCCCGTGCACGAGGCGGTCCAGCGGTTGGCCGAGGAAGGACTGATCGACGTCCAGGCCCGCGTCGGGACGTTCGTCTCCCGCATTCCGCTCAATACGCTGGAAGAAGCCATGCTCGTGCGCGGCGCGCTGGAGGTCGCCATCATCGAGAAGGCTGCCGAGCGCATGACGCCCGAAGGCATCCACAAGCTCAACGTCGTGCTGGAGCGGCAAGCCCAATGCGTGCGCGAGAGCAACCGGCGCGGCTTCTTCCGCACCGATGAAGCCTTTCACGCCACGCTGGCCGAGCTGTCGGGCTACCCCGGCGTCTGGCAGATCATCCTCGAAGTCAAAACGCAAATCGACCGCTACCGGCTGCTGACGCTGCCCCTGGAGGGCCGCATGACCGAGGTGCTGGCCGAGCACCGCGCGGTGATCGACGCCCTGGCTTCCAACAACCCGAAACGCGCCGTGCGCGCCATGCGCGAGCATCTGGACCACGTGCTGCCGGTGCTGGAAATCACGCGCCGGCTGCGGCCCGAATACTTCACCGTATAACCCTCGCCTTCACGCCGGTGCATTGGCCGGCAGATTCGGGCGGCGTCCCACCCAAGCCGAGGGTGTTTCGCGCCGCCCGCGCAACTCAAATCGACAGGCAAAGCTTGCCGAAGTGCTTGCCCGCCGCCTGATGCGCAAACGCGTCGGCAATGTCTTCCAGCGCGAACGTCCGATCAATCACCGGCTTGATGCCGGTCGCCTCGATGGCGCGCACCATGTCGCGCTGGTGGCTTCGGCTGCCGACAATCAAACCCTGCAGCGTCTGATGCCGTCGCATCAGCTCAACCGTCGGCACCGGGCCGGCAACGCCGGTCAGCACCCCGATCAGGGCGATATGCCCGCCCGTGCGGCACGCCTGAATGGATTGGCCGAGCGTGTCGGGGCCGCCCACTTCGATCACGTTGTCCACGCCCCGGCCGTTCGTGTACTCGAGCACCTTGGCCGCCCAGTCGGTATCGCGCCGATAGTTGATCGTGAAATCAGCGCCGAGCGCCTGGGCCCGTGCCAGCTTCTCGTCGGAGGATGAAGTTGCGATCACCGTTGCGCCCATGCTCTTGGCAAATTGCAGCGCAAAGATCGACACGCCGCCCGTGCCGAGCACCAGCACGGTGTCACCGGCCTTCAAGCGCGCGTCGACCACCAGCGCACGCCATGCAGTGAGGCCTGCCGTCGTCAGCGTGGCCGCTTCGGCATGGCTGTAACCGCGCGGCGCATGCGTGAACCAATGCGCCGGGCGCACGACGTATTCGCGTGCATAGCCGTCGACGCCGTCGCCGGGCACGGTCGCAAAATCGGCGATGGTCGGCCCGCCATCCAGCCAGGTCGGAAAAAACGTCGAGACGACCGAATCGCCCACGGCAAACTCATCCACGCCTTCGCCCACTGCTTCCACCACCCCGGCACCATCTGACATGGGGATGCGGCCGTCGGCACTCGGCATGCGGCCACTGACCACGCCCAGATCGTGAAAGTTGAGCGAGCTGGCATGCACACGCACGCGGATTTCTCCGGCGCGCGGCTGGCCGGGGTCGGGCAGATCGACGAGGTGAAGTTTGTCGAGGCCAGCGGGCTGGCGCAGGGTAATGGCTTTCATAAAGACGATGTCCTCAGTGAGAAGGTTGCAAAGGCAGCGCTGCAAAACTTGCAGCGATACCGCATTGCAGGCATTGTCACGTCGTACCTCCTGCTTCGCAAGAACGTACAATTTTCACAGGTACTATCAATTTTGTAGGTATAAAACCATGCGTCTGAAACGTCAGGACGGCAAAAGCGGCTGTGCGGTCGAAGTCACGCTTTCCGTAATCGGCGGCGTCTGGAAGCCCGTGATCCTGTTCCATCTACTGCCCGGGAAGAAGCGCTTCATGGAACTGACGCGGCTGATTCCCAACGCGACGCAGCGCATGCTGACGCTGCAATTGCGCGAGCTCGAGGCGGACGGCGTCATCGCGCGGCATGTCTATCCGCAGGTGCCGCCCAAGGTCGAATATGCGCTCACCCCGCTTGGCGAATCGCTGGCGCCGGTGCTCATCAGCCTGCGCGAGTGGGGCGAGTCGTATCGCACGAACGAGATGTCTCGCGAGCCGGCCGTAGCGCCGGAGTGCGCGCGTGGCGAGGCGATAGCGACTTGAAGTCACACAAGGGCTTCCAAAAAGGAGCCCGTCAAAGGCGCGGCGTCGCCGCGGCCACGTCGCAGTACGACACAGGAGGCGCTCGCCATAGACCGCGCCATTGACCGGCTGCGGCACCACACGCGCAGCTGACGCTGTCGATCATCACACCGACCTGCACGTTGATCGTGATGCTTTGGAAGCAAGTCTCCAGCAGATTGCGTGCTTGCACGCATCCGGAATTCGTCTTTCGATATGACATCGCGCGATTGCGGATTGGCAACACCGCCCCAATGCCAAAGACTGAATTCAATTCTCTTTACAGCTCAGAGACTTAGCGTGAAACGCGAGCATTGAAATATAGATGCTCCGATTTCTACGTATGCCGCTGCGCATGGTGCGACGCAGAATGATTTGCAGGCGCAGGACATGGCTCAAGGCCGGCCGCGCTCATGCATTCACATCGTTCCGTCGATCGCGCAAGCGCAGAGGTACTCACAATGAGTCGCAAGTTCAAGGTCGTGGCCGTCTCGGGCAGCGTGCAGCGCCCCTCGCGGACACTCGTATTGGTCGAGCAACTGCTGGCCGCCCTCGCCGAGGTTCTTCCCATCGATGTCCACCTGATCACGCTCGAAGAACTGGCTCCAGCCATTGGTGGCACGTCGTATCGAGACCAGCTGCCGGGCCGGGTGCAGGCGGAACTTGCCGCCATTGAGTCGGCCGATGTGCTCGTGGTCGCGAGCCCGGTGTATCGCGGCTCATACACGGGTCTGTTCAAGCATCTTTTTGATCTGGTCCACCACGAAGCGCTCATCGACGTGCCTGTCCTGCTGGCAGCCACGGGCGGCAGCGACCGTCACGCGCTGGTGATCGACCATCAGCTGCGGCCGCTTTTCAGCTTCTTCCAGGCGCGCACATTGCCGCTCGGCGTGTATGCATCCGAGCAGGATTTCAACGGCTACGACATCACCAGTCAGGCACTGCGTGACCGGATCGCCCTGGCCGTCACGCGTGCGTTGCCGCTGCTGAGCACGGCGTCGGCCGCAGACCTCCGCACCGCCCCGGTGGCGCAAGCCGCCTGAAGCGCCGCTTCGTTCGTTCCCATCCCGCACTGAGCAAAGGACCATCGCGATGAGCCAATCTTCTTCCAGCGCCACTATCAAGTTTGCCTACTGGGTGCCGAACGTCAGCGGCGGCCTGGTCGTCAGCACCATCCCGCAGCGCACCGATTGGAGCCTCGAATACAACCAGAAGCTGGCGCAGACGGCTGAGAAGGCCGGCTTTGACTACGCGCTCAGCCAGATCCGTTTTACCGCCGGCTACGGCGCCGAGCATCAGCACGAATCAGTGTCGTTCAGCCAGGCCATCCTGCACGCCACCACCAAGCTGAAGGTGCTGGCCGCCATCCTGCCGGGCCCCTGGCATCCGGCGGTGGTGGCCAAGCAGTTGGCCACGATCGACCACATCTCCAACGGCCGCATCGCCATCAATGTCGTCAGCGGCTGGTTCAAGGGCGAGTTCCAGGCACTCGGGGAGCCTTGGCTCGAACACGACGAGCGCTATCGCCGCTCCAACGAATTCATCCGCGTGCTCAAGGGCATCTGGACGCAGGACAAGTTCACCTTCAAGGGCGACTTCTACCGCATCAACGACTACACGCTGAGCCCAAAGCCGCTGCAGAAGCCGCACCCGGAGATCTTCCAGGGCGGCAGCTCGCGTGCCGCACGCGACAACGCGGCCAGCGTATCGGACTGGTACTTCACCAACGGCAATACGCCCGAAGGCATCAAGGCGCAGATCGACGATATCCAGGCGAAGGCCCGCGAGAACGGCCACAAGGTCCGCATCGGGGTGAACGCCTTCATCATCGCGCGCGATACCGAAGAAGAAGCCAAGGCGGTGCTGGACGACATCATCAAGCATGCGCACGTGGAAGCCGTGCATGCCTTTGGCGATGCGGTGAAGCAAGCCGGCAAGGCATCGCCCGAAGGTGAAGGCAACTGGGCGAAATCCACGTTTGAAGATCTCGTTCAATACAACGACGGTTTCCGCACCAACCTGATCGGCACGCCGCAGCAGATTGCGGAGCGCATCGTGCACCTGAAGTCGATCGGCGTTGACCTGATCCTGGCCGGCTTCCTGCACTTCATCGAAGAAGTCGAGTACTTCGGTCGCAAGGTGCTGCCGCTGGTGCGCGAGCTGGAAGCCCAACGCGCTGCCACAAGCGCTGCGTCAGGCGCCGACACAAGCGCCGACACGCGCGAGGCCGAGGCCGCCACGTCCGCCGCCTGACCGCCTGACCTGATACCCGCGTTTCCCGCACGCGCCCGCTCAGTTGAGTGGGCGCGGGGGAGTTCTGTTGCCTGTCGCTTTGCGGAGACCGCCATGTCTCACACGTCCGCTGAACTTGCTGCCCCGCCACCGCCGCTCGCACGCTACGCCGACACGCGTAACGCCGATGCGCCATCGCCTGCACGCAGCGTTGACACCCATGCCGTGCCGGCCGCGGCACCCGCGTTGCGGCTGGCCGACATCGACCTGTCGTTCGGCGGCATTCAGGCGCTCAAGGGCGTCGAGCTCACCGTGGCGCGGGGCGAGATCCGCGCCATCATCGGTCCCAACGGTGCGGGCAAAAGCTCGCTGGTCAACATCATCAGCGGCCTGTACGAACCCGACCGCGGCGGCATCTGGCTCAATGGCCGCGCCATGCGCAAGGTGTCGCCGGCACGATTGGCCGGTCTTGGCATTGCCCGCACGTTCCAGAACCTGGCGTTGTTCAAGGGCCTGAGCGTGCGCGACAACATTGCGCTCGGCCGCGTACAGCACACCCGCTCCGTCTTCGTCGAGCAGTTGATCGGGCTGGGCCGCGCGCGCCGCGAGCTGGCCGATGCGCGCGAGCGTGCGGAACAGGTAATCCACTTTGTCGGCCTGGGCGACGTGCAGGACCAGCTCGCGGGCACGCTTTCCTATGGGCTGCAAAAGCGCGTTGAACTGGCGCGTGCGCTGGTCGCGCGGCCACGCCTGTTGCTGCTCGATGAGCCGCTCGCCGGCATGACGGTGACGGAGAAGGTTCAGATGGCCGACCTGATCCGCGCGGCGCGCGACCAGTGGGGCACCACCATCGTGCTGATCGAACACGACATCGGCATCGTGCTGGGCCTGTCCGATCGCGTGGCGGTGCTCGACTACGGCCGCAAGATCGCCGACGGCACGCCGCAAGCCGTGCGCGACGACCCGGCCGTCATCGATGCTTACCTCGGCGTCGCACACGACGCGCCAAGCGCGGCGGAGGCCCAATGATGGGCGACTTCGACCTGGCGTTCTTTGCCGAGGTGCTGGTGGGCGGCCTGCTGTCCGGCGTGATGTATTCGCTGGTGGCGATTGGCTTTGTGCTGATCTACAAGACCTCGGGCGTGCTCAATTTCGCGCAGGGCGCGCAGCTGCTGTTTGCTGCGCTCACATTTGTCAGCCTGCTCGAGCGCGGCGTGCCGTTCCCGCTCGCGTTGCTGCTCACCTTCACGTTGATGGTGCTGCTGGGGCTCGGGATCGAGCGCGCGGTGCTGAGGCCGCTGGTCAATCAGCCGCCCATCACGCTGTTCATGGCGACGCTCGGCCTGTCGTACGTGATCGAGGGCGTGGCGCAGCTGGTGTGGGGCACGCAGGTACACGAGTTGAACCTCGGCATTTCCGATGCGCCGCTGCAGATCGGCGGCATCCTCGTCTCCAGCTTTGACTTGTTTGCCGCCGCCACTGCAGCCGTCATGGTGACGGCGCTGTCGGTGTTCTTCCGCTACACACGCGTGGGGCTGGCGTTTCGTGCCGTGGCGGACGACACATTCGCCGCCATTGCCGTGGGCTTGCGGCTACCGCGCATCTGGGCAACGGTCTGGGCCACAGCCGGCGTCATCGCCCTCGTGGCGGGGCTGCTGTGGGGCGCACGCCTGGGCGTGCAGTTCTCGCTGTCGCTGGTGGTGCTCAAGGCGCTGCCGGTGCTGGTGCTGGGCGGCTTCGATTCGATCCTGGGCGCGGTGGTCGGTGGCTTGATCATCGGCGCGCTGGAGAAGCTCGCCGAGGTGTACCTGGGGCCATTTGTCGGCGGCGGCATCGAGAGCTGGATCGCCTATGTGGCCGCGCTTGCCTTCCTGCTGGTCAAACCGGGCGGGCTGTTCGGCCTGCGCCCTGTCGAGAGAGCCTGAGCCATGTCGACTGCATTGGACGCCCCATCCGGGCACACCACGCGCCCCTCTACTGCGCGGACGCACCTGTCCTGGCCCGCATGGGCAACGCCCGCGGTGACGCTGCTGCTGGCCTACTTCGTCGTGCCGCCGGTCGCATCGGACTATTGGCTGGATGCCATCCTCATTCCGTTCCTCGCGCTGTCGCTTGCGGCGGTGGGCCTGAACCTGTTGACGGGCTACGCGGGCCAATTGTCGGTGGGCTCGGCCGCCTTCATGGCAGTGGGCGCGTTCGCCGCGTACAACTTCAACCTGCGCGTTGACGGTCTGCCGCTGCCTGTCAGCATCGTGCTGGCCGGGCTGGCCGCCACCGCCATCGGCGTCGCCTTCGGGTTGCCGAGCCTGCGCCTGCGCGGCTTCTACCTGGCCGTATCGACCCTCGCCGCGCAATTCTTCGTGCAGTGGGCACTGACCAAGTACGGCTGGTTCAGCAACAACAACGCATCGGGCGTGATCGACGCGCCGCCCATCGTGGTGGCGGGCTTCGCATTCGACACGCCAGCGCTGCGCTACGTGTTTGCGCTCACGGTCGTGGCGATCCTCACGGCATTGGTCTGGCGGCTCGTGCAAACGCCCACCGGACACCATTTCATTGCCGTGCGCGACAACGAAATGGCGGCGCGCGTTACCGGCGTGCCCGTACTGCGGACCAAGCTGCTCGCCTTTGCCATCTCATCGTTCGTCATTGGCGTGGCGGGTGTGCTGTGGGGCTTCGTCTATCTGCGCACGGTGGAGCCCGCGGGCTTCAATCTCGATCGATCGTTCCAGATCCTGTTCATCGTCATCATCGGCGGCCTGGCGACCATCCGGGGCGCGTTCCTGGGCGCAGCGCTGGTGGTGGTGTTCCCGCTGCTGCTGTCCCGCTTTGGCGCGTTCGTGTTCGGCAGCCGGTTCGACTCCGGCGTACTGGACCTCAGCCAGCGCATCGTGATCGGTGCGCTCATCGTGGCCTTTCTGATTGCCGAGCCGCAGGGCCTTGCCGCCCTGTGGCAGCGGGTGCTGCGCCGGATAAGCAATGTCGTGCGCCGCGCTTCCCGGCGCTGATTCCGTCCTCTGTCTCCACTCAACCTACGTCGCATCGATACCAGGAGCATCTGCACCATGTCCCTCCCCCGCACCATCAAGATGGCGTTGCTGACCGGCGCGCTGGCCCTTTCTGGCCTGGCCGGTCTGGGCGTACAAGCCGCCCATGCGGATGAGCAGTTCTTTCCGCTGCAAAGCTACCGCGTCGGCCCATATGCAGCCGGCGGCACGGGGTTCTTTGGCGGCTTCATCGATTACCTGAACCTCGTCAACACGCGAGACGGCGGCGTGGGCGGCGTCAAGCTGACCTGGGAAGAAGGCGAAACGCAGTACGAAGTGGAACGCGGCGTGGAGGTGTACGAACGCCTGAAGACGCACCCCGGCATCGCCACATGGAATCCGCTGTCGGTCGGCATTGCGTATGCGCTGCTCGACCGGGTGACCGCCGACAAGGTGCCGCTGCTCACCATCAACCACGGCCGCACCGACACGACGGACGGACGCGTGTTCAAGTACATCTTCCCGCTGCTGCTCAACCCGTACAGCGAGACCTCCGGCATCGTCAACTACATCGGCACCAAGGAAGGCGGCGTCGACAAGCTCAAGGGCAAGAAGATCGTCGTGCTGTATCACGGCTCGCCGTACGGCAAAGAGACGATCCCCATCTATGAACTGCTGGCGAAGAAATACGGCTTCACGGTGCAGCAGATCGAAGTGCCGCACCCGGGCAATGAGCAGCAGTCGCAATGGTTGGCCATCCGCCGCGCCAAACCCGATTACGTCGTGCTGCGCGGCTGGGGCGTGATGAACCCGGTGGCGCTCAAGACGGCACAGAAGACAGGCTTTCCGGCCGACCACATCATCGGCAACGTGTGGTCCAACTCCGAAGAAGACGTGATCCCGGCCGGCGATGCCGCCAAGGGCTACGTCGCCATCACGACGGTGGCTGCGGGTGCGCAATACCCGGTGGTTCAGCAGATCACCAAAACGCTGTACGACCACGGCAAGGGCAACCTGCAAGACAAGAAGCGCATCGGCAGCGTGTACCACAACCTGGGCGTGCTCAACGGCATCCTGAACGTGGAAGCCATTCGCATCGCGCAGGCCAAGTTCGGCAAGCGCACGCTGACCGGCGACGAAGTCCGCTGGGGCCTGGAGAACCTGAAGATTGACGAAGCCCGCGCCGCTGCGCTGGGCGCCAAGGGCCTGTTCCACTCCATCAACGTCACGTGGGACAACCATGAAGGAGACGGCCGCGTCGCCTTCCAGCAGTGGGATGGCACAAAATGGAACGTGATCTCCGACTGGATCGCACCGGACTGGAAACTGCTGCGGCCCATCATCGAGAAATCGTCGCTGGCGTACGCCAAAGAGAAAAACATCAAGGTGCGCACGAGCATCAACGATTGAATTCCGCTGTCTCTCCACCCTGCCCGACCCACCCGGAGGTTCGCCATGACGCAGCCGCACGCCGAGACCCTGTTCGGCGCTCCCTACGAAACCCTTGCGCAGAAGTACCGCCCCGTCTTCCAGCGCATCCGCGATACCGCCTTGCAGCGCGAGCACAACCGCCAGCTCGGCGTCGACGCCATCCAGTGGCTCAAGCAGGCGGGCTTCGGCGCGGTGCGCGTGCCGGTGGAATACGGCGGCGACGGCGCCACGCTGCCCCAACTGTTCCAGCTGCTGATTGAGCTGGCCGACGCCGACTCCAACATCGTGCAGGCGCTGCGCGGGCATTTCGCCTTCGTGGAAGATCGCCTGAACGCACCGCGCGATGCCGGCAACGAAGTCTGGCTGCGGCGCTTCGTGGCCGGCGACCTGGTCGGCAACGCGTGGACGGAAGTCGGCGACGTGGCCATTGGCGATGTCATCACGCGCATCTCCAAACGGGACGGCCGCTGGGTTGCCAACGGGCGCAAGTACTACAGCACCGGAAGCATCTTTGCCGATTGGGTCGACCTGTATGCGCGCCTGGAAGACGGCACCGACGTGATCGCCGCCGTCAGCTCGCATCAGCCCGGCGTGACGCACCACGACGACTGGAACGGCTTCGGCCAGCGCACCACCGGCAGCGGCACCTCGGTGTATGAGAACGCCGCCGTGGAAGACGAAAACATCTTCCCGTTCAGCAGCCGCTTCAAGTATCAGACCGCGTTCTACCAGCTGTTCCACCTGGCCACGCTGGCCGGCATTGCGCGGGCCATCACGCGCGAGGTCGCGCAGCAGGTGCGCGAGCGCAAACGCATCTTCAGCACCGGCAACGCCTCGGCGGTGGCGCAAGACGTGCAGGTGCAGCAGGTGGTTGGCGAGGTGTCGGCATTGGCCTACGCGGCGGAGGCCACGGCCATTCGCGCCACCTTCGCCGCGCAACGTGCCTATGACGCCCGCTGGGCCGGCGACGCTGCGCAGGAGCGCCAGGCCAACATCGACGCCGAACTCGAATCCGCGCAAGGGCAGGTGGCGATTTCCGATCTCGTGTTGCGTGCGTCCACGCAGTTCTTCAATGCGCTCAGCGCATCCGCCACGGCCTCGGGCAAGGCGCTGGACCGCCACTGGCGCAACGCGCGCACGGTGGCCTCGCACAATCCGCTGATCTACAAGGCGCGCATCATCGGCGACTGGCACATCAACGGCACCGAACCGCCGTATGTCTGGCAGATCGGTGCGGGGCCCGGTACCACGGCGACACCGCCCATCGCCAAAGCGGCCTGAGCGTGATGACGATGCGCGATCCTGCTGTGCTGCTGCACGTCAACGGTGTCGAAGCGACGTACCAGAATGCCATCGTCGCCCTGCACAACGTGAACCTCACCGTGCAACGCGGTGAGGTGCACGCACTGCTGGGCGCAAACGGTGCGGGCAAGTCGAGCACGCTCAAGGCGATCTCCAACCTGCTGGTGCCCGAACGCGGACAGGTCACTGCCGGCACCATCCGTTTGGACGGGCATGACGTCGTTCGCACCACGCCTGCGCAGCTGGTGCGCCTGGGGCTCGTTCAGGTGCTGGAGGGCCGGCGCTGCTTTCCGAACCTGTCCATCGAGGCGAACCTCGTTACCGGTGCGCTCGGGCGCAGCGCTTCGCGCGCGGAGACGGCCGCCGACCTGGAACGCGTGTACGCGATCTTCCCGCGCCTGAAAGCACGGCGCCGGGTTGCCGCCGGCCTCACGTCGGGCGGTGAGCAGCAGATGGCCGCCATTGGGCGCGCGCTGATGTCACGCCCGCGCCTGCTGGTGCTGGACGAGCTGTCGATGGGCCTTGCGCCCCTGGTCGTGCAGGACATCTTTGCGAGGCTGCGGCAGCTCAATCGTGAAGACGGGCTGTCGATCCTGGTGGCCGAACAGAACTCCACGGTGGCCCTGCAATACGCCGATCGCGCCACGGTGCTGGAGGCAGGCGTCACCGTGCTCAATGACAC
Source organism: Ralstonia sp. TCR112 (assembly GCF_007997035.1). Taxonomy (GTDB): domain Bacteria; phylum Pseudomonadota; class Gammaproteobacteria; order Burkholderiales; family Burkholderiaceae; genus Ralstonia; species Ralstonia edaphi. The sequence continues at coordinate 48,816 of NZ_VOSS01000009.1, read as the reverse complement.
GGCTGAGGCGTTGCGCCAGCGTGAGGACATCCAGCATTTCTATTTCGGCCGCGATGTTGCGCACCAAGCACCAGCCTTGGCGTGAGCGGCGTCCATTCGTTTTTCCCGAGTGTTCATGACAACAGAAACGGCAATCTTTCCTGACACCGAAACCCTTGCAGTGCCGGCGCCGTCATCCGCCAGGGCACTGGCTGCCGAGTTCGCCCGGACGGCGGTGGAACGCGATGCCGCGGGCGGCACGCCCTTGGCCGAACGCGACGCGTTGCGGCGCAGCGGCCTGCTCTCCCTGGCGATTCCGAGGCGCTATGGCGGGCACGGTGCCAGTTGGGCCGAGACGTTGGACACCGTGCGCGAGTTGGCACAGGTGGATAGCTCCATCGCCCACGTTTACGGCTTCCACCATCTGCTTTTGGCGACCGTGCGCCTGTTTGCGCGGCCAGACCAGTGGGAGCCGTGGTACGAGCAGACCGCGCGCAAGCACTGGTTCTGGGGCAACGCGCTGAACCCGCTGGACGATCGCACCATCGTGCGCCGGTTCGACGGCTGGTACGAGTTCTCCGGCAAGAAGAGCTTCTGCTCGGGCGCCTTGGATTCGCAAATGCTGATTGCCTCGGGCATCGATGAACACAGTCGCAAGCTGCTGGTTGCAGCGGTGCCGACTGCACGCGCCGGCATCACGCTCAACCACGACTGGAACGCCTTCGGGCAGCGCCAGACCGACAGCGGCAGCGCCCTGTTCGAGAAAGTCCGTGTGGAAGAAAACGAACTGCTCCGCGATCCGGGGCCGCTCACCACGCCTTTTTCGTCGTTGCGCCCGTTGCTGGCGCAGCTGGTGTTCGTGCACCTGTTCCTGGGTCTGGCAGAAGGTGCGTTCGAGCAGGCCCGGCACTACACGCTGCACGAGGCGCGACCTTGGCATCGGTCTGCAGCAAAGCGGGCGAGCGAAGACCCGTACACGCTGGCCCACTACGGTGAGTTCTTTGTCGGCCTGGAGAGCGTGCGCCTGCTGGCGCGGCAGGCGGCCACACGCTTTGACGAAGCGTGGGTGCAAGGCCCCACGTTGACGGCACGCGCGCGCGGCCACGTTGGTGTTGCCATCGCCACCGCCAAGGTCGCAGCCACGCGGGTCGGGCTCGATCTGACCAGCCGAATGTTCGAGACCACCGGCGCACGCGCCACCCACGGCGCGCTCGCGCTGGATCGCTTCTGGCGCAACCTGCGCACGCAGACGCTGCACGACCCTGTCGACTACAAGCTGCACGAGTTGGGCGACTGGGCGCTGAACGGCACGCTGCCCGAACCTTCCTTCTATTCCTGACCCCACGCGCTGAATGAAAAATCATGGCGACGTTCCCTGTATGGCCTCCGCCGCTTGGCCAGGAGTCGGCGGCCAGCACGCCAGAATGGATCTTCGAGGATCCGCGCTCCCGCGCCCTGCTCGATGAAGTCGAACAGGTCGCGCCCAGCGACGCGGCGGTGCTGATCTCTGGTGAAACCGGCACGGGCAAAGAGCTGATTGCCCGCTACCTGCACAACCGCAGCGCGCGGCAGGGTGGTCCATTCGTGGTGGTGAGCTGCGGAGCGTTCTCCGACACGCTCGTCGATGCAGAACTCTTCGGCCACGAAAACGGCGCGTTCGCCGGCGCATTCGGCACGCAGGTGGGGTGGTTCGAGCAGGCGAACGGCGGGACGATCTTCCTCGACGAGGTCAACGACTTGCCCTTGCCTGTGCAGAACAAGCTGTTGCGCGTGCTGCAGGAGCGCGAAATCGTACGCCTGGGCGGGCGCACGCCCATTCCGGTCGATCTCCGGATCGTCGCGGCCACGACCGTCGACCTGGAAACGCTCGTCCAGGAGAAGCGCTTTCGCAAGGATCTCTACTACCGGCTGAATGTCGTCAATCTCAACGTCCTCACGCTGAAGGAGCGTCCGGGCGACATCGTTCCGCTGGCACGCTACTTCATCAACACCTACAGCAAGCGACTCGGCCACGCGCGCGCGACGCTCACACCGGCGGCCGAACGCCTGCTGACACAGAGCCCCTGGCACGGCAACGTGCGCGAGCTTGAAAACGTCATTCATCGGACGCTCCTGCTCTGCGACGGAAACACCATCGACGCGTCCGACCTGCGGCTGTCCAGCCGCCCTGCCAGTTCCCCGGCGCAGGCGGTGGCGCAGGCCCGGCCCGAGACCGAGCCGCCAATCGCCTCCACCGCCCCGCCGACCGCGCAACCGCCCGACCCGTCCAGTGCAGACGAAGCTGCCCTGCTATGCCAAGCGATCCAGCACCTCTGCAACGACAGCGTCGGGAATGTCTATCAGGTGGTGGAAGACGCGCTGTTCCGGGAGGTATTCCGGTACTGCCACTACAGCCAAAGCGACGCCGCGCGCGTGCTCGGGGTCAGCCGCAACGTGGTGCGGGCCCGGCTGATTCGCCTGGGCGAGGTTGGCGCGCCGCGCACATCACCTTTTGCCTCAACGCCTGCAACACCGGCACACGAAGACGTGATGGGCACGTAGCTTGCTTGCCAGCGTGGGTTGCTCTCTGCGTTATCGATAGCCATCCCGCGTGAACCGTTCTTCGTCTTCTCTACTCAGCATCCAGGCGCTGCGGGGCTTCGCTGCGCTGTATGTCGTGGTGTTCCATTCCGGACTTGCCCTGGCCCATGTCGACGTCCCTGCGCTTGCGTGGCTGACGTCGCATGTGATCAAGCGCGGGCATGTCGGTGTGGACGTGTTCTTCGTCATCAGCGGCTTCATCATTGCGTGGGTGGCCATTCTCGGCCCCAAGGGGCCGGAGCCGGCCGACGAATTTCTCGTCAAGCGGGCGTTCCGCCTGGCGCCGCCCTACTGGCTGATGTCGGTCCTGCATTCGACGTGGCTCAATCCCGTCTCGTCGGGCGTATTGCTCACTTCGCTGGCGTTTTTGCCGCAGGCCAATGTGGATGCGCCGTACTTCGGCTATCCGGCGCTGTACGTCGGCTGGTCGCTCAACTACGAAGTGTTTTTCTACGCGTTGTGCGCGGTGGGGCTGGCGCTGTTCGGACGGCGCGCGCTTGGGCTGGTGGCGTTGGCGCTGTTCACGACAACGATCATCGTGCCGTTCTGGCACAACGGCGTCGTGCAGCGCAACCCGGAAGCGTTGTACGACTGGGCCACGCCATTGCAGGCCATGGCAGCCAACCCGCTGGTGCTGGAGTTCCTGTTGGGCGCCGGGCTGGCATGGCTGTATGCGGCACATCGGCATCGCCTGACACCGGCCGTTGCGCGTGTCCTGATGGCGATTGGCGCGGCAACGTTCGTGATGTCGGTCGTCGGCCCGGTCCCGAAATTCGATCTGCTCGCGCGGGGCCTGCCCGCCGGCGCGTTGTTGATCGGCATGGTGGCCATGGAGCACTGCGGCGAGCTTCGCGTGCCGCGCGTCGCCGCCTGGCTGGGCGAGTTGTCGTATGCGCTGTACCTCGTGCACCCGAGCGTGATTGAAGCCACGCATCGCGTGGTGGGGAGGCTCGCGCCGGAGTGGCTCGGCACGCAGTTGATGCTGTTTGCCGTCAACCTCGCGCTCACGCTGGCGCTGGCCGTGCTGCTGCATCGCTATGTCGAACTGCCATCCATCGCCCTCGGCCGCCGCGCCGTCGACTGGATGCGCAACCGCCGGCGGGCCTTGCGGACCCGCCTCGGGCCGCAAAAGCCCTGAGCGGCGCATAACGTTTCCGGTTTTTATTCGTTCGTTGCACGACGGGCGTCTCGGACAATGGCTGCTTCAGAAACAATCTGTCGCGTGCCATGTCCGCCCCTTCTTCCTCGTTCCGCCGATCCGTCTTCGCTGCCGTCGCGTTGGCAGCGGCCGCCGCGTTCAGTGCAACAGCGGCACATGCTGATGCCACGCTCGACAAGATCCAGCAGCGCAAGAAGCTTGTCGTGGGCGTGGTGCTGTCGGGCGGGCCATTCGGCTCCATCGACCCCGTCACACAGCGCGGTACGGGCTTCAACGTCGACCTTGCCCAGGCACTCGGGCGCGGGCTTGGCGTGGAAGTGGAGACGGTGCAGGTGCAACCTTCCAACCGCGTGCAATTTCTGCAGCAGGGGCGTGTTGACGTCCTGGTTGCGGCGATGGAGCTGAACCCCGAGCGCGCAGACCTGCTCGCCCACGTGCCGACGCCGTACTACCGCGTGGGCGGCGTGGCGTTGGTCCCGAAAGACAGCCCGGTGCACCAGTGGAGCGACCTGAAGGGCAAGGACGTTTGCCTGTCGCAAGGCAGCAGCTATGCCAAGCCGTTGGCAGCCGACATTGGTGCCACGCCCAAGGGGTTCAAGAGCCCGGCCGAGTCCTTGCTGGCCCTGCGCGGCAACAACTGCGCTGCCGCCGTGCACGACGCCACGCTGCTGCAGCCGCTGCCCCGCAGCAACCCCGAATGGAAGGACTACCGCATCGTCGGCCCGGACCTCATCCCTTCGCCCACGGTCATCTGGGCGCGCAAGGGCGAGAACGACACCGTGGCCGCCCTCGACCGCATCGTCCAGGGCTGGCACCGCACCGGCTGGCTGATCGAAACGGAGAAGAAGAACGGCATCCTGCCGCCTTCGCCCGCGCTGGTCGAATGGCATGACAAGCTGAAGGCCACGCGCGGCTGATCGAGAGGCTGCAGTTGACTGACGATCTGCTCGCGCGGGCGATTGCGCTGGTCCGCCACACCGGCCTCGACTACGGCTTTCTGGCCGAGGCGTACGAGCGCAATGCGCTGCTGCAAGGCGCGAAAGTTTCGCTGCTGGTGATGCTCAGCACCGTGGTGCTGAGCCTCGTCTTTGGTGTTGGGCTCGCGCGGCTGCTGGTGTCGCCGCATAAGCGCGTGAGATGGCTGGCGCAGGGCTTTATCGAACTGACGCGCAACACGCCCACGCTCGTGCAGTTGTGCTGCGCGTTTCTCGTCGTCAACACGCTGATCACGCAAACGCTGGCGCAGTGGCAGTTGACCAATCCGCTCACGCCGTTCTTCTGGGCGGTGACGTTGCTCTCGCTACACAAGGCGGCGTTTCATGCGGAAGCCCTGCGTGCCGGCATTGAAGCCGTGCCGCCCGCCATGCTGGAAGCCGCAACTTCGCTCGGCTTCAGCGCACGCGAGCGCCTGTGGCGCGTGCAACTGCCGCTCGCACTTCGCGCGGCATGGCCCTCGCTGATGAACAACACCGTCGAGCTGGTAAAGGCATCGTCGCTGGCATCCGCCATTGCGGTGGGCGACCTCACGTATAGCGCGCTGATGATCTGGACACAGCGCGACAACGTGCTCGAATGCATGGTGCTCTTGCTGCTGTTCTACGGCGTGGTGACCTATGCCGTGCATGCGCTGGGCGTATGGATCGAACGCCGGTTGCAGATGCCCGGTTACGGCGCCGCTGGCCACACCGCATTGGGGAGCGCCGCGCATGCCTGACACCCTTCTCGCCACGCTTTTCCATTGGTCGCCAGCTTTGCTGCGGGGGCTGGGCATCAACGTCGGCATCAGCTTGCTGGCCGTCGGGTTCGGCACCTTGGTGGGGCTGGCGATCGGCGCACTGCATTTGTCGTCGGTGCGCGGGCTAAGGCAGCTCGCCGGCGGCTATGTCGTTGCGTTTCGCAATGCGCCCTGGCTTGTACTGGTTTACGGCATTGCGTACGCGGTGCCCTTCGAAATTGTCGTACACGGCCACGTGATCCCGTTTCCGGATTGGCTCAAGGTGACATTCGCGCTGGCATTGCCGGCAAGTGCGCACGTGGCGGAAATCTTCCGTGGCGCGGTGCAGTCGATCCCGCATACGCAGTGGGAAGCCGCAGCGTCGCTGGCGTTTACGCGGCGCGACATCCTCTGGCGCATCGTGCTGCCGCAGTGCGTGCGCCGCATGCTGCCTTCGTGGATGAACCTGTACGCCGTCATCACCATGGGCACGGCACTGGCGTCGCTGGTGGGCGTGCACGATCTGCTCGACACCGCCCAGATCGCCAGCAACACGGTCAATCGCACGCCGTTTACGGTGCTGACCTACTTCACCGTGCTCGCCCTGTTCTTCGTTTACTGCTACCTGATTTCGCGCCTGACCCGGCGCATGGAGCGCGCGCATGTCGCTGCCTGATCTTCTTCCTCTCGATGCATCTACGCCGGTTGCCCCACCGCTTGTCTCACTCCGCGACGTGCATTTGAGTTTCGGCATCACGCCGGTGCTGTCGGGCATCGACCTCGACGTGCAGCGTGGCCAGGCCGTGTCGATCATCGGGCCGTCGGGCTCGGGCAAGTCGACGCTCCTGCGCTGCATCAGCGGCTTGCTTCGGCCGCAGCGCGGCAGCATCACCGTGGACGGCATCCGCGTCGACCAGCTCAACACCGAAGAAGACACCATTGCCCTGCGCAAGCGCATCGGCTTTGTGTTCCAGCAATACAACCTGTTTCCGCACCTCAGCGTGCTCGACAACCTGGTCGCCGCACCCGTGCGCGTGCTCGGCAAAGCGCGGTCGGAGGCTGAAGCCACCGCGCATGCGCTGCTCAAGAAAGTGGGCCTGGCAGACAAGGCGCGCGCATACCCGGGGCAGCTGTCCGGCGGGCAGCAACAGCGCGTGGCCATTGCGCGTGCGCTGGCCATGAAACCGGAACTGATCCTGTTCGATGAAGTGACGTCCGCGCTCGATCCGGAAACGGTGGGCGAAGTGCTCAACGTCATCGGCGAATTGGTCGACGATGGCCTGACCTGCGTGCTGGTCACGCATGAAATGGCCTTCGCGCGGGCGATCAGCGACGAGGTGGTGTTCACGGAACACGGTGTCGTGGTGGAACGCGGCTCGGCAGAACAGGTTTTCTCCTCCCCGACGAGCGACCGCACGCGTGCATTCCTATCGCGCACGCTATCGGGTCATGCAGGTGCGCGACCGACCGTGCATGCACCATGGCACGCTGCCTTCACCAGCGCGACGTTTGCCGTCTGACCTTTGACCTGTGACCTTTGAGCTTCAACCGCCAATCGCGTGCAGCGCGGCCACGGGCGCGTGCTGCAGCGCCTGCTCCAGATCGGCAATGAGGTCATCTGCATCTTCCAGGCCGACATGCAGACGCAGCACGGCACCGGCTTGATCCCATTGCGCGTGGTCCGTCAGCCTTTCGGGCGCAACCACGGTGACGAGGCTTTCGTACCCGCCCCACGAGGCGCCAATCGCAAACAACCGCAACGCATCGGCGACCCGTTCTGCGGCGTGCTGATCCGCGCCTTCCAGCACGAATGAAACGAGCCCGTTGGCGCCCGAGAAATCCCGCTGCCACAGCACGTAACCCGGGTCACCCGGCAATGCCGGATAAAACACCCGCCCCACACCCGGCTGCGCCTGCAGCCACTGCGCCACGCGCGTGGCATTGCGCTGGTGCTGGGCCATGCGCACCGGCAACGTGCGCACGCCGCGCAGCGCCAGATAAGCATCATCGGCGCCGATCGTGAGGCCGAGCACATCATGTGCGGCGGCAATACGCGCGGCCACGGCATCGGTGCGGGCAATGACGGCGCCCAGCATCACATCGGAATGCCCGGCCACGTACTTGGTGGCGGCCAGGATTGAAATGTCTGCCCCTGCATCGAGCGGCCGGAAGAGAATGCCAGACGCCCAGGTGTTGTCTGTGGCCAGCGCGATGCCGTGCCGTTGCGCTATTCGGACGATGGCACGCAAGTCATAGATTTCATAGAGCAGCGACCCCGGCGATTCCGTATAGATGAGCCGCGTGTGCGGCCGGATGGCCGCTTCGAGCTGCCCGTCGCGCGGGTCCACATAGGTCAGTTCAATGCCCAGGCGTTGCAGCAGACCGGTGTCGAGCCGGCGCACGGGCGCATACACGCTGTCCGTCACGACTACGTGGTCACCGGGCGACAACAGCGCCAGGAACGTCAGCGAAATCGCCGACAAGCCCGATGGCACAAGGAACGCGCGCACGCCGCCTTCAAGGGCCAGCAGCGCATCCTCCAGCGCGCGATGCGTTTGTGAACCGTGGCGGCCGTAGCTGGCGATGTTCTCGCCGGCCTTGCGGCGCGCGTGGACGTCATGCTGCGCGGCGGTGCTGGCATGGCGGACGGTGCTGGTGCGCTCCACCGGCACGTTGACCGGCGCAGTGCCCTCCACGAACGGCGGGCTGCCTGCGTGGACGAGGCGTGTTGCAAGAGAACCCGAGGCATCCGGCGCGTTGGAATGAGCGTCGATGGAAGAGCGTGTCATGCAGGCCTCGCGTGTTTCTGAAGAGGCCCATGTTAGGCACGCCACCCCGCGCCCGAGAACGAACCGATGCGTCTAACCATATGCAGGATGCTGCGTTGGTCGTGCGGTGCCGGCGCCCTACACTGAGTGCTTCACCGATCCGCTTTGAGCTGCCATGAGCCTCGCCCAGCAACGCGACCACGCCGTCCGCCAGACCCTCGTCGCCATCCGCGCCATTGCCGCGCAAGATGGCATTACGCAGGCATCGCTTGCACGCATTGCCGATCGTCTGCATGAACTTGCCGCGCAGGAAGCGCTGTTCCCGCTCGATGCCTTCCCGCCGCCCGCAGCGGGCGATGCCGATGCCTCCAGCCGTTACCTGCTGCACGTGGAGCCCGACCAGACCTTCGCGCTCTACCTGAACTCCATCAACCCGGGCAAGACCACGCCGCCGCACAACCACACCACGTGGGCGGTCATCGTGGCGCTCGAAGGCGAAGAGTTGAACCGCGTCTACACACGCACCGACGACGGCCGCGACCCCGAGCGCGCCACACTGGCCCTGTCGCGCGAAGTCGTGGTACAGCCCGGCACGCCCATCACGTTCGTCGACGACGACATCCACAGCATCCACGTGCTGGGCAACACACCCACCCGCCATTTCCACCTGTATGGCCGAGCGCTGGAAACCCTGGCGGGGCGCGTCGGCTATGACCTGGCCACGGGCCGCGTGCTGAACTACAACCGCAACTACATGAGCGCGACCAAGCAAGCCGCTTGATCGTCCGCTTCAGGCTGTCACGCTGAACATCACCGCCTGGATTTTGCCTTCGACCGGCCCTGTGCCGAACCGGGCGGCCAACGCATCGGTACACACGTCAGTGGCGTCGGCCAGTGCATTGCCACCGATCGCCTCCAGCTCGGCGCGCACCGGCGTGCCTTGGCAATAGGCGGTGGCGACGGTGCGCGCGGTGTCTGCCCGGCTGCGTGCGGTAACAACGTCGTACGTGACCTCTGCGGTGAAGCCGCCGCGCGGGCGTCGGCCTGAATCGGCGCCGGATCGTAATGGCCATGCGGCGTGCGCGCGAGAAACATCGGCGGGTTTTCCGGAAAGCGTTTCGCCAGCGCCTTCGTCACCGCATTCGCAAAGTCGTTGTCTTCGATCCGGTCCCACACGCTGAAGAGCAGCTTGCCGCCCGCCGTCAGCACACGTCGTGCTTCGGCAAAGGCCTTGGGCCGGTCCGGAAAGAACATCACGCCAAACTGGCAGATCACCAAATCGAAACTGCCGTCGGCAAACGGAAGTTGCTGCGCATCCGCCGGCTGCCACGTGACGGGCCGGCATGTGCCCACGGCAGCCGCACGCTCTAGCATCGGGGGGTTCAGGTCGGTCGCCACAATCTCGGTAGTGGCCGGCAGTGCTTGCGCCAAGGCACGCGTCACCGCGCCGGTACCGGCGGCGACCTCCAGCACGCGCTGCGGCTGACATGCCGTCGCCCGCACGGCCATGTCCTGCGCATACGGCGCGAAGATCAGCGGCACCAGCAACGTGTCGTACAGCTCGGGAATGGAACCCGAGAAAACCTGATCGGTGCCATGTGCACTCATCATTCACCACCTTTGCCCGTGAAAGGATCGGGCATGAATGGTTATAGTCGGGAACCGCGCGGCGGGCACTCCGCCAAGTCGACTAGATGGCGAGCCTGCCCAGGCATGGACGTGTCTGCAAACTACACGCGCTTTCGGACGGCCGCGGCCGCCTGACGTGGCATACGGCCCAACGCAGGCTTCAGCACCGGCGCGTGGTCGCCAAGGAAGCCCCACAGCCGGTTGGCGACCGGCCCATGCGGCTGATCGCGCCTGCGCGCGACCACCAGCTCCTGCACCATGCCGGGAAAATGGCGCCCCGCAATCGACAGCAACGTCCCCTCGCGCAGTTCCGTCTCGATCAGGAAACGCGGCAGATGCCCCCATGCCATGCCGTGGAGAATCAACTCTTTCTTCATCAATTGATCGGGCACGGCACACTGCGGCGCACCGTCGATGACGAAATGGGAGTGCTCGGGCGGGTTCGCGCGGAATCGTTGATGACGCACTGCATGAAGCGCTGCATCTGCTGCGGCGTGATGGCCGACGTGATGGCGAACGGCAAAAACCCCGGCGCCACCACCGGCACCATGGCGATCTTGCCCAAGTCGATCCACTCCATGCGCACGTCGCCTTTCGGCACGCGGTGGACGATCAGGTCCGCATCGTCTTCCAGCAAGCGCTCCCATGGCCCGGTGACGGCTTCGAACTGCAATTGCAGCCGCGTTTGCGGACACTGGCCGAAGAATTGACTCAGCAGTGCCAGCACGGGCTGCAGCGGACACAGGTCACCCAGCACCACGCGCAGCTCGGCCTCCTCGCCCATCGCAAGCTGTTTTGCGTGGGTCCGCAGCTCCTCGCTCTCACGCAGCAACGACTGCACCTTGCGGTGGAACGATCGCCCCGCTTCCGTCAAGCGCACGCGATAACCGCTGCGATCCAGCAGGTTTAGACCCAACTGTCCTTCCAGCTTGGCGACCGCCGCAAACACAGACGGGTGCGAGCGATGCAACCGCTCGGCCGCTGCCTGGAAACTGCCACCGGTGACCACCGCGTCGAAGCACTGCAGCTCATGAAGCGTGAAGTTCTGCATTGTCGGCAAAACCTACAAAGTTCGTCCAAACTTCATAGTATCGGCCAGCCGCGTCGGCTTCTAGGATGACGGCATCCCAATCGTTTCCACCGTCTTTCCCAGGAGCCCAACATGACCACCCGCAACGACCTCTCCTTCATCACCGCCGGTGACGGCACACGTCTCGCCTATCGCTTTGATGGCACCGCCGGCAAGCCCGTCCTGCTGCTGGCCAACTCCATCGGCACCGACCTGCACATGTGGGACGTGACCGTGCCGCGCCTGGGCGAGCACTTTCACGTGCTGCGCTACGACGCGCGCGGCCACGGCGCTTCGGATGCGCCAGCCGGCGCCTATTCGATCGATCGGCTCGGTCGTGACGTGGTCGAGCTGCTCGATGCGCTGGGCATCCAGCGCGTGCATATGCTGGGGCTGTCGCTCGGCGGCATCGTGGCGCAGTGGCTGGCGATCCATGCGCCGGAACGCATCGACCGGCTGATCCTCTCGAATACAGCCGCGCACATCGGCCCGACGCAGTATTTCGATCAGGCCATCGCCGAGCTTCAGCAAGCGCCCGACATGCAGGCAACAACGGAAACGTTCCTGCGCAACTGGTTTCCGGCGCGCATGCTGGAGGCCAATGACCCGGCCGTTGCACCGTTCCGCCGCACGCTGCTGACAACGCCGCGCGAGGGCATCATCGGTGGCTGGGCAGCCGTGCGCGATGCCGATCTGCGCCGCACGATCACGCTGATCACGCATCCGACGCTCGTCATTGCCGGCCGGCACGACACCGTGACGTCTGCCCGCCATGGCGAGGAGATTGCGGCTGCCATTGCGGGCGCGCAATTGCGCCTGCTCGACACCGTGCATCTCGCCAACGTGGAGCAGCCGGACGCGTTTGTCGAAGCCGTGCTGGATTTCCTGGGCGTGCACGAAACCGTCTGACGCCTTGTTGCAGCATCAATGCAGCATCGACACACGGCAACCCAGCCGGTTAACATGGCGGCCATCCAACCGATGTGCCGCCCGCCATGTCCCGCGTCAAGAACGAAGACGAATTCGAGTTGCGCCGCGAAAGCGTGCTCGACACCGCCGCCGAAGCCTTTGCGGCCGACAGCTACCCGAGCGTGTCGATGAACCAGCTTGCCGCTGCGTGCGGCGGCTCCAAATCGCGGCTGTATCACTACTACGAAGGCAAGGAAGCCATCCTGTTCGACCTGCTCGACCGCTACACGCGCCGGCTGGCCGATCTGGTTGAACGCGCCGAGAGCGACGCGCGCCACGCCAAGCTCTCGGCACGCGCCACGCTGCATCTGCTGATCCGTACGTTCCTGGCCGAATACGCCACATCGCGCACGCGGCATGTGGCCTTGCTCAATGATGTGAAATACCTGGCGCCGGAGCAGCGCGACATCGTGCTCGCGCGTGAACGCGACGTGGTGGCCGCGGTGGGCCGACAGCTCGGGGCGGCTTATCCGAGCAAGGTGGACGAGGCCAACCGCACGCCCATCACGATGATGCTGTTCGGCATGATGAACTGGACCTTCACCTGGCTGAAACCCGACGGGCCACTTTCGTATGAAGGCTATGCGGAAATGGTGATCGACATGCTGGAGAACGGGCTGGGCGGCCCGGACGGAAAAAAGGGCTGACGCTCAACGCTCATCGTAGCTGACCACCACGCGCTGCGTGAGCGGCCTCGCCTGGCAGGTCAGCACAAACCCCTGCTGGATCTCCCAGTCTTCCAGCGTGAAGTTCTTCTCCATCTCCACACGGCCTTCCAGCACCTTGGCGCGGCACGTGCAGCACACGCCGCCCTTGCACGCATAGGGCAGATCCAGCCCCGCACTCAGCGCACTGTCCAGCACCTTGGCGTCACCCGCCATCGGCACCTCGTGCGATTTGCCGTCGAGTACAACGGTCAGCGCCACATCGCCCGCGACGGCGGCATGCTTGCGTGGTTTGGCCGCTGCCGTCGCATCGCCCACCGGTACGCCAAAGCGTTCGGCATGCACGCGCTCGCGCGGCACACCGCGCTCAAGCAGCGCGGCTTCCACGGCATCGATCATCGTCGACGGGCCGCAGATGAAAGCGGCATCGATATCGTCCGGCGGAATCAGCGCATCCAGAAACGCATGCACCTTCGCACCGTCGAGCCGGCCGTTGAACAACGCAATCTCCTGCGCCTGGCGCGACAGCACGTGATACAGCGCGAAGCGATCGAGATAGCGGTCCTTCAGGTCTTCGAGGGCCTCGCCAAAGATGATGCTGTCGACGCTGCGATTGCCGTAGACCAGCGTGAAGCGGCTCTGCGGCTCCGCCGCCAGCGTCGTCTTGATGAGCGACAGGATCGGCGTGATGCCGCTGCCGGCCGCGAAGGCGACGTAGTGGCGCGCGCTTTCGGCCGCCAGCGGCACGTAGAAGCGGCCATCCGGCGGCAGCACATCGAGCGTCTGGCCCACGCGGATGCGATCGTGCAAGTGGTTGGAGAAGACCCCCGCATCGACGCGCTTGACCGCCACACGCAACTCGCCGTGCGCGTCGTAGTCCTGCACGGCGCAGCAGATCGAATACGAACGCCGCAGTTCTTCATGTCCGGGCAAGTGGCCCGGCGGCACGCGCAGCGTCAGGAACTGGCCCTGCGTAAAGCGGTACGCATCGCGCAGGTCATTCGGCACGTCAAAGCGCACGGAAATCGTATCGGCCGTCTCGCCGCGCACTTCGGCAACACGCAAGGGGTGGAATTGCGGGGTCATGGCGGTCGTGCCCGGTGGGCTCAGTAAGGCTTGAAGTAGTCGAACGGCTCGCGGCACGCGCGGCAGCGGTACAGCGCTTTGCAGGCCGTTGAGCCGAAGGCGGAAATGAGCGCCGTATCGTGCGACCCGCATTGCGGGCAGGCAATATGCTCGGCCTGCGCGGGACGCGTGAGACGAATCGGGCGAGCCCCGCCGTCGTCCGCCACGTGCGCCGGCGGGGCAATGCCAAAGTCGCGCAGCTTGCGGCGCCCTTCAGCGGTAATCCAATCCGTCGTCCATGCCGGCGACAGCACCGAACGCACGCGATACGCACCCACGTCCGCTGCCTGCAACGCCCGGCTCACGTCATCGGAAATCTGCCCCATGGCGGGGCAGCCGGAATACGTGGGCGTGATCGTCGCGACCAGTGTGCCGGCCTCGTCGAGCTGGAGATCGCGCAGGATGCCCAGCTCGGCAATCGTCACCACGGGAATCTCCGGGTCGGTGACGGCCTCCAGCGCGATGCGCGCGCGCTGCAATCGCTCGCTTACCACGATGCCCCCGGGAACTGGCGCGCCAATCCCTGCATCTCGGCCAGCAGGTAGCCCATATGCTCGGAATGCACGCCGTGCTTGCCGGTGCTGACATAGGGACCGGGCTCGGGCCAGCGCAGCGTGGCCTCGTCCAGCGCGTCACGCACCGTCGCCTCCCATGCGTCGCGCAGGTCTGCCGGACGCACGCCGATGCCGGCTTCGGCCGCTGCCGCTTCAAGGTCGTCTGTGGCAAAAAATTCGTTCGTGTACGGCATCAGCCAGTCGAGCGCGGCCTGCGCACGTGCATGCGATTCGTCGGTGCCATCACCGAAGCGCACCAGCCAGTCGCGCGTATGGGCGAGGTGGTAACGCATCTCCTTCACGGATTTGGCGGCAATGGCGGCCAGCTCGGTGTCGGTCGAACGCGTCAACGCTTCCCACAGCGGCACCATCAACGCGGCGTACAGGAAGTGGCGGACGATGGTGACGGCGTAGTCGCGCGTCGCCGCGGATGTCGCGACCAGCGGCCCGGCATGGGGCAGCTCGAGCAGCGTGTAGTTGCGGAAAGCCGGCTCGGCGCGCCAGTAGGCGTAGTCGTCTTCCGTGCGCGGTGTGCCGGTGATCTCGCCTTCGATCTGCCCCGCGTGCGTGTAGAGCAATCGCGCCTGGCCGATCAGATCAAGACTGAGATTGGACAGCGCGATGTCTTCTTCCAGCACGGGGCCGTGGCCGGTCCATTCCGCGTTGCGCTGCCCAAGGATCAGCGCGTTGTCAGCCAGGCGAAGGATGTATTGCAGATGCGCGTCGGAAGTCATCACCGCGGCTCACATGTGGTTGACTTCATCGGGCAGCCGATAGAACGTCGGGTGGCGATAGATCTTGTCGGCCATCGGGTCGAAGAGCATCGGCTTGTCGTCAGGTTCGCTCGCGGTGATGGCGGCCGAGGGCACCACCCAGATGGAGACGCCTTCCTGCCGGCGCGTGTAGACATCGCGCGCCATCTGCAGCGCCTGCTTGGCGTCCACGGCGTGCAGGCTGCCGCAATGCTTGTGCTCCAGGCCCTGCTTGCTGCGGATGAACACTTCCCACAGCGGCCATTCGTGTTGATGCATGGCGGGCTCCTTCCGGTTCAGGCAGCTTGTTGATTGGCGGCGGCGCGTTCGGCCTGCTTGCGTGCGTAGGCGAGCGCGGCTTCGCGCACCCACTCGCCTTCTTCGTGTGCGCGCTTGCGGGTGGCAAGGCGCTCGCGGTTGCACGGGCCGTGACCATCGAGCACGCGCTTGAATTCGGACCAATCGAGCGGCGAGAAATCGTAATGGCCGCGCGCTTCGTTCCACGTAAGGCCGGGGTCGGCAGCGTCACGCCGAGCACGCGCGCCTGCTCGACCGTGGCATCGACAAAACGCTGCCGCAGATCGTCGTTCGAAATGCGCTTGATGCCCCAGGCCATGGTCTGCGCGCTGTTGGGCGATGCGGTGTCGGGCGGCCCGAACATCATCAGCACCGGAAACCACCAGCGGTTGACGGCTTCCTGCACCATGTCGCGCTGCGCCTGCGTGCCGCCCATCATCGTCAGCAACGATTCATAGCCCTGACGCTGGTGGAACGACTCTTCCTTGCAGATGCGGATCATGGCGCGCGCATACGGGCCGTATGAGCAACGGCACAGCGGCACCTGGTTCATGATGGCCGCGCCATCGACCAGCCAGCCGATCACGCCCACGTCTGCCCAGGAGAGCGTCGGGTAATTGAAGATCGACGAATACTTCGCGCGGCCTTCGTGCAGGGCGTCGATCATCTCGTCGCGTGAGCTGCCGAGTGTTTCTGCGGCGGAATAGAGATAGAGGCCGTGGCCCGCTTCGTCCTGCACCTTGGCCAGGAGGATGGCCTTGCGCTTGAGCGACGGCGCGCGGCTGATCCAGTTGCCCTCGGGCAGCATGCCGACCACCTCGGAATGCGCGTGCTGCGAAATCTGCCGCAGCAACGTCTTGCGGTACGGCGCCGGCATCCAGTCCTGCGGCTCGATCTTGTGGTCGGCCCCGATGCGCGCATCGAAGCGCGCCTGCAAATCGGCTTCGCCTTGAGAGGCGGCGGCCAGTTCCTGCTCCGTGGGCAGACCGCCGGGTTGGTCGAGGCTTTGGGTGTACATGCGATCCTCCGGCCGCTGGCGCGGCATGTGCACGGCACGTCATGCGCATCGTGTTTTGGGTGGATCGATTATAAACCGTCCGACCGGTCGGTCAATAACGGTTTTCACCGCAGGTCTCGTGTGAGACATGCGGTGCGCTCCCTTCCGCGGGTTCCTTCTCTGTGACTTAAATTGGCGCTGCCGACGAGGCTTCGCCCTGCCCGGCCCCTTGCGTGCGCGTGCGCACAAACACGCCCGCCAGCACCGAACCCAGCACGGCGGCAACTGCCCCCAGCAGGAACGCGAGGTGATAGCCACCATTGAGTGCCGTCGTGGCGTCGGCTCCTGCCGCAGCGAGACCTTCGGTGCGCGCGGCAGCCAGACTTGCCAGGATGGCTAGGCCCAACGCACCGCCCATCATGAACGACGTGTTGACCACGCCGGACGCCAGGCCGGATTCATCGGGCGCCACATCGCTCATGGCGGCCAGCAGCACGGGGTTGAACGCCACACCGGCGCCCAAGCCCAACAAAAGCATGCCGGGCAGCACGTCGAGCACAAAGCTGCCGCCGGCGGGCGCGCGTGCAAACAACACCAGCCCAATGCCCGCCACCAGCAAACCCACCGACAGCGGCGCGCGAATGCCGAAGCGCATCACCAGCTTGGCCGACAACCCCAGCGAGAACACCGCCATGATGATGTTGGCGGGCAGGAAGGCCAGCCCCACCTGCATCGCGCTGTAGTCGAGCACGCGCTGCATGTACAGCGCCGAGATGAAGAACCACGCAAACATCGCCGCCGCCCACAGCACGCCGACCACGTTTGCCGTGGCGACGTTGCGCAGCGCGAACATACGCAGCGGCATCAGCGGATGCGACACACGCGATTCAATGACCAGGAACGCGATCATCAACGCAATGGCAATGCCCAGCTGGGTGAGCGTCTGCGTCGATGTCCAACCGGCTTCGTTGCCGTGCACGACGGCGTACACCGCGAGCATCAGCGATGCGGTGACGGCAATCGCGCCTGCCACGTCCAGTTTTGTGCGATCGGCCAACGGCTTGCCCACCGGCAGCAACGCCACGCAGGCGGCGTACACCGCCACGCCAATCGGCAGATTGACCAGGAAGATCCAGTGCCAGCTCAACGTGCTCGTCAGGAGGCCACCGAGCAACACCCCGATGCTGCCGCCGCCCGCACAGACAAAGCCGTAGATGCCCATTGCCTTGGCCCGGTCCGCTGGCGAAGTGAACAGATTCATGATCAGCGACAGCGACACCGCCGACACCACCGCGCCGCCCAGCCCCTGCACGGCGCGCGCCGTAATCAGCAGCCCTTGCGAATTCGCCAGCCCGCATGCGGCCGATGCCAGCGTGAACAGCGTCAGCCCCAGCAGGAACAGCTTGCGATGCCCGAACAGATCACCCAGTCGACCGCCCAGCAACAGGCACCCGCCAAAGGTCAGCATGTAGGCGTTAACGACCCACACGAGCGAGGTTTCGGTAAAGCCCAGGTCTGCCTGGATGGACGGCAGCGCAACGTTCACGATGGTCGTATCCAGCACGATCATCAGCACGCCCAGGCAGAGCACGATGAGGGCAAGCCAGCGCTTGCGTTCGTCGATGCCATGCGTCATGGAATCACTCCTATGCTTGGCCGCCGTGCCTGAATGTCGCTCAGGATTGCGCAGCCGATTTGGGGTTGGCGAGACCGGCTTCAACGTCCTTGCCGGTTATCGCATCCGTACAGAAAAAGGCCCGTCAGCTTGAAAATGTGCCCGGCACAGCGGTCATCGCGACGACGATGCAATCGCAATGATCTTCAGCATGAAGAGCGCTCCGACGGATGAGGGCAGCAGGTGAAAAGGACACATTTGCACGGGCCATGCAAAGGGTCGCGGCCAGAACAGCCGGTCGTCACAAAGGGGGTGGTTTCGTTGATATTGGTAAAGCCCCAGTGATCGCGCAGTCTAGCACCGGACCGCCGTCGTGAGCCAAGACAGACCGCCTACGATTTTGCGTAGAACGGCCACCGGGCGGCGGCCGTCCGCACACGCCGTGCAGTTACATCGGCTTGGGGGCGATGACCATCCACGTGATGCCAAAGCGATCGGTCACCATGCCGAATGCGTTGGCGAAAAACGTTTCGGACATCGGCATCGTGACTTGGCCACCTTCGCCGAGTGCCTTGAAGGTGCGCTCCGCAGTGGCGTTGTCAGCCACGTTCACGGACAACCCGAAACCCTTGAAATCCGTCTTGCCGGCGGCCATACCGTCGGACGCCAGAATCTGCGTTTCTCCGACGCGGAATGCAGCATGCATGACCTTGTCGAGCGGAGGCGCCACGCCGCCGCATTGCTCGGCCGTGGGCTGCGCATCCTTGGGCGCATCCTTGTAGCGCATCACGACATCGACCTTGGCGCTGAGCGTTTTCTTGTAGAACTCCAGCGCTTCTTCACAACGACCTTCGAAGAACAGATACGGTTGAACTAGCATCACAACTCCTTGGGGTGGACTTGGGGGACTGCAAAGCCGCGCGTTGCGCCACGCGGTCGGGGAAAAAACTCGATCAGCTGCACGCAGGTTCGGGCACCGGCATCGGCACCGAGGCATGCTCGTGTACGACTTGCCAACGGCCATCGCGCTTGCGAAAACACACGGTGGCGCGCGTCTGTGCATCGTGCTTTGCGCCGTCGCGGTAGCGCGCGCGCAACCGATTCACGCTGAAGCAATAGGCCAGATCGCCACTCACCTCAAGATGCAATTCGGTGAACTGGAAATCGGCCTGACCTTCCAGCGCGTCGAACCAGCTTTGCCAGTTGCGGCGGTATGCATCGACACCTTTGACGAACAGCGGCGGCATCACGTCGAACACGACAACATCGGGCGCGTAATGCCGCATGACGGCGTCGACATCCTTGGCGCGGACGGCGGCGGCCCATGCGTTGATCAACGTGCGGAGTTCCGCTGCATCGTCCGCTGCGGCTGTGGCTAGGGTCATGTCGGTCTCCGAAAGGTCTGTCGCAATAAACGCTTGGAAATTTGCGAAGCAGCGCCTAGGGTTCAATTGTGAACACTGTCCACAAACGATAGCAGACATAATGGACGGTGTCCACATAGAACTTGCGGAGACGCATTGCATGACCCAGGAACCACCCCGACCGCCCGTGCGGAGCACGTATCGCCATGGCGACTTGCGACGTGCGCTGCTCGACGCCGGCATTGAACTGGCGCGCGCCGGCGGGCCCGACGCCATCGTGCTGCGCGAAGCTACGCGCCGCGCTGGCGTGGTGCCGAACGCCGCCTACCGGCACTTCGCGGGGCGACAGGACTTGCTGCAAGCCGTGCGGGCAGAGGCGTTGGCCGCGTTGGCGCGCGCCATGGAGGCCGAGTTGGACGCCATCGACCCGACGTGGCCCGAGGATGTGCGCGCACGTGCGTCGCTGCGCGCCATCGGCGTGGGTTATCTGCGGTTTGCGCAGATGGAGACCGGCCTCTTCCGTACGGCCTTTGCTGTGCCCGACGAAGTGGAAAACGATGCGGACCCGGCCAAAGCCGGCAATAGCGGCCTGAACCCGTTCCAGTTATTGGGCCTGGCGCTGGACCGCATGACCGCTGCCGGCGTGTTGCCGCCCGAACGTCGCCCGGGTGCCGAATACCTCGCATGGTCGGCGGTGCACGGGCTGGCGCTGCTCATCATCGATGGGCCGCTGCGCGGGCGCCCGCCGGAGCAAACCGGCGCCATTGCCTTGCGCGTGGTGGAAATGGTGGAGAACGGCCTGTAGAGACGACTGAACCGGTGCGTCAATGGAATATGGCTTGCGCTCGAAGTGTTTACCATCAAGGCAAAAGCCACACACCGGAGAACCACCATGCAGATGCGACTTGGCACATGGATCAGCGCCGCCGCGCTCGTGTTGAGCGCGTGCGCGTCGCTCACGCCGATCCAGACGGGGCAAAAGATGATCGGCCAGCCCGAAAGCGCCGTGCGCGAGACCTTCGGCGCGCCCACCGAGACGTATCAACTGGCAAACGGCACGCACCGCTGGATCTATTCGAAGCAGCCGATGGGCCACGAAGTCTATGCCGCCGACTTTGATGCAAGCGGCAAGCTCACCAACTATCGGCAGATGCTGACGGAAAAGGAAATCTACGAGGCGCGCCCCGGTGTGTGGACCAAACGCGATGTGCTCGAGCGCTTCGGCACACCAAAGGAGCCGACGCAGTACTACCCGCTGATGAAGCGGGAGGCGTGGTCATATCGGATGTACGTGCTCGGGTATCAGCAGGCGCACTTCAACGCCCTCTTCGACGACAACGGCGTGCTCGATCGCACCATGATCGTCGTCGACCCGCTCGGCGGAGACCACCAGAGCCGCAAGTAATCCAGAGACAGCGCCCGGCGGCGCATTGCACGCCGCGCGGGTTTCGATGCTGGCGCCGCGCTTAACCCAGCGCAGAAGCGATGGCCTGCGCGAGTTCGTTGGCTTCGAACTTGGCGACGTAGCCGTTGGCCCCAACGCGGCGCACGTGGTCTTCATTGGCCGAGCCCGACAGCGACGAGTGGATCACCACCGGAATCGACTGGAACGCCGGCTCGGTCTTGATCTTGCGCGTGAGCGTGAAGCCGTCCATCTCGGGCATTTCCAGATCGGTCAGCACCAGCGCGATCTTGTCACGCACGGTCTTGCCTTCGCGAGCGGCATCGCGCGCGATGTTCTGCAGCGTATCCCACGCTTCCTGGCCGCTCTTGGTCATCACGTATGGGGTGCCCATCGCCTCCAGACCGTTTGCGATCAGCGATCGCGCGAGGCCCGAGTCATCCGCCACAAGCAGCTTTGCGCCCGGCGGCAGCTTGATCGGCCGCTCGTCATTGTCCGGCGCCAGATCGGTGCGGCGCGTCGGGAACACATCCACCAGGATCTGCTCGACGTCGATCACCTGCGCCAGGCGCGAGTTGTCTGCATTGCCATCCAGGCGCGCCAGGCTCGTGATATTGCTGCTGCCCACGCTCGCCTCGGCCGGGAAGATCTGGCTCCACTCCAGGCGCACGATCTCGTCCACTTCCTCCACCGCAAAGCCTTGGGTCGAGCGCGCGTATTCGGTAATCAGGAGGATGTTGGCATTGCCGTTCTTGGTGCCGATCACGCTGGCAAGATCGATCACGGGAATGATTTGGCCGCGCACATTGACCGCACCCAGGATATGGGCGCCGGCATCCGCCACATGCGTCACAGGCGGCATGACCATGATCTCGCGCACCTTGAAGACGTTAATGCCGAACATTTCGCGCTGATTGGAACGCGCAGATTCGCCCAGGCGGAACAACAACAGCTCAAAGCGGTTGTTGTTCGTCAGATTGGTCCGTTCATCAACTTCGTGCTGCGACATTGTCTTCCCCCGTTCAAGCACACGTTATGTGGCGGTAAACGGCACGGCGTTTGGCAACTTGAAGGCGTTTTGCGAATGTGAACGCCGCGCCCTTCCAGCGTGGGGAAACACAAGCCTAGGCAACCTTCACGTGCGCGACGAGGAAATCCAGAAACGTCCGCACGCGGGCGGGCAGATTCGCGCCCTGGCCGACATAGACGGCGTGGATGTCTTCGGTCTCGCCGGGGTTGTAATCCTCCAGGACGGGCACGAGGCGGCCGGCCTCCAGATCGGCACGCACCTGAAACTCCGCCAAGCGCGCCAAACCCAGGCCCGCGACCACCACGGCGCGCAGCGCCTCACCATCGCTGATCTGGGCGTTGCCGTGCGGGTTGAATTCGGTGCGGCGACCGCGCTTGATAAAAGGCCAGGCGTTTGCGGCGCGCACGTAGCTGAACGTCAGGCAGTTGTGGCCCTCCAAATCAGCCGGCGTGCGCGGCGTGCCGGCGCGCGCCAGATAGGCCGGCGAGGCCACCACCATCAAGCGCGTCTGTCCCAGCTTGCGCGCCACCAGCCTGGAACTCTTCAGCGGTCCGCTGCGCAGTGCAACATCGGTGCGGTCTTCCAGCAGATCGACCACACGATCCGTGAGCGCAATGTCGAGCGACACTTCCGGGTGACACGCCAGAAACGCCGGCACGATCGGCAGCAGCAAATGCGTGCCGACCGGCACATTCGAATTGATGCGCAATCGCCCTGAAGGCTGCGCCCCGGCAGAAGCCTCACGCTCGGCCTCGTCCAGATCGGCCAGCACCGTCACGCTGCGCTCATAGAAGGCCGTGCCCTCCAGCGTGAGCTGGAAGCGCCGCGTGGAGCGGTTCACTAGCCGCGCGCCCAGCCGGCCTTCCAACCGTGCCACCAGCTTGCTCACCGCTGACGGCGTCATCCGGCACGCCCGCGCCGCCGCCGAGAAACCGCCTTCTTCCACCACGCGCACGAAGACTTCCATCTCGCCAAAACGATTGACATCGAGCCGCGCCATTGTGATTTCAATTCATAGATATTGTTCTGACAGGCAGTCTATCGCACAGATCCTGGCGTTCTCATACTGGTAGCCATTGCTGATTCGAGGCTCCATCCAACACCAACATGACTACACAGGACAAAGTCGCGCTCGTCGTGGGAGCGCAGGGCGTGATCGGCCGCAACCTGATCGAACACCTCGCCACATTGGACGACTGGCGCATCGTGGGCCTGTCGCGTCGCGGCGGTGAATCGACACAGCGCGTCCGGCACATCGCCGTCGACCTGCTCGATGCGGCTGACACGCGCATCAAGCTCGGCGCACTGGGCAACGTCACCCATATCTTCTACGCCGCATACCAAGACCGTCCGAGCTGGGCCGAGCTGGTGCCGCCCAACCTCGCCATGCTGACCAACGTGGTCGACGCCATCGAAGCCGCATCGCCCAACCTCACGCACATCAGCCTGATGCAGGGCTACAAGGTCTACGGCGGTCACCTTGGGCCATTCAAAACGCCGGCGCGCGAAACCGATGCGCACTTCATGCCGCCTGAATTCATGTTCGATCAGCAGACCTTCCTGGAAGCGCGCCAGCAGCGCAAAGCGTGGACGTGGTCGGCCATCCGCCCGTCGGTGGTGGGCGGCTTCGCGCTGGGCAACCCGATGAACCTTGCCGTGGCCATCGCCGTATATGCGTCGATCTCGAAAGAGCTGGGCTTGCCGCTGCGGTTTCCCGGCAAACCGGGCGCGTACGACCACCTGCTGGAAATGACCGACGCCGGCCTGCTCGCCCGCGCCACCGTGTGGGCCGCCACCGACCCGCGCTGCGCCAACCAGGCCTTCAACATCAACAACGGCGACCTGTTCCGCTGGAGCGAAATGTGGCCCCGGATCGCGCGGTACTTTGACCTGGAAGTCGCCCCGCCGCTGCCCTTGTCGCTCGACACCGTCATGGCCGACAAGGCGCTGCTCTGGCAGAGCATGATCGCCCGACATGGCCTGGCAAACACGCCCTACCGCGATGTGTCTTCGTGGCGCTTTGCCGACTTCGTCTTCTCATGGGATTACGACATGTTCGGCGACGGCTCGAAGGCTCGCCGCTTCGGCTTTCATGAATACGTAGAGACGGAAGCGATGCTCATGCGCATCTTCGACGACTTGCGCGAGCGCAGGATCATTCCGGGGTAGAGCATCCGGATGCCCCCACGATGAGGACGCCCTGGCCGATCCGGCTAGGGGGATGTCCCGACTCGGGTTTCCTCAGGATGGGTCGATATAGTGAAGGCGGGGCGGTAGCTCATAGGTCGAGCGGCGACGGTTTACCGGCGCAGGCAGGCAGGTTCAAATCCTGTACGCCCCACCATCTAATGATATTGAGGAGCAACCAACGTTGTTGTGCCGTTAAGCATAAAGTGGCCATTTGGACAGGTTATGGTTCTTTACCTGATCGGCCACGCTATGCTTTATCGCCACGGCGCACGTTGACGGGCGGATCCTCAAACAGTCACAAAACCGACGGGCAAAAAAGCCGGCCAATGGCCGGCTTTTGTCTTGAACTCTTACGCTTCGGTGACCTTCAGTCCGCCTCCATACGATCCCGCGCTTCCTGCAGCAAGGTGATCATGCCTTTAACGCTGCCAAGCACGGCACTCCGCAATGGATAAGGGAGATTCCAAAGCTGCCTATTCACCTCTACCAGGCTATGGAGCTGGACAAGCAAATTGCGGGCTCGTTCAGAAGAAAGTTCTTGCGCACTTCGGACGACTACGTCTGCGCGGTTTCGCACGATGCGCGGTACCGCAGTAACTCAGTGCAGCGAAGCCGATAGCCCATATGGTCGGCAATCAGTAAGCGATCAGAATGCCGCCTTACCTATCGATGCGCCACCGTCAACAAACAAGGTTTGCCCAGTGATAAAGCCCGCATCCTCGGACAAGAGAAACGCCACGGCCGCTGCCAATTCCTCGGGCCTGCCGAATCGCTTCATCGGCACCAAAGACAGAAAGCGTTCCTCTGCCTCGCTACCCACGGGCGTGTTCTGGCGGAACAGTTCGGTTTCGGTGGGCCCAGGCGCGACCGAATTCACGGTGATGCCAGTTTGCGCGAGCTCCAGCGCCCACGTGCGTGTAAAGCTCATCATTGCCGCTTTTGATGCGGCGTAGGCCGTCCGGTTGGCAACCCCGAGAACCACCAAACTGGAAAGGTTCACAATCCGGCCCCACCCTCGCTCACGCATGCCTGGCACTAAGGCCTGCACTGTTTGCACGGCCGAGATGAGGTTGTGTCGGAAGGACGTTTCGAGGTCGTCCAGATCGACAGCCTCCAAGGCGCCCAGCCGGACGAATCCCACATTGTTGACGACGCCATCAAAGGCGTAGCGGTCTACCAGCTTGTCGAGCGTTTGCGCCGTCGCATCGCGATCGGTCAAGTCCACCGAAATCAATGTGCCGGGGAAGCTCGGATCGTCAGCCTTGCGCGCAAGACCAACGACCTGATGACCATCGGCAGCGAGCCGGTGGGAAAGTGCCCGACCGATGCCTTTGCTCGCTCCGGTGACCAAGAATGTACGTTTTTGCATTACGAAAATCCTGCAGAACTAGGGGTTAGCTTGTGAGGCCCGCCGAAGAGGTCAGCCCCACTTGGAATTCAGGATGACCGTGCACAGGTTCGTGCGCTGGAAGCTCGGGTCTTTGTGAGCCAGAAAATCGTCGTTGAACGTGCCGAATGTGGTGGCTGGTCGATGCTTCATGCCTTCGTAGAAGGCGTCGATCATGTTGGCGGCGAAATCGCCCCCACGCGGATAGGCCGTGACCACGAGTGCCCGCTGCTCTGCCGTGAGCGCCTCGAAGTCTCGTCCCGCCACATCCAATCCCGCTCCGGCCTGCACCAATGCGATCTCACCGCCCATGTGTTCGGGAATGCCCGGCGTGGTATGCAGGGCTACTGCAGCCCATACCTTGGCTACGTCAGCCTCGGAAACCTGATGGCTGCGCAAAAAATCGCGGGCCGCATTGGCACCGTCCACTTCGAACCTGAGTTCACTTTTCTGATAGGCCTGTGTCAGGCCAATGTCGTGGAACATGGCGGCGACGTAGAGCAGCTCGGAGTCGAAGTCGACGCGTTTTTGTTTCCCCAACATTGCCCCCCATAGGAAGACGCGCGTGGAATGGTTGAACAGCAGCTCGCTTTCGGTATCACGAATAAGCTGGGCTGCTTCACGCGCCAGTCGGCTGTCAGGGATCACCACGCCGATGATCTGCCCGGTGCGCATTGCTTTATCGTGCTTCATGGGGTCACTCCGTCTGTGAAGAACACGTGCCACCGAGGGTCGACTGTCCCGGTCCGGCCAACCTGGAGGGTGGATGGGACGAAAGAGACGATCCGCTTCGGTACAACACGAAATTACGCTTCCCATGGAGCATCGGACAGGCCCAAGATTGCGAAATCTCGATGTACTATCCGGACCATGGCAACGCCTATTTCTATTGGCCTTGATCGCACGACGCGTGTCTCACTGTCGATGCAAATCTACGGTTCGATTCGAGATGCGATCGAGTCAGGCCAGCTCACTGCAGGAGCCCGGCTCCCCTCTTGGTCGGACTTGGCCACTCAACTGGGCGTGTCACGTGGCACCGTACGGGCTGCTTATGAGCGTCTGATTGACGAACAATTTGCGGTCGGGCTAGGCGCAGCGGGAACTCGCGTAGCGGCGCGCCCCGTGCAGGCGCCGAGCAAATGGTCGCCCGAGGCGCCACCCCTTCCGAACCTGTTCAACGACTTCAACACAGCGCCTTTGGTGTTTCAGATGGGCGTTCCAGCGCAAGACGCGTTTCCCTTCAAGCTCTGGTCGCGCATTCAGGCGCGGGCAGCACGACGTGCGGCCGCTGCTCCGGTCGCATATCCGGATCCGCGTGGTGATCCCGATCTGAGACAGGAGATTGCGGCGTATCTGGCGGTCTCGCGCGGAATCCGGTGCAGCCCATCCCAAGTTTTCGTCACAAATGGATTCTCGGGTGCCCTAAATCTCGCAATTCGCGGCCTGCAGGTTGAGGGCAAGCACGCATGGATGGAGGAACCCGGCTTCCCGCTCACCCGCACGGCGCTGAGGTTGGCGGGCATGACGGTGGCAGGTGTCCCGGTGGACGCTGATGGCTTGGATATCGACGTTGGGAAACGGATCGCACCTAAAGCCGCCCTCGCAGTCGTTACACCAGGCCAACATGCACCGTTTGGGATGACTATGTCGCTGGCCCGACGGTTGGCACTGCTTGACTGGGCAGAACAACAGCGCACCTGGATCATCGAAGACGATTATCTTGGTGAGCTGCAGTTGAAAGGACGCGCTGCACCTGCGCTCGCCTCGCTCGATCAGCATGGACGCGTGCTCCACATTGGCACTTTCAGCAAGACGATCTCCCCCGCACTTCGACTGGGGTTTCTCGTCGTTCCGCCCGTAATGGCTTCCGCCTTCGGCGACATCGCAGCCTGCCTCGCTCCCGCCCCCGCTGCGGCGGTTCAGCACGCCGTGACCGAGTTCATGCACGACGGCCACCATCTTCGCCATCTGCGGCGGATGAAACGTCTGTATGCGGATCGACAGGACGCTCTAGTCCGTTGCTTGGGTAGTCTCGGCTCGGAATTCATCAATGTGCACGCCGCTGCAGGCATGACTGTCGTGGCCGCCCTGCCCCCCTCCGTATCGGATATCGATGTCGCCGCTCGGGCGCGCACTTTCGGGCTGGCCCCGGTACCTCTCTCGCCGTGGTACACGCGCAAACCGGCAGTGCAAGGGCTCCTGCTCGGCGTAACCAATGTGAATGAGAGAACGCTGACGGCCAACTGTTCTCGCCTGCTGGAAATCGTTCGCGGGCGCCACTAGCGGGCCAAAAATTCCTGCCAAGTCCTCCGACTTGGTACATCAAGAATGTTCATTCCTGGTGCTTTTTACATGCCCTCCTGCGGCACGACAATGCATGGGCACACAGGAGTCAGCCCCCATGAACATTCCATCAGCCCTCGGAGTTGCCTGCGCAGCAATGGCGTTCGGCATCGCAACGCCTGCAGCAGCACATGACACGGCGGAGACCGTCACGCAAAACTTTCGGCACGTCATTCCGAACATCCCGGGAAAGTCGTTGATAGCGGTCGTTGTCGATTACGCACCCGGCGCAGCGTCTGTTGCTCACAAGCATGCGGCGTCGGCTTTCATCTACGCATACGTTGTGTCAGGCGACATCGAGTCACAGGTGGATGACGGCCCAAAGCGCGTCTACCACGCGGGCGAGAGCTTCTTTGAGGAGCCCGGCGCCGTACATCGCATAAGCCGCAATGCAAGCGACTCACGCCCTGCAAAGTTGCTCGCTGTGTTTGTCACGGACAGCGACGACAAAGCCCTGACCACACCCCTCAAATAATGCGCCGTCATAAGGAGTCATGCCATGAGCAAACGTCTTGACTATATCCAGGTCGCGCCTGCGGGCGTCAAAGCCCTTGGCGGAGTCTATGGCTACGTCATGCAGAGTGACCTATCGCCCGTTCTGGTCGACCTGGTCTACCTTCGTGTCTCTCAAATGAACAACTGCGCCTATTGCCTCGACATGCATACTCGGGACCTGTTGGGAAAAGGCGTGAAGGTCGAAAAGCTGGCCCTCGTGCAGGCCTGGCGGGAAGCGGGCAACCTGTTCGACGAGCGCGAGCGCGCAGCGCTGGCGTGGGCGGAATCGGTCACGCTGGTGGCTCAAACGGGCGTGCCGGACTCAGCCTTTGAAGCGGCGCGCGCCGTGTTCAGTGAGCGCGAATTGGTAGATCTGACGATCGCCGTCGGCATCATGAACACCTACAACCGCATGGCAATCAGCTTCCGAAACACGCCTCAGGCCGTTGTGGAGCAGTCATAGGCTCGGGTCAACCCGCAAGTCTGTACGCTGAGGAGAGGGCCAATATCAGCAGGACTTACAGCGTCATCCAATCAAAATCGAGTTCGCTCGCCTTCACGATGGCGTACCAATGCTCCCTGCTGCCGGCGCCCTCTCCCCCCTTAAAAAATTCGCTTGTTTGTCCGCCCCACGCTCTACCGCAACGAAGCGTTAGCGTTTGTGCTTATCGAATCCACGGGACAACGGTTGCGGGTGCTCGACAACGTCTGGCAAACGCACGCGCCTAGTTGGCTTTTCTGCCGAAATATTTTTGACTTATCGTTCCAGAATTCCTATACTCGGCCGCATGGCCAGACCAAAAGAATTCGACGTTGATCGCGCGCTCGATGCCGCGCTGGAAGTTTTCAGAGAGCATGGTTTCGACGGTGCCTCTTCGGGCATGCTCGCCGATGCAATGAAGATCGGGCGCCAGAGTATCTACGACACATTCGGGGACAAGTGGCAGTTGTACCTGTCTGCGTTACGGCGCTATGTCGATACCGAGATCACCGCCCACGCAAAGGCTCTGAGAAGCGAAACGCGTGCGCTCGATGGAATAAAGGCAGCGCTGCGGCGGGTCGTTCAAGAGGCTCATCAAGGCTGCCTGGGAATCAACTCCGTCTGCGAGTTCGGCAGCCGACAACCCGAGGTCAACGACATCAATGCCGCCGCCGACCATTCGTTGCGCCAAGTTTTCGTGGCATGCGTTCGCGAGGCGCAGCTTGCCGGAGACCTGCTGTCCGAACTTGACCCAAACTCCGTCGTCGACTTTCTGGTTGCATGCATTACCGGAATACGCGTTGCGGCGCGGGGCGGCGCACAGCGGGCCCAACTTGAAGTCATGGAACGGCTCGCAATCCGTGCTTTGCGCTGATTTTTTTTACCAATTCTTGAACGATTGTTCCAAAAAAGGAAAGGCATGAAAGCTATCAGGATGACCGGCGTCGGCGACGTCCATGTTCTCAAGTACAGCGATGAGCCAGATCCCCGTCCCGGTGAAAACGAGGTGTTGATCGATGTCCGCGCTGCCGGGGTCAACTTTATGGACATCGGCATCCGGCGCGGCATGAAAGGAGGCGCCTACAAGCCCACCATTCTCGGCGTTGAGGGTGCAGGCCGAGTCATCGAAATTGGACCGGGCGTGGTCGGCTTTCGTCCCGGCGACCGCGTCTCTTGGGTTTACGTTGCTTCGAGCTACGCCGAGCGTGTCGTTGCAAACGTCAATTCGCTGGTGAAGATTCCTGACCACATTGACGATCTGACAGCGGCAGCGGTGATGATGCAAGGCCTCACGGCGAGCCACTTCGCCACTGACTTCTATCCCGTGCGGCAAGACGATCTCGCCCTCGTTCATGCAGGGGCAGGAGGTCTGGGACTCATCCTGACCCAACTCATTAAGCTTCGAGGGGGCAATGTGATCAGTCGCGTGTCCAGTTCCGACAAAATCGGTGCTGCGGTGGCCGCCGGCGCAGATCACGTCATCGTCGATACTGAAGGCTCCTTCGCGGAGGAAGCGATCCGCCTCTCTGGAGGTGTAGGCGTCGACGTCGTTTTTGATGGGTCAGGACCGAAGACGTTTCAAGGTTCTCTTGCCGCGCTTCGTCCTTCGGGCACCCTCTGTTGGTTTGGGCCCGTTCTTGGTGGACCAGGCCCTATCGAGATCATGAGCCTGCCCAAGAGCGTCAAGATCGGCTATGCGGTCTTCTCCGACCACATCCCCACGCCAACCCTACTTCGTCGCCACACCAATCAACTCTTCGAATGGATCGGCGAAGGCCGCCTCAACGTGACGATTGGTGGCCAATATCCGCTTTCGGAAGCAGCACGCGCTCACGCCGACATGGAAAACCGGGCGACCATCGGAAAGCTATTGCTCATTCCGTAAGGCGATTAACGGTTGCGGCAATTGCCGCGTGCCACGCCTTTAACGCTGCCAAACACCTGTTGCGGGACACGCCGCGCACCGGCCCTTGTCAACGGCATATAGCGACGGCTGGGCCGATTGGCACATGGTTTCATGCGGCACGCAGACCTACCTTCTCTTCACGGCAACGGATGACGACACACGTGCGATCGCGATCTCGCATTTTGCGCGCATGGCTTCGTTCAGATTGACGTTGTCGACCGACTCCCAAACCAACGTCAGGAAGAGATCGATCATGGACATCGCACAAGCAACTGTTATTGGTGGCAACCTGGTTGCCATCATCAAGCGGGACTTCTACAACGGCGGCGCATTCACCGCCATCGGCGGGCTGCCCGTCACCGGGGCAGTCAGGCTGGACAACGGCATCGGCAACGCTGTGCCCAACTCCACGCTGGGCACCTACGAACACAACAACGTGACCGACGTCGTCATCGACGTGAACAGCCGCTTGCTCCAGCTTGGCGACAACACCATCAAATTTGCCCTTGCCCACGAACTGGGCCACGCCTTCAGCGAAAAGCTGGCGGCAGACCTGGGCTACGACCACAAGCGACCGCTGGACGGCCCGCGCACGGAGATCATTGCGGACCTGGGTGCCGCATACCTGCTGAAGCAAGCCGGGGTGAGCTGGGACGATATCTGCAACGTTGCCAACAACGGCGTTGCGACCGGCATCTTCAACGCCGGCTGGTCTGGTGACCACCCGCCCGGTGCCAAGCGCGCCGAGTGTGTGAAGAGCCTGGCGGAACTAATGAAGGCCGGCCATAGCTTCAAGGATGCGTTGAAGGGATTGCTGCTGAGCCTGGAGGGGTATGGGCAGGGGCACTAGGCTGTGAGCGTAGTGCCGAAGCGTAGTGCCGAGGAATTGAACCGAGGGTAAAGGCCGGCGCCTAGGGTGCCGGCTCTTTGTGGTTGAGGTTGGTCGATCGGCGCGCCATCCCGCAAGATAGGCAACCCTCTTTTGTCTGCAGGGCCGCCAATTTCAGCAGTGGTATCGCGGGCAACGACCTACTGCAGGGTTTTAGTCCGACCGGTCTCTTCAACGAAGAAGGCCGAAGGCGCCACCGCCTCGATATCAAACCCCTTGTCCCAGAGAATGTCCCCTGCCTGCACTTCCAGCCGAATACTCAACCAGTCGGCCACTCGGCGGCATGCCTCTTCACGCTTGGCGGCACTGAAACTGGCGTAGCTGGATATCTCCGCGCCCGTGAAATGGAGCGCAAGCGTGCAATTTGCCTGCAGCCCGTAAG
This sequence comes from Ralstonia sp. TCR112, assembly GCF_007997035.1. GTDB lineage: Bacteria > Pseudomonadota > Gammaproteobacteria > Burkholderiales > Burkholderiaceae > Ralstonia > Ralstonia edaphi. The sequence continues at coordinate 17,075 of NZ_VOSS01000009.1, read as the reverse complement.
GGCTACGGGTCGTCCATTCCGCTTCGACGTCGTAGCCGCCGGCTTTTGTGTGGAATGTTCTGACAAATGCACTTCGCGGTAGCGTTGCTGCGACCACGGCGCCCAATTCCCGTTCGGCAGCGGCGCCGGTCTCTTCGACTTGTGCGTTCAGCATTGCGTTTCCCCCGGGTTCGAAGCTGGACCAGTATCGAAATTCCCCGAGCGTACCCGCCGCGTTGGCCAAAATACTGACGTGGATCAATTATTGGGCGTATCGGCGGTGGGCTCGTGTACTACTGTGGCTTCTGCAAACGATCCGTCACACGCGAAGAGCTACGTGCCGCGAAGATACCTGCGTATCGGGTATCTGACGCGGCAACATGAAGTTCCGGGAGCGGCTGCCGATAACACTATTGTTTCCCCTCCCGCCCCCCCGCACGCCTCATGTCCAACAACACCCCCAACCTCGGCTGCACCACGTGCCGGAACGGTCACCTTTGCCTTTCGCGTGGCTTGAACACCCGCGAGGCGGCCTTGGTGGAGGACATCGCACATCGAAAGATCAGGGTAAAGAGAGGCGAGTCGATTTTCCGTTCCGGCGATGCGCTGGACGATATCTATGCGGTCAAGTACGGGACGTTCAAGCTGACGCTGGGCACCGCCGAAGGCCGGGAAATGATCGCAGCGTTCTACCTGAGCGGCGACATATTCGGCACGGACGGCTTCGAGTCGGATACCCGAACCTCAACGGCAATCGCGTTGGAAGACTCCGAGGTATGCGCCATATCGTGGAACAGCCTTGCCGAATTGGCACAACGGGAAGGCGCGATTCAACAACTGGTTACGCAGATCTTCAGCGCGCGCATCGGCCGCAAACAACGGCTGATGCTCTGCATCGGTTCGATGCGCTCGGAAGAGCGTATCGCCATGTTTTTGCTCGACCTTTCTGAACGCCTGCGGGAACGGGGCTTTTCCAATCGACACATCATCCTTCGCATGAGCCGCGAAGAGATTGCCGAGCACCTCGCCATGACACTCGAAACCGTGAGCCGGATCTTCAGTTTGCTCGCGCGCGAAGGCATCTTGCGAGTGGACCATCGCGAGATCCAGATCCTCGACGTGCAAGGGCTGGAGACGGTTGCACAGGCGGGCGTTCAAAAGCGCCCGGTTCTCTAGCCTCCGCTGAACGAAGCAGGCGGCGAAAGCGCTTTCGCTCGTCGATCATTCGCGAGCATCTTCCATGCGCCCAAAGGCAAATGGGCAAGGCACGCTGCCTTGGCAGAAATCGCCGCATCGCAATTCAGCACATCCTGAAAACGCGCGGCCATTCAGCGCTTCGCGCGATGTACTGGAGGAATCGCTAGACATTGAACTCAAACATTCATACCGTGATGCTATTGGGATGCGCCGCGCAGAACGGCGCCCCGCCTACGGGAGAAGGGGGGACACAATAACGAGGGGTCCCATGGAATTGATCGTCAAAGCACAGAGAGGCCACGTCGAAATACGCACACAGCGACGAACCGACGGCAGATGGGCGAGCGAGTTTCGCTATGCGCCCACCGGCAGAGCACCATTGGAGTGGCAGTCTGCGTGTTCGCCTGAAGGCTTCATCACCGAAGGCATGGCATTGAGCGCGGCGATTCTGCTCGGCAAGCAGACCGCTGAAGAAACCTCCGCCTCCCTGCCTGCCGCTGCATAAGCCGCCCACACGGAAGCGGCATGGCACCCAACGACACCGCCGCTTCCCGCTACCCGCTCTGCGCCGCGCCATCGGCTGCGCAAGCTCCGCCGTCGACCCGGCCTGGGAAAGCGACTGCACCATTGCCCTGGCGATCGAAGCGCCCCTCAAAAAAAAAGGCCAAGCTGGGACGCGCTTGGCCTCGGACAGACGAGAAGGTCAGCTCTCGCCCTGGGTGCCGCAACACGAGCGTGGACGGCACGGGCGACATCCTGCGGCCAATCCGGGCGGCCTGGAATCCGCCGGAAGAGCTAAGGCAAATTCGCGCTATCGCAACAGGAAAAAAAGCCACGACGAGCCGCATCGATGGCCACGACAGGCTGGGGCCATCAAAGACCGAAATAGCGTTGTCCGGCCGCGTCAATGATCGAGAACCGCTTCGCCGTTCTGCCGCCGCTGCATCGCTGCCCGGGTCGTCAGAACTTCATCGAAAAACGCATCGCTGTATGCGGGCATCGATCCGAACTCGGCCGCCAGCGGGATCGCCTCTTCCAGGCTTGCGTTGAAGGCATCGAGGGCCGCCCGCGCGGCGGCAGGCGGGAGATACGGCAATACCGCCTCCCGAAACTTCATCAGCACCACCATGCGCGCCGCAATGGCGCCCATGGACTCCAGGTTCTTTCGCAGAACGGCTTTGACCTGAATAAGCTCGCCTGTGTCTTCCGGTTCGGGCGTCATGGCTGTCTCCTCCCTGTCGCAAGGCTGCTCGCCGTTAAAGGCGCTCACCAACTCAACCGCTTACCTCAAGTTAAGTGCGACTCCTGCTTTCACACACGGGATGGAGGCGAGCGGAGTTGATCCTGCTCAAGCTCAACTCAGCTGCTGCGCGCACACCGTAGTGGAGGTGGAGAGCAAAGCCGATGCGGTGGCGACGTTCTACGCGCCCAAAACAGACTCCCCACCACCATGGAATTGCCTCAAGCAGGTGCCACGGCAACGCGGCACCGAAAGGATGGGGAGGCGATTGGGCGACCGACGCTCGTCCAGGGAAACGCTGCCCTATACGGGCTTGTTCCCCAAGGCTTCGAGGGCTGTCAACAAGACGTTTGCCTGTTCCAGCAACGCATCGTGATACTCCGCCGGGACGGCCATGTCGTCCGTCAATGACATCGACTCTTCGATGCCACGCCGGAAGGCAGGCGTAATGGCCTTGAGTTGCTTGCCGTCGCACTGCAGAAAGACCGCGCCCACAAACTGGTAGAGCACCGCCAGGCGTCCACTGAACCGCAGTACGGTTTCAGCGGTTGTCCGCGTAAAGTCCTCCGTTGCCGCACCGCATGTTCCTGGGCCGTACATCATCGCTGCTGCGTCCATCAGAAGGCCTCCCATTGGTCGCCTGAGCCCGCTGCCATTGCAGGTTGCACCGCGGATGCCAGGCGTTCAGAACCTCGCCTGGGGCTGACACTCGGCTTGCGCGCCACGGAGCCCTTAGGCGCCGGCATGCCATGCAGCGCCCCGCTGCTCATGGCCAGCCCGCCATCGTCGGCAAGCCTGAAAACGGACACGGCCTGCTTGAGCTTGATCGCCTGTTCCTCTAGCGAATGCGCGGCCGCAGACGCCTCTTCCACGAGCGCGGCGTTTTGCTGGGTGGCCTCATCCATCTGGCTCACCGCCTGATTGACCTGTTCGATGCCCTGGCTTTGCTCCTCCGAAGCTGCGGCAATCTCGCTGACGATATCGGCGACCTGCTTGATGGCCTGTTTTACTTCTCCGATGGTGGCGCCGACATCGGTCGCTTGCCTGGCGCCATCCTGGATCATGGCCACAGACGACCCGATCAGATCCTTGATCTCCTTTGCGGCTGCAGCCGAGCGTTGCGCCAGGCTGCGCACCTCACTGGCAACCACCGCAAAGCCACGGCCTTGTTCGCCGGCGCGCGCGGCCTCCACCGCCGCGTTCAGCGCGAGGATGTTCGTCTGGAATGCGATGCCTTCGATCACACCGGTGATCTCGGAGATTCTTGTGGAGCTGCCGCTGATCTGCTCGATCGTGCCGACCATGCCTTGCATGGCATCGTTGCCCGCGTCGGCTACGTCGGTAGCGCGCGTGGCGAGAGCGTTCGCCTGCTTGGCGGCATCGGCGTTCTGCCGGACCGTCTCGGTAAGTTGAGCCATCGTCGAAGCGGTCTGCTCCAAGGACGCGGCTTGCTCTTCGGTGCGCTTCGAGAGGTCGGTATTGCCTTGCGCAATCTCGGTGGACGCAGCAGCAACGTTGTCGGCGTTCTGCCGGACCGTACCGACCACGCTGGCCAGCGAATCCTGCATGGCCTTCAGGGCCGACAGCAGCGGACTGAATTCGTCGCGTGCCATGTCGGCATGTGTTGCGATCAGGTCGCCGTCGCGCACCCGTTCTGCAACACGCTGCGAGACTTCGACACGCTGACGCAAGGAACGTCCCGTGAACCACGAGAAAGCGACAAGCCCCACCGCAATCGCCAGCACCAGGCCATTGAGCTGACCCCGCGTCTGCGATGCTGCGGCGGTAATGCCCGCCACTTCATCGGTGAGGATGCCCTCTTGCCGCTTCTTCTCGGCGTCGAGCCATGCCTGCATGCGATCCAGCGCAGGAATGGTTTCAGTCATGAGCATGTGGAACGCGTCGTCTCGTTGCCCCGCTTGGATGAGCTTCAGGTTGCGCTCAACAAAGGGCCACGTGACCTTCTGAAGGTTCAACCAGTTCGCTTCAAAAGCGTCACGGTCTGCGGCCTTGGTCAGTTCCTTCAGGAACGCGGCATCGTTCTCGGAAATCTGCTTGCGTCGCGCGTTGATTTGCTCAACCGATTGGCCCACGTCTTCGGGCGTCTTCACCAACATGGCATGGCGGATCTGCAGCAACACCCGCGTCACGCACTGCTCGGTACTGGCGATGCGCTGCAATTGGAGCACGCGGACACGTCCAGCGGTGTCGGCAAGCGCCGCCACGTTGGACAGCTGAACCCAAGACGCCATGGCCAGTGCGGCCAATGCGCCAATCAAGATGAAGGAGAAAAAATAGAGTCTCTTGGTGAGACTGAATCTCGACAGAAGTTGCATAGCGCTCCCCAGCAAAACAGCGTTTTTGTGTAAGGGCGCAACGCATGACGGTTGGCCCGCAGGTCCGTTGGCCTGCGATGCCATCTCTGCAAGACCCAGGCCAGAAGCAGCCAAGCGCAAGCTGACAAAGGACGTCCACGTAGTGGCCCGCCGCCGTGAGGCGAACACAGCGGCCAACACGGCAGCCCTCTGCTTGAGCAACGTTCCACTCTGGAACAGTTGTGGAAAAACGCAACATTGAACATCGGTCCTGTCGCCGGCAATCAAGCGCCAAACCCTTGACGTAGATCAAGAAACGTTCGCACGCGGTTCTAAGGTTTCCGCGGCAGGCGTCGATTGGAGCAGCGGTACACCGCGATCACGCGTTACGAGACGCACGCCACCCTATTGAGATGCGCGTCGATCCACCACCGTGACTCCGTCGAATCCCAATCCCGCTCACAACGGCCGGCGCCTGTGGACGGCGCCCCGCCGGGCCGTCGGTCCCGCAGTCGGACAAAACGCATAACAGAAAAATCCGCATGAGCCGGCCCACCCTGAAATTCCAAGCTGCTTTGCTGGCCAGCCTCATCGTGGCCACCCTGATCTGCATCGCTTTCCTGGCCGAACGAACGAAGTTCCGGTCAGACATTCAGGTATTGATTCAGAAGCACCAACAGGCGCTGGTAAAGGATGCCGCGACCGATCTCCGTCAGCGCATGGACGCGTACCTCGACATTGTCCAGCGCACCGCAGGCCAGACCCGCACGGTCCACTTCGCGTCTATGCAAGACGCTCGCAAGTACTTTGCTTCCATCGCGCCCACTGCCGGGATGTTTGATGGCGTGTTCCTTGTCGGCATGGACGGCAAGGTGACAGCCGTGTCCCCTTACGTAGAGCAGGTAGTCGGTCTGGACGTTCATGACCGCGACTACTTCAAGCAAGTCGTTGTCGTCGGTCAGGCCACCATCTCGGCACCGCTGCGCAACCGAATCGGAGGCGCGCCAAACATCGTCTTCGCCGCACCCGTCTTGAATGAAGCGGGTCACATGGTTGGCGTGTTCTGCGCATCGCTGGGGTTGCTTCGCCCGAACTTTCTGGGCGACATGCGGAGTACCCGCATTGGCGAGCACGGCTATCTATTCGTTGTTCAGCGGGGCAATGCCCCGGTATTCGTCATCCATCCAGACGACGAAAAGCTCCTCGCCAACACCACAGCGGAGCCGGACATCGCAAAGGCGCTTGCCGGCCAACCTCTGGATGAGGCAGCGCCGATGATCACGCTGGAGAACGTCATTGCCACAGGATGGACGTTGGGGTCGGTCATCCCCAGGGCCGAAGTTGATGCCCCCTTTGCCGTCATGCGACACCGCCTGGGGTGGGTTTCCCTTTGCCTGATTGGTCTGGTCGCGTTGTCTGTGTGGAGCGGCATGCAGTGGCTTCTCAGGCCTTTGCACCGTCTGCACGTCGCTTTGCGTCGGCCCGACCACTGCGAATGGGATGGGCTCACTACGCTCGATATCGGACGCGCTTCTCCCGAAATCGACTCCATCGTGCGGAGCCTGCGCGCCCTCATGGGTCAGGTCGTACAGCAGAGGGCCGAACTCGAAGCGGTCAACGACGCATCACCGCTCGGATTCTTCCGGACACGCAATGACGGCCGCACGACCTATGTCAACGACGCGTACTGCCGCATTCTCGGCCTGTCGAAGGAAGATGCGCTTGCAGATTCCTGGCGTGAAAGGCTCTCACCGGAAGACAAGGAGCGCGCAGAGAACGCGTGGGATGCCTCGAGAGAAGCGGGCCTGCTCTTTCGCGACATGCAGCGCTTCTCCATACCGGGCGAACCGGACCGCCAGATATCCGTGACGGCTGCCCCTGTTGTGGTGGACGGGAAAGCCGAAGGATATGTCGGCGTCATTGAAGACATCACACAACGCGTTCGCGCCGAAGAGGCGATTGGCGCGCTGATGTCCATTCTGGAAGCCACGCCGGACTTCATTGCCCAAACAGACCGGTACGGGCAACTGACCTACATCAACCCGGCGGGTCGAGTCTTCGCGGGCATTCCGCCCGACAAAGCCGTCAGCGAAACGACCATTGCCGACTACCACCCGCCCCAGACGTTACAGCTGCTGAAAGAGGTCGCCGTGCCCACCGCGCTGAGATCGGGCATGTGGATGGGCGAAACGCTCGCATACAACGCCGAGCGAGAAGTCGTTCCTGTGGCCCACACCGTCATCGTTCACCGCGATGCCACCGGCAAGCTTGACCATTACTCCGCGCTCATGCGGGACATCCGTGCCGAAAAGGCAGCGAAAGAAGCCATCCAGCGCAACGCAGAGACCTTGCAGACCATCACGGACGCAATGCCGGGGCACGTGCTGTTCGTGGGCGCAGACGGCCGATACGAATTTGTAAACGCCGCCTATGCAAGCGAGATGGGCATGCCACGTTCGAGTCTTGTCGGCAAGACCGTTGCCGAAGTCGTGGGCCTGGCCGCGTATGAGCGCCTGCGCGAGCCATTGGAGAAGGCGCTGGCGGGAAGCCCGCAGAAGTTCGAGCGCGAGGAGCGCATCGGGTCCTCGCTCACATACCGGGAAGTTCAGTATGTTCCGCAGTTCCGGGCCGACGGCACCGTCATCGGTGTGCACATCCTTGTCACGGACATCACCGCCCGCAGGGAGAAGGAGATCCGTCTGAAAACCCTGTCGATGACAGACCATCTCACGGGTCTGATGAACCGCGCTGGCTTTGACAACCAGATGGAGAAAGCGCTTTCTTCCGGCAACCGCCGCGAGCTGGGCGCCCTGCTGCTCATCGACCTCGACGGGTTCAAACGCGTCAACGACACTTACGGCCACTCAACCGGCGACGAGGTGCTGCGCGCATTTGCCGACCGGCTGCGCACAGTCACACGTCCGTCCGATTTTGTCGCCCGCTTCGGTGGCGACGAATTTGCCGTCATCGTCGGGCCGGTGAACGACGAAGCGTTGCACAGGCTGGCTGGCCGAATCGTTTCGATCGGCGCGCGGCCCTACAAGTTTGGTGAAGTCGTCATTGAACTGGGGTGTAGCGTTGGCGTGGCACGACTGAGCCACAACGTGGAGCGGGCCGTCGTGTTTGCCGCCGCAGACGAGGCGCTCTATCGCGCCAAGGGCCACGGCAAAGCGCGCTACGAATTCTCCGACGACGTTCCGATCACAGAAGCCGTACCGCAGTGCGGCGGCCCTCCTTGAGCACCGACAAAAACTGAATCGGCCGCGGTGGCAACCGGCGTCGCGCGCACATGCCGGCGCGGCATCTGCGCAATTGGAAGATAAGGCTGGTGTCCGCTTCGCTATTTAGTTGATCAGGCGGGCAGTGCGCCTTATACGCTGAAGATACTCAACGTCGATGCTCGAGCAGCTCGGCAATATCAACCGCCTCAGAATTCGGACACGTCCATCCGTGAAAGCTTTACAACTCTCCTACATGGCGAGCGCTGTACTCGCGCTTACCCTCGCGGGCTGCGGCTCGTCCGCCCCCGTCGTTTCCGGCAGCGTCTTAATGGGCGCCGTGGCGAACGCGAAAGTCGCAATCTACGCACTGAACCCCGACGGCAGTGCGGCGCCAGAGCCGCTTGCCACCACCATGACCGCGAGCGACGGCACGTTTTCGCTGTGGCAGGCGCTGCGCTATCCCGTGCTCGTCCGGGTAACGGGAGGCACATACGAAGAAGAGGCGAGCGGCGCAAGCGGCAACCTCTCGGGTGAAGTCGATGCGGTCTACTTGTCTGAGCCGACGCGGATGGTTGTCTCTCCGTGGTCGAATGCCGTGGTCGAAGACGCCCGCAGCGCGGGTGGCCTGACTCCCGACAACGTCGCCGCCGCTTTGTCGCGCGTGAACGCCCTGGCAGGCAACATCGACGTGCAGCAGACGCTGCCCACGTTCGTGGAAACGGGCGGCACGTCGGACGTGACGCCGGGCGCGCTCATGGCGCTGGCCTTGGGTGCCGAATCACAAAGCCGCACGTCTGCCGGGATATCAGTTGCCGAGAGCACTGCAAACATCGTCGCGCAGGCGGCCAACGGCGACACACTAAGCGACTGCCACGCCGGCGCGGGCGACGTAGCCGCTGACGGCACGGTGAGTGCGCCAGCCGCTGCGAACTGCGCCATCACGGTAGGGGCTGCCGACTATATCGGCGGGACGCGTAACCGCTCTGGCATCACGTCTGTTTCGAAGCTGCGCGCCATCATCCCGGGCCAACCCTCGTCCATCACCGTGAGCAACGCGGCCTGCCACGACCGCAACGCGCTCCTGGGCGAAGCGTCCCCCCTGTTCGAAAGTCGAAAGAACGACGTGCAGGCGCAGCTTGGCAACGGCGTGACCGTCGCCAATTGGGCGAACTACGCAAATGGGGGGACGTGGGGACCGCATGCCGCCGTATACGGCGCGATTTCCGCGGCGTCGTGCAATGCCGACGTTGCGACGTTCCAGCGTGAACTCGTGATGGCCGTGGAAAACTACTGGGTGGACCAGGGCCTGAACTATTGCCACCACCACATCCCCGGCTGGCTCCCGCCCGCAAGCCCGGCGAAGTTCCGCAATTCGTCATCCGGAAGTACATCTGGTGGTGATAGCTCCGGCATGACGTGTACGGCAAATCGCAGGAGCGACGGCGCGCAGAGTCTCGCTGCCCTGACACATGCCGAGGTCAAGTGGCTAGGGGTCGATTGCTCGGACTTCACATCATGGGCATACAACTTTGCGGGCGTCACGCAAAAGGACGGCAATCTCGAAACCGGTATCGGCACGCAGGCATGTTCGACCGGCGATGATCCGCTGGTGGGCAAGGAGCAGGCGGGCGTCCTGCTCGACATCAACCAAGGCAACATCGCGAGCCTCGTTGGCCACCTGCGGCCGGGCGACCTTCTGTACATCACGCAGACCGCGCCCCAGCCCAGGAACGCCACGCCTTCGAACATCGCGAACGGCTACATCGTCTCCCACGTCATCACCTGGACGGGCAAACGATTCAGCGAACTCAGAAATGGCCCGGACGGCAACCTGTTCGACCCGGCCACCGCTGGAGAACGCGGCTCGCGCCTGGGTGCCGACATTGGTTCTTACTTGAAGAGCGCAACGGCCGGTCAGAAGGTGCTTCCGTCTGAACTGGGAAGTGCCGACAAGGACCCATGGATGATCATCGACAGCCATTTTGCGGGCCCGGCATATCGTCCGTTCGTGATCCCCACCGCAGCGATGAAGGCGGACTGGTACGTCGAGAATCTCTCGCACGTGCGCCGCATCATCGACGCGGACTCCGCGCGTACAGACCCGATCCTCTCGCCGCTGATCATCGGTAAAGAAGCCACTGCGAACGGCGATTACGGGAAGGTCGTGACATTCAGTTCACCGCAGTCGCGTGCCTCGACCGGCGCCTACAAACTGATCTATCAACGCCCCAAGAAGAACGCGATTCCGACCTGCTATCGAGTGGGCACCGCTGCGATTACGCAGTAAGCAGGTGCGATGGGGTTGCCGGTTCGCTACCGGCTGCAGCGGCCCTGACGCGGGCTCCGGGATGGACGCCCACAACGTCCATTACCGGCCCGCACGCGATGGCACCGAGCCCTTCCCGCCGTCGCCTGCGATGGACCGTCAGGCCCGTTGCAAATCAGCGCCTGGATGGAAGATGCCCCCAGGTACGGCAACGCAGATATCGAAGCCCATCTCGCTGTCGCCAGTCTCCTCTGCACCTTCGAGCGCCCAGTTCGCCCAATCCTTCAATCGTCTGCACGTACTTGCACGCGCCTCCATGGGCTGGTGGAAGTAAGCCTGCAACATCGACTCCGTCAGGTGGAACGAAAACGAATTCACCTGCTTGGCGCCTTGCGGGCCTTCCACTATCCACCACGCATGAACATCTATTCCGTCTAGCTCGTCGCCTTCCAGTCGCAAGACGGCCCGGCGGGGCAGCGTCTCGGTTAGCGCATCTTGGAGTTCACGTAGACAGGTCTTCTCGGCTTCGCTGATCGTCTCGCGCATAAGGCCTCCGCATTTCCGCGCACCCACATTGACGGGCCGCCATTCGAAGGTAGCTCCTGCGTAGCCGCGTGCGTTGACGGCGCACAACGAACCGATGTTTAGCGGAGGAGCGTCAAATGGCGGACCGAACTTCCGCTCACGTCAGCGGCGGCAGTGATGCCCCTCGATAGAGCGAAAAATCGTGCTCCCTGTCCTGGCGGCCCACCTGAATGGTGTCTTGCTCATCCACAAAGAAGTCGTTTGGCACGGCCAGCACCAGGTCGTACCCGGTGTCTGCGCGCTCTCGGCCCTGGATTTCCAACTGCCCCACCAGCCATTCGCTCATGCGCCGGCAGATTTCCTCCCGTCTTGGATGGTTCAACCGGCAGTACGCCCTGGCCTCCACCAAGCTGAAATGCAGTTTCAAGGTGCATTCCTGCCGATTGCCGAGGGCTGTCGGCATCGTCCACTTCGCTGCCACGTCGTAGCCGCCGCAGGCGGCCCTTGCGGAACTGACAAGCGCGCCTCCGGGCAGCGCACGGGACACCGAGGATTCCAGTTCCCAAAGCGTGGCGGCGACCACCTCATCTGGTTGTTGCTCAAGCATGACGTTCCCCGTTCTTAGCCTATTGGATGGCTTCTCTGATAGGACCCACGGTACGTCGATGCTGCCCCTCGCTGGCTGACACAGATCAACTTCCGACTGGATCGGCAGGCACCGCGGATGCGGCGTTCAACTGCGTTCAGCCGTCCAGGACCTTTGCAATCGACGCTTATGCCCCGCGAACCGATCGTGCGCCGAACGTCGTTTTTTCTCACCATTGAAGAAACGGCCAGGTGCGCCGCTGCCACGGGCCCCTCGGCGCCGCAACCAGTCGGCCAGCCGGCCTGGCATGCCGGCTGCTTACGGCACGGGAGCGCAACCGGAGGCCACGCATGCATCACGCATTACGAGTAACAAGACAAGCAGCCGCGGGTTGGCTGCTCTTCCTGATATCGACGACGGGCAGCGGGCTTTCGCTCGCGCAGCCCACGGAGCCCCGGTCGGCATCGCCCGACGCCGCTCAAGCCGCTCAAGCCCCTCAACCCGGCGAAGCGAAGACGGCAAAGCACTCCTTGTCGCGATATCCGGACACCATGCCGGCCTCCGCACCACAATCGCCCTCCCCGCAGACCACGAACCCGCCCGCAGGACCACGCGAGCCCGGTGGCAGCATTGATTCGTCGGGCACCAGTGCCGCAGCGGGCCCGGGAGGGCCTGCGGACATGCGCGGCGAGCCTGTGCGCAAGCAGCCATTGCGTTAATGTTGTCGCGGGAGCCAGATCGGGGCATCCAATGAGAGCGAGCGATGACCAGTGCAGCGGACTTGATCGTGACAACGCCCAGCGGCCTGTACTGTCCTGCAGGCGACTTCTACGTTGACCCATGGCGGCCGGTCGATCGCGCCGTCATCACGCACGCCCACAGTGACCACGCTCGCGTCGGGCACCGGCATTACCTGGCTGCCGCTCCGGGGGCGGGCGTGCTGCGCGCGCGGCTGGGTGACGACATCCCCCTGCAGACGCTGCCGTACGGGGAATCCATCGTCCACCACGGCGTGCGGCTGAGCTTCCACCCGGCGGGGCACGTGCTGGGCTCTGCGCAGGTACGACTGGAATATGGCGGCGAGGTGTGGGTCGTGTCCGGCGACTACAAGGTGGAGGCTGACAGCACCTGCACGCCGTTCGAGCCGGTGCGATGCAATACCTTCATCACCGAATCTACTTTCGGCCTGCCGATCTACCACTGGCGCCCGCAGACCGAGATCTTTGCGCAGCTCAACGCATGGTGGCGGGACAACGCCGACGCGGGCCGCGCAAGCGTGGTGTTCTGCTACGCCTTCGGCAAGGCGCAGCGCATTCTCTCCGGGCTCGATACCGACATTGGGCCCATCGTTTCGCACGGCGCCATGCTGCAATTGGATGCCGCGTATCGGCACGCGGGCGTGGCGTTGCCGCCCACGCAACTCGCGACCGACGTGCCGCGCGCGGACTTGCGACGCGCGCTCGTGCTGGCACCGCCCTCCGCACAACGCACGGCGTGGATGCGGCGTTTTGGCGACTACGCAGATGCGTTTGCCAGCGGCTGGATGCAGCTGCGCGGCGCACGTCGGCGGCGCGGCGTCGATCGCGGCATCGTGCTGTCCGATCATGCCGACTGGCCCGGCCTGCTGCAGGCCATCGACGCCACGGGGGCCACGCGTGTCTATGTCACGCACGGCCAGGTGGCGCCAATGGTGCGTTGGCTGTGCGAACGGGGCCTGGATGCGCGCGCCTTCGCCACCGAGTATGGCGACGAGGGCGAAGAAGGCAATGCCGCTGAAACAGCTGATACGCCCACGGCAAGCGCCCCAGAGGACACGCCCGCGTCATGAAAGCCTTCGCCGACCTGTACGCGCAGCTCGACGCCACCACATCGAGCAACGGCAAGCTGGCCGCACTGGTGGCCTACCTGCGCACGGCGCCCGATGCCGACGCCGCGTGGGCGGTCTACTTCCTGGCCGGTGGCAAGCCGCGCCAGCTGGTGCCGGTGCGCGTGCTCGCCAGCTTTGCGCAGACCACCTCCGGCCTGCCCGAATGGCTGTTTGACGAGTGCTACCAGGCCGTGGGCGATCTGGCCGAGACCATCGCGCTCGTACTGCCCGATGCAGATCACGCCGACGACGCCAGCCTGGCCGAGTGGATGGAAGCCCGCCTGCTGCCGTTGCGCGGGCAGCCGCCCGAAGTCGTGCTGCCGCGCCTGGCTGAACTGTGCCGTGGGCTCCCGTTGCATGCGCGGCTGGTGTTGATGAAGCTGATCACGGGGGCGTTTCGCGTGGGGGTGTCCAAACTGCTGGTCACGCGCGCGCTGGCGGAGGTGGGCGGCACCGACCCCAAGCATGTGGCGCAACGGCTGATGGGCTATACCGACATCGGCCAGGCGCCCACCGCCGAGCGCTATCGCGCGTTGCTGGCCGATGCCAGCGTCGATGGCCACGCGCTCGATACCGGGCACCCGTATCCGTTCTTTCTCGCGCACCCGCTGCAGGCTGACGTGGAAGCCTTCGACACCCTGCTCGGCGCGCCCGCTGAATGGCAAATCGAATGGAAGTGGGACGGCATCCGCGCGCAACTCGTGCGTCGCGCCGACAGCGCATGGCTGTGGTCGCGCGGCGAGGAACTCATCACCGAACGCTTTCCCGAACTGTCTGCGATGGCCGAGGTGCTGCCGCCAGGCACCGTGCTCGACGGCGAGATCGTGGTCTGGCAGGCGGGCCGCGTGCAGCCGTTTGCCCTGCTTCAGCAACGCATCGGCCGCAAGACGCTGAATGCGCGCGTGCTGCGCGATGCGCCGGCCGTGCTGCTGGCGTATGACCTGCTGGAATGGCAGGGGCAAGACTTGCGTGAACGCCCGCAGAGCGAACGGCGCGCGCAACTCGAACGCGTGATTGCCGAATGCATCCATCCGGCGCTGGAGCTGTCACCTTTGCTGCAAGGCGACGACTGGCAGCATCTTGCGCAGCAGCGCGAGGCGTCCCGCGAGCTTGGCGTGGAGGGGCTCATGCTGAAGCGGCGCGACGCGCGCTACGGCGTCGGCCGCACCAAGGACGTGGGCGTGTGGTGGAAGTGGAAGATCGATCCGTTCTCGGTAGACGCCGTCCTGATCTATGCGCAGCGTGGCCACGGCCGGCGCGCGAGCCTGTATACCGACTACACCTTCGCCGTGTGGGATGCGCCGCCCGATGTCCCCGAGCGCAAGCTGGTGCCGTTTGCCAAGGCGTACTCCGGCCTGAGCGACGCAGAAATCCGTCAGGTCGACGCGCTCATCCGCAAGACCACCGTGGAGAGCTTTGGCCCCGTGCGCAGCGTGGCGCCGACGCTGGTGTTCGAACTGGGCTTTGAAGGCATTGCGCGCAGCCCCCGGCATAAGAGCGGCATCGCGGTGCGGTTTCCGCGCATGCTGCGCTGGCGGCACGACAAGCCCGTCGCAGAAGCCGATACGCTGCAGACGCTGGAAAGCCTGCTACCGCCGTCATGAACGCACCTGCACCGCCCGATCTTGATACGTGGTTTGCTGCGCGTGGCTGGACGCCCATGCCGTTCCAGCGCACCGTGTGGTCGGCCATGGCGCGCGGCGAATCGGGCCTGCTGCATGCCACCACCGGCGCGGGGAAAACCTATGCGGTGTGGCTCGGGGCGTTGCAGCGGCTGGCGCAGGTGCGCGGACGTGGCGGCGCACCGCCGTTGTCGGTGCTGTGGCTCACGCCCATGCGCGCGCTGGCGGCCGACACCACCCGCGCATTGACCGAAGCGGCACAGGCACTGGCGCCGCACTGGACGCTCGGCTTGCGCACCGGCGACACCGGCAGCGCCGAACGTGCCGCGCAATCACGCCGCTTGCCCACCGCTCTGGTGACCACACCCGAAAGCCTGTCGTTGCTGCTTGCACGCGCCGATGCACGCGAGGCCTTGGGCTCGGTGCGCGTGGTCGTCGTGGATGAATGGCACGAACTCGTTGGCAACAAGCGCGGCGTGCAGGTCCAATTGGCGCTGGCCCGGCTGCGCGCGTGGTCGCCGGATCTGATCGTGTGGGGGCTTTCTGCCACGCTGGGCAACCTGACGGAAGCCATGGACGCGCTGGGCGATGCAGGAACGCCCTCCCCCTGCACGCTGGTGCAGGGCCACCTGCCCAAGCGCATGGAGATCGATACGCTGCTCCCCGACGGCGTGGGGCGGTTTCCCTGGGCCGGTCATCTGGGCATGGCGATGCTGCCGCATGTGCTGGAAGAGCTGGAAAGCGCCCGCACCGCGCTGGTGTTTCTCAACACGCGGTCGCAAGCGGAGCTGTGGTATCAGGCCGTCATCAACGCGCGGCCGGAATGGGCGGGGCTGATTGCGTTGCATCACGGCTCGCTGGACCGCGCAACGCGCGACTGGGTCGAGACCGGCCTCAAGCAGGGCCTGCTGAAGGCCGTGTTCTGCACGTCCAGCCTCGATCTCGGAGTCGACTTTCTGCCCGTGGAACGCGTACTGCAGATCGGTTCGCCCAAGGGCGTGGCGAGGCTGTTGCAGCGCGCGGGGCGATCTGGCCACGCGCCCGGCCGCCCTTCTCGCGTGACGGTGGTGCCGACGCACAGCCTTGAACTCGTGGAAGGCGCGGCCGCGCGCACAGCAGCCATGTCGGGCCAGGTGGAAGCCCGCACCTCGCCGCATAAGCCGCTGGACGTGTTAGTGCAGCATCTGGTGACGGTGGCGCTGGGCGGTGGCTTCGTGCCCAACGCGCTGTTGGAGGAAGTGCGCCGCGCCTGGGCCTACCGCGACTTGCGCGACGACGAATGGCAATGGGCGCTCGACTTCGTACGACAGGGCGGCCACTCGCTCACGGCGTATCCCGACTACCACCGCGTCGTGCCCGATGAACACGGCGTCTGGCGCGTGCCCGACGCACGCCTTGCGCGGCGACACCGCATGAGCATCGGAACCATCGTCAGCGATGCAACGATGACCGTGCGCTGGTGGCACGCCTCCGGCGGCGGCGCGCTGGGGTCGATTGAAGAAGGTTTCATTGCGCGGCTGCGCCCCGGGGACAACTTCCTGTTTGCAGGCCGCCTGCTGGAGCTGGTGCGCGTGCAGGACATGACGGCCTATGTGCGGCGCGCCACCGGCAAACGCGCTGCCGTGCCGCGCTGGAACGGCGGTCGCATGCCGCTTTCCACCGAGCTGGCGCACGCGGTGGTGGCGCAGCTTGATGCGGCAGCACATGCCCGCTTCGACAGCCCCGAAATGCAGGCCGCGCGCCCGCTGCTGGAGTTGCAGGCGCGCTGGTCTGCGCTGCCCACCACGGCAACGCTGGTGGCCGAGACGCTGCACTCACGCGAAGGCTGGCATCTGTTTCTCTACCCGTTTGCCGGGCGGCATGCGCACCTGGGCCTCGCGAGCCTCCTCGGCTGGCGCGCGGCCAATCGCACGCCGGCGACCTTCTCACTGGCATTCAACGACTACGGCCTCGAACTGCTGTCGGCCACGCCCATCGACTGGCCGGCGCTGCTGGCCAGCGGCGAACTCTTTGCCACGCACACGCTCATGCACGATGTGCTGGCCAGCCTCAACGCCGGAGAACTGGCGCAACGCCGCTTTCGCGAGATCGCACGTGTATCGGGCCTGGTGTTTCAGGGCTACCCCGGCGCGCACAAGAGCGCGCGCCAGTTGCAGGCATCTTCCGGCCTGTTCTATGAAGTCTTCCGGCGCCACGACCCGGGCAACCTGCTGCTGTCGCAGGCAGAAACCGAAGTGCTGCGCCAGGAGCTGGACCT
>NZ_VOSS01000089.1 GCF_007997035.1 Ralstonia sp. TCR112 | reverse complement strand
GCCCAAAAACATCCGACCCATCGGAGCTTTAAGGGCGACGTCGCCGTCAAAGACTCAACGTTCACCCGTTGAGGCTGAAGCGCGACCGTCCGAGGCTCGAAGCCGGTTGTCGGAGGTCGAAAATTTCGAAGGTCTGATAGCCGAAGGCGACTGTTTGAGGCTCGTATTCCGCCCGCTGAGGGTGGACGCCGACCATCGGCAGCGCATGGTCGAGCGTCAAACGTCCATGTGCGGGCGTTTTAGGCCCGATGCTCGCCTGTGGGCGTCGGCTTCGGCGATGGTTGGCCAACAATCCCCGCGCTTCCCCGGCACAACTTGTCCACAGCAGCGCGCACACCGCTTGCAGAATCCCCCGCAAGCGGTTGACGGAAAAGGGTTTGTTGCACGATGTAACAGCCTTCATCGATGTGGATAACTCGGGCCGCGCGCACACGTTTTACGTGATCTGCACGTTTGTCGAAACCCGTCAAGCCCTTTTGTGACTTGGGTCTGCGCCGATGACGCAGGTTATGCACAGAACATGTGGATAAGTCTGTGGGAAACACCATCCGAGCCGCGTGGCGACGGCTTTTGATCGGCGTTGCTCGGGAATGTGGCAAGGGCTCGCGGGTGAGGGGCCCCTGCACATTGCAACGATTGATTACAACTTGAAACAGCAAGTCGCGG
>NZ_VOSS01000088.1 GCF_007997035.1 Ralstonia sp. TCR112 | reverse complement strand
GTGCCCGGCAGGGTACGAAACAGGGATGAACCACCAGAGCCCATCCCCAGCCAAAAACTCAAAACAAGAAATACCTCTGCGCCATAGGCAACACCTCCGCCGGCTCACAAGTCAACACCGTCCCATCCGCCACCACCTGATACGTCTCCGGATCCACAGTAATGTCAGGCCGCCAGTCGTTATGAATCATGTCCGCCTTGCTCACAGTACGCGTGCCCTTGACCACCGCTGTCGTCTTAGCCAACCCATACTGCTCCGCCACGCCAGCCGCAGCAGCTGACTGCGACAGGAACGTCAACGACGTCCGCCCCAACGCCCCGCCGGCCGACCCAAACATCGGCCGATAGTGCACCGGCTGCGGTGTCGGGATCGACGCATTTGCATCGCCCATCGCCGCAGAGGCAATCATCCCGCCCTTCAGGATCAGGCTCGGCTTCACGCCAAAGAACGCCGGCTTCCACAGCACGAGGTCTGCCCATTTGCCGACTTCAACCGAGCCAACTTCATGTGCGATGCCGTGCGTGAGCGCGGGGTTAATCGTGTACTTGGCCACGTAACGCTTGACGCGGAAGTTGTCATGCCCGCCGCGCGCATCGTTCGGGTCGCCGGCCAGCTTGCCGCGCTGCACCTTCATCTTGTGGGCGGTCTGCCACGTACGCAGCACGACTTCGCCGACGCGGCCCATGGCTTGCGAATCGCTGGAGATCATCGAGAACGCGCCGAGGTCGTGCAGGATGTCTTCAGCGGCGATCGTCTCGCGGCGGATGCGGCTTTCGGCAAAAGCGATGTCTTCGGCGATGGACGCATCGAGGTGATGGCACACCATCAGCATGTCGAGGTGCTCGTCCAGCGTGTTGACGGTGAAGGGCCGCGTCGGGTTGGTCGACGACGGCAGCACGTTCGATTCACCGCACACGCGGATGATGTCGGGCGCGTGCCCACCGCCCGCGCCTTCGGTGTGATACGTGTGGATCGTGCGGCCTTTGAATGCCGCGACGGTGGCCTCGACAAAGCCCGATTCGTTCAACGTATCGGTGTGGATGGCGACCTGCGTGTCGGTGTCGTCCGCCACGCCCAGGCAGCAGTCGATGGCGGCGGGCGTGGAGCCCCAGTCTTCGTGCAGCTTCAGGCCGATGGCGCCCGCGTCGATCTGCTCGCGCAGCGCGCCGGGCAGGCTGCCGTTGCCCTTGCCCAGGAAGCCGATGTTCATCGGGTACGCATCCGCGGCCTGCAGCATGCGCTGCATGTACCACGGGCCCGGCGTGCAGGTGGTGGCGTATGTGCCGGTGGCGGGGCCGGTGCCGCCGCCGATCATCGTCGTCACGCCGCTGTTCAGCGCTTCGTCGATCTGCTGCGGACAGATGAAGTGGATGTGCGAGTCGACGCCGCCGGCGGTGACGATCATGCCCTCGCCCGCGATGATCTCGGTGCCGGGGCCGATGACGATGGTCACGCCGGGCTGGATGTCCGGATTGCCCGCCTTGCCGATCGCCGAGATGCGGCCGTGCTTCAGGCCGATGTCGGCCTTGACGATGCCCCAGTGGTCGATGATCAGTGCGTTGGTGATGACGGTGTCGGCGCAGTCCTTCGATTCGCGCTGGCTCTGGCCCATGCCGTCGCGGATGACCTTGCCGCCGCCGAATTTCACTTCCTCGCCGTAGACGGTGAAGTCGCGTTCGACTTCGACGATGAGTTCGGTATCGGCCAGGCGGACGCGGTCGCCCGTGGTGGGGCCGAACATTTCCGCATACGCGCGGCGATTGATCTTCAATGTCATGTCCGTGTCTCGCTCAAAGCTTGCCCATCACGCGGCCGGCAAAGCCGTAGACCACGCGGTCACCGGCCAGCGCCACGAGTTCGACCGTGCGCTCCTGCCCCGGCTCGAAGCGCACGGCGGTGCCGGCGGCGATGTTCAGCCGATAGCCGCGCGCGGCTTCGCGGTCAAAGCGCAGCGCGTCATTCACTTCATAGAAGTGGTAGTGCGAGCCGATCTGCACGGGGCGATCACCGGTGTTGGCCACCGTGACCGTCAACGTGGCACGGCCTGCGTTGAGTTCGAGATCGCCGTCTTGCGGCAGGAGTTCTCCGGGGATCATGTCGCGCCCCGTCAGACAGCCGCCGCCAGCAGGCCGGCACCGTACAGCGCCACGCCCACACCCGACAGACGCGCCAGCCATGCCAGGCGCGGCTTCAGCGCAAAGCCCGCGCCGATGCCGGCGGTATGCAGCAGCGCCGTCGCCACGGCAAAGCCGCCCACAAAATACGGGAACATGGCCTGCGCCCCTGCGGGGAATTCCGTGCCGTGCGCATAACCGTGGAACAGCGCGAACGCGCCGCACAGCAGCGCACCGCCCCACGTCGGCAGTTGGGCGCGCGCGGCAATCAGCAGGCCGAACACCAGCAGCGATGCGGCAATCATCGGCTCGGCCATCGGCACCGCCACACCGCCCGCGCCGAGCAGCGCACCCAGGATCATCAACGCGACAAAGGCGACCGGCGCCCACAGCGCATCACGCACCGAGCGCGAGGCCAGTGCACTCCACACGCCCACGGCCACCATCGCCAGCAGGTGGTCTGCGCCCGTGAGCGGATGCAGGAACCCGGCGAGCAGGCTGCCCTCAGCGGTATGGCCCGGATGCCCCGGGTGGGCAAACGCGATGGAGGCGCCGAACGTAAGCGCGATGGCCGCGGCGGGCCGGACGAAGCGAGACAGGGTAGGCGTCATGGCAGGACTCGTAGTAGTGAGTGGCGTGCGGACTTCAAACTTGGAAATCAAAATTCAAACGATCGGGTGATGGACGGTGACGAGCTTCGTGCCGTCCGGGAAGGTGGCTTCGACCTGGATGTCGGGAATCATCTCGGCCACGCCGTCCATCACGTCATTGCGGGTGAGAAGCGTGGTGCCGTAGTGCATCAGGTCGGCTACGGTCTTGCCGTCACGCGCGCCTTCCATGATGGCGGCGCTGATGAAGGCGACGGCTTCCGGGTAGTTGAGCTTGAGGCCGCGGCCCTTGCGGCGCTCGGCCAGCAAGGCGGCGGTGAAGATCAGCAGCTTGTCTTTTTCGCGCGGGGTCAGTTCCACGAGGGGCTCTCTTCGGTGAGGGTCAATTCGGTTGAGTTCAGATCGGGCGATGCGAGGTCAGGTCGCCATCATGTGGCCGTCATGTCGCAGTCATGTAGACCAGAGGCGCAGCGGGCGGCCTACCACGCCATGCATCGGTTCGCGCAGCGCCAGCCACGTCTGTGACAGCAACGCGCGCACATCTTCGGGCCGGCGTGCAAGCACGCGCAGCAACAAAACGTTTGGCAGGCCGGGCGCATCTTGCGTGAGGCACGTGACGCCCGCGCGCAGGTCGTCGTTGTACGGCAGGTGCTCGGCCATCGATTCGGCGAGGGCTTCGGTGGCGCCCTCGCCTACGGCCCACAGCGTGCCGGTGACGTGAAAGCCGGCCATGCCCGTCGTCGCATTCAGCACGGGCGATTGCGCGTCGAACGCCGCCGATTCAATCCACAGCGGCTGACCGTTGCAACGCAAGGCGGTGCGCATGGCGATGCGGCCTTCGGCCCATGATTCACCGGCGGCATGGCGGCCGAGCATGGTGGTGTCCCAGCCGATGGCGGTGGCGCCCGGTGCCAGGTCCAGCGTCAGGTCGATGATCGGGCACGCCTGGTTGAAAACGATGCTCTCTTGCGGCAGCCAGTCGAGCCGCGCCCCCGCCTCCGCCCGGATGGCAACGCGCTGCGTGGCCGTGCGGCCGAGTGACTTGTACCACTTGGTGGCGCCGGGCGTGGTCAGCACGGCATGGGCATCGGCACCGAGCTCGATGTCGATATCGAGCACATCGCCGCCGGCAATGCCTGCGGGCGGATGCAGCATGACGGCATGGCAGACGCCCTCGCCTTCCGGATACAGCGCCTTCTGCACCCGCAGCGGCCCCTGATGCCGGCACGTGGCCAGCACGGTGCGCTCACCGCGCCGTGCAAACGCCAGGTGCAGCGAGGCCTCCCAGGACGCGAACGAATCGGTCTGCGGCGGGACAGGAAAATCGGGATGGCGCATCAGGAAGGCAGCACGGCGGCTAGGAATTTTCTCATCATAGCCAGATGCCACAGATTTGGCATTCGACTTTTTCCCTCGAGTGCCGGGGCATCAGCCGGGGCATCAAACGGCTACCAGATCACGCACGCCGTCGGCTTCCATGTTCGCGCCGTCGCCCTGGGCGATGACCTCGCCGCGGCTCATGACGACGTAGCGGTCGGCAATGCTGCGGGCAAAGTCGTAGTACTGCTCGACCAGCAGCACCGACATGCCGAACTCATCGACGAGGCGCCGCAGCGTGCGGCCGATCTCCTGGATGATCGACGGCTGGATGCCTTCGGTCGGCTCGTCCAGGATCAGCAGGCGCGGCTCGCTCATCAGCGCGCGGCCGATGGCAAGTTGCTGCTGCTGGCCGCCGGACAGATCGCCGCCGCGCCGGCCCCTCATCTCCTTGAGCACTGGAAACAGCTCGTAGATGGAATCGGGCACCTTGGACGGCGCGCGCTTGGCGGCCGCGCCAATCAGCAGGTTCTCTTCCACCGTCAGGCGCGGGAAGATCTCGCGCCCCTGCGGCACATAAGCGAGCCCCTGCGAGACACGCTCATACGCGGGCAGCTTCTGGATGGTGCGCCCTTCCCAATCGATCGCGCCGCTGGCGGTGGGCACCACGCCCATCAGGCATTTGAGCAGCGTCGTCTTGCCAACGCCGTTACGGCCAAGCAGCGTGGTCAGCTTGCCTGTCGGGACGTCAAAGCTGACGTTGCGCAGGATGTGGCTGCCGCCGTAGTACTGGTTCAGTTGTTGGACCTGCAACATATCAACGCCCCAGGTAGGATTCGATCACTCGCTCATCGCGCTTGACGGCATCGAGCGTGCCTTCGGCCAGGACGCTGCCTTCGGCCAGCACGGTCACGCGCCCTTCTGCTCCCGCCAGCGCGGCGACAAATTCCATGTCGTGTTCCACGACCATGATCGAGCACGTGCCGCGCAGGCCGTTGAGCAACGTTGCGAGCTGCATCGTCTCTTCATCCGTCATGCCGGCGACCGGTTCGTCGAGCAGCAGCAGTTGCGGTTGCTGCATCAACAGCATGCCGATCTCCAGCCGCTGTTTCTGACCGTGCGAGAGCAGCCCGGCGGGCCGATAGGCCTCCGCTTCCAGGTGGATGCGACCGAGCGTTTCTTCGATGCGCTGGCGGCCGTCGTTCAGCAGACGCGCGCGCAGCGACACCCACCAGCGCTTGTCGGCCTTCATCGCCAGTTCCAGGTTTTCCCACACGGTGTGCTGCTCGAACACGGTCGGCTTCTGGAACTTGCGACCGATGCCGATCTGCGCGATGCGCGGCTCGGTCAGGCGCAGCAGGTCGATGGTCTGGCCGAGGAAGACACGGCCGGTCACGTCGGCATTGCGCGGCCCGGTCTTGCCGGTAATCACGTCCATCATCGTGGTCTTGCCCGCGCCGTTGGGGCCGATGATGCAGCGCAGCTCGCCGTGGTCGATCGACAGCGTGAGCGCGTTCAGTGCGCGAAAGCCGCCGAAGCGCACGGTGACGTCTTCGAGATACAGGATGGCGCCGTGCGAGACGTCGATCGTGTCCGGCTCGACCAGGTGGCCCATGCCGGTGGCGGTGCCGGTCTCCGCGCGGTCGGGGAGTTCGGTGAACGTGCTCATGCGTGGTCTCCGGTGGCGGCCGCGGCTTCATGCGCCTGGGCTGGCGTGGGCGCGCGCCTTTTCATGCGCAGCTTGCCCAGCAGCCCCAGCACGCCGTTCGGCAGATACAGCGTCACCAGCACGAAGATCGCGCCGAGCACGAACAGCCAGTACTCCGGCACCCATGCGGTGAGCAACGTCTTGGCGCCGTTGACGAGGAAGGCGCCGATGATCGGGCCGATCAACGTGCCGCGCCCGCCCACGGCGACCCACACGGCCATCTCGATGGAGTTGCCCGGCGACATCTCGCCCGGGTTGATGATACCGACCTGCGGCACGTAGAGCGCGCCCGCGATGCCGCACAGCACGGCCGAAAACGTCCACACGAACAGCTTGTAGCCGAGCGGGTTGTAGCCGGAGAACATCACGCGCGCTTCGGCATCGCGAATGGCGGTGACCACGCGGCCGAACTTGGACGTGACGATGGCGCGGCAGGCGATGAACGCCAGCACGAGCGCCACGAACGTCGCTACAAACAGCACGGTGCGCGTCGGCAGCGCCGAGATCGGGAAGCCCAGGATGCGTTTGAAATCCGTAAAGCCGTTGTTGCCGCCAAAGCCCGTCTCGTTACGGAAGAACAGCAGCATGGCCGCATACGTCATCGCCTGCGTGATGATCGACAGGTAGACGCCTTTGACGCGCGAGCGGAAGGCAAAGAAGCCGAAGAGCCACGCCAGCACGCCGGGCACCAGAACCACCAGCAGCATCGCCCAGGCGAAATGCTCGGTGCCGTGCCAGAACCACGGCAGCTCCTTCCAGTCGAGGAAGACCATGAAGTCCGGCAGATCGCTCTTGTACACGCCCTCGCGGCCGATAGAACGCATCAGGTACATGCCCATGCCATAGCCGCCGAGCGCGAAGAACAGCCCGTGCCCGAGGCTCAGGATGCCGCAATAGCCCCACACCAGATCGAGCGCCAGCGCCGCGAGCGCGTAGCACATGATCTTGCCGATGAGCGTGAGCGCATACGCAGACAGATGCAGCGGGCTGCCCTCCGGCACCAGCAGCGCGCACACCGGCGCGCCAATGCACACGATGAGCGACACGAGCACCAGCGCAGACCACCCGCGCCGTGACAGCAGCGGCATGCGCGCCGGAATATCGAGAGAGAACTTGGTCGTCGTCATATCAGGCCTCGGCGCTGCGGCCCTTGAGGGCGAACAGGCCCTGCGGACGCTTCTGGATGAACAGCACGATCAGCACCAGCACGATGATCTTTGCCAGCACCGCGCCGTAGAACGGTTCGATGAACTTGTTGATGAGGCCCAGCCCGAACGCGCCGATGATCGTGCCGGCCAGTTGCCCCACCCCGCCCAGCACCACGGCCATGAACGAATCGATGATGTAGCTCTGGCCGAGGTCCGGCCCGACGTTGCCGATCTGCGAAAGCGCACAGCCGCCCAGGCCGGCAATACCGGCACCGAAGGCAAACGCGTAGCTGTCGACCTTCCACGTGCGCACGCCAACGCAGGCCGCCATCGTGCGGTTCTGCGTGGTGGCCCGCACGAACAGGCCCAGGCGCGTGCGGTTCAGCACCGCCCATGCAATCGCCACCACGGCCAGCGCAAACAGCAGGATGACGAGCCGGTTGTACGGCAGCACGAGGCCCGGATACAGCGCAATGCCGCCGCTCATCCAGCTCGGGTTCGCGACCTCCACGTTCTGCGCACCGAAGATCGAACGCACGGCCTGCATCAGCAGCAGGCTGATCCCGAAGGTGGCAAGCAGCGTTTCCAGCGGACGGCCATACAGGTGACGCAGCACCAGCCGCTCCAGCGCAAAGCCGACGACGGCCGCCGCCAGGAACGCGGCAGGCAGCGCTGCGGGCAGATACCAGTCGAACGCGTTGGGGAAGTAGTTGCGGAAGATGGTCTGCACCACGTAGGTGGCGTACGCGCCGATCATCAGGAATTCACCGTGCGCCATGTTGATGACGCCGATCAGGCCGTAGGTGATGGCCAGCCCAAGCGCCGCCAGCAGCAGCACCGAGCCGAGGCTCAGCCCGGCAAACAGGTTGCCCACCAGCTCGGCCTTGCGTTGCTGCGCGGCGAGGCCGTCGAGCGCCTGTTGGGCCGCGGCGCGCAGTTCATCGTCGGCGCCGCTGTCCTTGGCAAGCAACGGGGCGATGCGCTGGCGCGTCTGCGGGTTGGTGTCGCCCGCAAGCAGCTTGAGCGCTTCGAGCTTCTCGGCATGCGTGCCGTCGTCAAGCGCGAGATTGGCCCAGAGCACATGCAGCTTGCTGCGCAACTCCGGATCGGTTTCATGCTTGCGCGCCGCGTCGACAATGGGGCGCGACGCCGTCTCGGGATGCGCAAGCAACGTCTCGACGGCCTGCGCGCGCACGGCACGATCGGGCGATTGCAGCACGAAGCCGCTCGCCGCGCTGTCCACTTGCGCACGCAGGGCATTGTTCAGTGTGAGGGACTGCAGATCGTCGGCCTTGACGGTGACGGGTTGGCCAGTGATCGCGTCCAGGTACTTCTCGCCGTCCTGACGCACCATGCCGGCGGCGGGTGCGAAGAACAGCGCGTCATTCTGCAAGGCTTGCAGGATCGGCCCGGCTTGTTCGGCGGGCGCAGCGGTCAGCGCGTTGAGCGCCTCGACCTTGGCATCGAAGTCGTCTTCGGCCAGCGGCTTGAGATCGGCCTGGGTCAGGGGTTGTCCGGCGGCCCACGCAGAACCTTGGGGCGTCGCGGCCAGACAGAAAGCGCACAGCAGTGCGGCAAGGGAATGAAACAACCAGCGGGACAAGCGCATCATGGCAATCCGATGCGTGGCGGCCGGTGTTGGGGCCGTCCGCCACGTCGTGCAGCGTCGTTCAAAGGACCGGCCGCGCTGTATGCGCCGCTGGTCCGCCTGATTACTTCACTTCGTCAGGCTTGCCCTCGTTGCCCGGGATGTACGGGCTCCACGGCTTGGCGCGGATCACCGTCGGCGTCTTCCACACGACGTTGAACTGGCCGTCGCCGCGCACCTCGCCAATCATCACGGGCTTGCTCAGGTGATGGTTGTTGTTCATCACCAGCGTGAAGCCCGACGGTGCCTTGAACTGCTGGCCGTACATCGCCTTGCGGACCTTGTCCACGTCGGTGGACCCGGCCTTCTCGACGGCCTGCTTCCACATCATGATGCCGACGTAGGTGGCTTCCATCGGGTCGTTGGTGACGCGCTTGTCGCCGCCGGGCAGGTTGTTGGCCTTGACCCATGCAGCCCACTTCTTCTTGAAGTCGTCGTTGACGGGGTTCTTGACCGACATGAAGTAGTTCCATGCCGCCAGGTGGCCCACCAGCGGCTTGGTGTCGATACCGCGCAGTTCTTCTTCACCCACCGAGAAGGCCACCACCGGCACGTCCTTGGCCTTCAGGCCGGCGTTGCCGAGTTCCTTGTAGAACGGCACGTTCGAGTCGCCGTTGATGGTCGACACCACGGCCGTCTTGCCGCCTTGCGAGAACTTCTTGATGTTGGCAACGATGGTCTGATAGTCGGAGTGGCCGAACGGGGTGTAGACCTCTTCGATGTCGCTGTCCTTCACGCCCTTGCTGTGCAGGAAGGCGCGCAGGATCTTGTTGGTCGTGCGCGGATAGACGTAATCGGTACCGAGCAGGAAGAAGCGCTTGGCACCGCCGCCTTCCTTGCTCATCAGGTATTCCACGGCCGGAATGGCCTGCTGGTTGGGCGCCGCGCCGGTGTAGAAGACGTTCTTCGACATCTCTTCGCCTTCGTACTGCACCGGGTAGAACAGCAGGCCGTTCAGCTCTTCATAGACCGGCAGCACCGACTTGCGCGACACCGACGTCCAGCAGCCGAACGTCACAGCCACCTTGTCCTGCGTCAGCAGCCCGCGCGCCTTCTCGGCAAACAGCGGCCAGTTCGATGCCGGATCCACCACCACCGGCTCCAGCTTGCGGCCCAGCACGCCACCACTCTTGTTGATCTCGTCGATCGTCATCAGCGCAACGTCTTTCAGCGACGTCTCGGAGATGGCCATCGTGCCCGACAGCGAATGCAGGACGCCGACCTTGATCGGTTCTTTTGCCTGAGCAAACGCGAGGCTCGACACGGACAACAGCGTTGCGGCGGCGACGGCAGACAGCTTCAACAGCTCACGACGTTTCATTGCGGCTCCTTGGGTTTATTGGTGGCGAGAACGACTCCCCGGGCCCAAAAGTGCAACTACCGTGCCATCGCATTTGGCTCATTCGAAGGGAAATTCGCGCCAAAACGGTGCCAAAACGGCGCCAAGTCAGCGCATTTGCTCATCGGAATGCGCCTGCTTGGGGCGCAAGAAGACAAGCACAAAACAAGCGGGGCGCAAGGGCAAACCGATGCAAAAAGAAAGGCCGGCATTGCGCCGGCCTCGGAGCTTGCGAAGAACGGGACTCAGGAATAGCGGCGCGAGATCGATTCGGCCACGCACACGGGGCGCTCCTGCCCCTCTCGCTCGATGGTCACGGCCCAGGTCATCTGCGCGCCGGTCAACGCGGGGGCATTGGGCAGCGGCGGCAGCGCTTCCATTTCGACCAGCTTCACGCGCGCGCGCACGCGGCTGCGACCGGCACCGGCGCCGTAAAGCGAACCTTGTTCAGGCCGTAGTTCACGCCCATCTTCACGTCGGACATCTCGATCGCATTGGCCATCAGCATCGGCAGCAGCGACAGCGTCAGAAAACCGTGCGCGACCGGTGCGCCAAACGGCGACTCACGCTTGGCGCGCTCCACATCCACGTGAATCCACTGGTGATCGCCCGTGGCCTCGGCAAAGAGGTTCACCTGCTGCTGCGTGATCTCGGTCCAGTCACTCACGGCAACTTCCTGGCCGATCAAACCTTTCAGCTCGTCGAGCGATTCGATGATGCGCATCTGGGTTGTCTCCTTGTTGTGATGCGATGAGGTGTCATCAAGCCTTCGGGCGTCGGCCAAACAAGCCCATGCCCGTGACCGTGCAGACGAGTTCGCCGCGCTGGTTGCGGGCCTCCCAGCGGTTGACCGCCACACCGCGGTCCGGCTTCGACTGCGACGGACGCACTTCCATGCACGTGCTCGACACCGACAGCGTGTCGCCCGGATACACCGGCTTCATCCAGCGGATTTCATCCACGCCCGGCGAGCCCATGCTGGCCGCCTTGCCCAGAAAGCCGGTCACCATCAGCCGCATCATGATCGAGCAGGTCATCCAGCCACTCGAAATAATGCCGCCGTAGATGCTGTGCTTGGCGGCTTCCGCATCGATGTGGAACGGCTGCGGATCGTACTGCCGCGCGAAGGTCAGGATCTCCTCTTCGGTGACGGTGTAGGTGCCCATCTGCAGCGTGCGGCCGACCTCGAAATCGTCGAAGTAAAACTCGTACGGTAGCGTTGCTTCTGCCCTTTGGTTCTCAGCCATATCGTCTCCTCCAAATGACAACGCCCGCACGAATGCGGGGCGTTCAAGTTTGCCGTTACGCCGCCTGCTGGAAGCCGGGCAGCGATGCGAAGCGTGCCAGGTGGTGATCCACATCACCCAGCGTCGTGTTGATCATCGTCAGCCGCTTGAACATGTGTGCGGCCGGCAGTTCGTTCGTCACGCCCATGCCGCCGTGCAACTGCACCGCTTCCTGACCAACATCGCGCGCAGCCTGGCCGACTCGCGCCTTGGCCGCAGACACATAGCGGCGGCGTGCCTCGACATCGCCATCTTCAAAGTGCGCAGCGGCCAGATACGTGATCGAACGCGCCTGCTCGCCATGGATAAACATGTCGACCATGCGGTGCTGCAGCGCCTGGAAGCGCGCGATGGGCACGCCAAATTGCTGGCGGGTCTTGGTGTACTCCAGCGTTGCGGCGTTCAGCGCATCGATCAGACCGATCGCTTCAGCGCACAACAGCACGCAGCCAAGATCGGCGACGGCGTCGATGGTCTCCCACGCTTCGCCGGCCTTGCCCAGCACCGTTGCCGAGGCGTTGTCGAAGCGGATGTCCGCAGCGTGCAGGTTGTCGATCGTGCGGTAGTCCTTGACCGTCACGCCAGCGGCATCGCGATCAACCACGAAGAGCGACAGGCCCGATGTATCGCGCGCTTCGCCGCCCGTGCGCGCCGAGACGATCAGCTTGTCTGCCTGCGCGCCATGCACCACCACCGCCTTCTCGCCGGTGAGCGTCCAACCGGCGCCCTGCTGCGTAGCGCGCGTGGTAACGTTGAACAGCTCGTAACGCGATTGGCGCTCGCCGAATGCAATGGCCAGTTTCACGGCGCCGCCAGCGACTTCTTCCAGCAGCGCTTCCTGACCGCCCGCAAGCTTCAGGGCCTGGGCGCCCAGCACGGTGGCCTGATACGGCTCCACCACAAGGCCGCGGCCCAGTTCCTGCATCACCACCAGCAGGTCCATCGCGCGGCCATCAAAACCGCCTTGTGCTTCAGGCACCGGCAGCGCGGTCAGGCCCAGTTCGGCCAGTGCATCCCAGTGGCCCTGCGACACACCTTCCGGCGAATACACGACCTTGTTGCGCGCCTCAAAGCTGTAGTCCTTCTCGATGAAGCGGCGCACCGCATCGGCCAGTTGCTTCTGTTCGTCGGTGAACGAGAAATCCATGTTTGTCTCCGCTATGTGTTCTGTCGCCGTTCTGCTCAGACGCCAAGGATCATCTGCGAGATGATGTTGCGCTGGATTTCGTTCGACCCGCCGTAGATCGAGGTCTTGCGATAGTTGAAGTAATACGGCGCGAGCGGCGCGGCATCGTTGTCGCCCGTCACGGCCTGCGAGGTATCGCCTTCAAGGTAGCTCGGATCGAACGGCTGGGCATACGGCCCCACGGCCTCCACCATCAGCTCGGTCAGCATCTGCTGGATCTGCGTGCCCTTGATCTTGAGCAGCGACGCCTCGGGCCCCGGGCCCTTGCCTGCATTCTCGCTCGACACCACGCGCAGCACCGTCATCTCCAGCGCCAGTAGTTCGATTTCCAGCGACGCCACCTTGGCACCGAATACCGGGTCCTGCAGCAGCGGCTTGCCGTTCTTCTGGTGTTGCTTGGCAACGCGCTTGAGGAACGCCAGTTCGCGCTTGGAATTGCCCACACGTGCAATGCCCGTACGCTCGTGGCCGAGCAGGTATTTGGCGTACGTCCATCCGCGGTTCTCATCACCGATCAGGTTCTGGACGGGCACCTTGACGTTGTCGAAGAAGACCTCGTTCACCTCGTGCTCTTCGTCCAGCATGATGATCGGGCGCACGGTAATGCCCGGCGTCTTCATGTCGATCAGCAGGAACGAGATGCCTTCTTGCTTCTTCGCATCGGGGTCGGTGCGGACGAGGCAGAAGATCATGTCGGCGTGTTGGCCGAGCGTCGTCCACGTCTTCTGGCCGTTGACGATGTAGTGATCGCCTTCGCGCACGGCGCGCGTCTTCACGGATGCCAGATCGGACCCGGAACCCGGCTCCGAATAGCCCTGGCACCACCAGTCGGTGCAATCAACGATGCGCGGCAGGAAGTAGCGCTTCTGCGCTTCATTGCCGTACTTCATGATCACGGGCGCGACCATGCTGACACCGAACGGCAGCACGCCAGGCGCGCCGACCTGCGCGCACTCTTCGTCCCAGATGTGTTTTTGGATGGGCGACCAGCCGGTGCCGCCCCACTCGACCGGCCAGTGCGGTACCGACCAGCCCTTCGCTGCGAGCGCCTTGTGCCAGCGGACGAAATCGTCGCGGCTCAGGCGGCGGTGGTTCAACACCTTGTCCTGGATGTCCTTGGGCAGATTGGCTTCCAGCCAGCCGCGGACTTCCTGGCGGAACGCATCGTCGGCCGCCGAGTAATTCAGATCCATGCCTGTCTCCTGTGGTTGGCTCCCCACCGTGGCAAATCGGCGGAGAACGTTCTGTCGGACCGGCGCGGACCTGAATCGGGGCGGCTAGTGCACGGGCTGCTTGAGCGCGTCGGGCACCAGCAGCGGCATCACGTCGATGCCTTCCTCGGCCAGTTCCTGCGCTTCCTCCCGAGACGTCGTCCCGCGAATGCCCCGCTCCGGCGCCTCGTTGTAGTGCATGCGGCGCGCCTCTTCTGCAAACCGCTCACCGACGTCCTCGGTATTGGCAAGGACATGGCGGACGGCTTTCAGGTAAAGCTGTTGCAGGGTTGCGGGCGCACTGCCCTGGCCTTCGGCCGCCTTGCCGGCGCCGCTCCTGTGGGCGGTCTCCGCACGAGACGACGACAGATTCAGGCGCGGCGCACTCGGCAAGCGCTCAACCTCGTTGTGGCCGCAAACTGGGCACGTCAATAGCCCGCGCTCTTGCTGCGATTGCAGATCGGCATCGGAGCCGAACCAGCCTTCGAAGCGATGGTCATTGGCACAGCGGAGGTCCAGCACTTTCATGATCGGTCCAGCGCATGGGGACGAGTGTATCCCCGATTCGAAAATTTGTGAACGGTCGTGCTAATTTTTTCGCACGATCGTTCGCTATGGTAGCGACAATAAGAAACCAGAGTAATCCAGCGATGATTACAAGCGGCTCATGCGCCACCTGGCGTCCACACGCCGGACAGAATCTTCTCGAGCCAGAACGTGCCGATGATGGTCTTCACGTCTGAAATTTTGCCATCGCGCACCCAATCGATGAGCTGGCCAGCCGACGTGACAAAAGTCTCGAGAAATTCGCCTTCATCGAGCATCGCCTCGCCTTGCTTCAAATCCCGGGCAAGATAAATGTCGATGAATTCGGTGGAATACGAAATGACCGGGTGGATGCGTGTGAGGTAGTCCCAGCGCTCGGCCGTGTAGCCAGTTTCCTCGCGCAATTCGCGCTTGCCGCATGCCAGGGCGCCTTCCTCCGGGTCAAGCTTGCCGGCTGGGAATTCAATCATCACTTGCCCGACTGGGTATCGGAACTGGCGCTCCATGAGCACCGTGCCGTCGTCGAACAGGGGAATCATCATCACCGCGCCGGGGTGAACGAGGTATTCGCGGCTGGCGTTGCGGCCGTCCGGCAGACGGACGATATCTTGCTTGAGCGTGAGAAACTTGCCTTGATGCATCAACGCAGATGCCACCTGCGTCTCGCGCAGACCGGCATCCGGGTCCTGGGCCGTATCAGGGGTAGCGTTCGATGGAGTGTGATCGGACATGGCGCTCTCTCATGCCGAGACAGCGGGAACCTGCCCGGCGGGATTTAACGGGAATCGCGAGGATGGCGAACCAGGTATTGCCACGTAAAGCCCGGAAACGCGAACACCAGCATCAGGCAAGCGGTGATCGCGTAAAACTGCCAGCCTTGCGGGAAGGCATTGCCCTGGCTTGATTCGATACCGAAGCCGACCACGCCCACCACAACATACATGGCAATCAGCTCGGTGCCGCGCAGCCAGAACGGCTTGCGCGGCCAGCGTACCGGCACCAGTGCAAACACGCGTTGATTGACGAACGGCAGGTTGGCACAGATCAGTGCCAACACGATGACAAACAGGCCGCCCGTCGACGTGCTCATGACGCTCGCCGTGTTACGAAGCCAGCGTCAGGCGGATCGCCTGATAGCACACGGCCATCAGCCCGGCCGGGAAGATACCGAGCAACAACACCAGCAAGCCATTGATCGACAGCAGCGAGCGCAGGCCGAAGGTGGCTTCCACAGGGCCTTCGTCAGCCGGCACGTCGAAGTACATGACCTTGATGACGCGCAGGTAGTAGAACGCGCCCACGAGCGAGAACAGCACCGCCACAACGGCCAGCCACGACATGCCCGCATCGACCACTGCGCCCAGGACCGACAGCTTGGCGTAGAAGCCGACCGTCGGCGGCAGGCCTGCCAGCGACATCATGATGAACAGCATCAGCAGCGCAAACCACGGGCTCTTTTTCGACAAGCCTTTCAGGTCGGCAATGTCCTCTGCCTCGTAGCCCTTACGCGACAGCAGCAGGATGATGCCGAACGCGCCCAGTGCGGTCAGCACGTAGGTAATGGCATAGAACATCGACGCGCTGTAGGCCTGGGCCGTCAAATCCGGCTTGCCAGAGCTGACGCCCGATACCAGACCCAGCAGCAGGAAGCCCATGTGGGAGACCGTCGAATAGCCCAGCAGTCGCTTGAAGTTAGTCTGCACAACGCCCGTGATATTGCCGATGGCCAGCGACACGACGGCCAGCACGATCAACATGTTCTGCCAGTCGAACGCCAGCGGCAGCAGGCCCTCCACCAAGATACGCAGCGTCATCGCGAATGCAGCCACCTTCGGTGCGCCGGCAATCAACAGTGTCACCGCCGTGGGCGAGCCTTGGTACACGTCGGGGACCCACATGTGGAACGGTGCCACACCGAGCTTGAAGCCCAGCCCGGCGACGATGAACACCACGCCGAACACGAGGATCGTCTTGTTGATCTCACCGTTCTTGATGGCGTCAAACACCTTGCCCAGTTCCAGCGAGCCGGTCGCGCCGTACAGCATCGACATGCCGTACAGCAGCAGGCCCGATGCCAGTGCGCCGAGGATGAAGTACTTCATGGCCGATTCGGACGACACGTTCGAACGGCGACGCAGCGCTACCAGCGTGTACGACGCCAGCGACAGCAGTTCCAGGCCCAGATAGAGCACGAGGAAGTTGTTGCCGGTGATCATCACCACCTGACCGCCCAGTGTAAACAGGGCGAACATGTAGAACTCACCCGCATACATGTCGCGGTCGGCGAGATAGCGGCGCGTGTACACCAGCGTGGCAAACAGCGTCAGCGCACAGAACGACGCCAGCACGTTGGCCATCGGATCGATCACGGCCATGTTGCCGAAGACGTAGTGCGTCTCACCGT
Source organism: Ralstonia sp. TCR112 (assembly GCF_007997035.1). GTDB lineage: Bacteria > Pseudomonadota > Gammaproteobacteria > Burkholderiales > Burkholderiaceae > Ralstonia > Ralstonia edaphi. The sequence goes on along the minus strand of NZ_VOSS01000088.1, from coordinate 31,236 downwards.
TCGCGGCGTTCAACGCGAACCACACCGCCAGCACCAGCGTAATCACCAACGAAACCGGATACGCCACGCTGCTTCGTTTTTGGCCGCGTGCCAAGTCAATCCAGTTGACGGCACCAATGCCCAGCGCGAGAAAAACGATTGGGGCAAAAGCCGCAATAGAGGAGGACGATTGCATAGTTTCTTCTCGCTGCTTACAGCTTCGACTGAGCCACGTGGATCAGCAGATTGACCACGGACGCATGCATGACATCGGTGAACGGTTTCGGATACAGGCCCATGTACAGGGTGGCGATCGCGAGCACGCCCAGCATGAAGAACTCACGGCAATTCAGGTCCTTCAACTCAGCCACGTGCTTGTGGGTCACATCACCGAAGATCACGCGCTTGACCATCCACAGCGAATACGCTGCGCCAAAGATCAGCGCCGTCGCAGCCAACAGGCCAATCCAGAAGTTGAATTTCACGGAACCCAAGATGACCATGAACTCGCCGACGAAACCCGAGGTTGCCGGCAGGCCGCAGTTTGCCATCGCAAAGAAGACCGACAGCGCCGCGAACTTCGGCATCGTGTTCACCACACCGCCGTAATCGGCGATCTGACGCGAGTGCACGCGGTCATACAACACGCCAATGCACAGGAACATTGCGCCCGAGATGAAGCCGTGCGAGATCATCTGGACGATAGCGCCCTCCACACCGATCTCGTTGAAGATGAAGAAGCCCAGCGTGACGAAGCCCATGTGCGCGATCGACGAATACGCCACCAGCTTCTTCATGTCGGCCTGCACGAGCGCCACCAGACCGATGTAGATCACGGCAACCAGCGAGATCGCGATGATGAATGCGGACAGGCTGTGGCTGGCATCCGGCGCGATCGGCAGCGAGAACCGCAGGAAACCGTAGGCACCCAGCTTCAGCATGATGGCAGCCAGCACCACCGAACCACCGGTCGGCGCTTCCACGTGAGCATCCGGCAGCCAGGTGTGCACCGGCCACATCGGCACCTTCACGGCAAAGGCCATGAAGAACGCCAGGAAGATCAGGATCTGCTCGTTCATCGACAGCTTGACCTGATGCCACTGCAGGATTTCAAACGTGCCGCTGTGGAAGTACAGGTACAGCAGCGCAACTAGCGTCAGCAAAGAGCCCAGCAGCGTGTAGAGGAAGAACTTGAATGCTGCGTAGACGCGGTTCGGGCCACCCCACACGCCGATGATGATGTACATCGGGATCAGCGTGGCTTCGAAGAACACGTAGAACAGCAGACCGTCGAGCGACGCAAACACGCCGATCATCAGACCCGAGAGAATCAGGAACGCAGCCATGTACTGCGCCACGCGCTCGGTAATCACTTCCCAGGCGGCGATGACGACGATGACAGTGATGAACGCGGTCAGCACCACGAACCACATCGAGATGCCGTCGACACCCAAGTAGTAGCTGATGTGGAAGCGCTCGATCCACGACGACTTCTCGACGAACTGCATCGCAGCCGTCGTCTTGTCGAAACGCGTGATCAGCGGCAACGTCATCACAAAGCTGATCAGCGAGCCGATCAGCGACATCCAGCGGACATAACCGGGATTGCGGTCTGAGCCCGAGGCCAGCACCAGCACGCCGAAGAAGATCGGCAGCCAGATCGCAAAAGACAGAACCATTTTTGTAATCCCTTATTTGCCTGCCAGGAACACGAAATACGTCAGCAGCCCAACCGTGCCGATGATCATCGCGAACGCATAGTCATAGATGAAGCCGGACTGGAGCAGGCGCACGACCGTCGCGAACCAGCCCACCAGACGCGCGCTGCCGTTCACGACAACACCGTCGATCACACCTTGATCGCCGCCCTTCCACAGGCCGCGGCCGAACTTGACCGCACCGTTGGCAAAGACGATCTCGTTGATCTTGTCCATGTAGTACTTGTTGTCCAGCAGCTTGTAGACGCCGGAGAAGCGCTTGGCGATCGCCGCCGGAATATCCGGACGCTTCAAGTAGAAGAACCACGACAGCACGACACCCGACACCAACAGAATGAACGGTGCCGACGTGAAGCCGTGCAGAGCCATCGCCACCCAGCCGTGGAAGTCTTCGGCCAGCACCTTCATGGCTTCATGGTTTTCGCTGTTGAAGATGACTTCCGAGAACACCACACCGTGCTTAAAGAACTCGCCGAACAGCATCGGCTGGATCGCCATTGCACCGATGATGACCGACGGGATCGCCAACAGCACCAGCGGCACCGTCACCACCCACGGCGACTCGTGCGGTTTTTGACCGGGCGCGAGACCATGGTGATGGTCGTGATCACCCTCTTCCTCTTCATGATGGTCATGGTGGGCGTGGGCCTTGCCGAAACGCTCTTCACCGTGGAACACCAGGAAGTACATGCGGAACGAGTAGAACGCGGTCACGAACACGCCCGCCAGCACGGCCCAGTAAGCGAAGCCTGCGCCCGGCAGTGCGATTCACGCACCGCTTCGATGATCGAGTCCTTGGAATAGAAGCCCGAGAAGAACGGCGTGCCAATCAGCGCCAAGGAACCCACCAGCGACGTCAGCCACGTGATTGGCATGTACTTGCGAAGGCCGCCCATATTGCGCATGTCCTGATCGTGGTGCATGCCGATGATGACCGAGCCGGCACCCAGGAACAGCAGCGCCTTAAAGAAGGCATGCGTCATCAGGTGGAACACGGCCACTTGGTATGCCGATGCGCCCAGCGCGACGGTCATGTAGCCCAGCTGAGACAGCGTGGAGTACGCCACCACACGCTTGATGTCGGTCTGGATGATGCCCAGGAAGCCCATGAACAGCGCGGTGATGGCGCCGATGACCAGCACGAACGACAGCGCGGTGTCCGACAGCTCGAACAGCGGGGACATGCGCGCGACCATGAAGATACCCGCGGTCACCATTGTGGCCGCGTGAATCAGTGCGGAAATCGGGGTCGGGCCTTCCATCGAATCCGGCAGCCACACGTGCAGCGGGAATTGCGCGGATTTACCCATCGCGCCGATGAACAGGCAGATGCAGGCCACCGTCAGCATGTGCCAGTCCGTGCCCGGGAAGCCGATCGTGGCCAGGTTGTCGCGGGCGGCGAACACGTCGGCGTAGCTCAGGCTACCGCTGTACGCCAGCAGCAGGCCGATACCGAGCACGAACCCAAAGTCGCCCACGCGGTTGACCAGGAACGCCTTCATGTTGGCGTAGATGGCCGTCGGACGCTTGAACCAGAAGCCGATCAGGAGGTACGACACCAGACCCACCGCTTCCCAGCCGAAGAACAGCTGCAGGAAGTTGTTGCTCATCACGAGCATCAACATCGAGAAGGTGAACAGCGAGATGTACGCGAAGAACCGGTTGTAACCGTCGTCTTCCGCCATGTAGCCGATGGTGTAGATGTGCACCATCAGGGAGACAAAGGTCACCACGCACATCATCATCGCCGTGAGCGAATCGATGAGGAAGCCGACTTCCATCTTCAGCGAGCCTACCGTCATCCACTCATAGACGGTGCCGTTGTAGCCGACACCATTGATGACGTCGGACAACGTCAGCGCCGATAGGATGAAGGCGATCGCAACACCGAGGATGGTGACGCTGTGGGATGCCGTGCGGCCGATCTTCTCGCCAAAGAACTTGGTGCCGAACAGCCCGGCGATCGCTGCGCCGGCCAGCGGCGCGAGCGGAATCGCCAGCAGCAGGTTGGGATTGAGCGTGGTAGCCATGGAACGCTTCTTATAGGTGGATGCGGAGGTCAGCCCTTGAGGCTGTCCAGATCGTCGACGTTGATGGTGTCCAGATTACGGAACAGCACCACCAGGATGGCGAGACCAATCGCGGATTCCGCCGCGGCCACCGTCAGGATGAAAAACACGAACACCTGCCCCGCCAGATCGCCCAAGTAGTGGGAGAACGCGACGAAGTTCAGGTTGACCGCCAGCAGCATCAGTTCGATCGCCATCAGCAGCACGATGACGTTCTTGCGGTTCAGGAAGATGCCGACGATGCTGATGGCAAACAGCACCGCGCCGAGCACGAGGTAATGGGCAAGGGATAGCGAAGACATATGGGTTCTCCCGGGGCTCAGCTCTTGGATTCAGCTGAAGCTGCGCCAGCCGACTTTTCCGCCGGCATCGAGACCAGACGCACGCGGTCCTTGCGCTTCACGCGGATTTGATCGGACACGTTCTGTGCCTTGGTGTCCTTGCGACGGCGAGCGGTCAGGGCCACGGCGGCGACAATCGCCAGCAGCAGCACCGCGCCGGCCACTTCAAAGGCATAGATGTAATCGGTGTAGATGAGCTTCCCGAGCGCTTGCGTGTTCGGGCCGGTAAAGCCCTTCGGCAGCTCCTGCACGGGCTGCACGCGGCCCATGAAGGTCTTGGTCAAGACGACCGCCATTTCCAGGATGATGACCACGCCGACGAAGGCTGCCATCGGCACATAGGTCCAGAAATCGCGTCGCAGGTGTTCGATGTCGATATCGATCATCATCACCACGAACAGGAACAGCACCATCACTGCCCCAACGTAGACCAGCACCAGCGTGATGGCGAGGAACTCCGCCTTGAGCAGCATCCAGATCGCCGCCGCGGTGAAGAACGAGAGCACGAGGAACAGCGCCGCGTGCACCGGGTTCTTCGCGGTGATGACCTTCAGCGCTGCGAGCACCAGCACGAGCGCGAAACAGTAGAAGATGATCGTCGTGATTTCCATGATCCTGGCACGGGCCGTTTTGCGGCACGCGCTTGTCCGAAGCCGCGATGGCCTGACGCCACCGCAACTGGTTGGCTCTCGAAGAGCCGTTGTCCAACCGGGATGTCAACTGCAACGCCCGCCAACTCCAACTGCACGGCGGACGTCTTGAATCAGCGGTACTTTGCGTCGGCCGCCTTGTTGGCCGCAATTTCCGGCTCGAAGCGATCACCCACGGCCAGCAGCATGTCCTTGGTGAAATACAGGTCGCCGCGCTTTTCACCGTGGTATTCCAGGATGTGCGTCTCGACGATGGCGTCCACCGGGCAAGCCTCTTCACAGAAGCCGCAGAAAATGCATTTGGTCAGGTCGATGTCATAGCGCGTGGTGCGGCGGGTGCCGTCGTCGCGCTGATCCGACTCGATCGTGATGGCCAGGGCTGGGCACACGGCTTCGCACAGTTTGCAAGCGATGCAGCGTTCTTCGCCGTTCGGATAGCGACGCAGTGCATGCAGACCGCGGAAACGCGGCGACAGCGGCGTCTTCTCTTCCGGAAAGAGAACAGTGATCTTGCGCGCAAACAGGTAGCGCCCAGTCAGCGCCAGGCCCTTGAAGAGTTCCTTCAGGAGCAGGCTGTTAAAGAATTCCTTGATGGCAAGCAACATGGTGCCTTCCTATTGTCCCGTTACTTCCAGATGTTCCACGGCGACACCAACCAGATGGCGACGACGACAAGCCAGCCCACGGTGAGCGGAATGAAGATCTTCCAGCCCAGGCGCATGATCTGGTCGTAGCGATAACGCGGGAACGATGCGCGCAGCCAGATGAAGACCGACAGCAGCAGGAAAACCTTGATCAGCAGCCAGAAGAAGCCCGGAATCCAGTTCAGCACCGGTGCGTCGATCGGCGACGCCCAGCCGCCCAGGAACAGCGTTGCGGTCAGCGCCGAGATCACGATCATGTTGATGTACTCGGCCAGGAAGAACAGCGCGAACGCCATGCCCGAGTACTCAATCATGTGGCCGGCCACGATTTCGGATTCGCCTTCCACCACATCGAACGGGTGGCGGTTCGTTTCAGCCACACCCGAGATGAAGTAGACGCCGAACATCGGCAGCAGCGGCAGCCAGTTCCACGACAGGATGTTGATACCGTGACCTGCAAAGAAACCGCGGTTCTGCGAGTTGACGATGTCCGACAGGTTCAGGCTGCCCGTCACCATCAGCACCGTCACAAGCGCGAAGCCCATCGCGATTTCGTACGAAATCATCTGTGCCGAGGCACGCATCGCACCGAGGAACGCGTACTTCGAGTTCGAAGCCCAGCCCGCCAGAATCACGCCGTACACGCCTACAGAGCTGATCGCCATCACGTACAGCAGGCCGGCGTTGATGTTCGACACCATCGCCTCGGCCTGGAACGGAATCACCGCCCAGATCGCAACAGCGGGCATCAGCACCATCAGCGGCGCAATGATGTACATGCCACGGCTGACAGCGCTCGGCACCATGACTTCCTTGAGTAGCAGCTTCAGCACGTCGGCAATCGGCTGCAGCAGGCCCATCGGGCCCACACGGTTCGGGCCCAGACGCACGTGCATCCAGCCGATGAGCTTGCGCTCCCACAGGATCAGGTAAGCCACGCACAGCAGCAGCGGCAGAATGATGCAGACCGCACGGACTAGCGTCCAGATCAGCGGCCACCACCCACCGAAGGTGGCGGTACCGAAAGAAGTAATCGACTCGATCATGTTGACCCTTACACCGTAGCCGCCAGCGCGGACGATTCAACCTTCTCAACGCTTACCGCACCGAACATGGCACCCAGCTGCGCCGACGCCTCGGTCGCCGCGGGCACACGGATCACGCCGGAAGCCAGCGACTTGTCCAGCACTGCCGGCAGCACCACACTGGTCTGCCCTTGCGTCACGCGCACGGCATCACCGTTGACCAGGCCCAGCTGTGCATAGAGATCTGCCGGCACGCCAGCGCGCACTGCGGCGCGTGCTGCAGCCGTCAGTTGCAGGGAGCCCGCACGACGCACGATCGGGTCGGCGTGGTAGATCGGCACATCGGCCAGACGTTCGATGCCTGCCGCAGCGGCAGCAGGCGCGGCGGTCTGTGCGGTCGTCGCGTTCGACAAACGCTCGCTGACCGGCTTGGCCAGCACCTCGTCGCGCACCACTTCCGAGCTGTCGTATTCGAAGCCCGGGACGTTCAGCAGGTTGCCCAGCACGCGCAGAACCTTCCAGGCGGGACGCGAATCGCCCAGGCCGCGCACAACGCCGTTGAAGCTTTGTGGCAGGCCTTCGCAGTTGATGAACGTGCCCGAGGTTTCCGTGAACGGAGCCGTCGGCAGCAGCACATCTGCGTACTCGAGTGCAGCGCGGGAAGCAAACGGAGCGAGCACGATCACGGTGTCAGCCTGGTCCAGTGCGGCACGGGCCTGCACGGGGTTCGCAGTATCGAATTCCGGCTCAGCGCCCAGCAGCACGTAAGCGCGACGCGGTTGCGCCAGCATGGCGGCGGCGTCCAGACCATTGCCTTGCGGCAACGCACCGGCAATGTAGCCGCCCACGGTGTTGGCCGCTTCCGTCAGGAAACCCAGCGTCGCGCCGGTCTGCTGCGCCACCCACTGGGCCAGCGCATGCAGTTGCGAGAACTGCGGATGCGCCACAGCAGCGTTACCGAGGAACACAGCCTTACGTTCTCCCGACGCCAGGCTTGCAGCGATGCGCTTCGCAACGTCACCGGCTTCGATGCTATCGGTGCCACCCGGGCGGGCAACGTTGTTGGCAGCCGCCACCGCCACCGCAACTTGCGACAGCAGCGACAGCCATTGCGACGGCGCGCCCAGCAACTGCGTAGCAGGCATCAGCAAATCTTCGCCACCTGCGCCAATCACGCTCAGTTGCGCACCCTTCTTGCCTGCCTGACGCAGACGCGCGGCCAGCAGCGGGTGATCCTTGCGCAAGAAAGAGCCTACGATCAGCGTACGCTGCAGCAGCGACACGTCGGCGATCGGCATGCCGAGCCACGGAGCGCCCGTCGGCTTGACCGAGAAATCGGACTGACGCAGACGGAAATCGACGTTGTCGCTGCCAATGCCGCGCACCAGCTTTTGCAACAGGAAGAGTTCTTCCAGCGTGCTGTGCGGGCTTGCCAGTGCACCGATCTGCTCGGCACCGTGATCACGCTTGATCTCATTGAGGCCGTTGGCCACGTATTCCAGCGCGGTGGTCCAGTCGACCGCGTTCCACTGACCGCCTTGCTTGAGCATCGGCTGGGTCAGGCGGTCGTCGCTGTTCACGCCTTCATAGGCGAAGCGGTCCTTGTCAGACAGCCAGCATTCGTTGATGGCTTCGTTGTCCAGCGGCAGAACGCGCATCACGCGCTGATTCTTTGTCTGGACGATCACGTTGGCGCCCAGGCCATCGTGCGGCGACACCGACTTGCGGCGTGCCAGTTCCCACGTACGGGCCGAATAGCGGAACGGCTTGCTGGTCAGCGCGCCAACGGGGCACAGGTCGATCATGTTGCCCGACAACTCGGAGTCAACAGTCTGACCGACAAACGTCGTGATCTCGGAATGCTCGCCGCGATTGAGCATGCCCAGTTCCATCACGCCGGCAATTTCCTGACCGAAACGGACGCAGCGCGTGCAGTGAATGCAGCGCGTCATCTCTTCCATGGAGATCAGCGGGCCCACATTCTTGTGGAACACCACACGCTTTTCTTCCTGGTAGCGCGATTCAGACTTGCCGTAACCCACAGCCAAGTCCTGCAACTGGCACTCGCCGCCCTGATCGCAGATCGGGCAATCCAGCGGGTGGTTGATCAGCAGGAACTCCATCACGGACTTCTGCGCCTTCACCGCCTTCTCGGAATTCGTGAAGACCTTCATGCCCGCGGTGACGGGCGTGGCGCAGGCCGGCAGCGCCTTGGGCGCCTTCTCGACCTCGACCAGGCACATCCGGCAGTTAGCCGCGACAGACAGTTTGCGGTGATAGCAGAAGTGAGGAATGTAGGTGCCCGTCTGGCGAGCCGCCTCCATCACCAGGCTGCCTTCAGCAACCTCGACCTTCTTGCCATCGATTTCGATTTCAACCATGTTCTGCCACGCTTAAATGTAGGTGGGCACCATGCACTGCTTGTGTTCGACGTGATACGCGAACTCGTCCCAGTAGTGCTTGAGCATGCCGCGGACCGGCATCGCGGCGGCATCGCCGAGCGCGCAAATGGTCCGGCCCATGATGTTTTCAGCCACGTTGTTCAGCAGGTCCAGATCTTCCTGGCGGCCCTTGCCGTGCTCGATGCGATCGACGACGCGGTACAGCCAGCCGGTGCCCTCACGGCACGGCGTGCACTGGCCGCACGACTCTTCGTAATAGAAATACGACAGACGCAGCAGCGACTTCACCATGCAGCGCGTTTCGTCCATCACGATGACGGCGCCCGAGCCGAGCATCGAACCCGCCTTGGCGATCGAGTCGTAGTCCATGTCGGAGGCCATCATCAGATCAGCCGGCACCACCGGCGCCGACGATCCACCCGGGATCACAGCCTTAAGCTTCTTGCCACCGCGCATGCCGCCGGCGAGCTCCAGCAGCTTGGAGAACGGCGTACCGAGCGGAATCTCGTAGTTGCCCGGACGCTCCACGTCGCCAGACACAGAGAAGATCTTCGAGCCGCCGTTGTTCGGCTTGCCCATCTTCAAGTAGTTATCCGGACCGATGGCCAGCAGGAACGGCACCGCGGCAAAGGTTTCGGTGTTATTGATGGTGGTCGGCTTGCCGTACAGGCCAAAGCTCGCCGGGAACGGCGGCTTGAAACGCGGCTGGCCCTTCTTGCCTTCCAGCGACTCGAGCAGTGCGGTCTCTTCACCGCAGATGTACGCGCCATAGCCATGGTGCGCATGCAGCTGAAAGTTGAAGCCGGAGCCCAGGATGTTGTCACCGAGGAAGCCCGCAGCGCGCGCCTCTTCCAGTGCCTGTTCGAAGATCTTGTATTCGTTCCAGATCTCGCCGTGGATGTAGTTGTACCCCACGGTAATGCCCATCGCGTAGCCGCCGATGGCCATACCTTCGATCAGCGCGTGCGGGTTGTAACGGATGATGTCGCGATCCTTGAACGTGCCCGGCTCACCTTCATCCGTGTTGCAGACCAGGTATTTCTGGCCCGGGAACTGGCGCGGCATGAAGCTCCACTTCAGGCCGGTGGGGAAGCCTGCACCGCCACGGCCGCGGAGGCCCGAGGCTTTCACGTCGGCAATGACTTGCTCGGGGGTGATCTTCTCGGTAAGGATGCGTTTGAGCTGCTGATAGCCGCCACGCTTGACGTAATCTTCGAGGTGCCAGTTGTCGCCGTTCAGACCGGCGAGAATCAACGGCTGGATATGTCGATCGTGCAGGGAGGTCATTTACTTGCCTGCTCCGGTGGTCGGCGCCTTCGACTGGAGGTCGGCGATCAGCGCGTCGAGCTTCTCGTTGCTCATGAAGCTGCACATGTGGGTGTTGTTGACGATCATGACCGGTGCATCACCGCACGCGCCCATGCACTCGCCTTCCTTCAGCGTGAAGTTGCCGTCGGCCGTGGTCTCGTTGAAACCGATGCCCAGCTTCTTCTTCAGGTAGTCGGCAGCACGTTCGCCGCCGGACAGCGCGCACGGCAAGTTCGTGCACACCGACAGCTTGAATCGGCCGACCGGCTTGGTGTCGTACATGTTGTAGAACGTCGCCACTTCCTCGACCCACACCGGCGGCATTTCGAGGTACTCGGCCACGAACTGCATGACTTCGGGCGAGACCCAGCCTTTCTCGCTCTGCGCGACCGCCAGCGCCGCCATCACGGCGGACTGCTTCTGGTCGGCGGGATATTTCGCGACCGCCCGGTCGATTTCCTTGAGAGCTTCTGCTGATAGCATGTTCGTTGCGATTGGTGCGGGACGCGGGGCGTATTACCTGACTGCCTTACCCCGGCGTGCGTCCTCGTTTCACAGCCGCGCTTGCCTGCGCGTCAAACCGTTGTTTCCTGCGGGTTCAGCGATCGATCTCGCCAAACACGATGTCTTGCGTACCGATGATCGTCACCGCATCGGCGATCATGTGACCCTTCGCCATTTCGTCGAGCGCGGCCAGATGAACGAAGCCTGGGGCGCGGATCTTCAGGCGGTACGGTTTGTTGGCGCCGTCGGAGATGGCATAGATGCCGAATTCGCCCTTCGGGTGCTCAACGGCGGCATATGCCTCGCCTTCTGGCACATGCATACCTTCGGTGAAGAGCTTGAAGTGGTGAATCAGCTCTTCCATGTTGGTCTTCATGTCCACGCGCGACGGCGGCGCCACCTTGTGGTTGTCGGTGATCACCGGGCCTGGATTTTTGCGCAGCCATTCGATGCACTGACGAATGATGCGATTGCTCTGGCGCATTTCTTCCACGCGCACCAGATAACGGTCGTAGCAATCGCCGTTCACGCCGACCGGGATGTCGAAATCGATGCGGTCGTACACCTCGTACGGCTGCTTCTTGCGCACATCCCATTCGATGCCCGAACCGCGCAGCATCGCGCCGGAGAAGCCCTTGTTCAGTGCGCGCTCCGGGCTCACCACGCCGATGCCAACCAGGCGCTGCTTCCAAATCCGGTTGTCGGTTAGCAGCGTTTCGTATTCGTCAACGTACGTCGGGAAGCGGTTGGTGAAGTCTTCAATGAAGTCCAGCAGCGAGCCCGAACGCGTTTCGTTCAGGGCGGCCAAGGCCTTCTCGTTGCGCACCTTGGATGCCTTGTATTGCGGCATGGTATCGGGCAGGTCGCGATACACGCCGCCCGGACGGTAGTAGGCCGCGTGCATGCGCGCGCCTGACACCGCCTCGTACATATCGAACAGATCTTCGCGCTCGCGGAAGGCGTACAGGAACACCGCCATGGCGCCCACGTCCAGCGCGTGCGAACCGATCCACATCAGATGGTTCATGATCCGCGTGATCTCGTCGAACATGACGCGGATGTACTGGGCGCGCAGCGGCACCTCGAGACCCAGCAGGCGCTCGATTGCCATCACGTAGGCGTGCTCGTTGACCATCATCGACACGTAGTCGAGACGGTCCATGTACGGCACGCTTTGAATCCAGGTCTTCTGTTCGGCGAGCTTTTCCGTCGCGCGATGCAGCAGACCAATGTGCGGGTCGGCACGTTGAATGACTTCGCCGTCCAGCTCAAGCACAAGGCGTAGCACGCCGTGTGCGGCCGGGTGTTGCGGACCGAAGTTCAGGGTGTAGTTCTTGATATCTGCCATGATCGGGCGCCCTTCAGTGCTTCAGACCACCGTATTGATCCTCGCGGATCACACGCGGCGTAATCTCGCGCGGCTCGATGGTTACCGGCTGATACACCACACGGCGCTGCACCGGGTCGTAACGCATTTCAACGTAACCCGACACGGGGAAGTCCTTGCGGAACGGATGGCCAATGAAGCCGTAGTCGGTCAGGATGCGGCGCAGATCCGGATGGCCTTCGAAAACGAGTCCGTACAAGTCGAAGGCTTCCCGCTCGTACCAATCGGCGGAATTCCAGATCGTGGTCACTGACGACACCACGGGCAGGTCGTCGTCCGGCGCGAACACGCGCACGCGAACGCGCCAGTTGTGCGTGATCGAGAGCAGATGCGACACAGCGGCAAAACGCGGGCCGTTCCAGGCGCCGTCGCCGTAGTCGGCATAATCGACGCCACACAGGTCGATCAGTTGCTCGAATTTGAGCGAGACATCGTCGCGCAGCGTGTGCATGACGTCGTAGTAATCGGCAGCCTTCACTACGAGAGTGAGTTCGCCGATCGACTCGGTCAGGCTTTGAACGCGATTACCCAGCGCCTTTTCCAGCGCGACCTTCAGGGTGGCAAGCTTCTCGGTCATGTCAGGCCTTGCGCGCAATGGTGTTGGTGCGGCGGATCTTGGCCTGCAACTGGATGATGCCGTAGATCAGCGCTTCGGCCGTCGGCGGGCAACCGGGCACGTACACGTCGACCGGCACGATGCGATCACAGCCGCGAACGACAGAATACGAGTAGTGGTAGTAGCCGCCGCCGTTCGCGCACGAACCCATCGAGATGACCCAGCGAGGCTCGGCCATCTGGTCGTACACCTTGCGCAGCGCCGGCGCCATCTTGTTGCACAGCGTGCCGGCCACGATCATCACGTCGGACTGACGCGGCGACGGACGGAACACCACGCCGAAACGGTCCAGGTCGTAACGGGATGCGCCTGCGTGCATCATTTCCACCGCGCAGCACGCCAGGCCGAACGTCATCGGCCACAGGGACCCAGTACGGGTCCAGTTGATCAGCTTGTCAGCGGTTGTCGTGACAAAGCCTTCGTTGAGTACGCCTTCGATCGCCATTTCACATCACTCCCAATCGAGCGCGCCTTTTTTCCAGATGTAGACGAAGCCCACGAGAAACTCGAGAAGAAACACGCCCATCGCGAAGAATCCCGGCCAGCCGATCTCGCGCAGCGCCACGCCCCAAGGGAAAAGGAACGCGGTCTCCAGATCGAACAGGATGAACAGGATGGCGATGAGGTAATAGCGCACGTCGAACTTCATGCGCGCGTCTTCGAATGCTTCGAAGCCGCACTCGTACGGCGAGAGCTTGTCAGGATCGGGATTGTTCGGACCGAGAACTCGGCCGATGGTCATCAGAGCAAGGCCAAGGCCAACGCCGACAACGATGAACAACAGTACGGGGAAATAGGCTTCGAGGTTCAAGGGACGCCCGCCTTTTTGAATGGTTGCAACAGCACTGCCCGCAGGCGGCGCCTTGTCGCCCCATCGAAGGCGCCGGGTCCGCAGCCTTACGACGCCTCGACAGCGCGTCGCCTTGCGGAGGGGCCTGCGCGGAACATCCCGTTGAACAGACCCCGAATTTGATTGGTGCCGACGGCGAGACTCGAACTCGCACAGCTTTCGCCACTACCCCCTCAAGATAGCGTGTCTACCAATTTCACCACGTCGGCTGGGGGAAGAAACTCTATCAGGAAGCCGGTTGAGACTTAACGCCCTTGCCGTTTCCCGTATTGTTCCAAGCCTTGCATTCTACCGCAAAGCAACGCTTTTGTTCAATGCACAAACAAAAATCTTATGTATCGCGACACGCCGGAAAACCTCAACGGCGCGCCGCCATCGTTACATCAAATTACTTCGGGACAGCGGGCGCGGAAGCCGCACCCGACGCGGCGGCAGGAGCCGAAGCCGCAGGGGCTGACGCCGTGGACGTAACAGGCGCGACCGAACCCATCACACCCGCCGACACGCTGCCCTTGCTGGTGCCGATCAATGTCAACGCCAGCGTGGCAATGAAAAAGACCGTAGCCAGGACGGCCGTCGTACGCGACAGGAAGTTGGCCGACCCCGTCGCGCCAAACAAGCTGCCTGAGGCGCCGGATCCAAACGCCGCCCCAACATCCGCGCCCTTGCCATGTTGCAGCAGCACCAGGCCGATCACGCCGAGCGCGCTCAGAATTTGCGCAACCAGCAGCAGAGTTTTCAGAATTGCCATTTCGTTTCTCTCAATAATATGTTGCGGTCGCACATGGAAGACATGGCGACCCGATCCGTCGTTTATGCGCGACCGATCGCCAGAAAATCTTCTGCCTTCAGCGATGCGCCTCCGATCAGGCCGCCATCGATGTCCGCCATTGCAAACAACTCGCCAGCATTGTCCGGCTTGACGCTGCCGCCGTACAGAATCGCCATGCGCTGCGCCACGCCAGCGTCGCGGGCAGCAACACGTGCGCGCAGGAACGCGTGCACAGCCTGCGCCTGCTCGCTCGTTGCGGTCTTGCCCGTGCCGATGGCCCAAACCGGCTCGTACGCCACGACGATACGACCGAGCTGTTCGACCGACAGCGCCTCCAGCACCGCGTCCAGCTGGTTGGCGACCACCTGCTCGGTCTCACCCGCTTCGCGTTGCGCCAGCGTTTCGCCTACGCAGACGATCGGAGTGATGCCGTGTTCGAGCGCACGCAGCGCCTTGGTCGCCACTTGCGCGTCGGTTTCGCCGTGGTACGAGCGACGCTCAGAGTGACCGACGATCACGTAGCCGCAGCCAAATTCCGACAGCATGGATGCGGCGACTTCGCCCGTGAAGGCACCCCGCGTTTCGGCCGACACGTCCTGCGCCCCCCAGCCCACTGCGGAACCGGCGAGCAAGGACTGGCACTGAGCCAGGTACGGAAACGGCGCACACACAGCGAGTGTGGCGTTGGTTTTGCCTGCCGCCTTGATTTGGTCAAGCAGCGCAGCGTTCGCGCTCAGGCTGCCATGCAGCTTCCAGTTGCCCACCACCAGCTTCGGTCTTGCGTTCACGTTTTGCCCGGTCGACTGTCAAATAAACCCGGCATTCTACCGTGGCGGTAAAAACAGGGTCAATTTCGGCATCTTGGATGTCAATCCCAAACCAACATGATCTTGCCGATATGCGCACTCGATTCCATCAAGGCATGCGCCTGCGCCGCCTGCGCGGCCGGCATGACCTCGTGCACGACCGGCTTGATGCGCCCTGACGACAGCAACGGCCAGACCGTTTCATACAGATTGGCGGCGATGGCCGCCTTGAATGCCACGGGGCGCGGCCGCAGCGTCGAGCCCGTCAGCGTGATGCGCCGACGCAGGATGTCGCCGAGCGGCACTTCGGCCTTGGCACCGCCCAACAGCGCAATCAAGACGATGCGGCCGTCGTCGGCGGTGCAGGCGATTTCGCGCGCGACATAGCTGCCGCCGACCATGTCGAGCACCACGTCGACGCCGCGCCCAGTGTCGGCCTTGACGATTTCGGCGAAATCTTCGGTCTTGTAATTGATGGCGCGCGTGGCGCCGAGTTCGACGCAGGCGTCACACTTGTCGGCGCTACCGGCGGTGGCAAACACGCGGTGACCCAATGCGGAGGCGATCTGAATCGCCGTCGTGCCGATGCCGCTGGAGCCGCCCTGCACGAGCAGCGTTTCATCGGCGCCGTGCGCACCCCGCCCCAGCAAGCCGCGGTCGAATACGTTTGACCACACGGTGAAGTAGTTCTCGGGCAATGCAGCGGCCTCGACATCGGACAAGCCGGCCGGCACCGGGAGCACTTGGCCCAGCGGCGCCGTGCAGAACTCTGCATAGCCGCCGCCTTGCACCAGCGCACAGACGCGATCGCCCACCTTCAAGCCGTAGCGATTGTCGGCGTGCGCCAAATCTCCGCTGACGATCTCGCCCGCAACCTCAAGCCCCGGAATATCCGAGGCGCCGGGCGGCACCGGGTAGTTGCCCGTACGCTGGAACACATCGGGCCGGTTCACGCCTGCAGCGCGCACGCGGATCAGCACTTCACCCGCCTTGGCTTCCGGCATCGGCCGCTCACCAAGCTGCAACACTTCGGGACCACCGTATTGCGTGATTTCAATCGCTTTCATGGGAATCGGATCAATGAGGTTGAGACGCAGTGCTTGAGTTACGAGACGCTGCGCTTGGGCTCGACAAAGTGCTGCGGAATGCCACGCGTCGTCTCGCGCATGATTTCTTGTTTGCCGTGGACGATGCCGTCGGCGATCTTGCCGATATGCAACTTAAGCCACATCTCCGTCGGCGAGCCAGCGCGATAGTCGGCCGGGCCGAGCATGTCGACGCGATCATCCGCACGCAAATTGTCGGCCTGTTCGAATGAGCGAGGGCTCTCGGGGTTGTAGACCGCATACGTCCGGCCGCCGCCCTTGCGGGCAACCGAAAACGCCGGAATATCGCTCGGCCCGTCAGCCACGTAAATCATGTTGGCGAAGGGCACGCGGCGCTCGTCCTCGGCAATCGACGAGTTCACGCTCACCGCTTCCGGGTGCTTGTTGACGCCCTTGTTGATCTCGAACAGCGCCCGCGTCTTGGTGGTGTTGTCGATGGCGTAGATGACTTCCGAGATGACCGGCCTGCCATTTGCGTTCGAATCGGGCGCCTCCAGGAATTCGCAGCCCCATACCCCGTCGATGTATGGGGCGATGGGCGAACCCTTGATCATCTCCGTCAGGCCGGTGCTGACAATGTAGTGCTCCAGCTTGATGTCGAACGCCTGGTAGGCCGCGTTGTCGCGCACCCACGCCTTGCTGCGCTCGAAGAAATCGGTCACGCCGGGAAAAAATTCGAGTTCAGCGCCCAGTTCGCGCAGCGTGGCGTTGTCGAGGCCACCCATGCGTCCGTCGCGCACATGGCGCAGCAGCACGTTGAGGTAGAACGTTTCCTGGTTGACCTTCTGGCCGCGCGATTCGATTTCGCGCGCGCCCGCGGCCACTTCGTCCCAGAAACCCTGCTCGGCGATATTGAAACGGTCGAACAACGGCACTTGCATGTAGCGCGGAATCAGCGTCTTGTCGAAATCCCAGACGATGGCGATGCGGTTTTGCTCGAACAGGCGGCTCATGATGGGGCGCGAAGAGACAACGGGAGGGAACTCGCGACGCAGTGTAAACAAAAAAACGGCTGGACATCGTCCAGCGTTTTTCTTGGCGAAAACCGCTCGCTTACTGCTGTTGTTGCTGCTGTTGTTGCGAGGCAGCGTCGCCAGCACCCGGGGCTTGCGGTGCAGCGGCAGGCACGTCGCCTTCTTCAGCCTTGGCAGCCTTGATCGACAGACGCATGCGACCCTTCTCGTCAGTGCTCAGCAGCTTCACGCGCACGGCCTGGCCTTCCTTCACATAGTCGGAAACCTGGTTCACGCGCTCGTTGGCGATTTCCGAGATGTGCAGCAGACCGTCCTTGCCCGGCAGGATGTTCACGATCGCGCCGAAGTCCAGCAGCTTCAGAACCGTGCCGTTGTAGATCTTGCCCACTTCGGCTTCGGCCGTGATGCCTTCGATGCGACGCTTGGCTTCTGCCATGCCTTCCGACGAAGTCGACGCGATGGTGATCGTGCCGTCTTCCTGGATGTCGATCGTGCAGCCGGTTTCCTTGGTCAGCGCCTGGATGGTCGAACCGCCCTTGCCGATCACGTCGCGGATCTTCTCCGGGTTGATCTTGACGGTGATCATGCGCGGAGCGTGCTCCGACAGCTCGGTGCGTGCGCCGCCCATGGCAGCCTGCATCTTGCCCAGGATGTGCAGACGGCCTTCCTTGGCTTGCGCCAGCGCGACCTGCATGATTTCCTTGGTGATGCCCTGCACCTTGATGTCCATCTGCAGCGCAGTGATACCGGCATCGGTACCCGCCACCTTGAAGTCCATGTCGCCCAGGTGATCTTCGTCACCCAGGATGTCGGTCAGCACAGCGAACTTGTTGTCTTCCAGGATCAGGCCCATGGCCACGCCGGCCACGTGCGCCTTGAGGGGCACGCCAGCATCCATCAGTGCCAGCGAACCGCCGCACACCGAAGCCATCGACGACGAGCCGTTCGACTCGGTGATTTCCGACACCAGACGGATCGTGTAAGCGAATTCGTCGTCCTTCGGCAGCACCGGGATCAGCGCGCGCTTGGCCAGACGACCGTGGCCGACTTCACGGCGCTTCGGGCTGCCCACGCGGCCGGTTTCGCCCGTGGCGAACGGCGGCATGTTGTAGTGAAGCATGAAGCGATCACGGTATTCGCCTTGCAGCGCGTCGATGATCTGCTCGTCGCTCTTGGTGCCGAGCGTGGCCACCACCAGCGCTTGCGTTTCACCGCGCGTGAACAGGGCCGAGCCGTGCGCACGCGGCAGCACCGACGAACGGATCTCGATCGGGCGCACCGTGCGGGTGTCGCGGCCGTCGATACGCGGCTCGCCGTTCAGGATCTGGCCGCGGACGATCTTCGATTCGAGTTCGAACAGGATGTTGTCGACTTCCACGCCGTCGGCTTCCACACCGGCTTCGGCCAGCTTAGCCGCAACCGACTTGTAGACTTCCTTCAGCTTCTGGCTGCGAGCCGACTTCTGGCGCAGTTGGTAAGCGGCTTGCAGATCGGCCAGGCCCAGTTCGGACACCTTGGCGACCAGCGCTTCGTTCTTCGGAGCGGCTTGCCAATCCCACTCGGGCTTACCGCCGTCGCGCACCAGCTCGTGGATCGCGTTGATGGCGATCTGCATCTGCTCGTGGCCGTACACCACGGCGCCCAGCATGACCTCTTCCGACAGCTGCTGCGCTTCCGATTCGACCATCAGCACGGCACGCTCGGTACCGGCCACAACCAGGTCCAACTCCGAATGCGCGAGTTGGGCACGATTCGGGTTCAGCAGGTATTGGCCATCCTTGTAACCCACGCGGGCAGCGCCCACTGGGCCGTTGAACGGCAGGCCCGACACAGCCAGCGCAGCCGAAGCCGCCACCAGCGCCGGAATGTCAGCCGGCACTTCCGGGTTCATCGACAGCACGTGGATCACGACTTGGACTTCGTTGTAGAAGCCTTCGGGGAACAGCGGACGCAGCGGACGATCGATCAGACGCGAGGTCAGCGTTTCGTTTTCCGACGGACGGCCTTCGCGCTTGAAGAAGCCACCCGGGATCTTGCCGGCGGCGTAGGTCTTCTCGAGGTAATCGACGGTCAGCGGGAAGAAGTCCTGGCCCGGCTTCGGGTTCTTGGCGCCCACCACGGTGGCGAGCACGACGGTGTCGTCCATGTCGAGCAGCACAGCGCCGCTCGCCTGACGGGCGATCTCACCCGTCTCCATGCGGACCTTATGGCCGCCCCATTGGAATTCTTTGACGACCTTATTGAACATGGTCATAGCATCTCCTGTTCGGTATTCGCGGCGCGCTTCATTGCGCCTCACCGCGACAAACACGTTCCGTAGGACGGTGCGGTTGCAGAGGTGTGTTTTATGCCATTCCAGCGCAGCGCTGGCATCAATGCTGCGCTGGAATGACACAAGGCCCTGCTTCCTGCCGCCCCCGGTCCCATGGCAGCCGCTTCATCTTGAACTGGCTGGCCGCCATCACTTACCGGTTGCCCGGTGCGGCCACAAACGCGGCCGCCAAAAACAAAATGCCTGCATCAGCACGCTGACGCAGGCACTTTTCATCACGCGCAGTGCGTGATACCCACCATTACTTACGCAGACCCAGCTTCGCAACCAGGGCGGTGTAACGGTCAGCGTCCTTGCTCTTGAGGTAGTCCAGCAGACGGCGACGACGGCTCACCATGCGGAGCAGGCCGCGACGGCTGTGGTGATCCTTCATGTGCGCCTTGAAGTGCGGCTGCAGTTCATTGATGCGAGCGGTCAGCAGTGCAACTTGCACTTCCGGGCTGCCCGTGTCGTTGGCGCTGCGGCCGTTATCTTTGACGATGTCTTGCTTGTTGATGTCAGCGACGGACATTTTTGATTCCTTTGACTTGCGGACACTGCAGCGCCTGAATAGCCGCCGTTGGTGCCGTGTTGAACAATGATCTTGCCGCACCAGCCCGAGACGGCCTGGAGAGCAAGACCGCGATTATAGCGTAGAACCAGACTCTGACGACAGATCTGTGTCGTCCGACTCAGTGGCGAACCATTTTGCAGGCGGTCGACAAAGTCGTTTGCGATTCTGGAATCACTTTCAGCGTGCGAAAGCCAAAGCCGGAGCCCTCGATATCGAAGGCCGCACCAGGCGTGCCTGCCCGTTCCATCTGCGTGACGATAAGGGGCTGAATGGCCTGGTGATCCTGGGCCCGCAGCGTGATGCGGTGGAAACCAGTGTCGAGCGATGCGCCTTCCAGCGCACGCGCCACGGCCGCAGCTTCGGTGGTCCCGGCCCGCTCGATGGCAGCGGCGAGCATGTCGACCATCATCTGATCGCGCAACAGCGGGTAATCGTCGGCGGGGGCCGGATAACGCGCGCGGAATGCCTTGTAAAACGCATCGGACTTGGCGCCGCCCAGATTTGGGTGCCACTCCGCCACCGCCACCACGCGGCCAACGCCCGCCTCCCCCATCGCCCCGGGCGCGCCGAGCGAATTGCCGTAGAACGTAAAGAAGCGCGCCTTGAGCCCCGCATCCCGAGCCGCCTTGACGAGCAGTGTCAGATCGTTACCCCAGTTTCCGGTGATGACCGTATCCGCACCCGACGCGGCAATGCGCGCCACGTACGGTGCAAAATCCTTGACCTTGCCGATGGGATGCAGCACCTCGCCAACGATCGCAATGTCTGGCCGCTTTTCGCTCAACTGCTGGCGCGCCAATTGCGCCACCTGGCGGCCGAATGTGTAGTCCTGCCCGATCAGGTAGACCCTGTTGATTGCCCTGTCGGCGCGGATCACCTCCGTCAGCGCCTGCATGCGCATGTCAGCGGATGCGTCGAAGCGAAAATGCCAGAAGCTGCATGCCTCGTTGGTCAGTGCAGGATCGACGGCGGCGTAGTTCAGGAACAGCAGCCGCGCGTCCGGATGGCGGTCGTTGTAACGCGAAATCGACGCCGACAACGCCGCCGCTGCCGCCGAGCTGTTGCCTTGGAGCACGAAGCGGATGCCCGCATCCGTAGCCGCCTGCAATTGCAGCAACGATTCATCGACGGTGTTCTTGCTATCGAAACGCACGAGTGCAAGCGGATGACGCCCATCGGGCAGCTTCACACCGCCGCGCGCATTCACGCCTTCAATCGCCATGCGCAGATTGCGATCCACCGCCTCGCCCGCGTTGGCAAACGGGCCTGAAAGTCCTTCGATCAGCGCCAACCGGATCGGCGCGGCTTCGGGCTGGGCACCTGCTGCCCCACACAACCCCACGGCCGCCAGCGCGGCCACAAACCAACGAACCATCATGGCAAATCTCCGTGAAGCGCGGATGGTAAAGCGCCGCCGCGCGTCGACACAAGCCGGCGTAAATCGCACGCCTACACTGAAGCCATCGGGAGGGCCCATTGTGAACATTCGATCGACATGGCAGTGCGCGGCGCTGCTCGCCGTAGCGCTGGCTTCAACAAGCGCGTGTACCGTGTTGGCGCCAGTACAAACGGGCGAAGCACTCGTCGGCCAACCCGCTTCCGCCGTGGAAGCACGATTTGGCACACCACCGGAACGGTATCCACACGCCGGTGGCGGCACGCGCTGGCTCTATCCGACGCAGCCCTACGGGCAATTCACTTATGCCGCCGATTTCGATGCGAGCGGCAAGCTCGTCTCGTTCCGGCAGATTCTGACCACGATGGATTTTGCACAGGTCCGCGTCGGCACGGCGACGCAAAACGATGTGCTGCAGACGTTCGGCAAGCCGGAAGAAACCGCGTATTTCCGGCTGATGGATCGGCAGGTTTGGTCCTACCGTTTCAAGCATGAAGGCGTATGGCCTTCGCTGATGCACTTCTATTTCGACCGCGACGGCATCGTGCGGCTTACGCAGGTCAGCCCCGACCCGATGTACGACCACGATCACGATTCAAGCCGCTGAGCCAGCGTCAAACGCCAGAACGGCAACATCCACGCGAGGCGCATCGCCTGGCGTGGACGTTCAGGTCGGCCATGTCGTGGATCGCACGGACATCGCTCTCAAAGACGGCCGGCATGGTGCACGCTCCTGACGTGTCCGGTGCCGCCGCACCCGCTTCGCGTTCCGGTGGATAACCGGGTGCGCGCTCAGTGGTGATCGTGTTGGGGTCTGGGCTGACTCCTGCGTGTGTTGATGAACCCGCGATCAGATCTGCGGGTTGAGTTTTTCGCTGCTCTTGTCCTGGAGCTTGTTCAGCGCGGCAAGGTAAGCCTTGGCCGACGCCGCAACGATGTCCGGATCAGTACCCACACCGTTGACGATGCGTCCCGACTTGGACAGCCGCACCGTCACTTCGCCTTGCGCCTGCGTGCCCGTCGTGATCGCGTTGACCGAATAGAGCAGCTGCTCTGCGCCGCTGGCGACCTTGCTCTCGATCGCATTCAGCGTGGCGTCGACCGGGCCGTTGCCCTCCGCTTCGCCCGTCACTTCCTGGCCGTCTGCCACGAAAACGATGCGCGCGTGCGGACGCTCGCCGGTTTCCGAACGCTGGGCAAGCGACACGAAACGGAAGTGCTCGCCCTCGCTGTGCTGCGCTTCGTTGGAAACGATGGCGACGATGTCTTCGTCGAAGATCTCGGCCTTCTGGTCGGCCAGCTCCTTGAAGCGGGTGAAAGCGGCGTTCAGCTCGGCTTCCGAATCCAGCTCGATGCCCAGTTCCTGCAGACGCTGCTTGAACGCGTTGCGGCCCGAGAGTTTGCCCAGGACGATCTTGTTGGCCGTCCAGCCCACGTCTTCGGCCCGCATGATTTCGTACGTGTCGCGCGCCTTCAGCACGCCGTCCTGGTGGATGCCCGAAGCATGCGCGAAAGCATTGGCGCCGACGACGGCCTTGTTCGGCTGCACGACGAAACCGGTGATCTGCGAGACAAGCTTGGAGGCCGGCACGATCTGCGTGGTATCGACACCCACGTCGAGATTGAAATAGTCGCGACGGGTCTTCACGGCCATCACCACCTCTTCGAGGCTGGTGTTCCCGGCGCGCTCGCCCAGGCCGTTGATCGTGCATTCGATCTGGCGCGCGCCGCCCAACTGGACAGCGGTCAGCGAGTTGGCAACAGCCATGCCCAGATCGTCATGGCAATGCACTGACCAGATCGCCTTATCGGAATTAGGAATGCGCTCACGCACCGAGCGGATCAGCGCGGCGTAGCCTTCTGGCACCGCATAGCCCACCGTATCCGGCAGGTTGATGGTCGTCGCGCCCTCAGCAATCACGCCTTCCAGCACGCGGCAGAGGAAATCCATGTCCGAGCGGCTGCCATCTTCCGGCGAGAACTCGATGTCGTCGGTGAACTGGCGCGCGAAGCGCACGGCAAGACGCGCCTGCTCGTACACCTGATCCGGCGACATGCGCAGCTTCTTCTCCATGTGAAGCGCCGAAGTAGCGATGAACGTGTGGATGCGGAACTGCCCCGCCGGCTTGAGTGCTTCGGCAGCGCGGGAAATGTCGCGGTCGTTCGCACGGGCCAGCGAGCAAATCCGCGAATCCTTGACCGACTGTGCAATCGCGCGGATCGCTTCAAAGTCACCATTGGAGCTGGCCGCGAAGCCGGCTTCGATCACGTCCACCTTGAGCCGCTCGAGCTGCTTGGCGATGCGGATCTTCTCTTCCTTGGTCATCGATGCCCCAGGGGACTGCTCGCCGTCGCGCAAGGTGGTATCGAAAATGATGAGTTTGTCGCTCATGGCGGCTCCTTGGTGGGGTGACGTTTTTGGCGTCGGTCTTAGTGGTGTCTTAGATGGTTTCTTGCGGCGCAGAATGCAAAACGCCCCGGCGTGCATGGTTGCAGGCCGGGGCGCTGTGAATTCTGGTTCGCGAAAACTTGGCGGTTTCTGCTTGCCTTGTCTTGCGATTTCCTATGCGCGTGTCCCGACCTGACGACCTAGTAGGCCATCAATCGAGACTAGCGTAATCAGAATGGAAATCGGGCGCGAAAGCATGCGGACGAATATAGACGAATTCAAAAATTGACGCAAGCGCACACTGATGAAGCGCATGGGTCACTCATGCGCGTCGTCTGGCGTCTGCTTCGGCAGGCGCGGACTACCCTGCTGCCCATGCAGCGCGCGCCAGCCCCAAAGCACGTAGCCCGAGACTGCGTAACCAACGAACAGGCCGAACAGCGCGACCGGCGGATCGCTCGATATCACGACGAACAGCACAAGCACGAGCACCATCACGCCGAACGGTACGCGGTGGCGAACATCCAGCGCCTTACCGCTGTAGAACGGCGCGTTGGACACCATCGACAGCCCTGCGTACAGCGTCAGCCCGAAGGCCACCCACGGCATCCACAGTTCCTTGACGGGCAGCTTGTTGTCGATCGCCAGCCAGACAAATCCGGCGATGAGCGCGGCGGCGGCTGGGCTCGGCATGCCCTGGAAGAAGCGCTTGTCGACCGACCCGATGTTCGTGTTGAAACGCGCCAGACGCAGTGCAGCGCCAGCGCAATACACAAACGCCGCGAGCCAGCCCCACTTCCCCAGGTCGCGCAGGATCCACTCGTACATCACCAATGCCGGCGCGACACCGAATGACACCATGTCCGACAGCGAATCGTACTGTTCGCCGAACGCGCTTTGCGTGTTGGTGATGCGCGCGACGCGGCCGTCCATGCCGTCGAGCACCATCGCCGCGAAGATGGCGATGGCAGCCGTCTCAAAATTCAGGTTCATCGCCTGCACGATGGCGAAGAAGCCCGCGAACAGCGCGGCCGTCGTGAACGCGTTGGGCAGCAGATAGATGCCACGGCGGCGCGGACGCACGATCTCAAGATCGTCGTCATCCGAGCGAGGCTGGTTGTGCCGCAGCGGACGCAGGTGCGTCACATTGCCGGCGGTGAAACGCTTCTTGCGTCGGTTGAACGCGGGCATGGCGGCCTCCGGATCAGTCCAGCTCAGCAAGCACCGTCAGCGTGGCGGACACCTTCTCGCCGATGGTCACGCGTGGGCGCGCCGTCAGCGGCAGGTATACGTCAACGCGCGAGCCAAAGCGGATGAAGCCGTAGCGCTGGCCACGCGTGAGTGCTTCCCCTGCCTTGGTATAGCAAAGGATGCGCCGCGCGATCAGTCCAGCCACCTGCACCGAAGTGACGAGCTGGCCATCAGCTCGGCGCAGCACGATGGCGTTGCGTTCGTTTTCGAGCGACGCCTTGTCCAGGTCCGCATTGACGAACTTGCCCGGGAAGTACTGCACGTGCTGCACGGTGCCGTCGACCGGCGCCCGGTTCGAGTGCACGTTGAACACGTTCATGAACACGCTGATCTTCAGCGAGTCGCGATCGGCATACGGGTCCCGCACCTGCTCGACTGCGACGATGCGGCCGTCGGCCGGCGAAAGAATCGCATTGGCCTGCGTTGGCACGGCGCGCGCCGGGTCGCGGAAAAACTGCAGGACAAACAGCGTCAGCACCCAGAACGGCCAGGCCCAGCCGAAGCCGGCGGCAGCCTGCACAATGAGCGTGACGATGAAGATCCCGCCCAGGTACGGCCAACCCTCGCGGGCGATGATGGGATGCGGATACGTGTTGTTCAAATCAGACCTCGACAGCGTCTTGAAGGAAATGCGGCATTCTAGCCGACACGGGGCCGCGCCAGCACTTGAAACAATATCTGGCGCCCTGGAATCAGCATAAAAAAAAGCCAGCCCGAAGGCTGGCTTTCTCGCACAAGATGCGTCCGATCAGTTCTTCGACTGGTCGACCAGCTTGTTCTTGGCGATCCACGGCATCATCGCACGCAGCTTGGCGCCAACTTGCTCGATCTGGTGCTCTTCGGTCAAGCGGCGGCGCGAGATCAGCGTCGGCTGGCCTGCCTTGTACTCCAGCAGGAAGCTCTTGGCGTATTCGCCGGTCTGGATGTCCTTCAGGCATTGCTTCATGGCCTTCTTGGTCTCTTCCGTCACGACGCGCGGGCCGGTGACGTACTCGCCGTATTCGGCGTTGTTCGAGATCGAGTAGTTCATGTTGGCGATGCCGCCTTCATAGATCAGGTCGACGATCAGCTTCAGCTCGTGCAGGCACTCGAAGTAAGCCATTTCCGGAGCGTAACCGGCTTCCACCAGCGTCTCGAAACCAGCCTTGATCAGCTCGACGGTACCGCCGCACAGGACGGCTTGTTCGCCGAACAGGTCGGTTTCGGTTTCTTCGCGGAAGTTCGTCTCGATGATGCCGGCACGGCCGCCGCCGTTGGCGGTGGCGTACGACAGCGCGATATCACGTGCGGCGCCCGACTTGTCCTGGTGCACGGCGATCAGGTGCGGCACGCCGCCACCTTGCGTGTACGTGCCGCGCACGGTGTGACCCGGCGCCTTCGGGGCGATCATGATGACGTCCAGATCGGCGCGCGGAATCACGGCACCGTAGTGCACGTTGAAACCGTGGGCGAATGCCAGCGCGGCGCCCTGCTTGATGTTGCCGTGCACTTCGTTCTTGTACACATCGGCAATCTGCTCATCCGGCAGCAGGATCATGACAACGTCGGCTTCCTTCACAGCCTCGGCCACTTCCTTGACCTGCAGGCCGGCGTTGACGGCCTTGTTCCACGACGCGCCGTTCTTGCGCAGACCGACCGTCACCTTCACGCCCGAGTCGTTCAGGTTCAGGGCGTGGGCGTGGCCTTGCGAGCCATAGCCAACGATGGTGACGTTCTTGCCCTTGATCAGGGAGAGGTCGGCGTCCTTGTCGTAAAACACTTTCATGTTGATGTCCTAATTTTCAAATACTTCAATATCGATGGGGTCCGGCCACAGTGACACGCTGGTGCACGCGCCGGCTCAAACCTTCAGAATGCGCTCGCCGCGGCCGATGCCCGAGCCGCCTGTGCGAACGGTCTCGAGAATGGCAGTGCGATCGATGGCATCGAGAAACGCGTCGAGCTTGCTGCCGTTGCCGGTCAGCTCGATCGTGTAGGTCTTCTCGGTCACGTCGATGATGCGGCCGCGGAAGATGTCCGCTGTACGCTTCATCTCCTCGCGTTCCTTGCCGACCGCGCGCACCTTGACGAGCATCAGCTCGCGCTCGATGTGCGCACCTTCGGTGAGGTCGACGACCTTGACGACTTCCACCAGGCGGTTCAGGTGCTTGGTGATCTGCTCGATGATGTCGTCCGAGCCGGTCGTGACGATCGTCATGCGCGACAGCGAGGCGTCTTCAGTCGGGGCGACCGTCAGCGTCTCGATGTTGTAGCCGCGCGCAGAGAACAGGCCCACCACGCGCGACAACGCGCCCGGTTCGTTTTCCAGCAGGACGGAAATGATGTGACGCATTACAGATCCTCCGCGCCGAGCAGCATTTCAGAAATACCCTTGCCTGCCTGGACCATCGGCCAGACGTTTTCAGTCGGGTCGGTCTGGAAGTCGAGGAACACGGTGCGATCCTTGAGTCGGAAAGCCTCGCGCAACGCGGGCTCGACGTCAGACGTCTTCTCGATGCGCATGCCGACGTGGCCATACGATTCGGCCAGCTTCACGAAGTCGGGCAGCGCCTGCATGTAGGAATGCGAGTAGCGGTTGTCGTACTCGATTTCCTGCCACTGGCGGACCATGCCGAGGTAACCGTTGTTGAGCGAGCAGATCTTCACGGGCGTGTCGTACTGCAGGCAGGTCGACAGTTCCTGGATGCACATCTGGATCGAGCCCTCACCCGTAATGGTGACGACTTCCTTGTCCGGGAACGCTTTCTTGATACCCATCGCGTACGGCAGGCCGACGCCCATCGTGCCCAGACCGCCGGAGTTGATCCAGCGGCGCGGCTCGTTGAACTTGTAGAACTGCGCGGCCCACATTTGATGCTGACCGACGTCGGAGCAGATGAAAGCGTCGCCATTGGTCAGTTCCCAGATCTTCTCGACGACGTACTGCGGTTTGATGATCTCGGAATTGCGGTCGTACTTCAGGCAGTCGACACTGCGCCACTGCTCGATCTGTTCCCACCACTTGGCCAGCGCCGTCTTGTTCGGCTTGGCTTCGCCAGACTGGATCTGGGCGATCATCTCCTGCAGCACGTCCTTGACGTTGCCGACGATGGGGATGTCGACCTTCACCCGCTTCGAAATGGACGACGGATCGATGTCGATGTGGATGATCTTGCGCGGCTGCGATGTAAAGTGCGCCGGGCTGCCGATCACGCGATCATCGAAACGCGCGCCGATGGCAATCAGAACGTCGCAGTTCTGCATCGCCATGTTGGCTTCGTACGTGCCGTGCATGCCCAGCATGCCGACGAACTGCTTGCTGGTGCCCGGGAATGCACCCAGGCCCATCAGCGTGTTCGTCACGGGGTAACCAGTCAGCGCAGCCAGCTGGCGCAGCTCTTCGCTGGCCTCGGCAAGCACCACGCCGCCACCCGAATAGATGTACGGACGCTCGGCCTGCAGCAACAGGCCCACTGCCTTCCGGATCTGCCCCGAATGGCCCTTGTTGACGGGGCTGTACGAGCGCATCTCGATGGTCTTCGGATACTCGTACTTGCAGAGTTCGCGCGAGACATCCTTGGGGATATCCACCACGACCGGACCCGGACGGCCCGTTGCGGCGATGTAGAACGCCTTCTTGATGGTCGAGGCGAGGTTGCGGACGTCCTTGACCAGGAAGTTGTGCTTGACGATCGGGCGGGTAATGCCGACGGTGTCGCACTCCTGGAAGGCATCCTGACCGATGGCGTGCGTCGGCACGTTACCGGTGATGATCACCATCGGGATCGAATCCAGGTAGGCGGTGGCGATGCCGGTCACGGCATTGGTCACGCCCGGGCCGGACGTCACGAGGGCGACACCGACCTTGCCCGTGGCGCGCGCATAGCCGTCAGCCGCATGGACTGCCGCCTGTTCATGGCGCACCAGGATGTGTTCGATCTTGTTTTGCTTGTAGAACGCGTCGTAGATATAGAGCACCGCGCCGCCGGGGTAACCCCAGACGAACTCGACGCCCTCTGCCGCGAGCGCATTGACGAGGATGTCGGCCCCCATCATGTCGGCAGATGAACCGCTATTGGCGTGGGAAAATTCCGCGCTTGGCATATTCATGTCAGTCCTTTGCAATTTTCGGCAAAAAATTGTTTGGATGCTCTCTACCGGGCTTGTGGCGCGGATTTGAGCGGTGCGCGTCTGCATGGATGGTCCGCCTGATGGGCGTCCAGATGAGACAAACCACAGATGTTGTGAACCGGGGATGATACTGCAATGCCGCATAGCGGTCCAGCACCGGCGCGATTCGGCAAAGCAAGCGGTCCGCCGGACAGTCGGACTGTCCGTAGAGCCGCATTTTTGCTAGCATCGCAACATTTTTCACGGCCAAGGCCGTTGACGCCACGCGGCGTGATCATCACATCTTGAGAATGTGAATTTTCGCGCGGCTGCCTCACAGGATTCGCACCCGCCGTTGTATGGCCTCTGAACAGGAACTGTCGGCCTTTCTCCTAAGCGTCGAGAAACGCGCCTTCAAGCAGGCGGTCTTCGCGGTGCGCGACGACGATGCCGCGCTCGATATCGTGCAGGACGCCATGATCAAGCTGGCCGAAAAATACGGCGACAAGCCGGGGGCCGAACTCCCCCTGCTCTTTCAGCGCATTCTGCAGAACACCATTCACGACTGGTTCCGCCGCTCCAAGGTGCGCAACACGTGGGTGAGCCTGTTCTCCAGCTTCCGCACGGACGCCGAGGGCGACGACACCGACCCGCTGGAACTGATCGAAAGCGAAGCCGGCACCACAGCGGCGGAAAGCAGCGCCGACAAGGTCGAGCGCTCGCAAATGCTGGAAATCCTGGAACGCGAAATCGAGAAACTCCCCGCGCGTCAACGGGAGGCCTTCCTGATGCGTTACTGGGAGGACATGGATGTTGCCGAGACAGCCCAGGCGATGGGCTGTTCCGAGGGCAGTGTAAAGACGCACTGCTCGCGGGCAACACACGCCCTGGCCCAAGCGCTGCGGGCGCGAGGGATCCGACTATGAACAAGGTAGAACTTCGAGAACGCCGTTTTGTGCATGCCGTCCGAACCGCTCTGAACGAGTCGGCAGGACAGTTGCCGCCCGACGTGCGCGACCGCCTCGCTGCGGCGCGCCGGACGGCGCTTGCGCACAAGAAAGCGGAAGTGCCGAGCACGGTGCGCTCGCCTGCCTTGGCAATGCCAGGCGTCGGCTCGGTGTCCTTCGAGGCGGAAGGCGAAGCACCGTCGCCGCTGCAGCGCGCCGCCGCAGTCCTGCGCCGCCTTGGCCTGCTGTGGCCGACGATCGCGCTGGTGGCGGGGCTCGCGGGCATTTATCAGTGGCAACAGCAGCAACGCGTGGACGAACTCGCGGAGGTCGATGCCGCAATGCTGCTCGACGATCTGCCGCTGGCCGCCTACGCCGATCAAGGCTTCCATCAGTACCTCAAGCACGATCAGTGAAAGGCTGATCGATGAGTCACTTCCAACCCACCCACGGCCAACCACCGCGAGGCGCAAGGGCCTTGCGCCTGCACGTCGGCATCGTCGCTTTGATCGGTGCTGCCGGTCTCACGGCGGGCCTTGCGATGGCACAGGTACCGGCCACTTCTGCGCCTGCCGCGGCATCGGGCGTGACGGTCAACGCGCCGGTTGATCTGCCGACACCGCCCGCAACCAACCCGCTGCCCGCCGTCCACCCGAACTGGGCCGAGTTGACCATTGTGCAGCAGCGCATCTTCGCGCCGCTGGCGCCGGAATGGAACGGTTTGCCGGAATTGGCCCGCAAGAAGTGGCTGCAGATTGCACAGGCGTATCCGAAATACACGCCGGCTCAGCAGCAGCGCCTGCAAACCCGCATGGCGGACTGGGTCAAGCTCACACCCGAGCAACGCCACCGCGCGCGTGAGAATTTCCAGACCACCAAGTCGCTTCCGGTGCAGAAGAAGAGCGAAGCTTGGCAGAGCTACCAGCAACTGACGGAAGAGCAGAAGAAAGCGCTGGCCGCCGCGGCCAAGGCGCAAAAGCACCCGTCCGCAGTGACGGCGCTGCCGGGCGGGGCGGGCTTGGCCAAGGACGCGGCCAAATCGATCCATCACGGTGCGCGCACCAAACCGGGCACGACCAAATCCGCGCCGGCCAGCAAGGCGACCGCCGCGGCATCCGCGCCGGCGGC
>NZ_VOSS01000087.1 GCF_007997035.1 Ralstonia sp. TCR112 | reverse complement strand
GCGCCACGCCTGCGGCCAGTACCAGCGCAAACAGCGCGCCGGTTGGCCGAATCAGGCGTTCAATCGAGAAAATGCGTTCAGATGCGTTCGAACACCGCCGCAATGCCTTGTCCTCCACCAATGCACATGGTCACCAGCGCGTAGCGACCGCCGATGCGCTGCAGCTCGTGCAGCGCCTTGACCGTGATAAGCGCACCCGTTGCGCCGATCGGGTGGCCGAGCGAGATGCCCGAGCCGTTCGGGTTGACCTTGGCCGGGTCTAGGCCGAGTTCCTTCGTCACCGCGCAGGCCTGGGCGGCAAACGCCTCGTTGGCTTCGATCACATCCAGATCGTTGACCGACAGGCCTGCCCGGCCCAGCGCCTTGCGCGTGGCCGGCACCGGGCCGATGCCCATGATCTTCGGATCCACGCCCGCATGGCCGTACGACACCAGCCGGGCCAGCGGCTTGAGGCCACGCTTTTCGGCCACCGCACGTTCCATCAGCACCAGCGCCGCGCCCGCATCGTTGAGGCCCGAAGCGTTGCCTGCCGTCACCGTACCGTTTTCTTTCGTGAAAACCGGCTTGAGCTTGGTCATGTCGTCGATGGTTGCGTCGTGGCGGACGTGCTCATCGGTATCGAACTGGATATCGCCCTTGCGCGACTTGATCGTCACCGGAACGATCTGATCCTTGAAGTAGCCGGCCTGGATGGCACGCGATGCGCGCTGATGCGATTCCAGCGCGGTCTGGTCTTGCTGCTCGCGGCTGATGCCGAATTCGCGGGCGACGTTTTCCGCAGTGACGCCCATGTGGATCGTGTGGAACGGGTCGTGCAGCGCGCCGAGCATCATGTCGACCATCTTGGCGTCGCCCATGCGCGAACCCCAGCGAGCGGCGGGTGCCAGGTACGGCGCACGGCTCATGCTCTCCGCACCGCCGGCAATGGCGACATCGGCGTCGCCCAACAGCACGGTTTGCGCCGCGCTCACCACGGCCTGCAGGCCCGAGCCGCACAGGCGATTGACGTTGAATGCAGGCGTTTCGGCCGACACACCGCCGTTCACGGCGGCCACGCGCGAGAGATACATGTCGCGCGGCTCGGTGTTGATCACGTGGCCAAACACCACGTGGCCGACCTCCTCGCCCTTCACGCCTGCGCGGGCCAGCGCCTCGCGCACAACGAGTGCGCCCAGTTCGCACGGCGCCACATCCTTCAGGCTGCCGCCAAACGTCCCGATTGCGGTACGAACGCCGCTGACCACCACCACTTCACGTGCCATTGCTGTCTCCTGAGCCATCGAAATTGGATGGCGGCCAGTATAAACGCACGACCGTTCGCAAAATTTAGGTACGACTACCTAAGTGGGTCAGACCTCGCCCCACAGGTCGTGGCCGTCCGCGCCGGTAATCTTGACCGACACGAAATCGCCCGCCTTGTAGCGCTTGTACGGTTTCGACGGCGGCGCGATATAGACCAGGCCGTCAATCTCCGGGGCATCCGCCGACGAACGGCCAATGCCACCGTCTTGATTCACCTCGTCCACCAGCACGCGCAGCGACTTGCCCACCTTGCGCTGCAGACGGCGTGCAGACACGCGCTCGGCGACTTCCATGAACCGCGCGCGGCGCTCCTCGCGCACCTCGTCGGGCAATGCGCCCGGCAGGTCGTTGGCGGTGGCGCCCTCGACCGGCGAATAGGCGAAGCAGCCCACGCGATCCAGTTCGGCCTCGGCAATGAAGTCGAGCAGCGTCTGGAACTCTTCTTCCGTTTCACCAGGGAAGCCGGCGATGAAGGTGCTGCGGATGGTCAACTCCGGGCACACCTCGCGCCAGGCGCGGATGCGATCCAGCGTCTTCTCGGCGTTGGCGGGGCGCTTCATGCGCTTGAGCACGTCGGGGTGGGCGTGCTGCAGCGGCACGTCGAGATACGGCAAGACCTTGCCCTCGGCCATCAGCGGCATCACCTCATCCACGCTCGGGTACGGGTAGACGTAATGCAGGCGCACCCAGGCGCCGTACTGCGACGCCAGTTCACCCAGCGCGCCGACCAGCTCGGTCATGCGCGTCTTCAGCGGGCGGCCGTTCCAGAAGCCCATGCGGAATTTGACGTCGACGCCGTAGGCGCTGGTGTCCTGCGAGATGACGAGCAGCTCCTTGACGCCGGCCTTCAGCAGGTTTTCCGCTTCCAGCATCACTTCGGCCACCGGGCGCGAGACGAGATCGCCGCGCATCGACGGGATGATGCAGAAGCTGCAACGGTGGTTGCAGCCTTCCGAAATCTTCAGATACGCGTAGTGCTTGGGCGTGAGCTTGATGCCCTGCGGCGGCACCAGGTCAATGAACGGGTCATGCGGCTTGGGCAGGTGCGTGTGCACTGCTTCCATCACCTCGCCGAGCGCATGGGGGCCCGTCACAGCCAGCACCTTCGGGTGCACGTTGGTGATGATGTCCTGGCCAGCGGCGTCCTTCTTGGCGCCCAGGCAGCCGGTGACGATCACCTTGCCGTTCTCGGCCAGCGCCTCGCCAATCGCATCCAGGCTTTCCTGCACGGCCTCGTCGATGAAGCCGCAGGTGTTGACAACCACCAGGTCCGCCCCGCCGTACGTGCCGGAGATCTCATACCCCTCCGCGCGCAGTTGGGTGATGATCTGCTCGGAATCGACAAGGCCTTGGGACAACCGAGACTGACGAACCCCACCTTGGGGCTCTGGGTACTGACGTCGGACATGGGAACAACCTGATGTGGGAGAGGATTTGCGCTGCGCACGTGGGCTGTGCCGCGCGGTTGCGTATTTTAACCGTTCGCCGCGTTTGGGCGACCAAGGCGAAGCTGCATCTGTTCAATCACGCGCTCGATTTCCAGCGCGTCCTGCAGCCTGCGAATCGCATCGTGCAGCTCTGCGGCCTGGGGCCACGTCCGCTTCAGATAGCTCAGCCACAGCTTGACGCGGCCATGCTCATGCTTGGCCGAGATGCGCGCATGCAGCTTCTTCAGGTAATCGGCGAGATAGCCGAGCACGATCGGCCATTCCGCCGCGGACGGCGTCTCGTCCATCTGCCCACGGATGCGCTGGGCCAGGAATGGGTCGGACACGGCGCCACGTCCGATCATCACGTCGCTACAGCCACTGACGGCGCGGCAGCGCTCCCAGTCGGCCACGGTCCAGACTTCGCCGTTGGCCGTGACGGGGATGCTCACGGCGTCGGCGATGCGTGCGATCCAGTCCCAATGTGCGGGCGGACGGTAGCCATGGTCACGCGTGCGGGCATGCACGACGAGCGCTTCCGCGCCGCCTTCCGCCAGCGCCGTCGCACAGTCAATCGCACGGGACGTATCGGAAACGCCGAGCCGCATCTTGGCCGTCACGGAAATGTTGGCCGGCACCGCGGCCCGCACGGCATGCACGATGTCGTACAGCACTTCCGGCGTGGCGAGCAGCATGGCGCCGCCGCCGTGTCGGTTCACGACCTTGGCGGGACAGCCGAAGTTGAGGTCGATGCCATGCGGCGTGAGCGTTGCCGCGTATGCCGCATTGCGGGCCAGCCATTCGGGATCGCTGCCGAGGAGCTGGATGGTCATCGGCGTACCGCTGGCCGTATAGCCGCCGTTGCGGATCTCGGGCGTCTCACGTTCGTACGTGCGCGCCGGAAGCAACGAGCCCGTCACGCGGACGAACTCCGAGACGCATCCGTCGTAGCCGCCAGCTTGCGTCAGCACGTCGCGCATGACGTAATCCGCGACCCCTTCCATCGGGGCGAGCAACAGGCGGCTCATGCGAAAACGGGAGACAGCCGGCATAGAAGCCAGGGGCGGACATCAAACATGGGAAACCGGGGCGGGAATCGTGAACGTCGGAGAGGCGTACACCTCACCTGAAGGACCGGCATTTTACCTTGCTGCCCTCTTGGACGCGCGCCCAACAAAAAAGGCGAACCGCCCCGCGATCCGCCTTGTTTTGCCAGCGCCGACTTACTTCTTCTCGGGCGGCTGGTTGAACGGGAACGTCCCGAACATGTTCTTGGCCTGGCTCTGCATCTGCTCCTGCATCTGCACGAACAGGTTTTTGCTCTGCTCGATGTAGTTGCTCATCATGCCTTGCATCATCGGCCCCTGCATGTTCATGAACTGCGACCACATGTCGGGGTTGAAGGTGTTGCCGCTGTACAGATCCTTCGAGTTCTCGGCCAGCTTGCTCTGGATGTCGACAAACGCCTGGATGTTCTTTTCCAGGTACGTGCCCATCATGCCCTGCATCGCGTTGCCATAGAAACGGATGATCTGCGCGAGCATCGCACCCGAGAACATCGGCACGCCGCCGGTTTCCTCTTCCAGAATGATCTGCAGCAGGATGCTGCGGGTCAGGTCTTCACCGGATTTCGCATCGACGACGCGAAACTCTTCGGTTTCCATGACGAGCTGCTTGACGTCTGCCAGCGTGATGTAGGTGCTGGTCTGGGTGTCGTAGAGCCGGCGGTTGGGATATTTCTTGATCAGCCGTTCGGTGCCCTTCTTGCTGGTGGCCATCGTGCCTTTCCGTGTTGGCGATGCTGCTGCGGTGCAGCCGATGCAGTGCGAAATGACTGCACCGGGCGGTGCAGCAAAATACGCGGTTGCCCGGCTGTTCCGATCTGCGCGCGAATGGTGAATTCAAGCGTAGCGCAGATGCATCCGGTTATGATCGGACGCCCCGTGTCTCCCTGCGGAGCGCCTCCGTGATTGGATTCTATGCGGATCGCCCTGCAAAGAAAAGGCGACCTCCCCCGGTAAAAACCCGCAGCATTTTGATGCGGCTCAGGCACTCGGACAGTTGCCCACAGAGGACGCAAAATGCTTGCTGCAATGCAATCGAGCATCGCAGCATGCAGGCAAATCAAGGGGGAAAATTGCTGCGCCCATGCTGCAGCATAGCCGCAGCATGGGCGTGGGAGCGTCAGCCCATGTGAAGGCCGCCGTTGAGGGAGAAGTCCGCGCCGGTGGAGAAGCCGGATTCTTCAGATGCCAGCCATGCGCAGATCGAGGCGATCTCCGTCGGCTCGCCCAAGCGCTTGACCGGAATCGTGCTGACGATCTTGTCGAGCACATCCTGACGAATCGCTTTCACCATGTCGGTCGCGATATAGCCCGGCGACACCGTGTTGACCGTTACACCCTTGGTCGCGACTTCCTGCGCCAGCGCCATCGTGAAGCCGTGCAGGCCAGCCTTGGCGGTCGAATAGTTGGTCTGGCCAAACTGGCCCTTCTGGCCGTTCACCGACGAGATGTTGATGATTCGGCCCCAGCCGCGATCCGCCATGCCGTCGATGACCTGCTTGGTCACGTTGAACAGCGACGTCAGGTTGGTATCGATCACCGCATCCCAGTCGGCGCGGGTCATCTTGCGGAACACCACGTCGCGCGTGATGCCGGCGTTGTTGATCAGGACATCGACCTCGCCCACTTCAGCCTTGACCTTGTCGAACGCGGCCTTGGTCGACTCCCAATCGCCGACGTTGCCTTCGGACGGCACGAAATCGAAACCAAGCGCCTTCTGTTGTTCCAACCATTTCGCCTTGCGCGGCGAGTTCGGGCCGCAGCCTGCGACAACGGTGAAGCCGTCGCGCGCCAAGCGCTGGCAAATCGCCGTTCCGATACCGCCCATGCCACCGGTGACGTATGCGATGCGTTTGGTCATGTCCACTCCTAGTCCTTGTTGTTAGAACCGCCCGGCCTCTTGCCGGGCAGCAGATGCTCAGGTGTCTCCGATTGGCGTGTGCGGCATTCGTTCCGCCTCACGCCAATCTCACTGCAAAAAAACTTACGGACGCTCAACCGCCAGCGCCACGCCCATGCCGCCACCGATACACAGCGAGGCCAGGCCCTTCTTCGCGTCGCGCTTCTGCATCTCGTGCAGCAGCGTGACCAGGATGCGGCAGCCCGACGCGCCGATCGGGTGACCGATCGCAATCGCCCCGCCGTTGACGTTGATCTTCGACGTATCCCAGCCCATCTGCTGATGCACTGCCAGCGCCTGGGCGGCAAATGCCTCGTTGATCTCCATCAGGTCCAGGTCGCCCACCGACCAGCCGGCGCGCGACAGGCAGCGTTTGGACGCCGGTACCGGCCCCATGCCCATGACCTTCGGGTCCAGGCCAGCGCTGGCGTAAGCACGGATCGTGGCCAGCGGCGTCAGGCCCAGTTCCTTCGCCTTGGCGGCCGACATTACGACGACAGCGGCGGCGCCATCGTTCAGGCCCGAGGCGTTGGCCGCCGTCACGGTGCCAGCCTTGTCGAAAGCGGGCTTCAGGCCAGCCATCGATTCGAGCGTGGCGCCATGGCGAACGAACTCGTCCTGCGCGAAGGCAATCGGATCGCCCTTGCGTTGCGGAATCATGATCGGAACGATTTCATCGTTGAAGCGGCCCGACTTTTGCGCAGCTTCGGCCTTGTTCTGCGACGCGACCGCGAACTCGTCCTGCGCTTCGCGCGTGATGCCGTATTCCTTGGCGACGTTCTCCGCCGTGATGCCCATGTGGTACTGGTTGTAGACGTCCCACAGCCCATCCACAATCATCGAATCGATCAGCTTGGCGTCGCCCATGCGGAAACCGTCGCGCGAACCGGGCAGGACGTGCGGTGCGGCAGACATGTTTTCCTGCCCGCCAGCCACGACGATCTCTGCATCGCCCGCGATGATGGCGTTGGCGGCCAGCATCACGGCCTTCAGGCCGGAGCCGCACACCTTGTTGATGGTCAGGCCCGGCACCATGTTCGGCAGCCCTGCCTTGATGACGGCTTGGCGCGCCGGGTTCTGACCCGAGCCTGCCGTCAGCACTTGGCCCATGATGACTTCGCTCACCTGGTCCGGCGCCACCTTGGCGCGCGCCAGCGCTTCGCGGATAACAGCCGCGCCAAGCTCAGGCGCAGCGATCTTCGCCAGCGAGCCACCAAACTTGCCCACGGCGGTGCGTACCGCCGATACGATCACAACATCGGTCATTTGCTTACCTTCCACTGTCGAAAGAGAGGGTCGTTGGACACCGCCAGCGGCCGAAGCCGCGGCGGCAACGGGGGTTCATGCGCGCGATCTTACGCTTTCTGTTTGACGTAGCGGCCAGGGGCCGGCTCGATGACCGGGTAGTCCGCGTTGCCGTAGCCCTTGGGTGCAGCCTTCTGCGCGCCGGCGTGTGATGCAAGCCAACTTGACCAATCCGGCCACCAGCTTCCGGGATGCTCCTTCGCACCCTCGAACCACGCATCGGCGGAGTCAGGCAGCTTGGCATTGGTCCAGTGCGAACGCTTGTTGGCGGCAGGCGGGTTGATCACGCCAGCGATATGGCCGGAGGCGCCCAACACGAAACGCCGCTTGCCCTTGAGCAGCGGCACAGAACCATAGGCCGACTTCCAGGGGACGATGTGGTCTTCACGCGAACCGTAGATGTAGACCGGCGCATCAATCTTGCCGAGATCCACTGGCGTACCGTTCACCTTCAGCTTGCCCGGCGTCTTGAGGTCGTTCTGCAGATACGTATGACGGAGGTACCAGCAGTACCACGGGCCCGGCAGGTTGGTGGAATCGCCATTCCAGTACAGCAGGTCGAACGGCGCAGGCGTCTTGCCTTTCAGATAGTTCTCGACAACGTAATTCCAGACCAGATCGTTCGGGCGCAGGAACGAGAACGTGTTTGCCAGCTCCACGCCACGCAGCAGGCCCGGGCCGGTCGGCGCATTCGGGCCGATCGTCTGCTCTCGCATTTCCACCTGGGCTTGATCGACGAAGACGTCGAGAATGCCGGTGTCCGTAAAGTCGAGCAGCGTGGTCAGCAGCGTCAGGCTTGCCGCCGGATGCTGTCCGCGTTCCGCCAGCACGGCCAGGGCGGTCGACAGGATCGTTCCGCCCACGCAAAAGCCCAGCACGTTGATCTGATCCTGCGCGGAGATTTCGCGCGCGACACGAATGGCTTCGATCGCGCCGCCTTCGATGTAGTCGTCCCACGTGCGGGACGCCATGCTCGCGTCCGGATTACGCCACGACACGAGGAACACAGTATTGCCCTGCTCCACGGCATAGCGGACCAGCGAATTGGCCGGCTGCAGATCAAGGATGTAGTACTTGTTGATGCAAGGCGGCACCAGCAACAGCGGGCGCGCATGCACCTTGGCCGTCAGCGGCTTGTATTGGATGAGCTGGAAATAGTCGTTCTCGAAGACGACGGCGCCTTCGCTGTTGGCGACGTTGCGACCGATCTCGAACGCTGTTTCGTCCGTCTGCGAGATCTTGCCGCGCTCCATATCCTGCAGCATGTTGAGGATGCCGGTGCGCAGGGATTCGCCACGCGATTCAATCAGTTGCTTCTGCGCTTCCGGATTGGTCGCAAGAAAGTTGGACGGCGACATGGCAGCCGTCCATTGCGACACGGCAAAGCGCACGCGCTCACGGGTCTTGGCGTCTGCTTGCACTGCGTCGGCCATTTCCATCAACGTGCGGGCGTTGAGCACGTAGAACGCGGCGGCATAGCCATAGAGCGGGCTCTTGCGCCACGCGTCGTTCGAGAAACGACGATCAGACGGCGCCACGGCCTCGGCGCTTTCGCCCGTGCTCATGTGGCGCCAGATCTGAAGCCATTCCTCAAGATACTTCTGCTGGATCTCGGCCAGCCGCTCGTGCGGGATCAGCGCGAAAGGCGCCGCGCCTTCACCCGTCGCTGCGCCGTTGAACTGCCCAAGACCTGGCGCCGCGGCACCAGGTTGTGCAAAGGCGCCCGCAAAGGCTTGCCATTGCTTGAACTGCTCCGCCCACTGCGTTGGGTCCGACAAGCCCTGCCAGGGAGCTTGAGTGTGGGCGCTAGATGCCTTGGATGATGTCGATTGACGCGATGCCATAGTGCCCTCGATCCGACGATATGCGCCGCTCCGGTTGGAACGGCGGCGCAACTCGTAGTATTGCGGGGCATTGTTGCCTTGCCGTTTCAAGGCTGTCAATCGGCGTTAGTTAATGATCAACCGGAAACGCCCAGCCAGCGCGGGTTTTGCCGCGTTCACCGAAAACGGCTCCGACCAAATGGTTAAGCACAGAACCGGGGCTATGGTCCAATTTGCGCAATTTCGTGCGAGACTGCCGCATTGCGCCAATGCCGGGCACCGCCTTTCCCATGTATATCGTCGCCATCGCCTGGCTCTACGTCGTGCTGATGATGTCTTTGACTGAGCAATCTTGGATTGCCGGCATCGGCACATTTGTCTTTTACGGCGTGGCGCCGCTATCGCTCTTCCTATGGATTGTCGGCGCGCCGGCACGCAGGCGACGCCGGAAAGCCAAGGAAGCCGCGCAGGACGAGGCGGACACCACTCCCACGCTGAGCAGCGACGCTGGCGACGGCGCCCCCTGAACGCTCACTCCGCGCGCCAAATCAGCGTGGCCATGCGCCCCGTGGTGCGCTCCCGGCGGTACGAATAGAAGCGCTCGGCGTCCGTCATCGTGCACAGGCCACCGCCGTACACGTCGGTACAACCGGCGCGCGCCAGCCGCAGTCGAGCCAGCGCGTACAAATCGGCGAAGAACTTCCCCGTGGAGGTGCCTTCCACGAACGCCGCCCCGGTGGCGGGCAATTCGTCGGGCTGCGCGGCGTCGATAAATGCCTGACACACTTCCGCACCCACTTCAAAACACGATGGCCCGATGGCTGGCCCGAGCCACGCCAGCCACGTCGGATCGGCTTCCTGGCCGCTGGCGCGCAACCGCTGCATCATGGCTTCCAGCGTGCGTTCGATCACGCCGCCGCATAGACCACGCCACCCCGCATGCGCCGCACCCACGGTGACGCCTCGGGCGTCGCTCAGCAAGACAGGCAGGCAATCGGCCGTCATGACCACGCAGACACGATTCCGCGAGGACGCCACCGCAGCATCGGCAATTACAGGCGCCGACGTACCGACAAGTTGATCAAGATCAGCTACACCAGTGCCGTGCACCTGCTCCATCCACGTCGGCTCAGCCGG
Organism: Ralstonia sp. TCR112; assembly: GCF_007997035.1. Classification (GTDB taxonomy): domain Bacteria; phylum Pseudomonadota; class Gammaproteobacteria; order Burkholderiales; family Burkholderiaceae; genus Ralstonia; species Ralstonia edaphi. The sequence goes on along the minus strand of NZ_VOSS01000087.1, from coordinate 12,443 downwards.
TAGCGCTGCACGCAAGATGCGGCGGTTCTGATCGACGGCGTCGGGCGCGTCACCCACGTGCTGACCGAGGTTCAGGCCGCCGGGCAAGCCGCCAGCCAATCCGTAAGGCCCGACACTGACGCCACCCAGGCGCGTCGTGGCAAGCGCCTTGACATGCGGATGCGCGGGCCAGTCGGGAACGATCCAATCAGTTGATGTCGGCATCGGGATCCATGTCGAGGGCTTCCAGCAGATCGGCGAAGTCGTCGGGCACGCCGGCTTCCCAATGTACGGATTTGCCCGTGGCGGGATGCACCAACCCGAGGCGCACCGCGTGCAGCGCCTGCCGCGCAAAAGGCACCGGCAGCGGCGCCTTGATCGTCTGCGGCTGGCCACGCCGGAAGTTGCGCGTATAGACCGGATCGCCCAGCAACGGATGCCCCTCCGACTCAAAGTGCACACGGATCTGGTGTGTCCGGCCGGTCTCAAGCTGGCAGCGCACCAGCGATACTTGGGCGCGGCCCAGATCCACCACGTCCAGCGTCTTGAAATGCGTCCGCGCCGGCTTGCCGCTGGCCGTCTCGATGATGGCCATGCGCGTGCGGTCGCGCGGGTCCCGCCCGATCGGAGCATCGATCGTGGCTTCTTCGGGCGTTTCGCCCCACACCAGCGCGAGATAAGTCCGCTTGACGGTACGTGCCTGCAATTGGCGCACGAGGTCGGTCTGCGCAGGCAGCGTACGGGCGACCACCATCAGGCCGGAAGTGTCCTTGTCGAGGCGGTGGACGATGCCGGCACGCGGCAACTCTACGGCGTCCGGATAGCGGTGCAGCAGGCCGTTGAGCACCGTGCCGCTCCAGTTGCCCGCGGCGGGATGCACCACCAGCCCGGCAGGCTTGTTGATGACGAGCAGCGTGTCGTCTTCGTACACCACATCCAGGTCAATCGGCTCGGCGACGAAGGCGTTTTCGTCGGCCGCGCGTTGCGGGACGACTTCGATGCGGTCACCGCCGGAGATGGCCGCACGCGGGCGCACCACCTCACCACGCAGACGAACCGCGCCGGCGTCAATCCATTGCTGCAAGCGGCTGCGCGAATAGTCGGGCAGCAGCTTGGCGAGCGCCTTGTCGAGGCGCTCGCCGTGCATGGCTTCGGGAATCTCTACGATGATCGGTTCGGCACCTGGAGCGGCCCCGGCGGCAGGCAAATCGAGCGCCTCATCGTCGAGGGCGTCTTCCGTCTCCGGCGCAGTGAGGGAAACGTCAGCCAGTGCGTCGTCTGACACAGGGCTTGGGCTATAATGCTTGATGCGATTTTTCATTCAGAAAAGGTGCCCATGTCGGTCACGAGCGTAAAGCAGGCGCGTATTGTTAGTCGAGTCGGCAATCGAATCCGCGCGCAAATCGGAGCAGTGTTGGTGGCAGGCGTTGCATGCCTTGCTATCTCGGCCTGCGGCATCCTGCCGGAACAGCAAGACGAAACGGCTGGCTGGTCAGCCAACAAATTATATTCGGAAGCGAAGGACTCGCTCGACGGCGGCGACTACGCCAAGGCGGTCAAGTACTACGAAAAGCTCGAAAGCCGCTATCCGTTCGGCCAGTACGCTCAACAAGCCCAGATCGAAACCGCCTACGCCAACTACAAGGATGGCGAGACGGCTGCCGCGCTGGCCGCGGTGGATCGCTTCATCCAGTTGCACCCGAATCACCCCAGCGTCGATTACGCCTACTACCTCAAGGGCCTGATCAACTTCAACGACAACCTGGGCTGGCTCGGCCGCTTCTCGAACCAGGACTTGAGCGAACGCGACCCGAAGGCCGCACGCGCAGCCTACGACGCGTTCAAGACGCTGATCACGCGGTTCCCGAACAGCAAGTACACGCCGGACGCCACCCAGCGCATGCAGTACATCGTCAACGCGATGGCCGAGCATGAAGTGGGCGCCGCGCGCTACTACTATCGCCGCGGCGCCTACCTGGCTGCCGTCAACCGCGCGCAGGACGCCATCAAGGATTACGATCGCGCCCCGGCCGTGGAAGAAGCGCTGTACATCATGATGAAGTCGTATGAAGCGCTGGGCATGAAAGACATGCGCGACGACACCGAACGCATCATCAAGCAGAACTATCCGAAGAGCGATTTCCTCGCCTACGGCCAGCGCAAGAAAGACAAGCCCTGGTACCAATGGTGGTAAGCAAGGCTTGAACAGCACAGCAAAAAGCCCGGTCGAGTGGCCGGGCTTTTTGTTTGTGCACGCAGATCAGTCTTCAGACCCGCCGGCAGCCGCCTCTTCCGAATCTGGCCGCAGCGAACGCAGAAAATCGGCAGCCGTCTCGGCCTCGCGCGTACGCTTGAACGGCGGCAGGCTCTGCCAGATCTGGCGGCCGTAGTTCTTCTCAACGAGCCGCGGGTCGCAGATCATCAGCACACCGCGATCGGTCTCGGAGCGAATCAACCGCCCTGCGCCCTGCTTGAGCGTGATGACTGCATGCGGCAGTTGGTGCACGGCAAACGGGCTCAGCCCCTTCTTTTCAAGCGCTTCCATGCGGGCGCTCAGCACCGGATCATCGGGCGGGGCAAACGGCAATTTGTCGATGACGACCAGCGAGAGCGCCTCGCCGCGTACATCCACGCCCTCCCAGAAACTCTGGCTGCCGATCAGCACGGCGTTGCCCAGCGTCCGGAAGCGGTCCAGCAATTCCGTACGGCTGGCCTGGCCCTGCACGAGCAGCGGGAAATCCCAGCCGCGTTGGGCGAATTCATCCGACAACCGCTCGGCGGCGCGATTCACGGCGCGCAGCGTCGTGCACAGCAGGAACGTCTTGCCGCCCGCCGCTTCAATCAGCGGCAAGGTGGCGTCGAGCACCGCATCGGTAAAACGCGGATCGCTCGGCTGGGGCAGATCACGCGGCACATACAGCAAGCCTTGCGATGCGTAGTCGAACGGGCTGTCGAGCGTCATGGACCGATCACGGTCCAGGCCCAACTGCGCAGCGTAGTGCGTGAAGTTGCCGCGCACCGAAAGCGTCGCGGACGTGAAGACCCACGCGCGCGGCTGGCCGGCACGCTGACGCGAAAAGATCGGCGCGATCGACAACGGCGTCAGGTGCAACTGTACGGAATTGGCGAATACCTCGACCCAGCGCACACGCTCGTCAACGGGGGCCGCACTCTCGCTGTCCGCGCCCGCGTCATCCCCTTCCTTCTTTGGCGCCTTGGGCGGTTTGGGATCGGCCCACGCTTCCAGTTTCTCGCACAGCGCCACCGCACGGCGATGGCACTGCTCGATGGTCTCGGCGCGTTCGGCCTGGGCTTCCAGCGCGCCGGTAAAGTCGGAAAGCGCCTGCTCAAGCTTGGGCAGCACCTCGTAGAACGGCGTGGCAAGGGCCGCATCGTTGTCGATCTGCTTGATCGACAGGCGGGACCCGTCCTGGCGGAAAACGAGGCGCAAATCACGCGCGGCACGCTCCAGCGGCGCGGCAATCGCCACCCAGTCCACCGCATCGCGTGCGTGCGAAAGGCCTTCTGCCACGCTGTCGCGCGCGAGTTCCAGAATCTGGTTCGTAGAGATGGTCTCGCCAAAGAACAACGTGGCGGTTTCTGGCAGCTGGTGCGCTTCGTCGAAGATGATCGTGTTGGCGGCGGGCAGCAACTCCGCCATGCCGGTGTCCTTCAACATCACGTCCGCGAAGAACAGGTGATGGTTCACCACCACCACGTCGGCCTGCTGCGCCTCCTTGCGGGCGCGCATGACGAAGCAGTCCTTGTAATACGCGCAGTCCGAACCCAGGCAGTTGTCGCGCGTGGACGTCACCAGGTTCCACACCGGCGCGTTCTCGGGGACGCTGGCAAGTTCCGCCTTGTCGCCCGTTTTCGTCGTCTTCAGAAACAGGTTGATCTGGCGCAGCCATGCGGCGTCTTGCCGCGAAGAGAGACGCCCGTTCTGCGAGGTGCGTTCGACGTGGTAATGGCAGACGTAATTGGCGCGCCCCTTGAGCAACGCCACCGACACCGGCGCATTTAGCGCCTTGCGCACCGTCGGGATGTCGCGCAGGAAAAGCTGATCCTGCAGGTTCTTCGTCCCGGTGGAGACGATCACCTTGCCGCCCCACAGCATCGCGGGAACAAGGTAGGCGTACGTTTTGCCCGTGCCGGTCCCGGCCTCGACGATGATCGAATCGGCGGCTTCGATGGCGTTGGCGACGGCCTGCGCCATCGTCAGCTGCGCACTGCGGGGCCGGTAACCATCGATACCTTTGGCCAGCGTGCCGTCGTCGGCGAACAGCGTCGCCAATTCGGCATGATGCGCATCAGCGGATAGAGAAGCAGCGGGAGCCGAAGTGTCGCCGGCATCGGCGTCGGAGTCAGCCGACGGCTCGGCCAGCGGGGAAAGCGAAGTCAACGCGGAATCCGTGGGGTCAAATGACGGAGGCCGCACGTGATTGCGGCCTCTCAGGATGAAAATCGAACCAACTTTGGGTAGGCGCTAGGCCGGCACGTCCGGCTCAAGCTGCAACTGTAGCAGGGTGATGGTGTCCTTGAGTTTCAGGCGGCGCTTCTTGAGACGGCGCAGCTGCAACTCGTCATGATTGGCGGTAGTCGCCAGCCGGTCGATCAGGAAATCGAGATCGCGGTGCTCGATCTGCAATTCAATGATGCGACGCGAGATCGTGTTCAGATCGCTGTCCATCGCTTTCCTCCCGGAAACCCGGCCTTGGCTGAAGTTTAGAACCCCAGCGGACTGGTGTTGTTCTGGTTTTGCTCGTTGCGGCGCTTGGTTTGTTCGCGGCGCTCTTCCAGTTCTTTCTGACGCTTGACGGCGTCTTGCTGCTTTTCCTGGAACTGCTTGGCGCTTTCCGCACGCTTTGCGGCGTTGGCGGCGCCCTGCTCCTGCGCGGCTTTCAGCTTGGCATCGTAATCGGCCTGCTTTTTGGCGGCCGCCTGCGCGTTGGCAGCGCGCTGCGGCGCTTCGGCCTGGCGCTGCGCCTCGTTCAGCCGCTGCTGCTCCTGCTTGCTCGCGAAATCGTTGCGATTCTTCTGCTCGGCGGCTTCGCGCTGCGGGCGTTCGGCGTTGTACTGAGCCTCGCGGATGGCGCGCTCCTGGTCGCGACGGGCAGCGCGATCGGCACGCTCGGCTTCGTCCAGCGCAAGCTCGCGCTCGCGGATGGTGTGCAGTTCCGTGCGACGCACATCCTTCGCCTTGTCGATGCAGCGCGTGACGAGGAATTTGTCGTAGCAAGCGCGTTCGGCCTCGGCGTACCGGTATTCAGCCCACGCTTTGGCGCTGTTGATGCGATCGTGCTCAGAGCCGAAATCGGGCGGTGTGGCGGGCACTGCGGCTGCCGGCGCAGCGGCTGGCTGGGACTGGCTCCATGCAGGCGTGGCAAGCAGCGCAACACTGAGCACGGACGCCGGCAGAACCAGCTGGGAAGCGCGGCGCGCAGCAGCGCGGCGACGGGCAGAAAACAGGGGCGTAGGCATAACGCGCATTTTATCACCGCGCCTGTGCGGCAAACGCCGCGCGGCCACGGATTTCAGCTCAGGAACAGGGTTCGCGTTGTGGCAAAATGCGCGGCTTTCCATCGCACTCTCTGGAAGCAATGACTGATTCCGTGTTGCAGAAGATCGTCTCCCGCATCGCCGTTGAACTGGCGGTCCGGCCGCAGCAGGTTGCCGCCGCCGTCCAACTGCTGGACGAAGGCGCCACCGTGCCGTTCATCGCACGGTACCGCAAGGAAGTGACGGACAACCTGGACGACACGCAACTGCGCAACCTGGAAGAGCGCCTGCTGTACCTGCGCGAGCTGGAAGACCGCCGCGCGGCCATCCTCGCCTCCATTGAAGAGCAAGGCAAGCTGACGGACGCCCTGCGCACCTCCATCGAGGCGGCCGAGACCAAGCAGGTGCTGGAAGACCTCTACCTGCCCTACAAGCCCAAGCGCCGCACGCGCGCCCAGATTGCCCGCGAATGCGGCCTGGAGCCGCTGGCCCAGGCGCTGCTGGCCGACCCCACGCTGGATCCGCAAACCGAAGCTGCCAAGTTCGTCAACGGCAACCCGACCGCCGACGGCGGCGTGCCGGACGTGAAGGCCGCGCTGGATGGCGCGCGCGACATCCTCTCCGAACAATTTGGCGAGACGGCTGAGCTGCTCGGCAAGGTGCGCGACCATCTGTGGAATCAAGGCCAGGTTTCGTCGACCGTGGTGGAAGGCAAGGAAACCGCCGAAGAAGAGAAATTCCGCGATTACTACGCGTATAGCGAGCCGATCCGCAACGTGCCGTCGCACCGCGCGCTGGCGCTGTTCCGCGGCCGGAACGCGGGCGTGCTGTTCGTGAAGCTCGGCTTGGGCGAAGAACAGGACGCGATGAACCCGCACCCGTGCGAAATCATGATCGCGCGCCACGTCGGCATCGAAAACAAGGGCCGGGCGGCTGACAAGTGGCTGTCGGACGTGTGCCGCTGGTGCTGGCGCGTGAAGGTACAGCCGCATATCGAAACCGAGTTGCTCACGCAACTGCGCGAGTCCGCGGAAGCCGAGGCCATCAAGATCTTCGGCCGCAATCTGCACGACCTGCTGCTGGCCGCGCCGGCTGGCCCGAAGGCCGTGATGGGCATCGATCCGGGCATCCGCACGGGTTGCAAGGTGGCCGTGGTCGACCACACCGGCAAGCTGCTGGAGACGGCCACCATTTATCCGCACGAGCCGCGTCGTGACTGGAACGGCTCGCTGGCCACGCTCGCCCGGCTGGCGAAGCAACACGGCGTGGCACTGGTTTCCATCGGCAACGGCACAGCCAGCCGCGAGACCGACAAGTTGGTGCAAGACCTGATGCGCAACGCGCCGGAGCTGAAGCTGACCAAGATCGTGGTGAGCGAGGCCGGCGCGTCGGTGTATTCGGCGTCGGAGCTGGCGGCCAAGGAATTCCCCGAGCTGGACGTGTCGCTGCGCGGCGCGGTGTCGATCGCGCGACGCCTGCAAGACCCGCTGGCCGAACTCGTGAAGATTGACCCGAAGTCGATCGGTGTCGGCCAGTATCAGCATGACGTGAACCAGCGGGAGCTGGCCCGCGCACTGGACGCCATCGTCGAGGATTGCGTCAACGCGGTGGGCGTGGATGTCAACACGGCCTCTGCCCCGCTGCTGGCGCGTGTGTCGGGGCTGAACTCGATCCTCGCCAAGAACATCGTCGAGTACCGCGATGCCAACGGCGCGTTCCCCAACCGCGACGCGCTCAAGAAAGTGCCGCGCCTGGGCGACAAGACGTTCGAGCAGGCCGCCGGCTTCCTGCGCATCAATGACGGCGACAATCCGCTCGACCGCTCCTCGGTGCACCCGGAAGCGTATCCGGTCGTCAAGCGCATCCTGGACAGCATCAAGAAAGGCATCGGCGACGTGCTCGGCAACCGCGAGGCGCTGCGTGGCCTGACCGCCCGTGACTTCACCGACGAGAAATTCGGCCTGCCCACCGTGGTCGACATCCTCTCTGAGCTGGAAAAGCCCGGCCGCGACCCCCGCCCCGAGTTCAAGACGGCGACGTTCCAGGACGGCGTGGAAGACATCAAGGACCTGCAGCCCGGCATGGTGCTCGAAGGCGTGGTGACGAACGTGGCGGCGTTTGGCGCCTTCATCGACATCGGCGTGCATCAGGATGGCCTGGTACACGTGTCGGCGCTGTCGACCAAGTTCGTGCGTGACCCGCATGAGGTGGTCAAGCCTGGCCAGATCGTCAAGGTCAAGGTGATGGAGGTGGACGTGAAGCGCAACCGCATCGGCCTGACGATGCGCCTGTCGGATGAGCCCGGTCAGGCGGCTGCACGCACCGGCGGCGGCGATCGTCCGAGCAGTGGAGGCGGTCGCCACGGCGGCCAGCAACGCCGCGCGCCCGAACCGTCCGGCGCCATGGCAGAAGCGTTCGCCAAGCTCAAACGCTAACGCGCATTCTGTTGAATGGAACCCGCCCGGTTTTCGGACTCGGCGGGTTTTTTCATGGCCGCGTGTGCCCGTTACAAGTCCTTACGCGCATGGATCTTTCCTAACACTCATGCGTCGTCGGCCCGTCTTTTCGGCCCGTTAAGGAGACACAGGCACGCCGCCTGGCATCCACGAGGAGAAGCCCTATGAAGACGAGCCACACCCTGATTGCCGCCCTGCTTGCTGTTGCCGGTACCGCCGCCTTCGCGCAGACCACGCCCGTCCAGCAAGTTCAGCAAGACAATCAGCAGATTCGCCAGGACAACCGTGACATCCGCCACGACAACCGCGATATTCGCCATGATCGCGCGGACATCGGCGCCGACAAGGCCGCATTGAACACCGACCGTGCCGCCCGCAACGCCGATCAACGCCGCGAAAACCGTGACCTGGCCAATGGCAACGTCGGGGGCGCCGAATACTGGAACAAGAAGCGCGCCGAAGAGCAGCATGAAGTCAACGCCGAGCGCCGCGACTTGCACCACGATCGCAAAGACCTGCGGCACGACGTGAAGGACCGTAACCACGACGTCCACGCCCGCAACGACGAAGTCCGCGAGCGCAATCACGCCGCTGCGAAGATGTAATTGCGCCGCCGCAACAAACAAAACGCCCGTGCGTCTCTCTCGCACGGGCCGTTTTGCTATGCAGCGGTGGGTTGATCAGATCTCGACCTTGGTACCCAGCTCCACCACGCGATTCGCGGGGATGTGGAAGAAGTCCGACGGCTTGGCGCCGTTCTGATGCATCCACGCAAACAGGCGCTCGCGCCACATCGACATACCCGGCAGCTTGGACGGCACCACCGATTCGCGCGCGATGAAGAACGACGTATCCATCAGCTCGCAGCGCGTGCCGATCTGCGGCTGCCCCAGTTCCAGTACGCGGTACACATCGGGCGTTTCCTTGAAGCCGTATTCCGCCTTGACGATGTAGATGCCGCTGCCGAGATCGCGCACGGTTACGCGTTGCTTATCGTCCACGTACGGAATATCGCGCGTAACGAAGCTGATAAAAATCACGCGCTCGTGCAGTACGCGGTTGTGCTTCAGGTTATGCAGCAACGACACCGGCACAAATTCGGTATTGCCTGTGAGGAATACAGCCGTGCCCTCGACACGATGCGGCGGATGCGCCAGCAACCCCGCCAGGAACGGCTCGAGCGGGATGCCATCTTCCAGACTGCGCGCACGCAGAAGCTTCTTGCCCTTGTACCAGGTCATCAGCAGGAAAAACACGCCGGCGCCCAGCGTCAACGGGAACCAGCCGCCATCGCGGATCTTCAACAGGTTCGCCGAGAAGAACGCCATGTCGACCACCAGGAAACACAGGCTCACGAGCGTCACGAGCGCAGGGTGCCAACGCCAGACCGAGCGCATCACCACCGCAGCCAGCACCGTGGTAATGACCATCGTGGTTGTCACGGCAATGCCGTAGGCGGCCGCAAGGTTGTCGGACTTCTTGAACGCCAGAACCACGCCGACCACCAGGATCAACAGCATCCAGTTAACCATCGGCACGTAGATCTGGCCGATCTCGGCTTCCGACGTGTAGCGAATGCGCATGCGCGGCACAAAGCCAAGCTGGATCGCCTGGCTCGTCAGCGAGAACGCGCCCGAAATCACGGCCTGCGAGGCAATGACGGTGGCTGCCGCAGCAAGCACCACCATTGGCAGTTGCAGCGCTTCCGGCACCGAACGGTAGAACGGGTTTTCGATGGTGCTCGGGTCGGTCAGCAGCATCGCGCCTTGGCCGAAGTAGTTGAGCAGCAGGCTCGGCGCCACGATAAAGAACCACGCCCAGCGGATCGGGCGTGCGCCGAAGTGGCCCATGTCAGCGTACAGCGCTTCCGCGCCGGTCAGCACCAGGAACACCGAACCGAGCACGATGAACGCCTGCAGCGCATGGTCGTGCAGGAATGAAACGGCGTACATCGGGTTGACGGCCACCAGAATCTGCGGCGCCTTCACCAGATTCATCATGCCCAGCGCTGCCAGCGCGGCAAACCACAGCAGCATCACCGGACCGAACAGCTTGCCCACCACCGACGTGCCGCTGCGTTGGATCAGGAACAGCACAGCCAGAATCACGATCGTGATCGGCAATACAAACGGGGACAATGCCGGCGCGGCGATTTCAAGACCTTCCATGGCCGACAGGACCGAGATGGCCGGCGTGATGACCGCGTCGCCGTAGAACATGCACGCGCCGAAAACGCCCAGCATCATCAGGAGCGACATGCGCCTGGAATTGGTATTGGCCGTGCGCAGCGACAGCGCCATCAGCGCGAGGATGCCGCCCTCGCCGTTGTTGTCGGCGCGCATGACGAACAGCACATACTTGAGCGATACCACGATCACCATCGCCCAGAAGAGCATGGAGATGATGCCGAGCACCGCGCCGCTGGAGAACGGAATGCCGTGGTCTGGGCTGAAGCATTCCTTGAGCGAATACAGCGGACTGGTGCCGATGTCTCCGAACACCACCCCGACGGCGCCGACCACCATGGCGCGCAGGTTCACGTTGGTCTGGGGCGACCCGGTTGCTGTAAGAGCTTGACTCATGAACTTGAAAATCGGCCGAAATACTGGCCGCTCAAAAATCGTGCATTGCACAATGAGGGCGGATTGTACTCCCGCCCTCCGTCACGCCAACCCCTCAAACGGGCATTCGTTGCCGCAGTGCATCATGATGCTCAGCGCCCGAGACAAAGCGGCCTGGAACGTCCCAAGAACGTTGCCCAAGCACATAAACAACCCGACGGAGCACATTGTGCAGCGCCAGTCCCGCGCCTTCAGCAAGCAGACAACATGCGGTGCATGCTGTGCCGCACATAGCCATAAGTAGGACTGCGGCCGACAGAACTTTGTAGGAAAATGCCTGACAAACCTTCATTGCAAACTTTGTTGAACGACTGGCGACCAGCCGCTCGACGCTTACGAAACGGGGACGGCCTTGCCCCACTTATCCATTCGCATCTTGGGGCGTTCCAAGCCTTCGCTGACCGCACTGATCGTATTGCTGGTCGTTGCCGTCCTATTGTTTGCGATCCCGCGCATGATCCTGCCGTGGGCGCAAGCGGCCTTCATGCAGCAGCTCGACCCGTCGGTGTGGGCTGATTACGCCGGCCCATACGATCTGGCAGCCGCGGTGGTGGCCGCCAGTGGGCTCATCATCTTCCTGCTCCGCCGCTAAGCGCGGCCCGTCCACGTCAGCGCGCCAGCGCCCGCGCGCATTCCGCCACCAGGGCCGGACCGCGATAGATCAATCCCGTATAAAGCTGCACCAGTTGCGCGCCGGCGTCGATCTTCTCGCGCGCGTGCTCGCCGGCCAGGATGCCGCCCACGCCAATGATCGGCACCGCATCGCCGAGCAAACCGTGCAAGGCGCGAATCACCCGCGTCGAGGCTTCACGCACCGGCTGGCCTGACAACCCGCCCGCCTCTTCGGCGTGCGCAAGACCGGCCACGGCTTCGCGGCTGATCGTCGTGTTGGTTGCAATCACGCCGTCCATCTTGTGGCGCAGGAGCGCGTCAGCCACGTTTGCGATCTGGTCGTCATCCAGGTCCGGCGCGATCTTCAGCGCCACCGGTACGTAGCGCTTGTGCTGATCTGCCAGACGCTGCTGTGCGTCGCGCAGCGCGCCCAGCAGGCTGTCCAGCTCGCTCGCGCCCTGCAGTTGGCGCAGGTTCTTCGTATTCGGCGACGAAATGTTCACCGTGACGTAGCTTGCATGCGGATACACGCGTTCCAGGCAATGCATGTAATCGTCGACAGCGCGCTCGATCGGCGTGTCGGCGTTCTTGCCGATGTTCAAGCCCAGCACGCCGCCGGCCTCGCGCCACTTCGATGCCTTTACGTTATTGATGAATGCATCGACACCGCCATTGTTGAAACCCATGCGATTGATAAGCGCATTGGCCGCCGGCAAGCGGAACATGCGCGGGCGCGGATTGCCGGGCTGCGCGCGCGGCGTAACCGTACCGACTTCAATAAAGCCGAAACCGAGCGCGCCGAGCGCATCGATATACGCGCCGTCCTTGTCCAAGCCGGCAGCCAGCCCGACCGGGTTAGGAAACTTCACGCCCATCACCGTGCGCGGCTGCGGCGCTATGCGTGCGCCGATGCAGCCCGAAAGCCCCATCGCGTGCGCCCGCTTGAGCTGGTTCAGCGTGAAGTGATGCGCGTCTTCGGGATCCATCGAAAACAGCAGCGGGCGGGCAAGCGGATACAGGGCGTTGAGCACGGTCGGAATCAAGAGAAGAACGCGAAAGGCGGCATTGTAAACGGCCGGCACGCCGCAAATGCATCGCGCGCGCCGCTTTCGAAGAGGACCGCGCGCGATGTGCCCACAGATCATGTCCCCGCATGGCTTCGCGGGCTCGTGGGATGGGCACCACGCACCATCAGTGCATGCCGCACGAGAAAAGTGTTGCATCGCCGCACAGGTCTCGCTATACTCTTTTATTCGACGGACGCGGGGTGGAGCAG
>NZ_VOSS01000086.1 GCF_007997035.1 Ralstonia sp. TCR112 | reverse complement strand
GCCGTCTCAACTTGTGAACGCCCGCCGTAGCCAGGGTCACCGACCACCACGCCCGGCACATTGGAATGGTCGGGCAGCGTCTCTCGCCACGCCACGCCGCCGTCGAGCACCACCGGGCCAAGATAGTGGCGGTGTGACATGGAAGCCTCATAGCCGACAACGTCACGGCGCTGGACCGCAATCTCGGTGTCTTCCAGGTAGTTGCGGTTGATTTTGCGGAACAGCTTGAACTGGGCGCCGGTGCGCGAGGTCGCGTCGCGATGCAGCACGCCGCTGATGCCGGCATTCACCTCAGAGCTATTGCCGCTATAGACGATGGGCTCCTCGAAACCCGCCACTGTTTGGTTGTAGCGCGAGCGATTGGCGCCGACGAACAAGGTGGCATAGCCGACCGGCACGCTCCAGTTGATGGAGTAGGAGCGCGTGCCCGCAGCGGTCGAACCTCGGTCTGTATTGGAGGACGCGGAAATCGACAGTTGGTCGTAGAGGTGCAGCGGCGAGTCGATGACCAGCGAGCCGCTCATCTGGTACTTGCCGGTCGACTTCAAGCCCGTGTTATCCGCTGACAGCGATGCGTGCCAGCGCTTGTCAGTACCCGGCTTGAGCACGATGTCAGATTCACCGACGCGCTCACCAGGAACGATGTCAAAGCTTGTCTGCGACTGGCCAGGCAGGCGACGAATGCTTTCCAGCGCCTGGTCCAAGTCGCGCTGGTTCAGCAAGTCTCCAGGGCCGGCAAGCAACACCATCCGTGCCCAACCGATGTTGTCATCCGAAGCATTGCGGATGGCACCAACGCGCCCTGCCAACACTTTGAGTTGCAACGTACCGCCGGC
>NZ_VOSS01000085.1 GCF_007997035.1 Ralstonia sp. TCR112 | reverse complement strand
GAAGGTTCAGGTAGAAGGCATCGAGGTCTTCCTCGGACGCGTCGATGATGACTTCGAACCTTCGACAGTGAGCCTGCCGGCGGCGATGATGGCGTCGGCATCCGGAATCTGGATTTCGTTGTCATAGCACTCCCCCGTAAAGCGATAGCCCTTTTTAATCATGCAACGCTCCCAGTTGTAGAAGAGCCGCGCATATGCGGAATTTTCCTTTTCTCCCGGCCGTCGTTCTTCATTGATTTTCTTTTGGCTGAATCCTGGTGCGTGGCTTCCGCTTCCGCCACCGCAACTAGCGGCGTCCTGATCTCGTGAGTCCGGCGTCATGCCTGGTTTATCCCATTTCTCGATATAGGGCTTAATGTTTTTTCCGGCGGATGGATCACCATTCATCCAAAAGCCACCGATACCACAGCCAGACAATAGAGCGGAAGAAACAAAAATACACACGGCAAATTTTTGGTTACTCATCGTGCAGCCTTAAGTAAGATTGAGATTGCATCCCATACAGGTGATGGCAACTGCTCTGACATGGCAAACGGTGCAGAGATAGGGATCGCTACCATTGTCCACGTTTCGTGGAACAACTTTTCCGCATCGGTTCGCCCGCGCGCAGCATTGCCTTGGTCGTCATACAGGCCGCTCAGCTTGCCCCCGATCAGATCGTGCGTACCCGCAAACGACTCAATGAGCTTGTCTTGCCAGCTTCCGGCCTCATAAGGCGTCCCGAACAGCGTGCCCTTCACACCTTGAATACCGCCTGTAGCTCCCGCGAGCTTCTTCCCCTCATCTGTTTCCAGGAATGCGCCTAGTGTCATCTTGGCTGCAATCGGATCAAACTGCACTTGTCCCTTGTCGTTGAGCGCCAGTTGTGTCTTGCCGTTTGCGTCCAGAACAGGTTGATCGTTCGCGTCCCGCAAAACCTTGCAACGCTCGTTGGCGGCCCCACAAAGTCCATCCAGATCCCAGCGCGTCCCACCGACCTTCTTCCCATCACCGCGCACGCCAACACTCTCCCCCGACAGATTGTCGTAAGTCGTCGTGCCATCAGTCACACCCGCAAACTTGGCGGAGTCCTTGATCATCAGGGCTCGCATTTCGTCAGCGGCGGCGGACAGCCCTTCCTTGGTGACGGCAGCAGCCCCCGCGC
>NZ_VOSS01000084.1 GCF_007997035.1 Ralstonia sp. TCR112 | reverse complement strand
ATGAGCGTGTCGCCGGCGTTCACGTGGGTGTTGGTCCACGTGGTTGAATCGCCATCTGCATTCCCTCTGCTGCCCGAGGCGTTTGCGGTAAAGGCGATGCCGCTTTGCGAGCCGAGGCTGATGGACACGCCCACGCCGGCGCTGGCTCCACTGTTGTTGGAATGCTGACTGCTCGTGCTCTTCGCTGCCTGCAGATTGACGTCGCCATCTGCGGCAAGCAATGTGTTCTTGCCTGACGAGATCGTGCTTCCAATGACGTTGATGTTGCTGTCTTTGCCTGCCCCCGACGCAGCGATGGTGACATTCCCACCTGCAGAAACCGTACTCCCTACGGCCGTGCTCGACTGCATTTGCGATTGACTGTCACTCTTGCTGGCGCCAAGGGAGATGTTGATACCGACACTGGTGGCTGCCTTGACCGGATCACCACCGACGGCATCGTAGGCGTTCTTAGCGGCCAGCCCGGTCGTGGCCGCTGCCAATGCCAGAAGACGCGGATCTCCATCGACATGCTTAGCAGCCTCGGCCATTTGCTGGCCGGTCTGAATGGCCGAGATGACCGGGTTGGTGATGCCCACCGTGACGCCTGCCTGCCGGAAGCGTTGACGCTCTGCGTCTGCTGTTGTGTCGTAAGCGGAATCGATGGTGACAGTCTTGCCGGCCATGGCCAGATCCTTGCCCGCATGGATGACGCTGCCGGTGACATGGGCATCGTTACCAGCTGAAATGGTCAGATTGCCGTCGAGCGAGCCGACCATGCTGCCGTTGTGCGTCACCTGGCTCGACTGCTGGTCGGCGGATTGAGACCGCGAGCCAATCGACACGGACATACCCCCACCACTGAGAAAGCCCGATTCCTTTCGCTCTGTGCTGCTGCTCGACTGGCTGGTGTTCTGCGACGTCGTGATGCTGACATCGCGAGCGGCAGCCAGCGTCACATCATTCGTCCCGACCACATTGCTACCGCGCACCGTCAGATCATTGCCGGCCTGCACACGCACGGCATCGCCCGACACGGTGCTGCTCACCCCAATATTGGCGTTGGAAGTGGCCTCACTGCGCACCGACTTCGACGACAACAACCCCCGGCTCGCATCAAAATCGAACCTGGCTGCATCGTGTTGTTCACGCGCTTCGCCAATCGTCACGTCGCGGTCGGCGACGATGGTGATGCCGCCTGCAGAAGGTGCCTTGGCCTTGGTCTCGCTGAGGTCAACCGGCATGATCGTCATCCGGCCCGGTACAGTGGGTGTGTCCGAGGCCAGTGACTTTTCATCGGCCTCTGGCTGTGCCGTGCCCGCCGTGATGCTGGAGCCGATGATCGATACGTTGCCGCCGCCGTCCGTGCGTGCACTGCCGCCCGCCGATGGCTTGACCGCCGCCAGCGTCACGTTGCCACCGGCGCTCACGTTGCTGCCCACCGTTGTTTCGTCGAGGCGGCTGGCCGTGTGTACGTGGTCGCTGTCTCGCGTGTTCACGTGGTCCATCGACGAGGTGTCGGTGGCATTGCGGATATTCAAGTTGCCCTGGGCCACCGCTGTGATGTCACCCCCGGCCTTGACTTGTGCGCCAACCAGCGTGGTGTCTCGCCCGCTGGCCATCGACATGTTGCCACCCATGTTGACCGACGAGGTCAGGTGCGTCGTGTCTTGCGCGCTTTGGTGCGTCTGTGCGTCGTAGTAATAGCCGGTCGTGGTCGACGCCTTGACCGTATCAACGGTCAGGTCGCGCTCGCTGAAAGGCTCGCATCGCCCTTGGCGGACAGCGTGGCGCCCGCCATCACCACATCGCGCCCGGCCGACATGGCCAGGTCGCCCCGCGACGTGATGGCGCCTGTCTGTCCGATGAGGCTGTTGGTGGACGTGCTGGCACCGGCCTGGGCACGGGCGCCGTCCACATCAACCAGCGTGACGTTGCGGATATCGCGCCCAGCGGCCACGCCCACCGCGTTGCCGGAGATGATGCCGGACGCGTTGACCACGTCCGTGGCCGCCGAGATGACCGTTGTGCCCGCGCTGTCGATGGTGCCGCCACGGTTGACGACGTTGTCTGCCGCCAGATTGACGCGCGTGCCGCCAGCAATGCGGCCGCTGTTGGAGAGATCGCCTGCGGCGTGCAGGTCAATGGCGTCTGCTGTGATGAGCGCGCCCGAGGGCTTCAGGTCGTCTGCACGTGTACGCGCCAGGTAGACCACCGGCGCCAGCACCTTGGTCGTCGTGCCGTCGGGCAGCTTGACCGTCTGCTCCACCATCCAGACGATGTCTTGCGTGAGCGCGGCCATCTGGGTGTCGGTCAGCGCCATGCCGGGCACGAGCGAGAACGACTTCGCCACGTTCGCGCCCGATTCCATCAGCGCGCGATATTCCTCTTCCGCGCTGGCATAGCCTTGCAGGTAACGGCGGCCCGTGAGCTGCGTGATCTGGTCGTTCACCAGCTTCTGTTCGTAGAAGCCGTCACCCAGGCGCTTTTGCGTGGTAGCCGGGTCAATGCCGAGCCGGCCGAGCATGTAGTCGCTCGAAATGAACCGATCCCGGTTGGTGAAACGCGGGTCGCTCTCTACGAGATAGCCGAGGCCAGGGGCGGGGTTGATGTGGAACAGCCCGTTGGTCGGCAACGAGAAATTGGGCAGAGGATTGCTCGGTGTGCCAACGGTGAAGTGAACCCCTCCCGCGTTGACATTACCGGCGGCGCCTCCGGTCATGCCAAGCGCGCCACCCCCTGTGCCGTTCATGCCCACGGCGCTACCGCTGCCGCCGCTCATGCCAACGGTGTTGCCAGCGGCCACGTTCATGCCGATGCTGCCAGCCCCGCCACCGGTCATGCTGGCCCCGCCCGCGGTGCTGCCGCTCGGTGCTGTTGTGCCCGCGTTGGCACCCAGCGTGTTGCCGCCCCCTGCAACGGATGAATTGGCCGCGGACACATTCGTGTTCGTCAGGCTACCGATGCTGCCCGTCAGCCGCGTGCCTGCGGAAATTGTGCCGCGCAGTTCGCCCGTCACCTCGCTAGTAACGCGGGTTGGTTGCGCGAGTTGGCTGGTCTCGTTGTAGTCGTCGTCATGGCGATACAACGACCATTCCGACACCGTGGTCGTCCGGCCGAACGTGCGGCGACGTTGCTGATGACGCTTGTGCCGATCGTGCTGCCATCGGCCACGCCGCCCGTTTGCACGGCCGCACCGAACTGCATGACGTTGCCCGCAGCCACCGTGCTGTAGTTGTTGAACAGTCGCATGCCATCGGCAAACAACATGTTGTTGCCTGCCAGCAGGCGTCCCTCCGGCGTGGCAGAGAGCAGACGGTCTTGCGTGATGGTCGTGGTGGTGTGGCGCTCGTATTCCATGTGAACGTGATCGCTCCATGGGACGTAGTACGGGCGCTCGTCGAGCGGGTTGATGTTGACGTTTGGGTTGTAGCCGCCGTCGTAGTACTTGATGGTGTAGTTTGTTGTCCCGTTTGCGCCCGGCGCTTGGCTGATCGACTCATAGTAGATCGATGTGCCGTCGGCAAAGTTAATCTTCTTAGCGGCGGTGTCGACCGACCGCACCGCCGGATACACCGTGTCTTGCGTTTGCCAGCCGCTATCGGGAACAAATGAACCGGGGATATTCGTGGTGACGGTGGTGGGTCCTCCATCGGAGACCGTGAGGTTCGCGGTTTGGTACGCCGCTCCACACCCGCGCGCCATTGCGTATCCGTAGCCGTTCGCGCAGAACCAGTATTTCTCGCGTTTCTTCTTCACCTCTTCCGTGCTGCTCACCGGGTCGGTGGTGAACTGCACATTGGCGCGGCGGTTCTGCACATCCGCCGCGGCCACCTCAAGGTTCTGATCGGCCTCGATGGTGGAGCCCTCATTGACGACACTCTGCGTCTTGTTGACGAGCCGGCCGTTGCCATCGCGCATGCCGTCTGCAGCGATGTTCATGTTGCCCAGGCTGTAGAGCGTCGCCCCATTGGTGTTGGTGAGCGACTGCCGCGCGTACACGTTGAGTGTGTCCACTGCCGCTGCGATGGCGGCAGCGCCATCGTTGCTGATCTGGCGCGCCGATAGCGTGACCGCGTTGCCGATGATCGTGCCCGTATTGGCCAGCGTGTCGCTGGTGGTATTGACGGTGTTGCCCTCCAGGCGTCCGCTGTTGGCAATGATGCCGGCCGCGCTGAGCGTCGTGGTATCGGCGTTGAAGTGTCCGGCGTTGACGATGTGCGTCGCACCTGCGGTGAGGTTGCGCACTGCCAGCAGCTCGCCCTGGTTGCTGAACGTACCGGTGGTGTTGAAGGCCAGATCCCGATTTGCCTGGATTACGTTGCCTGCAACGTTGGTGTAATCGCCTTGCAACGCGATGGCTGCATCCTGTCCGGCGACGATGCGGCCCGCTCCGCCGACGGTTTGAGCATTCAGTGACAGATTGCCGTCCGACAGGATTCGCCCGCCGGTGTTCGTGAGCACGCCGGCCATCGCGGCCTGCACATTGCCGCCCGAGCGCGCCGTGTTGCCGATCTGCCCGCGCGTGTTGTCAAGCGTTGCCACGTTCAGCACGATGTTGCCCGACGCCTGGATTGCGCCATCGGTGTTGTTCAGCGCCGTGCCGGCCTGGTTGAGCGTCAGCCCCGTGCTGCCGACAAGCTTGCCGCCAGCGTTGCTCAGACTCTGGTCGATGTTCAGGTCGAGCGCCTGCCCCGCGAGCACCTGACCGCCCGCGGTGTTGGCCAGCCGATGCGCGGTGAGTGTCACTGCACCGTTGCCGCCCAGCGTGCCCATGCCGGCAACGCCGCCCGCATTGCTGTTCAGGATCTGCGCACCGCCGTCGACGTTGGTGTCCCCTGTGCCGGCGTTGGAGATGCGGCCGGCCGTGTTGTCGATGGAGGCGGCCCTGACGTCCAGCACGGCGGTGGCGCCGTTGGTCTCGATCCGGCCGCCGGTGTTGTCAAGTGCACCCGTGGCACGAGCTTGCACTGCACGGTTTGCCGAAAGCGTACCGCTCCGGTTGACCACGGAATTGGCGGACTGCACCGCCAGCATGTCGCCGGAGGACACGGTGCCATCGCTGTTGTCTACGTTGCCCGCCGCAACCGTGACCAGTCCATTGCCGGCGATGAGCCCGCGTGCGGTGTTCGACAGCGTTTGCGTGGCCGAAACCGTGAGCGCTTCGGTGCCGAGGTTCTGCACCGTGCCGCCCGCGTTGGACACCGTATTGGCGGAAACCGTGGTGCCGTGAGAAGCATCGATCAGCCCGCCATCATTTGTGAGCGCGCCGCCCGCGGTGGCTTGCAACGTGTCTGCCGACAGGGTTCCGGCGGTGTTGTCGAGGTCCGCGTCTGCACGCACCGTGGCTTGACCGATGGCGCTGACCATGCCGCCATGGTTGGCAAGCGACGCTGCATGCAGATCCAGCGTGCCATTGGTCTGCAGTTTGCCGTTGACGTTGGAAAGGGCGCCGGCCTGTACTTTGAACTGCCCAGTGCCGGCGTGGACGAGCGCGCCGCCGTCGTTCGTCAACGCAGCGGCGGTGACGTTGGCATTGGCGCCTGCGCTCTGCACCCGGCCGGCAGTGTTGTCGAGCGTGCCCGCTACGTTGATGGCTGTTTGCCCCGCCGCAGACACCACGCCGTCGCGGTTGACCAGGGATGCTGCATTCAGGCCGAGCGTACCGCTGCTTCGCAGCGTGCCGCCGGTGTTGTCCAGGGCTTGGGTGGCCTGCACGGTTGCCGCTGCACCGGAAGATATGACACCGCTCCGGTTGTCGATCGGCCCCGCCTGCAAGTCCAGGGTGCCGTTGGTCTGCAGTGCGCCGCCCGTGTTCGAGACGGCCCCTGCCTGGACGCTGAGCGTGCCTGTGCCGATATGGGCGATGGCACCTCCGTCGTTGGTGAACGTGGCGGCATGCAGGCTTGCATCGGTACCGGCGCTTTCCATGCGGCCACGGGTGTTGTCCAGTGCGCCTGTGATGTTGACGCTGCTTTGGCCGGCCGCAGATACCAGGCCATGCTGGTTGTTGAGCGACGCTGCGCGCAAGTCCAGCGCGCCGCCGGTTTGCAACACACCGCCCGTGCTATCCACCGCCTGGTCTACATGAACCGTAGCAGCGCCGGCGGCCGAAATGGTTCCAGCCTGATTGCCGAGCGCCGCGGACTGCAGATTAAGCGCGCCGTTGGTCTGCAACTTGCCGCCCGCGTTCGACAGCGTTCCGGTTTGTACATTCAGTGTGCCGCTGCCTACATGCGCCAGCTCACCGCCGTCGTTGGTGAGCGATCCGGCATTGACGGTGGCATCTGCGCCGCCGCTTTCCATGCGTCCGCCGGTGTTGTCGAGCGCGCCCATAACATTGATCGTGCTACGCCCTGCGGAAGAGACCAACCCCTGCTGGTTGCTGAGCGAGATGGCGAGCAGGTCGAGCTTGCCGCGGGTTTGCAGCGTGCCGCCGTTGTTGTTCAGAGCTTGGGCAATGCGCACGGTTGCCGGGCCGGAGGCCCACACCGTGCCAGCCTGGTTGCCAAACGATGTGGCCTGCAGATCCAGTGCGCCGTTGGTCTGCACCTTGCCGCCTGCATTGGACAGCATGCCGGTTTGCACGTTGAAGGTGCCAGCGCCGATATGGGCGAGCGTGCCACCGTCGTTGGTCAATGACGCGGCAGTGATGGTGGCATCGGCGCCCCCGCTTTCGATTCGGCCAGCTGCGTTGTCCAGTACATGCGTGGCTGCAACGGTTGCCTGGCCGCCCGCAGACACCAGACCACCCTGATTGGTAACGGTCCGCGCTTGCAGATCGAGCGCTCCATCGGTTTGCAGGGTGCCGTTGCTGTTGTCGAGCGTTTCATCGGCGAGCACATTCGCCTGCACGGCTGCAGAAACTGTCCCGCCCTGATTGCGGAGGGATGCGGCATGCAGATCCAGTCTCCCATTGGTCTGCAACGTACCGCCGGCATTGGAAAGCGCGCCGGTTTGAAGGCTCAGCGCGCCCGTGCCCACGTGGGCGAGCGCACCTCCGTCGTTGGTGAACGAGCCGGCGTTGATGAGCGCGTTGGCGCCAGCGCTTTCCACGCGGCCGGCCGTGTTGTCCAGCGCCCCGGCAACGTTGATCGTGCTCTGCCCGGCGGAAGACACCAGACCATGCTGGTTGACGAGTGAGCCCGCATGCATGTCGAGGCTGGCGTTGGTGCGCAGCGTGCCGCCGCTGTTATCCAGGGCCTGATCGGCCTGAATCGTTGCTTGCCCGATGGAGGAGATGACGCCGTGATTGCTGCCAGACACCGTGTGCAGGTCCAGCGTGCCGTTCGTCTGCAGCTTGCCACCGGTGTTCGACAGGGCGCCCGTGCGCACCGTCAACGCGCCGGTGCCCGCGTGAGCCACGGCACCTCCGTCGTTGGTGAGGGCCCCGGCAGTGATGCTGGCATTGGAGCCGGCGTTTTCCATGCGGCCGGACGTATTGTCCAAGGCGCCGGTCACGGCAATCGTGGTTTGCCCAGCGGCCGACACAAGGCCGTTCCCGTTTGTCAGGGTGCCCGCTTGCAGGTTGAGGCTGCCATCGGCATGCAGCGTGCCGCCCGTGCTGTCCAACGCCGAGTCTGCCCGCACGGTGGCATCTTGCGCAGCGGAAATCGTGCCGCCCTGGTTGGCCAACGTGGTCGCATGCAGGTCCAGCGCGCCATTGGTCTGCAACTTGCCATTGGCGTTCGATAGGGCACCCGTCTGCAGGCTCAGGGAACCGTTGCCTGCGTGGCCCAGCGTGCCGCCATCATTGACGAGAGATGCTGCGGTGACTGCGGTGTCCGTGGCGGCGGTTTCCAGTTTGCCGCCCGTGTTGTCGATGGTGCCCGATACGTTCACGCTGGTGGCGCCGCTACCGCTTTGCGACAGGGTACCGCCGCGGTTGGACAGCCCGCCAGCGGTAACTGCCAGCAGGCTGGCCGCAACCGTGCCGCCGTCGTTGCGGACCGTTCCGCCTGCACTGAACGTAGCGCTGCCGCCGGCTTGCAGATTGCCACCGGTGTGGTCGATGTCACCTTGCGTGGCCGTGGCATTCACGTTGGCGCCGGTACTCGTGCGCGCACCGGCAAGGCTCACGCTGGCGCCGGATACGTTGATGTCGCTGGTGGCGAAGTTCTGGCCGTTCAGGCTGGTCATGCCGGTGGCCGTGGCGTTGAGCGTCTTGCCCGCGTTGGCCGCGGCGCCGTTGGCGTCCACGCCCGCAGCCAGCGTGCCGGACGATTGCACCTGCTGGCCCGAGACGGAGACGTTGCCGAGCGCAGCCACCGTGCCCGCGTTTGTGGTCGCGCCGCCTGATGTGAGCTCCACGTTTTGCTGACCGTATAGCGTGCCAGTGTTAGCGACGCCTTGTGCACCGCCCACACGCAGCGCGCCGGTGGCATTGATGGTGCCGGCCAGCGTGACGCGACCAGCGCTGTCAATGGCCAGGTCACCGGCCTGCGCCGCGATGGTGCCTGCGCTGTTGACGCCCACGCCGGATTCCGTGCCGATCAGCTTGATCTTGCCGGCGTACAGGCCCCCGAGGTTGCCCACGTCGATGGCCACTGTCGGACGGTTGGCGTCGCTGGCGATCACCTGCACGCCCAGGTCGGCATAGTTGACGGTGTTGGTGCCGGCCACGACGTTCGCGTTGTTGGCCCACAGCTTGCCGTTGACCTGCACGGATCGCGCGATCAGATCCACCTGGTCCAGATTGCTGGCGTTCAGGCCATTGCCCTGGACCTGGATCGAGCCGCCCGTGACGCGAAACGCGTCAAGGCTGCCGCCGATGCCCATGATCGGTGTACCTGTGGTGAGCGTGAAGCGGTCGCTGTTGATCACGCCGCAGCCATCGCACGCCAGGCCGTTGGGGTTGGCGATTACCACCTGTGCGCGTTGCCCGGCCACCTCCAGATAGCCCCGCAGGCTCGACGCCTGGTTGCCAGTGACCTCGTTCAGGATGATGCGTGCCGAGCCGCCCGCGAGGTTCGGGTTGCCGGCAACGTAACCAGCCAACTGTGTCTGCGTGAGCGTTTGCGCGTTGTTGAGAATGGCGCCGCCCGGGCCGGTATTGAACTGCTGATACTGGTTGCGTGACACGCCTGCCGCAGACGGCGCCGTGATCTGCACGATGGGCGTCCCGTTAGCCGCCTGGTCGATGGTTGGACGGTGCGCGCCGGCGTTAGGATCTGCAACGATTTGCGCATACGGCGTCAGATGAAACGCACCCAGTACCGCCGCCACACTCACTGCCCCGGGTCGCAACCGGAACGTGCCAGACACGCCGCGTTCGCCGGTGCGTCCCTTGCCGTGCTGCGTTGAGGAAACGGTTTCCGCTACGGCCATCAATGCGCCGCGTACACGATTGAAAACAATACGATAGAGGTGCTTGTTCATGGGGAAACCGCGTCAGTATTGGTAGGTGAGCGAGAAACCGGCGGCCGGCGCGCGCGTAGTGAAACCTTCGGGCTTATGGAGCGCCCAGCCGAGGAACACGTCGTAGAAGAGGCCGCGGAACGGGCTGCCGCGCAGGCCGATGGCCGACCCCACCAGCGTTCTGCCCGCGAGTGCGTTGGCACTGGGGCCTGCGACTGTGCCCGCATCCAGGCCCACGTACACGCTGTGTCCGGAGTTGCCGATCGGCGCTTCGAGCTCGTTGCGCCAGTAGGCGCCGCGCTCGGCAGCCAGGGTGAGTTCGCCATCAAAGCCGCGCACGGTCCATCGGTTGCCGATGGAGAGAAAATCCGCAGCGAAGAGGGCACCCTTTGAGAATTGTCCGCGCACGGTGGCCGTGTAACGCAGTGGAAGGCCGTCCTTCGCCATCGTTGTGGGCAGCGGCAGCGTGAACGGCACCGTGAATACCGCATCGAGGGTGGTGATGCGGTAGAGGAACTTGTCGCGTTCGCCCGGGGCGCTCGGATCAAAGCGGTTCAGTTCGGATTGGCCGCCCATCCATGGCACACCAAAGCGCCATGCGGCGTTCAGGTCCAGCTGCGCGGGGCCGAAGTAGTGCTTGTGCAGCCAGCCGATCTCGCCAAAGGTCGTGGCGCGCTGCTGAACGCCAATTGCCGTGTCGTCGATATAGGCGTGGTTCCATCGGCGCACCAAACGCAGTTGCAGCGAGTTCTTCTGCACGCGATCGCGCTGGAAGAGGTACTGCGCGCGTACTTCCAAATTCTTGGAGTTGCCGGCAGAGACGAATGATTCGTTGGCCCCCGCGATCTGCTGGAAGTAGTTGTATGCGCCAGCCGACAGCGTGAAAGTCCAATATCCCCAAGGCACCGAATAGTAGGCATTGGCTCCCTTGGTGCCGCGGTCGTGCTCGTTGACGTTCAGGTCGTGCACCACCCCGACGTTGAGCAGATCGTTCAGGCCGAGCGGGTTATCCAATGCGGCGCTCACATTGCCTTGCAGCTTGCCGGAACTCTTTGAGCCGCTGTCGTCCACTGACGCGATGACCTTCCAGGGACGGCTCCGGGCGACCTTGATGACGACGTCGGATTCTCCGGGAAGCTCGCCGGGAACGATCTCCATATCGACATCTTGGGTCGTGACCCGCTTCATCTGCTCCAGTCCCTGCTCGAGGTCACGCAGGTTGAGCAGTTCACCAGCGCCCGTAGGGAAGGCACTGCGCCAGGTGCCCCAGATGGACTCATCCGCAAAGCGAATACGGCGAATTACGCCTGGAAAGAGGGCGATCTTTAGCGTGCCGCTGGACAGATCCTGCTCGGGTACTGCAACACGCGTGGTCGTGTATCCGCGCTCCAGCAGCATCCCCGAGGCGCGATGCACGATGAGGTTCAATCCCTTCGGGCCGATGCAGCGGCTGGCGTACGCGTCCAGTGCGTCTTGCAGGAACCGAAAAGGGTCCTGGGGGAGTTGGCTAGCGCCGATGGCACGTATTGCCCCAGGGAGCGCTGTGGGAACGAACACCGAAACGCGTTCGATCTTGAAGCAGGGTTGCTCCGCCGGCAGCGAGCTTGTTTTCAAGTCGGCGGCCGCACCGCGTTCCAGTGAAACGTTTGGCACGGCCTGCTGGCGAGCGCGCTCATTGGCGTCTTCGATGGCACGCTCACGTTGTAACTGGGTGTCCAACGGCGTGGTCCGCAATGGCTCCGCTGGCGTCTGAGCGAGCCCGAGCGCTGAGTATCCAGCCAGCATTCCGATCGCCATCCGGATGACATATGTGCCACAGCGGTGGGCCGGCGTGCGAACGAACGCCACGCTGCCGGCAGCGTTCTCCCTGATTCCCCAAACTTGCATTTTGTATTTTTCCGGGCACAGCACCACCATCCGAACGACATGAACCTGCGTTCGGGCAGAACGTTGCGACGGAGTCTAATGGATGACTGAGACGCGACCCCGGCGGTCTACACAATGTGACGAACGGGGGCGGCGCGGATTATAGGCATGGCGCGAATGGCGTCCCGCTTGAAATACGTCGATACAACAGTCACTAATTTGAAAGTCAGAATTAAAGGACGCTAATTTGACCGCAAAGCCTTACCGGTGTGGGATTTCAGGGCCCGTCAATCGAGTTCGTGCTGGGTCCCCTCTCTAGAGGGGGACGTGGGTTTGACCGCGATGACACAATCCTCAAAAAAGGGAATCGCTCGGATAGGATGCCGAAGCGATCGGCTCCATCAAAAGGAAATTCATGCAAGGAAGTTGGATTGCGATATCAGCGGCGCGCGCGCGGATGCATCGCCTGTACGGCGTGCGCGGCTGGCTCGTGACACTGCTGTGGCTGAACACGCTGCCGGCGCTGGCGATCGTGCTGGCGATGGGCATGATGCTCACGCTCGGCGACGCCAATGGCGGACCGGCGCGGGCGGCACCGGCGCTTGCTGGGCTCGTCTTTCCGCTGGGGCTCGTCACCGTGGCTTTCCTGCGCCTGCGCTGGTTTCCGATGGTGTGGCTCGGATACGGCGTGCTCCAGCTTCTGGCCACGCTGGCCATGAGCGGCGGAATCCACGCGTGGACGACACAAGCCTCCGGCGGCACGGCAGGGCGCATGCCGATCATGCTGTTGCTGGCGGCGGAGGTCCTGCTGCTCATCGGTACGGCAGCGTACATCTGGTTTTCGCGCCGCGTGCGCGTGACCTATCGGCATGAGGTGCGGCTGACCGATCCTGCTGCAGCGCCGGCTGTGTTCGACAAGCCCGCCCCCAATGAAACGCCCTCTGACGCCACCGATCACGCACGCGAACGCGCCGCCCTGCGGCGCGTTGCCCAGGAACTGAGTTCCGGCGTGCTAGACACCCGAACCTGGATGCACGTCATGCGGCATCACGCCGATGCCACCGACGGCACCCGCACGGCGGCCTATGTGCGTGCGCGCATGTCAGAGCTGTGTCCGCCGGCGCATGTGCATCCGCCGGTCGTGCGCACGTTGTCGACGGGGCTGGGCGCGCTGCTGGTCAGCCTGATCGCAGCGGGTGCGCTGATGGCGGCGGTGATTGCGCTGGCGCTGCGCGTGCCTGGCGAGGGCACCGAGCTGCTTGAACTGCTCGTTGCCGTGGCGCTCACGCTGAGCTGGCTCGGTGGCCTCTTTGTTGGCGCGGGCTTCCTGCGCCGCGTTGCCTGACGCCTATCGCGTGGCCATCGGCGCGGCTGCGGCCTGGTTCCAATCGCCGCCCACCGCCTTGACGAGGAACACGCTCGTCGTCATTTGCTGGCCCAGAATCTGCACCGCCGTGCGCTGGTTGTTCAACAGCGACTGCTGCGCGGTGATCACGTCCAACGACGTTGCCAAGCCGCCCTCATAGCGTGCGCTAGCAATGTCGTAGACCTTGCGGGCGCTTTCCACGGCATGGCGCGCCTGGCTTGCGGCACGGTCCAGCGATTGCAGCCCGGCCAGACCATCTTCGACTTCCTGCAGCGCGCCCAGCACCGTCTGGCGGTAGTTGGCGATCGCACCTTGGTAGGCCGCGTTGGCAATGTCCACACGCGCCCGCGTGCGGCCGGCGTCAAACACCGTCTGCGCGATCTGCGTGCCGAACGACCACAGCAGCGTCGGCGCAGAAAACAGCAGCGCCAGATCGCGGCTTTCCCAACCGGCGCCGCCGTTGAGCATCACGCTCGGGAAGAACGCAGCGCGTGCCACACCGACTTGCGCATTGGCGGCAGCGGCCCCGCGTTCAGCGCCGCCACGTCGGGCCGGCGTTCGATGACGTCGGACGGCAGCGCCACCGGAATCTGCGGCGCCGTGCCCTTGAGCGGCGTCGGCTCGATGTGAAAAGCGGGTGCAGGTGTGCCGACCAATGTGGCCAGCGCGTGCTCGTACTGCGCGCGTTGCTTGGTCAGCAGTTCGGCCTGCGTGGCGGTGCTGTCGACGAGCGCCTGTTGCTGCGCCAGGTCGAGCCCCGATGCCACGCCGTCCTGATGCCGTGAGGTGACGAAATCGAGCGCCTTGCGCTGCAGCGCCAGCCCTTCCTGCACCACGGCGATTTCCGCGTCGGTCTCGCGCAGGTTGTACCAGGTGGTGGCGACCTGCGCGGCCAGCAGCAGGCGGAAGTTCTCGACGTTGGCTCCGGCCTGCTCTTCGCTCGCCGCCGCGTTGGCGACGGTGTTGCGCACGCGGCCGAACAGATCGGCTTCGTAACTCGCGTCGGCGCGCAGCACGAAATCGCTCTGGATGGTCGACATGGTCGGGCTGGTGTACGACGAGAGCGGTCGCTCCGACGACGTGCGCGTGCGCGTGTCGTTGTTGGTGGCCGTGATGGTCGGCAGCAGGCTGGCGCGTGCCACGCGCGTCTGCGCCTGTGCCTGCTCCAGGTTCGACAGCGCGACCTTGAGCGACTGGTTGTGCGCCAGCGCCTGCGTGATCAGCCTGTCGAGCTGCGGATCGTTGAAGCGCTGCCACCACGGGCCTTTGGGCGTTGCATCGGCGGGCTGCGCGGCGCGCCACGGTGCTTCGGTCTGCCAGTGCGCCGGCACGTCCATGGCGGGGCGCTCGTAGGTCGGCGCGAGCGAGCAACCGGCCAGCGAGACGATCAGCGAGGCCGCCAGCGCGGTGGTGTGCAGCCGCGTCATGATGCGTGCGGCGCCGATGCCCCCGGTGCCGATGCGGGTGCGGGCGTGACGATGGTCACTGCCTCGCCTTGCTCGATCGAATCGGCCGGGTTCAGGATCAGCGCGTCCGTCGCCTTCAGGCCAGACACGATTTCCACCGTGCGGCCGTAGTCGCGCCCGATGGTGACGGGGCGCAGGTCGGCGCGGCCGTTTTCTGCGACGGCGATGCGCGGGCCTTCCTTGCGGAAGAGCAGCGTGTTCGTCGGCACGAGATAGGTGCCCTGCGCGTTGGCGCCCGCATCGTCGCCGGACGATTTGCCCTTGATGGCGACCTGCACATACGCACCCGGCAGCAGGCGGCCGTCCTTGTTGGGCAGCTGCACTTCCACCTGCATGGTGCGTGTGGCGGCGTCGATGGCGCCGGAGGCGCGCGCGATGGTGCCATGGAAGGTCTGGCCCGGCAACTCGGCCAGCGTCACGGCCACGTCCTGGCCGACCTTCACCTGCTGCGAATACGCCTGCGGCACATACAGGTAGATGCGCAGCGGATCGGTCTGCGCCAGCGTGAACAGCTCCCGGTTGGCGCCCGCATTGCCGGCGTTGACCAGCGTGCCGACGTCGACATTGCGCTTGGTCACCACGCCTGCAAACGGCGCCACCACGCGGCGGAAGCCTTGCAGCTCCTGCAAGCGGCGCACGTTGGCTTCGGCCGCGGCCAGGTCGGCCTGGGCCTGGTTGGCGGCGCTGGTGCGCTCGTCCAGTTCCTGTTGCGAGACGGCGTCTTTCTGGCGCAGGTTCTGCCAGCGCGTAAGCGAGGTCTGCGCCAGCGCCTTGCGTGCCGCAGCCTGGTTGCGCGTGGCCTGCGCCTGGTTCAGTTCCTGGTCGACTTCGGGCGTGTCGAGCAGCGCCAGCACTTCGCCCTTGTCGGCGTGGGCGCCGATGTCCTTGAACCAGCGCAGCACATAGCCGCTCGTGCGGGCATAGATGGGCGATTCAACGTAGCCCTGCAGCGTGCCCGGCAGCGTCAGCTCGCGGTTGGCGCTGGCCGGTTTGGGGGCGACGGTGGTGACGTAGCGACTGGTCTGCGCGTTCACCTGGCGCTCCAGCGCGTGCGCGTTGTAGTAGCGGCTGACCAGCGTGCGGGCAGCGCCCAGTGCCAGCAGAACCACGACGACGATCACGACCCAGCGTGCGCGGCGCATGGCGGGGCCGCGGTCCACCTGTTCAATCGGGTCGACGGTGACGACGTGGTGCGGCGGGCCGTCCGCAAGGTGGCCAGAATGCGCCCCGGAATGGGCACCGGATGTTTGCTCAGACATGTCCTTCGCTTCCCCGCAAATCGTGACTGCGCCGGGCGGCGCGCCGCTGCAATCTGTTGTGCACGCTGGCAAACACCACCGGAACAAAGAAAAGGGTCGAGACGGTTGCAAACAGCAGACCGCCGATCACCGCGCGCCCCAGCGGCGCGTTCTGTTCTGCGCCTTCGCCCAAGCCCAACGCCATGGGCACCATGCCGATGATCATCGCCAGCGCCGTCATCAGCACCGGGCGCAGGCGGGTGGCGCCGGCTTCCAGCGCGGCCTGCACCGGCGCAATGCCTTCGGCCAATCGCTCGCGCGCGAACGAGATCAACAGAATTGAATTGGCCGTCGCCACGCCCATCGTCATGATTGCCCCCGTGAGCGAGGGCACCGACAGCGTCGTCCCCGTCACGAACAGCATCCAGGCGATGCCCGCCAGCGCCGCGGGCAGTGCGGTCACGATGATGAGCGGGTCGATCCACGACTGGAAGTTCACCACGATCAGCAGGTACACCAGCACGATCGCCATGACGAGGCCGAGCCCCAAGCCGAGGAACGACGATTCCATTGTCTTCACCTGACCGCGCACCGTGACCTGCGCGCCGCGCGGCAGTTTCGGGCGGATATCGTCGACGGCCTTCTGCACTTCCTTGGCGACCGCGCCCAGGTCACGGCCCTGCACGGCGGCATAGACGTCCACCACCGGCGTGATGTCGTAGTGCGACACCACTTGCGGCTGCACCGCGGGGCTCACCTGCACGAGGTTGCCCAGCAACTGCGGGCCGCCTGCCTGTGCAGCGCCGCCGCGCGAGCTGGCCACCGGCGTGCGCAGCAGCGCGTCGAGCGAATCGACGCGGTACTGCGGGCTGGTGACGGCTACCTGGTACACCACACCGTTGATCGGGTTGAGCCAGAACGTGGGCGAGGTCTGGAAGCTTGAGCTGAGCGACACGAGCAGGTTCTGCGCCACGTCGCGCCCTTCCAGGCCGACCTGCTGGATGCGCGTGCGGTCCATGTTCAAGGCGAGCGTGGGCTGGTCGAAACGCTGGTGCACATGCGTATCCACCGCGCCAGGAATCTGCTTGATGCGGTTGGCCAGCATGCCCGCAAGCTGCTTGTTGGTGGCCACGTCGGCGCCGGAGAACTGCACGTCGATGGCCGACGGCAAACCAAAGTTCAGGATCTGGCTGACGATGTCTGCAGGCTGGAACGCGAATTCCACGCCCGGAAAGCGCTTCGGCAGTTCTTCGCGCAGGCGGCGGATGTATTCCGCGCTGGGTTTGCGCTCGCCCTCGTGCAGGGCAATCAGGATTTCACCGTCGAGCGTGCCGATGGTGCCCGCGTTGCTGTACGACAGATTGATCCCCGAGTTCGGCACGCCGAGGTTGTCGAGAATCGTCGACAGTTCCTGTTTGGGGATGATGTCGCGGATGGCTGTTTCCACCTCGTCGGCCAGCCGTGCGGTTTCTTCAATCCGCAGGCCCGACGGTGCGCGCATGTGCAGGCGGATCTGTCCGGCATCCACATCGGGGAAGAAGTCACGGCCCAGCACCAGGAACAGCGCGCACGACGCCACGCAGAAGCCCAGGAATGACAGCGCGAATACGCGGCGGCGCTCCAGCAGCCCGCCCAGGATGGCGGCGTAGTTGCCGCGCATGTGTTCGAACTGCGTGTTGAACGCCCGGTAGATGCGGCCGAACGTGCTCGGTTTTGCGTCGGCTTTCCCGGCGTCATGCGGGTGGCCGGTCATGAGCATCATCACCAGCGTCGGCACCAGCGTGCGCGAAAGCACGTATGACGCCAGCATGGCGAAGATTACCGCTTCGGCCATCGGCACGAACAGGTAACGCGCCACGCCCGTGAGGAAGAACATCGGCACGAACACGATGCAGATGCAGATTGTGGACACGAAGGCGGGCACGGCAATTTCGGCGGCGCCATCCAGGATGGCGGTGACGGGCGCCTTGCCTTCGTGCAGGTGGCGCTCGATGTTCTCGATGGTGACGGTGGCGTCGTCCACGAGAATCCCGACCGCCAGCGCCAGGCCGCCGAGCGTCATCAGATTGATGGTTTCGCCGATCAGGTGCAGCACGATGATCGACGAGAGAATCGACAGCGGAATCGACACTGCAATGATGGCCGTGCTGCGCCAGTTGCCGAGGAACAGCAGGATCATGGCCGCCGTCAGGCATGCGGCGATGATCGCCTCGCGGATCACGCCTTCAATGGCCGCCTTCACGAACAGCGACTGATCGAACAGGGGCGTGATCTTCAAGTCTTGAGGCAGCGCGGCGGCCGCGGCCGGCAGGAGCTTGTGGATGTTGTTGACGATATCGAGCGTCGATGCGCCGCCGTTCTTCAGGATGGACAGCAGCACCCCGCGCTGGCCGTCCTGACGCACCACATTCGTCTGCGGCGAGAAACCGTCGCGCACGTGGGCCACGTCGCCCAGGTACAGCGTGGCGCCGTTGCTGGCCCTTACCGGAATCGCATTGAGCGCGGCGATGCTGCCCGGCGTGCCGTTGAGCGTGACGCCGTATTCGGTGGCGTCGATCTTTTGCGTGCCGGCCGGCAGGATCAGGTTCTGCGCGCCTACCGCGTTGACGATGTCGACGGGCGTCAGGCCCTGCGCCAGCAGCTTCTGCGTATCGAGATCGACCGTGATCTGCCGGCTCTTGCCGCCATACGGAAACGGCACCGCGATGCCCGGCACCGTGATCAGGCGCGGGCGCAGGAAGTTCAGCGCCGCATCATTGAGTTCCTGCTCCGACAGCGTGTTGCTCGACAGGCCCAGTTGCAGGATCGGAATGCTCGACGCCGAATACTTGATCACCAGCGGCGGCGTGGTGCCCGGCGGCAACTGCCGCACCTGCGCCTGCGTGCTCGCCACGATCTGCGCGAGCGCGGTCTGGATGTTGGCGTTGGGCTGGAAGAAGACTTTGATGATCGACACGCCGCCCAACGATTGCGACTCGATGTGCTCGATGTCGTTGACGGTCGTCGTCAGGCTGCGCTCGGTGACGGAGACGATGCGGTCGGCCATCTCCTTCGCGGGCAGCCCGTTGTAGTTCCAGATGATGCTCGCGACCGGAATGTCGATTTCCGGGAAGATGTCCGTGGGCGTACGCATGAGCGTAAACGGCGTCGCCAGCAGGATCAGCAGGGCGAGGACGATGAACGTCAGCGGCCTTCGCAGCGCGAGTTGGACAATCCACATGGAGGCGTTTCAGAACCGCGGTGCGTTGATGGAGGGCGACGGTTGTTCGATCCGGCCCGACAGGCAGGGACCAGCCATTCTAGCGCCGGGGGCCGCCGATCAATATGTCGCTTTGATCTGACTTTATTACATTGCATAACGGCAACTGCCGTGGCAACTGAAGGGCCCCGCTCAGCGCAGATTGCGCCCGCATTGCAGCAGCAGATCGTGCAGCAATGCCGCGTGCGCAGCGTCGATTCCTTGCAGCATTTCCTGCTCGAGCCGGCTGACGGCCTCGTCGCACAGCGCCAGCAAGGCGAGCGCTTCGTCGGTCAACCCGAGCATGACGATGCGGCCGTGCGTTGGGTCGGGCGTGCGCGTCACCCAGCCGCGGGCTTCCATCGCCTTCACCACTTCATTGGCCGACTGCGGCGACATGAACGAGCGCTCCGCCAGTTGCGCGTTCGACAGGCTGCCGCGCGCGTGCAGCACAGACAGCGCCGTGAATTGCGGCACCGTCAGCCCGTGCGGGGCGAGCGCTTCGCCCAGGCGGCGCTTGACGATGCGATCGGTGCGGCCGATCAGGTAGGGCAGTCGTGCAGACGTTGCGGGTGCGCCGTCTTGTGCGGGCTGAGGTGTGTTGCGTTTGGTTCGTGTGGCCGCCATGGATGTGAGTGGGTGTGCACCTATGCAGATGCGCACATTCTGCTACGTGTCGTTCGGATCAGGGTTTACGGCAATGATAATCTCCTTGTTATATCAGGCTACCTGATATTAAATTGGCACCAAGCTGAGACGCGCCGCACACAAGACGGCGGGCATCTCAAGCAGCCGACAGATCAAGGAGACGGAAATGGCTGATTACCAAGGGCGCTGGCAAACCGTGGACGTAAAGGTGGACCAGGGCATTGCATGGGTGACGTTCAACCGCCCCGAGAAGCGCAATGCCATGAGCCCGACGCTCAACTCGGACATGATCCAGGTGCTCGAAGCGCTGGAGCTGGATGCCGATGCCAAGGTGCTGGTACTGACCGGCGCGGGCGATGCGTGGACGGCGGGCATGGATTTGAAGGAGTACTTCCGCGAAGTTGACGCCGGCCCGGAAATCCTGCAGGAGAAGATCCGGCGCGATGCCTGCCAGTGGCAATGGAAGCTGCTGCGCATGTATGCCAAGCCGACCATCGCGATGGTCAACGGCTGGTGCTTCGGCGGCGGGTTCTCGCCGCTGGTGGCGTGCGATCTGGCGATTGCGGCGGACGAGGCCACCTTCGGCCTGTCGGAAATCAACTGGGGCATTCCGCCGGGCAACCTCGTCAGCAAGGCGATGGCCGATACCGTGGGCCATCGCCAGGCGCTCTACTACATCATGACCGGTGAGACCTTCACCGGTCAGCAGGCTGCCGCCATGGGCCTCGTCAACGAGAGCGTGCCGCGTGCCCACCTGCGTGCGCGCACCGTGGCACTGGCCGAGAAGCTGCTGGAGAAGAACCCCGTGGTGCTGCGCGCCGCCAAGCACGGCTTCAAGCGCAGCCGCGAGCTGACATGGGAGCAGAACGAGGATTATCTGTACGCCAAGCTCGACCAGGCCACGCTGCGCGATCCGGAGGGCGGCCGCGAGCAGGGCCTCAAGCAGTTCCTGGACGACAAGTCGATCAAGCCAGGCCTGCAAGCCTACAAGCGCGCCTGATCTGGTCCGCTCACGCCAACGCCCCCGGAGACGAACCCATGCCTGAGGTGACTCAGCTTGTGACCCTGCTGATCGGCGGTGAAAGCCGGCCAGCTGCCAGCGGTGCCACCTTCGAGCGCCGCAATCCCGTCAACGACGCAGTCGCATCGCGCGCGGCGGCGGCCACGCTGGAAGATGCCGACGCCGCTGTGCAGGCTGCCGCTGATGCGTTCCCCGCGTGGGCGGCCTTGGCGCCGGGCGAGCGCCGCAAGCGGCTGCTCAAAGCGGCCGACTTGATGGACCAGCACACCGACGCCTTCATCCGCGCCGGCGCGGCGGAGACCGGCGCCAGCCCCAACTGGATCGGCTTCAACGTCATGCTGGCGGCCAACATGCTGCGCGAAGCTGCCTCCATGACCACGCAGATCGACGGCAGCGTCATCCCGTCGGACGTACCGGGCAACTTTGCGATGGCCGTGCGCCAGCCTTGCGGTGTGGTGCTCGGCATTGCACCGTGGAACGCGCCGGTGATCCTGGGCACGCGCGCGCTGGCCATGCCGCTGGCATGCGGCAACACGGTCGTGCTCAAGGCGTCGGAACTGTGCCCGGGCGTGCATCGGCTGATCGGCACCGTGCTGCAGGAGGCGGGCCTGGGCGATGGCGTGGTGAACGTGGTGACCAACGCGCCGGCCGATGCCGCCGAGGTGGTGGAGCGCCTGATCGCGCATCCGGCCGTGCGCCGCGTGAACTTCACGGGCTCGACGCATGTGGGGCGCATCATTGCGCAGCACGCGGCGCGGCACCTGAAGCCTGCGCTGCTGGAGCTGGGCGGCAAGGCGCCGGTGCTGGTGCTGGACGATGCCGACCTGGATGCCGCGGTGGACGCGATTGCGTTTGGCGCATTCTTCAACCAGGGGCAGATCTGCATGTCGACCGAACGCGTCATTGTCGATCGCAAGATTGCCGATGCCCTCGTCGACAAGCTGGCCGCCAAGGCGCGCACGCTGCGCGCAGGTGACCCGACTGACGCGACCGCGCAACTGGGCGCGATGGTGAGCGTAGATGCAGCCAGGCGCGTGCAGGCGCTGGTGGAAGATGCCCGCGCGCACGGCGCTGCGCTGCCCGTCGGCTTGCACATGGATGGCGCCATCGTGCAGCCGGCCATCGTGGATGGCGTGACGCCCGCCATGCGGCTGTACAACGAGGAATCGTTCGGCCCCGTGGTGACGGTGGCGCGCGTGGATGGCGATGAAGAGGCGATTCGCCTGGCCAATGACAGCGAATACGGTTTGTCGGCCGCCGTGTTCAGCCGCGATGTGTCGCGCGCGATGCGGGTTGCGCAGCGTATCGAATCGGGCATCTGCCACATCAACGGCCCCACCGTGCACGACGAGGCACAGATGCCGTTTGGCGGCGTGAAGAGCAGCGGCTACGGCCGGTTTGGCGGCAAGGCGTCGATTGCGGAATTTACCGAACTGCGCTGGATCACCTTGCAGAATACGCCGCGCCACTATCCGATTTAACCGATCTGAAGTTCGGCAGCCGCCCACCACAACCATAAAACGGGCGGCGCATTCAGGAGACAAGACGTGAATCACGTCGAAATGCAGGCTCAGGGCCCGCAGGTTCAAACCGGGCATCACACGCCGCCCCCGGCAGGTGTGCCCGATCACCCCTACAGGCAGGTTGCCGTGAGCGATGCGCCTGCGCGTTGCGAGATGGACGCGCGCGACCGCGGTGTCTGGCACGTGCGTAATACCGAAGCGCTGGCAGAACATCCGGCGCGCATGACCGACTGCCTGGTCGCGGGCGCGCAGCGCCACCCGGATCGCGTGCTGGCTGCACGTCGCGGGCCGGACGGCGCATGGATCAAGCTGACCTATCGCGAGATGCTGGAGCGCGCACGCGCCATTGGCCAGGCGCTGCTGGATCGCGGCGTCTCCACCGAGCGCCCGCTGGCGATCCTGTCCGGCAACGATCTTGAGCACTTGCAGCTGGCGCTGGGCGCCATGTGGGCGGGTGTGCCGTACGCGCCGGTGTCGCCGCCGTATGCATTGGTGTCGACGGATTTCGGCAAGCTGCGCCACGTGTTTGACGTGCTGACGCCGGGGCTCGTCTATGCCGCCGATGGCGCGGCCTTTGCCAACGCCATCAGCGCGGTGGTGCCGCCCGGCGTGGAGGTCATCACGCGCGACGGCGTATTGCCCGGGCGCAGCGCCACCGCCTTCGACACGCTGCTGCACACGCTCGTGACCACGGCAGACGCCGCGCAGGCCGCAACCGGCCCCGATACGCTGGTCAAGGTGCTGTTCACCTCGGGCTCGACGCGCGCGCCCAAGGCCGTGCCGACCACGCACCGCATGCTGTGCAGCAATCAGCAGATGCTGCGCCAGACCATTCCCGAATTCGCCAAGGAGCCGCCGGTGCTGGTGGATTGGCTGCCGTGGAACCACACGTTCGGCGGCAGCCACAACGTCGGCATCGTGCTCTACAACGGCGGCACGCTATACATCGACGACGGCCGGCCCGTGCCCGGCAAATTCGACGAGACCCTGCGCAACCTGCACGAGATCGCACCCACTGCGTATTTCAATGTGCCCAAGGGGTGGGAAGAACTCGCGCTGGCGCTGGAGCGGGACCCGGCGCTGCGCGAGACCTTCTTCTCCCGCGTGAAGCTCTACTTCTTTGGCGGTGCAGGACTGTCGCAAGAGGCCTGGGACCGGCTGGAGCGCGTGACCGGCCAGCACTGCGGCGAACGCATCCGCATCATGGCCGGCCTGGGCATGACAGAGACGTCGCCGTGCTGCCTGTTCACGACCCGGCCGATCATGCGTTCGGGCTATGTCGGCACGCCGGCGCCGGGCTGCGAACTCAAGCTCGTGCCCGTGGGCGACAAGCTGGAGGCGCGCTTTCGCGGGCCGCACGTCATGCGTGGCTACTGGCGCCTGGGGGAAGAGCCTGCCGCACCGGTCTTCGATGAAGACGGCTACTACTGCAGCGGCGACGCGCTGCGTTTCTACGACGCCGACCACCCCGAAAAAGGCCTCGTCTTCGATGGCCGCATCGCGGAGGACTTCAAGCTCAGCTCCGGCACGTTCGTCAGCGTGGGCCCATTGCGTGCACGTGTGATTGCCGCAGGCGCGCCGTATGTGCAGGACGTGGTGATTGCCGGCATGAACCGTGACGACATCGGCTTGCTGGTGTTCCCGCAGATGGAGCGATGCCGGCGGCTCTCTGGCCTGCCCGCCAGCGCCAGCACAGCCGAAGTGCTGGCCGCCCCTGCCGTGCGCGCCGCATTTGCCGCACTGCTGCACGAACTGAACGCCACGGCCACCGGCAGCGCGACGCGCGTGGCGCGGCTGCTGTTGCTCGACGTGCCGCCATCGCTTGACCGCGGCGAGGTCACCGACAAGGGCACGCTCAACCAGCGCGCCGTGCTGGCCCACCGTGCCGAGCAGGTCGACACGCTGTATCGCGATGGCGATCCCGCGGTGATCCGCGCGGGCTGATTCCAACGCAGCAATCCGACCAACCGGCAAAGACCGGTTCATCCACCCAGGAGGAGACTCATGAAGACCGTCATGTCACGGGGCATGGCGCTGGCCGCGCTCGCCCTCGCGCTGAGCTGCGCCGGCTGCAACGACGACAGCACAGGCGACGCTTCGTCGTCGCAAGCATCGCAGCTGCCGCAGCTTTCGCCTGCCACGGGGTTGAATCTCGCCGCCGCGTGCGAGAGCTTTGCCGACAAGCTGAGTTTTGCCAACACCAGCATCACCGCCATCTCGACCGTGGCCGCCGGCACGTTGAGCGTGGGCGGCAACGCCGTGCCCGAGCACTGCCTCATCACCGGCACCATGAACACGCGTGTGAGCCCGGTGGACGGCAAGACGTACGCCATCGGTTTCGAGATGCGTCTGCCCAAGGCATGGAACGGTCGCTTCTACTACCAGGCCAACGGCGGGCTGGATGGCGCGGTGGCCACGGCGCTGGGCGCGTTGGGCGGTGGTCCCGTCAGCAGTGCACTGGGCTCCGGGTTTGCCGTCATCAGTTCGGATGCGGGGCATAACGGCAGCCAGGTGCCGCTGTTCGGGCGCGACCCGCAGGCCCGCCTCGATTACGGCTACAACGCCGTTGCCACGCTCACGCCGATGGCCAAGTCGATGATCGCGCAGGTGTACGGCAAGGCGCCGGACCGCAGCTACTTTGGCGGGTGCTCCAACGGCGGGCGCCATGCGATGGTGGCCGCCGCGCGTTCGGCCAACGCGTATGACGGCATCCTGGCCGGCGACCCGGGCTTCCATCTGCCCAAGGCGGCCATCAACGAGGTGTACAGCGCCCAGCAACTGGCGACGGTGGCGACCGCCAACACCAGCGCGGGCTTTCCAGACATCACCACGTCCCTGTCCGCCGCGGAGCGCGCCATGGTGGCCAGCCACGTACTCGCCAAGTGCGACGCATTGGACGGCACGACCGACGGCATGATCAACAACCTCAAGGCGTGCCAGACCGCCTTCAGCCTCGCCAACGATGTGCCGACCTGCACCGGCGCCCGTGACGGCACCTGCCTGACCGCCGCGCAGAAAACCGTGATGGCCAACCTGTTTGCCGGCGCGCGCAACAGTGCGGGGCAGGCGTTGTACTCGGGCTTTTCGTTTGACGCCGGCATCAGCGGCAGCAACTGGGCGGCGTGGAAGCAAGGCAACTCGATCCAGCTGGATCCTGCAGCGCTGGCGTTCGTGTTTACGACCACGCCGCAGCCGGCGTCGGCCATCACGTCACTCACCGCGTATGGCCTGGCGTTCAACATGGACACCGACGCACCGAAGATCTTCGCCACAGACGCCACGTACACCGAATCCGCCTGGTCTTTCATGACGCCGCCGG
Organism: Ralstonia sp. TCR112; assembly: GCF_007997035.1. Lineage (GTDB taxonomy): Bacteria > Pseudomonadota > Gammaproteobacteria > Burkholderiales > Burkholderiaceae > Ralstonia > Ralstonia edaphi. Next base: position 36,158 of record NZ_VOSS01000084.1, on the reverse strand, counting down.
ATGAGACCAACCTCGGCACGCTCAAGGGGCGCGGCGCCAAGCTGATGGTCTATCACGGCACGAGCGACCCGGTGTTCTCGTCCGACGACACGACCGACTGGTACCAGCGCCTGGCCGCAGCCAACGGCGGCGATGCCAGCAACTTCGCGCGCTTCTATCCGGTGCCGGGCATGAATCACTGCGCGGGCGGGCCGACCGCCGACCAGTTCGACATGCTCACGCCGCTGGTGGCCTGGGTGGAGCGCGGCGTGGCGCCCGACAGCGTGGTCGCCACCGCACGCGGCCCCGCCAACGCCGTGCCGAATGCCGAAGTGCCCAGCGACTGGAATGCCGCCGGCCACGACCGCACGCGTCCGCTGTGCGCCTACCCGAAGATCGCGCGCTACACGGGCGCCGGCAACATCAACGACGCCTCGAGCTTCAGTTGCCAATGACGGCCGCCCAACATCCGGAAGGAGATGCCATGCAAACCACCACCACGACGTTGAGCCGGGAGACCGTTGGCGCCGGCGTCGCCATGACCCTTGGGCTGTGCTTCATCGTTGCGCTGCTTGAGGGGCTCGATCTGCAATCCATCGGCGTGGCTGCGCCGCGCATGGCGCGCGAGTTCGGCCTGTCGGTCGGGCAGATGGGCCTCGCATTTAGCGCCGGCACGTTTGGCCTGTTGCCGGGCGCCATGCTGGGCGGCCGGCTGGCTGATCGCATCGGCCGCAAGCGCGTGCTGATCCTGGCGACGGCGCTGTTCGGCATCTTTTCGATCGCCACCGCGCACGTGTGGGATTTCAACAGCCTGCTGATGATTCGCGTGGCCACCGGCATCGGCCTGGGGGCCGCCATGCCCAACCTGATCGCGCTGTGTGCCGAAGCGGTACCCGCACGCCTGCGCAACACCGCCGTGAGCGTTATGTATTGCGGCATCCCGTTTGGCGGTGCCATCGCCGCGGTGGTCGGCATGTTGAGCGCCGGCGATTCCGGCTGGCGCCATATCTTCTACGTGGGCGGCTTCGGCCCGCTCGTCGTGGTGCCGCTGCTGCTGACGCTGCAGGAATCGCGCCGGTTCGACAGCGCGCAGCGGGGCGCCATCCAGCCGCCGCCGGTGTCATGGGCGCTGTTTGGCGAGCGTCGCCTGGCGGCCACGCTGTTCCTGTGGGTCAGCTATTTCTTCACGCTGATCGTGCTGTATTTCCTGCTCAACTGGCTGCCCTCCCTGATGGCCGCACAGGGACTGAGCCGGCCGCAGGTTGGCATGGTGCAGATCCTGTTCAACATCGGCGGCGGTGCCGGCGCGCTGGGCATTGGCATGTTGATGGATGCGGCGCGCCCGCGCTGGGTAGTGTCGGGCATGTATGTCGGCATCATCGCGGCGTTGTCGTTGCTGGCTGCGGCGGGCGGCATGGCATCGATGTCGGCCGGCGCCTTCATGGCGGGGCTGTTCGTGATCGGCGCGCAGTCGGTGCTGTATGCGTTGGCGGCGGCGTACTACCCGACCGTCGTGCGCGGCACCGGCGTGGGCGCTGCGGTGGCGGTGGGCCGGTTGGGCTCGATCGCCGGGCCGCTGCTGGCCGGTCAACTGCTGGCGATGGGGCAGCACGCCACCACCATCATTGGCGCCAGCATCCCGGTCACCATCATCGCGGCGCTGGCTGCGCTGCTGCTGCTCAAGCGGCCGCGCGTGCAGGACTGACATAGCGGTTGTTCTTTCTCGCGCCGTCGGCCCGATGGCGCCTTCCACGCATACCAAACCGCCGGCCTGCCAGACATGGGGGGCGGGACCGGCTCGACCCTAGGAGGGGCCCCACATGCAAACCACCACCTTGCGCACGCACTGTCTCGTGCTGGCCGCTGCCACGTGCGCGCTCGCCAGCGGCGCGGCCAATGCGCAGAGCGTCACGCTCTACGGCCTCATCGATACCGGCATCGAATACGTGAGCCATGCCAATACCAATGGCAACGGCCTCACGCGCATTCCGTCGGTCACGGGCACGCTGCCCTCGCGCTGGGGCTTGCGCGGCGCTGAAGACCTGGGCAACGGCATGAAGGCCGTGTTCACGCTGGAAAGCGGCTTCAACACCGACACCGGCACTTCCGGCCAGGGCGGTCGCCTGTTCGGCCGGCAGGCGTGGGTCGGGCTGGCGAGCGATTACGGCACCGTCACGCTGGGTCGGCAGTACAGCATGGTGTTTCTGTCGCTGGCCGATGCAGACATCCTCGGCCCCAGCCAGTACGCCATCGGCTCACTCGATGCGTACATTCCAAACGCGCGCACGGACAACACCATCGCCTACAAAGGCACCTTCAGCGGCCTGACGGTGGGTGCCACGTATTCGTTCGGGCGCGATGCTGCGGGCGGTGTGCCGGCCTCCGGAACCTGCGCGGGCGAGGTGGCGGGCAATGCATCGGCGTGCCGTGCCATGTCGGCCATGGTCAAGTACGACGCGGCCACCTTTGGCGTGGCCGGCGCTTATGAAGAGCAACGCGGCGGCACCGGCGCCACCGCATCGTTCTTCAACGGCAGTGCGCCCATCGCGCTTACCGATGCGGGCGACAAAGACCGCCGCATCGTCGCCAACGGCTATGTGAAGCTCGGCAACGCCAAGCTCGGCGTGGGCTGGATCGGTCGCCACGTGCAGGCCGTTGCCGGCGACGTCCGTTCCAACCTCTACTTCGTCAACGGCAGCTATCCGCTCACGGGCGCGCTGACGCTGGATGCCGGTCTGATCCGCCTCGTCAATGCCGACCAGAGCCGCAGCGCGACGATGGCCGTGCTGCGCGGCGTCTATTCGCTCTCGAAGCGCACGGCGCTGTATGCGCAGACCGGCTATCTGTGGAACAGCGCCAACGCGCAGTATTCCGTCAGCGGCGGCGGGGGTGGGACCACGCCGGGCAAGGGTGTGAACCAGCTCGGCGCGATGGTCGGGATGCGCACGGCGTTTTGATGCAGCCGGGGGGCGGTACCGTCACCCGTTGACGATCTCCCCCCCATTCGGATGCAGCGTCTGCCCGGTCATGTAGCTCGCATCGGCAGACGCCAAAAAGATGTAGCACGGCGCCACTTCATCCGGCTGGCGGCCCGGCCCAGCGGCTCGTTGCTGCCGAATTTGGCGACGTGCTCGGCGTCGAAGGTGGACGGGATCAGCGGTGTCCAGATCGGCCCCGGCGCCACGGCATTCACCAGGATGCCCTTCTCGGCCACCTGCTGCGCCAGTGATCGCGTAAACGCGACGATTGCGCCCTTGGTGGCGGCGTAGTCCACCAGGTGGCCGCTGCCGCGAAACGCCGTGACCGAGGTGGTCGTGATGATGCGCGCGCCTTCATGCAGGTGCGGCAGCGCGGCACGGATCAGATAGAACATCGCGAAGACGTTCGTGCGGAACGTGCGCTCGAGCTGCACAGCGTCGATGTCGGCCAGGCTTTGCTGGGGGTGCTGTTCTGCCGCATTGCTCACCACGATGTCGATCTTGCCGAAGGTGGCCACCGCCTGCGTGACCACCGCGCGGGCATGCGCTTCGTCGCCCAGGTCGCCGGCAATGGCTTCGCAGCGGCGGCCAGTCGCGCGGACGAGGCGGCAGGTCTGGTTGGCGTCGTCGTGTTCGTCCAGATAGGCGATCAGCACATCGGCGCCTTCCTTTGCAAAGCCGATGGCCACCGCGCGGCCGATGCCGCTGTCGCCGCCGGTGACGATGGCGACCTTGTCGGCAAGCTTGCCGCTGCCGAAGTAATTTTCCATCTCGGCGCGCGGGCGCGGCGTCATGTCGCTCTCGGTGCCGGGCTGGCGGTCCTGGTGCTGTGGTGGTTGTTGCTGTGGCTGGTCGGGCATGGTGCGCTCGCTATGACAGTGTGGATACACCGGCTTTCAGCACGCGGCATGCCATCGCTTTCAACCTCGCGCGAGGTGCGGTCGGGGGCGCATGCGTTGCGGCACGCCGCTTGCTGCCGTGGTGGAAAACACTTCACATCCACCCCGGGAGGCGCCATGGACACGCTGCTGTTCCTCTTTGGCGAAGGCAAGGATCTCAACCCGTTACAAACCGCGATGCGTGCAGTGGTGGTGTTCGCCATCGGGCTGGCGCTGGTTCGCCTGTCGGGCCGCCGCTCGTTCGGCCAGCGTGCGCCGTTCGATTTCGTTGTTGCGGTGTTGCTGGGCGCCACGCTGAGCCGCGCTATCGTCGGCGCATCGCCTTTTTTGGCGACGGTGTCGGCTTCGCTCGCACTGGTGGCGGTGCACCGTCTGCTGGGGTGGGCATGCGTGCGGCTACCCAAGCTCGATCGGCTCATCGCCGGCCGCGAACGCGAGATCTATCGGGAAGGGTGCTTCGACCAAGGCCAGATGGATGCCGCGCTCATCACCGTGGGTGATGTGCATGAGAGCGTGCGCCAGACCCTCGGCTCGCGCACGCTGGACGATGTGGAGGCCGCCATTCTGGAGCGCAACGGGCAGGTCAGCCTGATCCGCAAGCGCCGCTGATTTTTCACACCTGCACACGTACACCGGAGGCAACCATGCGAGACAGGCAAGAGAAGGAAAACCGCGACGCCGAACAGCGTCAGGCCGACTGGGAACAGGCCGAGTCGCACCGCAAGCCGGGCGATCGGCCGGCCAATGCGGAAGCCGGCCGCACAGGCAGCACGGCACCGAAGCCGCAGAGCAAGCACGACACGCTGCGCCGCATGCGCCAAGGCGAAGTGCCGCCGGGCATCACGCGCGACAAGCTGCACGACCCCGGGGAGCAGACGCCGGACGCGCCCTCGACTGACAACCGGAGCTGAGCCCAGCGTGCCCGCAGCTGACGACACCCCGTGGTACCGCCGGCTGGGGCCCGGCTTCATCACTGGCGCGGCAGATGACGACCCCAGCGGGATCGCCACGTACGCGCAGGCCGGTGCGCAGATGGGTACCGGCATGCTCTGGACGCTGCTGCTGACGCTGCCGCTGATGATTTCCATCCAACTGGTCAGTGCGCGCCTGGGGCGCGTGTCCGGCCGGGGCGTGGTGGCCAATATCCGGCAGCATCACTCGCCGTGGCTGGCGTATGCATTCGTGGCGCTGGTCACGGTGGCCAACATCATCAACGTCGGGGCCGATATTGCTGCCATGGGCGACAGCGTGCGGCTGCTCCTGGGCGGCTCGACCGCGTGGTATGCGTGCCTGTTTGCCGTCTTCACGCTCGTGCTGCAAGTCTGGATGCCGTATCGCCGCTATGCGCGCTATCTGCAGTGGACCGCGCTGTCGCTGCTGGCGTACGTGGCCACGGCATTTGTCGTGAAGGTGGACTGGGCGCATGCGCTGCACGACACCGTGGTCCCGCAGCTGCATTGGTCGAAGGACTATGCGATGACGCTCGTCGCAGTGTTCGGCACCACCATCAGCCCGTATCTGTTTGTCTGGCAGGCCGCAGGGGAGGTGGAAGAAACCCGCCTGGCTGAAGACGAAGCGCCGCTCAAGAAGGCGCCGTGGCAGGCGAAGGACCAGTTCGCTCGCATCCGCATCGACACGACGGTCGGGATGGTGGTGTCGGCATTGATTGCCTTCTGCATCATGCTGACGGCCGCTTACGCGCTGCACACGCATGGCGTCACGAAAATCGAAACCTGTGCGCAGGCCGCCGAAGCGCTCAAGCCGGTGGCTGGCCGCTTTGCGCAGACGTTGTTTGCCGTGGGCGTGATCGGCACGGGGCTGCTTGCGGTGCCGGTGCTGGCGGGCTCCGCTGCCTATGCCGCCGCGGAGGCCTTCAAGTGGCACAGCAGCCTTGAAGCGAAGGTGCACCGCGCGCCTAAGTTCTACCTGTTCCTCACGCTGGTGATGGCGGCGGCCACGGTGATGGTGTTTCTGCCCATCGAGCCGTTCAAGCTGCTGTATTGGGCCGCGGTGCTCAATGGCGTGGCCGCCACGCCTGTCATGGTGATGCTGCAGCTGATGTCGCGCCGCAAGGCGGTGATGGGGCCGTTCCGCAGTTCCCCGCTGCTGCATGGCACGGCCTGGCTGGCGACGCTGAGCATGTGCACCAGTACCTTGCTGTTCTTCGTGCTGGCCGCGCGAGGGTCCTGACAGGCCGCCGGGTTGCCGCGCAGGCACCGGGGTTGCGTGTCTTGGGCGAAACCGCGCAACAAGTGCGGTGTCCTGTTCACCAACCAGGGGTCAATCATGAAAGCTGTCGTATTTCACGGCATCGGCGACATTCGTCTGGAAGACGTGCCCGAGCCGACACTGCGCGAGCCCACCGACGCCATCGTGCGCCTCACGGCCAGCGCCATCTGCGGGACGGATCTGCACTTCGTACGCGGCACCATGGCCGATGTGAAGGAGGGGCGCATCCTCGGCCACGAAGGTGTAGGCGTGGTGGAAGCACTCGGCGACGACGTGCGCAACTTGTCGGTCGGCGATCGGGTGGTGATTCCGTCCACCATTGCATGCGGCGCGTGCGCATATTGCCGTGCCGGCTATACCGCGCAATGTGATGTGGCGAATCCGCACGGGCATCTGGCCGGCACGTCGTTCTACGGCGGCCCGGAGGAAGCCGGCGGCTTCGACGGCCTGCAGGCCGAAAAGGCGCGTGTACCGTTTGCGCACGTCAACCTCGTCAAGCTGCCCGACGAGGTGTCGGACGACCAGGCCATTCTGCTGTCGGACATTTTCCCCACCGGCTACTTCGGCGCCGATCTGGCCAACATCAAGCCGGGCCATACCGTTGCCGTGTTCGGCGCAGGGCCGGTCGGGCAGTTTGTGATCGCCTCCGCCAAGCTGATGGGCGCGGGGCGCATCTTTGCGGTGGACCACCTGGCGGACCGACTCGACATGGCGCGCGCCCAAGGCGCCGAGGTGATCGACTTCGAACGTGAAGACCCCGTGCAGGCGTTGCGCCGGCTCACCGGCGGCATTGGCGTGGATTGTGCGATCGACGCCGTGGGCGTGGACGCCCAGCATGCCGACCACGGCCCTGCCCGGCCCGACGACAAGACGGCCGAAGCGTTTGCCGCCGAGCGCAAAGCCACCACCCCGCAAGCACGCGGCACGGGTGCCGTTTCCGATGCCAACGAGAACGCACCGTGGCAAGCCGGCGATGCGCCCTCGCAAGCGCTGCGCTGGGCCGTCGAAGGCCTTGCCAAGGCGGGCACGCTGTCGATCATCGGCGTGTACCCGCCCAACGACACGACGTTCCCGATCGGCATGGCGATGAACAAGAACCTCACCATCCGCATGGGCAACTGCAACCACCGGCGCTATCTGCCCAAGCTCGTGGAATTGGTGCGCACGGGCGCCATCGATCCGGCGGCCGTGCTGTCTGTGCGCGAGCCGATGGCGGCGGCGCTCGATGCCTACCGCGCCTTTGACACGCGTGAACCCGGCTGGATGAAGGTCAAGCTGGACCCGCAAGCCACTGACGGCGCTCGCACGCCCGGCGCCTCACGGGCATGAGCCGGGCGCTGCACGATCGCGTCGCCAGCCTCGGGCCGGTGCTGGTGATCTCGCCGCACTTTGACGACGCGATTTTCTCGTGCGGTGCGTTGCTCGCGGCGCATCACGGCAGCCGCACGGTCACGGTGTTTGGTGGCGCGCCGGAAACACCGGTCTCAACGACCTGGGACCAGGAGGCGGGCTTTGCCGATTCCACCCAGGCTGTGGCGGCGCGCAGGCTGGAGGATGCGCAGGCGCACGCGCAGGTCAGCGCTACGGTGCATCACCTCGGTTTTTGCGACAGCCAGTACGGGCAGACGCCCACCGTGGCCGAACTGGAGCGAGCGCTCTACCGGCTGGTGGAAAGGCGCGCGGCAGACGCGGTGTTCGTGCCGCTGGGGCTGTTCCACAGCGACCACGTCCTCGTGCACGAAGCGGCGTTGCTGCTGCTGCGCAAGCTGCCGCAACGGCTCTGGATCGGCTATGAGGATGCGCTGTACCGGCGGGGGCGCGGTGCCGTGCAGGACCGCATCGTTGCACTGGCCGCGCAGGACATTGTGGCCACGCCGGTGTCGCCCGTCACGGCCGTCGATGGTCGCCAGAAGCGCCGCGCCGTGGCCTGCTACGCCAGCCAGTTGCGCGCGTTCGGCCCCGGCGGCGTGGAAGACCTGCACCAGCCCGAACGTTTCTGGCTGCTGGAACCCAAGCAAGGAGAACCCGATCATGCAACCGTTGGATGACGCCCGCAGGGCGCAGGCACCGTGTTCCATCGTCGTGCTGACGTACAACCGCGCAGCCACCGTCCTCGAGACGCTGGGCAAGCTGGTGGCGCTGGAGGAGCCGTGGCCGATCGTGGTGGTGGACAACGGCTCCACCGACGGCACCGCCGACCAGATCGCCGCGCGCTTTCCCGACGTCGCCGTCGTGCGCGCGCCGCGCAACTACGGCGCAGCCGGTCGCAACTTTGGCGTGGCCAGCATCGATACGCCTTACGTTGCCTTCTGCGATGACGACACCGCGTGGCTGCCGGGCTCCGTGGCACGTGCGGTCGACGTGCTGCAGCGGTATCCGTCGGTGGGCGTGGTGGCGGCGCACGTGGTGGTCGGCCCGACGCGCCGCGACGACACTGCGTGCGAGCCCATGGCCACCAGCACGTTGCCTTCCGATGGACTGCCTGGCCCCGCGCTGCTCGGCTTCATGGCCGGCGCTTGCGTGGCGCGCACGCGTGCCTTTACCGAGGCCGGCGGCTACCGGCGCGACCTCTTTATCGGCGGTGAAGAAAGCGTGCTGGCGCTCGACCTGGTCGACGCGGGCTGGCGTATCGTCTACTGCCGCGAGGTGGTCACGCACCACAACCCATCGCCGGTGCGTGATGTGAAGCAGCGCCGTGCACTGCTCGCGCGCAACGAGATGCTGAGTGCGTGGCTGCGGTTGCCGCTCGACCTGGCCTGGCGGGTCACGGGCCGCGCCATCCGCGCGATGGCCGAACAGGGCGTGCTTGCCGAGGCGTTGCCGGCCGCGCTGGTGCGCCTGCCGCGCGCATTGCTGCGCCGGCATACCGTGCAGCCGACCACCGTGGCGCTGTGGCGGCAGATGGACGCCGACCGCCAGCGCCGCCGCGCCATCCCCACACTGTCGATCGGCTAGCCCGGTGGCCGTGCCGGCCGGAAGCTCAGGCCGGCACGGGCATCGGCGCAAGGAAGAACTGCTGCCGGAAATATTCGACCGTACGCGCCAGCCCCACTTCAAGCGCGGTGCGCGGCTCCCACCCGAGCACCTCGCGGGCCAGCGTGATGTCGGGGCAGCGCTGCGTCGGGTCGTCCTGCGGCAGCGGGTGGAAGACGAGTTCCGACGTCGAGCGTGTGCAAGCCACAATCTGCCGCGCGATATCGAGCATGCTCATCTCCACCGGGTTGCCCACGTTGACCGGTCCCGAAAAATCCGGCGGCGTGTTCATCAAGCGCACCAGTGCGTCGATGAGATCGTCCACGTAGCAGAAGGCGCGCGTCTGGCGGCCATCGCCGTAGAGCGTGATCGGGTCGCCGGCCAGGGCCTGCATGATGAAGTTGGAGACAACGCGCCCGTCGTTCGGGTGCATGCGCGGGCCGTAGGTGTTGAAGATGCGCGCGACCTTGACGTCCAGGCCATGCTGGCGGCGGTAGTCCATGAACAGGGTCTCGGCGCAGCGCTTGCCTTCGTCGTAGCACGAGCGCACGCCGATCGGGTTGACGTTGCCCCAGTAGCGCTCGGTTTGCGGATGCTCATGCGGGTCGCCGTACACCTCGCTGGTGGAGGCTTGCAGGATGCGCGCGCCCACGCGCTTGGCCAGCCCCAGCATGTTGATCGCACCGTGCACGCTCGTCTTGGTGGTCTGCACCGGGTCGTGCTGGTAATGGATCGGTGAGGCCGGGCAGGCCAGGTTGTAGATATCGTCCACCTCCACATACAGCGGGAAAGTCACGTCGTGGCGCAGCACCTCGAAGCGCGGGTGGCCCAGCAGGTGGGCGATGTTGCGCTTGGTGCCGGTGTAGAAGTTGTCAACGCACAGCACATCGTGCCCGTCGCGCAGCAGGTGGTCGCACAGGTGCGAGCCGAGAAAGCCGGCGCCGCCCGTGACCAGCACGCGGCGCTGGTCGCGCCAATGGTGGTGCGGCTCGGGATGGCCGGGGTGGTGTGCGTCTCCGTGGTGTCTCATGCCGCCTCCTTCCTGTTTTCCATGACGGTGGCAAACGCGTCCAGCCAATCGGCGACGAAGCGGTCGATGCCGAAACGCGTGCGAGCCGTCTCGCGCGCTGCGTCGCCCCAGCGGCGGGCCAGGGCCGGATCGCGCAGCAGCGTCTGCATGACGCCTGCCAGTGCATCGGGGCTGGTATCGACGTAGCCGTTGTGGCCGTTGCGAATGACCGTGCTCATCTCCGTGGTGGCCAGGCCGACGATCGGCATGCCGATGGTCATCGCTTCCACCACGGCCAGGCCCAGGCTGGTGTAGCGGATCGGGTTGAAGAAGAAGCGGTAGCGCGCGCAGAAGGTGGGCAGGTCGAGGTTGCCGACTTCGCCGATCCCGCCCGCGGCTTCCGCCCCCATGCCGACCAGATCAAGCGGCACGTGCTGGCGCAGCGACTGGAACACGTCGGCACCCAGCCGCCGCCCGCGCTTGTGCAGATGATTCACGACCACGATGCCGCGCTCGAGCTCGCCGGTGTAGGTCGCCGGCACGGGCAAGTGCACGCCGTGTTCGATCACGCGTGCGGGCGTGATGCCGCTGTCCCACATCAACGCGTTGAACGGCGTCACATGCACCAGCAGCACGTTGGGGTCTTGCACCCAGTGCAGCGTGTTGGTGGGGTGTTCCTGCGGCGGATCGTGTTCGAGATAGATCGTGGGCAACGCCCGCTGCGCGGCACTGAGGACCGAGAGGCGATCGTTTTCCCAATGCGCGCGCGATTGGTACAGCACCGCATCGAAGTGCTGCCCGGCAACGGCGTCGAACGGGACTTCGTGCACGTTGTCACCCCAGGGCAGCGCGCCGACCTTGCCCGCGTTACCGGGCGGCACGCGGCCCGAGGCATCGGGCGGCCGCGTCACAAGATAGAAGTCGTGCGGCACCTGCGACAAGTAGTACAGGTAGTTGCCGTGCACGTGCCACGTCAGGATGCGCAGGCGTTGTCGCGTGGGGTGGGTCATGAGGTGGAATTCTCGATCGTGTGCGATGCGTTTCGGGACTCGGCAGCCTGGGGCGCGTAAGAGGCGCGCAGGTGGACGTCGGGGTCGAACAGCGCGGCATACGCGGCGTCCAGCACCTGACGCGCCGGCACATCGCGCGCGCATTCATGCCCGGTGGGGCACGTCCAATGCATGCACGGCCGGCACGGCGGGTCCGCGGCCAGCACGCGGTGCAGCGTGCGGTCTGCCGGCGCCCAGCGTTCCACGTCGCTGCCGCAGGCAATGACGAGACTGGGCGCGCGCACCGCCGCCGCCACGTGCGACACGCCGGTGTCGTTGCAGATGAGCAGGCGCGACAGCCGCAGCAGTGCCGCGAGCCCGCCAAGCGAGGTTTGCCCCACCACAGAGGCCGCACGCTGGCGCATGTGGCTGCGGACTTCTTCGGCGAGTGCCGCCTCCGATGCCGCACCGGTGATCACTACATGAAACCCGCTGACGATGAGCGTGTCGGCCACTGCCGCGAAGCGCTCCGGCCACCAGCGCCGCGTGGGCATGCGCGCGCCCGGGTGCAGGCAGACAAGGCGGTCGCGGTCCAGGGCTTGATGGCGCAGGAGCGCAAGCGCTCGGCATAGTCTTCGCGCAGGAGCGGAAAGTCCGGTGTGGCCGGCACCGCCGGCGCCCCCAGGTGATTGAGCAACGCCAGCAGGCGTTGCGCCTCGGGCAACTGCGTCGGCCACGGGAGCAGCCCTGCGTTGGCCTGTCGCGCGATCGCCCCGCTGGGCTGAAACCCGAACACATGGTGCGCACCAAACTGGCGGACCACCTCCGTCGATTGCGGCCCGCTGCCGTGCAGCTGGATGGCGACATCCAGGCAGCGTGCCCGCATGCCGGCATAGAACGCGTGTGTCGCTTCTGCATCGGCCGGCCCGGCTTCCGGAAAGCCGTCGCCGCCCGGAAAGGCGACAAAGTCGTCCAGCAGATCGGCATAGCGCTGTTGGAACTGGCGCGCCCATGGCAGGCCCACCAGCGTGATGTGCGCCTGGGGTGCAGCGGCCCGCAGCGCGCGCAGGGCCGGCACGGCACACAGCATGTCGCCGAGTTGCAAGGCGCGAAAGACGGCGATGCGGCGTGCGCCGCGCAGGAGTTCAGCAGCGGGCGTCATAGGAACCAGACCCGGAAATGCCATGCACCGCGCAAGCGCCAGTACAGCGCCAGGGGCGGAATGGCGATGGATGTCCAAAACATTTCCAGCACATGCCGCGCGGTGTGTGCGGTGCCGCGCAGCCGCATGGCCGTGAAGCGCAGCGTGAGCGCCAGCCAGACCAGGGCGGCTGCAGCAGCCACCCACGGCAAGTGCGCGGCCAGCGCGGCCACTGCAACCACCACGGCCGCCCCCACACCGTAGTAATGCCACGGCGGCACCGGCCGGATGCGCGTGCGGTAAAGCCGGGGATGCTTCTTGTAGAGCAGCGCGTCGTAAAACACCTTGCGCTGCTGCGACACGCTCACGCCCCAGGGCGCTGGCCGCACGGGTGGTGCATCAGTGCGCGCGGCGCCTGCACGATGCGCCCGCCTGCATCGAGAATGCGGAACTGCAGATCGGAGTCTTCCCGCCACGCCAGCCGGAAGCGCTCGTCAAAGCCGCCGACGCGCTCCAGCATCGCGCGCCGTACAAAGCAGTTGGCGGTGACGAATTCGGCGCGGGTGAGGCCGCTGGCGTCGCGCTCGTAGTCCGTCGGACGCTCCGGCAACGGCATGCGGACTGCGCCGGTGGCGGCGTCGGGCGGGCCGCCGTTCTCAGCACCGGCAACGCCCTCGGCCGTGGTCATGATGCGCCAGCCTTCCGCCAGCCACGTGGGCGCCGGAATGGTGTCGTCGTCGGTGAAGGCGATGATGTCGCCGGTGGCGGCGCGCCAGCCGCGGTTGCGTGCGGCGGCGGGGCCTTGCGTTTCGCGCACGGGCACGTACTGCACGCGCCAGCCGGGGGCCGCAGCGGCAAAGCCGTCCACGACCGCGCGGGTGGCGTCGTCCGGGCCGTCGTCTGCCACGACCAGTTCCAGGCGGTGCGCGTCGAACGTCTGCGCCCGCAGGCCGTCCAGGCAGCGTTGCAGCATCTGCGGGCGTCGCCATGTGGCAATCACGACGGACATGGCGGGCGCCCCTTGCACGGGCGTGACCGACGACACGTCAAACGGCATCGGCTGGTTCATGCGACCCCCGCCAGGCCGGGCACGCGCCGCAGCCCGTCGACATTGCGCACGGCACCGTCTCCCTGGGTCTGCGATTGCTCCGGGCGCAGGGCCGTCTTGCGCAGCAGGAACGGCCCGATCACCAGCGCGTCGAGCGGCGATGTCCAGAACGATTCCACCGCATCGCGCGGGCTGCACACCATGGGCTCGCCGCGCGTGTTGAACGACGTGTTGACCAGGATCGGCACACCGGTGCGACGCTCGAACGCGCCAGCAGGTCGTAATACAGCGGATGCTGGCGGCGGTTGACGGTCTGCACGCGCGCGGTGCCGTCGACGTGGCGCACCGCCGGGATCTGCTTGGCCCGGTCTTCGCGCACGTCGAAGATGAACAGCATGAACGGCGCGACCTGTGCACCGACAAACCAGTCGGCGGCGCGCTCTTCCATCACCACCGGGGCGACGGGGCGGAAGTCTTCGCGGTCCTTGATCTCGTTCAGCCGCGCCTGCATGTCGGCGGGGATGGGCGAAGCGAGGATGGACCGCGCACCGAGCGCGCGCGGGCCGAACTCCATGCGCCCCTGGAACCAGCCGATCACCTGGCCCTGCGCCAGCAGCTCGGCGGTCTGCTCGGCAATGTTGTCCAGACGCTCGAACGGCAGCTTCGACCACGTCAGGAACTGCTCGATCTCTTCATCGGCATACGACGGGCCGAGATAGGCGTGGTCCATCTTCCACAGGCGCTGCTTGTTGCCGCGCGCCTGGTAATCCGTCCACAGCGCGGCGCCAAGCGACGTGCCGGCATCGCCGGCCGCTGGCTGCACCCAGACGTTTTCGAACGGGCCGCGGTCGCGGATGCGCGCGTTCATCACGCAGTTGAGCGCCACGCCGCCGGCCATGGCCAGGTTGCGCGCGCCGGTGGCCTGGTGCAGCCACTGGCTCATCGTCAGCACCGTCTCTTCCAGCACCTGCTGGAGCGAACGCGCGATGTCAAAGTGGCGCGGTTCCATCGGGCCGCCACGCTGGCGTGGCGGGCCGAAGCGCTCTTCCAGGCGCAGCGGTGCCACGGTGTAGCGGCCGTCCGGGTCAACGCGCACCATTTCGTGGAATGCGTCGACATAGCGGGGCTCCCCGTATGACGCCAGCGCCATCACCTTGTATTCGTCGGACGAACGCAGAAAACCGAGGTAGTCCGTCACCTCTTCATAAAGCAAGCCGAGGGAATGCGGCAGGTCCACCTGCTGCAGGCGTGTGTATTCGCCGTTGCGGAAGAGGCCGTAGGACGTGGTCGCGCGCTCGCCGCGTCCGTCCATCGTGAGCACGGCACAGTCGTCGTAGGGCGCCGCCAGGAAAGCACTGGCCTCGTGGGCCAGGTGGTGCTCCACAAACGACCAGCGGAACGGTCCGGTGTGCTTCACGTTGGCGAAGCGCGCCTGCAGATGATGCGGCGCACCGTCGGCCAGCTGGCGCGGGGCGTTCAGCACGTACGAGAGAAACAATGGGTCCCACGGCGCGGCGCCGGGCGGCAGATCCAGCTGCGCCGACGGCTGCAGCGGCAGCGCGATATGGGTCTGCGCCTGCAGGTCGGTCAGCAGGGCCGGGTCGAGGGAGTAGGCGACGTGGTCCACGCGCGCCAGGTCGATACCGGCTTCGGCCAGGCAGTAATCGATGGCGTGATACGGCAGCTGCCAGGTGGAAAAGGGCACCGGCCGCTTGGCGTGCTTGACGTGCGTGAAGCGTTCATCTTCAGCGGCGGCAATCACCACACCGTCACGCACCAGCGTGGCGGAGGAGTCGTGATACGCCGCGTTGATGCCGAGGGTGTAGAGCGGTTTGGCTTCCATGCGGGGGCTCCGTCAATCGGTTCAGTCAATACAAGTCATGGGCGGCGCTCAGGCCACCGGCGTGGGCGCGTTCGAGACAGACGACGCAGCCATCGCAGCGCCGGGCCATAACGCCTGCGCGACGCGCGACGATTGCCACAGCGGGTGCGCGGCCGCCACCACTTCCTCTTCCGTCACGCCGGTCAGGCAAGCCTGATGGCCGAGCGGGCACACGCTGCGGTAGCAATAGCGGCACGGCACCTGGTGCGAGAGCACTGCGTGCGGCACGGCCCAAGGCGTGTGCTGTGGATTGGTCAGCGCGTAGAGATCGACCACCGGCGTCTGCGTGGCCGCAGCCAGATGCACCGGGCCGCTGTTGTTGGAGACGAGCAGCGCTGCGCCCTCAATGAGCGCCGCCAGCTCACCCAGCGTGAGTGCCCCGGCCAGGTTCATGACGCGCTGCCCGGCAATCAGCCCCGGCAGGCACACCTGCTGCACCAGTTCGGCCTCGGTGGGCGCACCCGTCACCAGCACCGGGCAGCCATAGCGGTTTGCCAGCGTGCAGGCGATATGCGCAAAGCGATCGGGCGGATAGCGCCGCGACGCCGCCGTCGCACCCGGATGCAGGACGATCCACGGTGCATCGGTGGTGATGCCGCGCTCGGCCAGCTTGGCGCGCACGGCATCGCGGTCCGCCGCGCGTACGTTGAAGCGCAGCCTGTGCGGCAGATGCGCGGCCACATCGGTCACGTGCTGCACGAGGTCCAACTGGCGGCGCACCTCGTGGCGCACGTCGCCGGGCGCGGTGGCGGCAATGCGCGCATCGGGGTCGGCAATCCAGTCGGTCAACAGCGCGTACGGGTTCTCGCGGCAATGCGCGAGGCGCAGCGGAATGCCCGCCAGAAAGCACAGCATGGCGGCCGGCAGCGGATTCTGCGTGTGCACGGTAAAGATGACGGCCGCGTCGAATGCGCCGTCGCGCAGCGTGTCGACCAGCGCGCGCGTCTGGTCGGCGTCGGCCGCGTTGGCGTGCTTGGCCCACGGCACATCGCAGACGATCACGTCGTCGATGTCGGACAGGTGCGGTGCGGCCGTGGCGCCGGAGCGCGACGTCAGCAACGTGAGATGACGGCTCGCACGGCGCGTCTGCTGATCGGCCTTGAGCGCGTGAAAGGCGGGCGTGGTCATCACCACGTCGCCCAGGTTGTCGGGCCGCACACACAGGATGCGGCTCGCGTTGGCCCACACGGCGCGGCGCTCGGGAATGCCGGCTGCGATCATGCGACGGCCCTCAGGTATTGCGCGCGGGGCGCGTGCCGCGCCTGCTGGGCAATGACGATGGCAGCCGCCTCGTCAAAGCGCCCGACGATGTAGTCCGGTACGCGCAACGGGCCCGGCTGCCACAGCGTTTCGTTGCCATTGGCGATCAGGATCGTCTGGCAGCCCGCGCGCCGGCCGGCCTCCACATCGTTGAGGATGTCGCCGATCATCCACGAGCCTTCCAGCGCAACGCCGTGCGCGGCGGCGGCCTCGCGCAACATGCCATCGCGGGGCTTGCGGCAGGTGCAACCGGCGCTGCCATCGGCGGTCGGCGCATGCGGGCAGAAGTAGAAGCCGCTGAGCGTGGCACCGTGCAGCGCAAACAGCTCGCCGAGCCGCCGGGCCACACCTTCCAGTGCATCCTCGGGAAAGTAGCCCAGCGCCACGCCGGGCTGGTTGCTCACCACGATGAGCGGCAGGCCGGCGGCGGCCAGCATGCGCAGACCCTCGCCCGCCCCGGGTGCCAATGCCATGCGCGCCGGGTCGACGTTGTAGGGCACGTCTTCCAGCAGCGTGCCGTCCTTGTCGAGAAAGACGGCGGGGCTCGGTCGCGGCCGCAAGGGCGCGCGCATCAGGGCCATGACGTCTCCCGCATCGGCAGCACCATCACTTCCGGGATGACCGTCTCGGGCGGCTGCAGCAGCACGAAGCGCACGGCGGCGGCCACGTTGGCCGGGTCCTGCAGGTTGTTCACGTCAATGTCGGGAAAGCGGTCCAGCAGGAACGGCGTGCGCATGCCCCCGGCAATCACGGCAGAGACCTTGATGCCGTGCGGGCGCAGCTCGGCATGCAGCGCATGTGACAAGCCCAGCAGCCCCCACTTGGTGGCGTGGTAGACCGACGCATTCGGCCACGCGCGCCGCGACGCGGTGGAGGCGATGTTGACGATGGCGCCGCTCGCGTGCTTGCGCATCAGCACGCTGGCGTGCTTGGCCAGCAGGAACGGGCCGCGCAGGTTGGTGCGCACCACGCGGTCCCAGTCTTCGACGTTCAGTTCGTCAATGGGCAGCGTGATATCGATGGCTGCGTTGTTGATGACGGCATCCACGCGGCCAAAGCGGTCGACCACTTCATCGAGCGCGCTGCGCACGGCGGCTTCGTCGCCCACGTCCAGCGCAATGGCGTGCGACTGGCTGCCCTCGGCGATCAGCTCGGCGGCGGTGCGGTCAGCGGTGCCGGCATCGTGGTCGGTGGCGACCACCGTTGCCCCTTCGGCAGAGAGCACACGGCTGATGGCGGCGCCCAGCCCGCGCCCCGCGCCGGTCACGATGATGACCTGGTCGCGCAGCGTTGGCGTGGTGTTGTGGGTCGAGTTCAAATCGGTCTGGGTCATGGCGGCGTGATGAGGGAAGGGTGGAAAAAAACGGGTCAGGCCGCGAGCCCCGCCAGCGCCGCAGCGTTGGCGCTGGGCACGGCATCGGTCATGCGGCCCATGGCGCGGGCGTGGGTGTCGATGGCCTTGAGGTAGGCACGCTCGAGTTGGCCGGCCACGCCCAGCCACGTGTAGAGCATGCGGGCGCGTACCAGACCGGCTTGCCCCAGCTCGCGGCACAGCTCGGGCTGCTCGATCAGCTGCAGCAGGCGCGCGGCCAGCGCTTGCGGGTCTTTGGGCGGGACGAGGAAACCGGTGCGCTCGTGCCGCACGGTCGAGCGGATGCCGCCCACGTCTGCGCCGATCACCGCGCGCCCGCACGCCATGGCCTCCACCGGCGTGATGCCGAACGGCTCGTACCAGGGCGTGCTGACGAAGACATCGCAGGCGCTGTACCAGGTGCGCAGATCGGCCCGGCCGCGCTTGCCGACAAAGGTGGTCTGCGCGCTCACACCGGCGCGCTCGGCAATGGCCTGCAGGCGGCCGAGTTCCGGCGTGGCGGCCACGTCCGGCACGACGGTATTGCCGCCCACCACGTATAGGCGCACGCGCTGGCGCGCTTCGGCCGGCAGCTTGCCGATGGCCTCGATGACGTTGTCCACGCCCTTGCGCGCCACCATGCGGCCCAGCTGCAGCACGACAAACGCATCGGCCGGCACGCCCAGGCGGCGTCGCGCTTCGGCGCGGTCGATGGGGGCGAATTCCGCGGCGTCAAAGCCGCACGGCACCACGTCGATCTGCTCGGGCCGCGCACGGTACAGCGTTTCCAGGTCAGCCTGATCCTGTGGGCATTCGGCGATGACGCGGTCGGCGCGTTGCACCAGCGTCTCTTCGATCGCGAAGCGCGCATCGGGAAAGCCGTCGGCGCTGCCCTGGTGCAGCCGGCGCACGCGGCCCAGCGCGTGAAAGGTCATGACCAGCGGCAGGTGCAACCGCGTTGATGCCGCCAGCGATGCCAGGCCCGACATGAAGAAGTTGGCATGAATGACGTCGTAACCCTCGCCGCTGGCCTGGGCGCGCGCACAGTGGTTCAACAAGTGGCGGCCAAAGGCATGCATGTGCGGCAGCAGGGCTTCCTTGGGCAGCACGGCGGCCGGTCCGGCCGGCACGTGGACGACACGGCATCCGTTGTCGAATGGCACGATCTCCGGGTCCCACGGCCGCTCGCGGCGCGTGAAGACATCGACACGATGGCCCAGCCGTGCAAGCTGGCGCGCGACATGGCGCACGTAGACGTTCTGTCCGCCGCAGTCGACACCGCCCAAGTCGGCGAGTGGCGATGCGTGTTCACTGACCATGGCGATGCGCATGTCGTTTCTCCTCTTATCGTCGCGGCCTGTGTGGTGAGGTGTTCGGAAGCCACGTGCGAAGACCCTCAGCAGCCGGCGTGCCATGGCGCGCAACCTTGTGTCGCAGGGCGTTCCAATGAGGAGAGATGAGCCGGGCCCGGGAAGCGCGTTTCGCTTGTCCGGACAAGCGTTTGCGGGATGTGAAGCTCGGAGTGGCGCGCCGGTCGTGCACGCAGTGCACCCGCCGTGGCGCCGCGCGCTTCAACGTGCGGCTGTTGGGGGACCGCGCAATTCTTACGCGGCGTACAAGGAGAAACGGCGCGACGACGGCATCACGCCTGTCGCGCCGCGCGTCAAGGGAGGGTGTCAGGCGAGCCGCAGCGTGCCGCCGGTGGCGGCCGCAGCCTGTTTGGCGATGGCGCGCAGGCACGCCGCCACCACCTGCGCAAAGGCTTCGTCATAGAACGGCAGTGCGCCGCTCACGCCGACCACGATGCCGTCGAGCACGGCGCTGCCCCACAGGTTGGTGTCGCCCGCGCGCAGCACGTGCGGGCGCAAGGCCTGCAGCGCGTGCGTGTTCATGCCGTGCTGCCACGCCAGCCGTGCCTTGGCACGCGCGTAAGCGGCGTAGTCCGCATCCCATTGCGTGCGATCGCCCACCGAGTATTCGTAGAGCACGGCTTCATCAAAGGCGCACTCGGCAGGCGAGCGTGCCGGGTCCATCACCACGATATGCAGGAAGCCGCTGTCGCCCACTTCCTGCGGGCGCGTCATCGCCTGCGTGATGAGCGGCAGTGCCATCTCCACGGCACGGCGGGCGGCGTCTGCGCCGGCAAAGTGCGAGGTGGGCTGTTGCGATTGTTTCTGCGGTGCCTGCGGCTGCTGAGGTTGCAGCGTTTCCTGCGCGGAGGCGGAAGGATCGAAATCGGCCAGCATGTTTATGGGGACTCCTGGGCTGATTGGAGGGAAACGGAGGCGTGCGACTCACGCGCGGGCGCGCGTCGCGCGCGGATGACGCTGAGGATGGCGGTGACGAGTTCGCCGTGTTCGGTGGGCTTGGCCAGGTGCAGCTGGAAGCCGGCCAGCAGGGCCCGCGTGCGGTCTTCCGGGCGGTCGTACCCGGAGAGCGCGACGGCGGGCAGCCGGGCATCGAGCGGCATGTCGCGCTCGCTCTCCAGCAGGCGCACGTTGCGCAGCAGGGCGTAGCCGTCTTCGTCGTCACCGAGCGCGATGTCGGAGACCAGCACATCGGGCCACGAGTTGCTTGGCGCCGCGCGCAGGGCCGCGAGTGCCGGCTTGGCGGCCCCATACGCGGTGACAGTGGCGCCATAGTCTTCCAATAGCAGCTGCAGGATTTCGCGGGCGTCTTCCTGGTCGTCGACGATGAGCACGTGCACGCCGGACAGCGCATCCGGCGGCGGAAGCGCGGTGCACTCGGCCCGCGGCGCCTGCTGCGGCGGGGCGGATGCGGCCTCGCCCGGCGCAACCGCGAGCGGGGCCACCGCGCGGATCGGGAAGTCCATCACATACGTGGTGCCGTCGCCGTGGGGCAGCGGCAGACGGCAAAGCGCCGCCGTGCTGTTCCACCACCGAGCGGATCCACAACGGGTCAAGCGTGGCTGCAGGCGTGGCGGCCGTGTCCTGCGCGGTCGCCGCCAGCGCGGTGTCGAACGCGCGCGGCTCCTGCCGCAACGGCGCAAGCGGCTCCACTGGGTCCAGCACGTCGAAGGGCGCGGGCGCCGGCGGGGTGGTCGTTGGCCCAAAGGCCGACAACGCAGCGTCGGGCTCCATCTCTGCGGGTGTGTGCGACGCGGTGGGAATGGCTGCCGCCGCCACCGCCGGTATGGCAATCGTGTCGGTCACGCGCAGCTGCGCCATCCCTTCCACGCGCTCCAGCACGATCTCGATGCGGCTGCCCGGATGGCTGGCCAGCACGGCGTGGCTCAGCACATCGCCCACGATGCCTTGCAGGCGGCTCGGGTCGCCCGTGATGCTCGGGGTTTCCGAGCGGATGACGGAATACACGGTGATGCGGCGTGCATCGATCGCCTCGCGCAGGCCGTCGAGCACGCTCACCACCAGGGCCACGAGGTTGATCGGCTGCTGTGCAAGCCGGTGCTGGGCCTGCTCCAGGTCGGACTGCTGGCGTTGCAGCGTCCAGAGCTGGGCGTAGACGCCGTTGGCCGCCAGCAGGTCGGTATGGCGGCCGCGCTCGACAATGCGGCCCTTTTCCAGCACGACGATTTCGTGTGCGTCCACCACCGTGGAAAGCCGGTGCGCAATCACCAGCGTCGTGCGGTGTGCCGAGAGGCGATCCAGCTCGCGCTGGATCGCGCGTTCCGAGCGCGTATCCAGGGCGGAGGTCGCCTCGTCGAAGATCAGGATCGACGGGTTCTTCAGCAGCGCCCGCGCAATGGCAATGCGCTGTTTTTCACCGCCCGAGAGCTTCAGCCCGCGCTCGCCCACCATGGTCTGGTAGCCCTCGGGCAGCGCGGCGATGAAGTCGTGCACATAGGCCGCGCGCGCTGCCTCGATCACCTCGGCCATCGTCGCGCCTTCGCGCCCGTAGGCAATGTTGTAGGCAATGGTGTCGTTGAAGAGGATGGTGTCTTGCGGGACGATGCCGATCGCGCGGCGCACGCTGTCTTGCGTGACCACGCGCAGGTCTTGCCCGTCGATGGACACGCGCCCCGCCCACGGGTCGTAAAAGCGCAGCAGCAGCCGCGCCAGCGTCGACTTGCCCGAGCCGCTGCCGCCCACCACCGCCACCGTGTGCCCGGCCGGAATGTGCAGCGACAGGTCATGCAGGATGGGCCGCGTGTTCTCGTAGCCGAAATCCACGTGGTCGAACTGCACGTCGCCCTGCGTCACGCGCAGCGGCGCGCCGTTGGGCAGGTCCACCACGTCGGCCCGCTGTTCAAGCAGTTGGAACAGGCGCTCGGCGTTGATGGCGGCGTCTTTCGCCTCGCGGAACATGAAGCCCAGCGCGTTGAGCGGCAGGCACACCTGGATGATGTACGCATTGATCAGCACGAGATCGCCCACCGATAGCACGCCGCGCGTCACGTCCTGCCCGGCCAGCAGCATGACGGTCGCTACGCCTGCCGCGATGACACCGCTTTGCGACACGTGCAGTAGTGACAACGCGCGCTGGTTGGCGACTGCCGTCTCGATGCGCTGGCGCAGGATGTCGCGGTAGCGGTGGGCCTCGAAGCGCTCGCTGGTATACACCTTCACGGCTTCGTGATTGAGCATGCTGTCGAGCAGCCGGCTGCCGGCCATCGAGTCGAACTCGTTCATCTGCCGCTGCAGGCGCACGCGGCGTCGCGTGAGCAGCACGGTGGCGGTGCAATAGGCCGCAAACGTGGCCAGGATGGTGACGAGATACCACCCGCTGTAGCGGCTCATCATGATGATGAGCACGGAGCCGATCTCCACCATGGTCGGCAGGATCGTGAACAGCGCGACACCCAGCAGGAACTCGATGCCGGTGGTGCCGCGCTCCACATCGCGGATCAGCCCGCCCGTCTGCCGGCTTGCATGAAAGCGCGGCCCGAGCTGATGCAGGTGCTCGAACGCCTGCGCCATGAAGCCCGCCACCGTGGGCTGCGACACGCGCGAGAACACCATGTCGCGCAGCTCGCCGAACAGCGTGCCGCCAAAGCGCAGCACCGCGTAGGCCAGCAGCAGGAAGGCGGGAAATACACGCGCGCGCGTGGCATCGCCAAAGCCGTCGACGATCCACTTGAGCACGATCGGCACGCCCACCGCGCACAGCTTGGCCAGCACCAGCAGCCCCACGGCCACCAGCACGCGCTTGCGGTAGCGCCAGATGGCGCGCCACAGCGCGCCCACGATCCGCTGCTGCAGGCTCGATGCCTCAGCAGGATGGGGAGGAGGGGAGGATGCAGGAGATGGGCTCGTCACCAGGCATGGAATCCGGTCGGTCTTGCAACGCGAGGTGCGACGCAAGCCACGTTCCACGCCCGCCCGGCTTCCGGCGCCCAGGTGGCCCCGGAATCGCGCGATAATGCGTGACTTTCCTGCCGTTTCCTGCTGTTTCCTGCCTTTCTGCTGCCCCCGCCATGACCGGACTGACCACCGCCCTCCTGCACGCCGACCGCGAAGCCGGCGTCGAGCACTACGCCATCCACAAGCCGCTGCACACGTCCACCACGTACGGTTATACCGATACGCGCGAGCTGATCGACGTGTTCCAGGGCAAGCCCGGCTACACCTACGCCCGCCAGGGCAACCCGACCACGGCCGCACTCGAGGCCAAGATCGCGATGATGGAAGCCGGCGTGGCCACCGCATGCTTTGCCACCGGCATGGCGGCCATCATGGCGGTGTTTTCGACCCTGCTGCGCGCGGGCGACCACGTGGTCTCCAGCGCCTTCCTGTTCGGCAACACCAACAGCGTGTTCGAAACGCTGCGCAACCTGGGCGTGGACGTGACGTTCGTCGATGCCACGTCGGCCCAGGCCGTGGCCGATGCGGTGCAGCCGAATACGCGCCTTGTCTTCGTGGAGACCATTGCCAACCCGCGCACGCAAGTGGCCGATCTGAAGGGCATTGGCGATATCTGCAAGGCGCGCGGCCTGATTTACGTGGTCGACGGCACGATGACGTCCCCATGGCTGTTCCGCGCGCGCGAGGCACAGGCGAGCCTCGTGGTGCATTCGCTGTCGAAGTACATCGGCGGGCACGGCAACGCGCTGGGCGGCGCGGTGGTGGATACGGGCCTGTTCGACTGGGCGGCCTATCCGAACATCTATCCGGCCTACCGCAAGGCCAAGCCGGAAATGCAGGGCATCCAGCAGATCCGCAAGAAGGGCCTGCGCGACCAGGGCGCCACGTTGATTGCCGATGCCGCGCACCGCATTGCCGTGGGCGCCGAAACGATGGCCCTGCGTGTCGACCGCACCTGCAGCAACGCGCTGGCGCTGGCCCGTACGCTGGCCGCGCACCCGAAGGTGGCACGCGTGTACTACCCCGGCCTGCCGGAGCACCCCGAGCACGCCCGCGCCACCGAGCTGTTCCGCCACTACGGCGGCCTGCTGAGCTTCGAGCTGGTGGACGGCGCTGATTACGTCGACATGCTCGACCACCTGCGCTACGCCGTGCGCGCCACGCACCTGGGCGATACGCGCACGCTGGTGATTCCGGTGGCGCCCACCATCTACTGGGAAATGGGCGCCGAGCGCCGCGCGTCGATGGGCATTGCCGATTCGCTGGTTCGCGTGTCGGTCGGCATTGAGGATGAAGCTGACCTGCTGGCCGATTTCACGCAGGCGCTGGACGCGATCCATCTCGGCTAAATTTCATCGCCCTGGCAACGCGGCGGCCCTGGGCAGGGCTGCCCGCGCGCCTGCGAGTGTTGGAGCATCGCGCTCCACGGTTGAACACTCGAACTCCACCCTCGGAGGGTGGTACTTCAGGCACAAACACTGGCGCTCCACCGTGCGAGGGTCGAACGTGACGCTTTGAGGCCCGAACGCCACCGTCACAGGGTCGTGCCCCAATGTCAAACACACGATTGCCGTGCTCGGAGGCTGGCGTTTCAGCCTCGGAGGCTCGAACGCCACTGTCCGAGGCTCACGCTCCGCCCAAAAACATTCGACCTATCCGCACTCCGAGGCCCGTGCTCCGCCGTCGGAGGGTCACGCTCGACGGTTTTAGGCTGGCGTTCCACGGTCTGAGGGTGGAACGCGACAGTCCGAGGTCGAAATTTTGGACATCAGACTGCGGAGCGCCACGGTTTGAGGTCCATGCTCCGCCCTCCGGGGGCCGGATGCGAGCCTCGCCGGGCCGTGCTCGGCCCGCCCAGCCCGGGGCTCAATGGAAGAACAGCATGCGCGTGCCAAAGGTGTGATGCGCTTCCGCCGCCATCAGCACCATCAGCACGAGCAACGCCAGCGGCGGCAGCAGGATCGCGTACACCAGGGCCAGCCGCTCCCACATCATGTGCATGAACACGGAGACGATCAGCCCGGCCTTGGCGAGCATGAACACGATGATCAGCGTCCAGCGCATCAGCCCCTGCACGTGGAAATAATCGACCAGGTACGACATCGTGCTCAGCACGAACAAAAGGCCCCAGATCTTCAGGTAGATACCGATGGGGTGCTGTTGCCCGTGGGCAGAGGGTTCCGTGTGGTCCATGACAGGCCTCACCACAGGTAGAACAACGCAAAGATGAACACCCAGACGAGATCGACGAAGTGCCAGTAGAGGCCCGCGATCTCCACGATCTGGAAGTTGCCGTGTTCGGCAAAACCCGGCTGCAGGATCTTGCGCGCGACCAGCAACAGGTAGATCACGCCGCACGTCACGTGAAAGCCGTGGAAGCCGGTGATCATGAAAAAGCACGCGCCAAACTGCGCCGCGCCCAGCGGATTGCCCCACGGCCGGATGCCTTCGTGCACGATCAGCTTGGTCCACTCGAACGCCTGCATCGACACGAACGCCGCGCCCAGGATGGCGGTTGCCAGCATGAGCAGCGCCGCCCGCTTTGCCTCGCGCCGGTAGCCGAAGTTCACCGCCATGGCCATGGTGCCGCTGCTGCTGATGAGCACGAACGTCATGATGGCGATCAGCAGGAGCGGCACTTCCACGCCGCCCACCGACAGCCCGAACACCTTGGACGCGTCGGGCCACGGCACGGTGGTCGACATGCGCACCGTCATGTAGCCGACCAGGAAGCTGCTGAAGACGAACGTGTCCGACAGCAGGAATATCCACATCATGGCCTTGCCCCACGGCACCTTGAAGGTCTCGCGGTCGGCCGACCAGTCGTTGACGATGCCGGGCCAGCCTTTGGCGGCGTCTGCCGAGACTGCCGGGTCCGTTGGAAGCGTGGAGTGGCTCATGGCGTGGCTCCATACAGCGGCCCGCAGATGGCGCTGACGAATGCGGGCGTGATCCACCACATCGCGGCCAGCAGCACGAGCCACACGGCCAGCAGGAAGTGCCAGTACGTCGCGCAGAGGGAAACGGCCAGCCGGGTGCGATCGGCGTTCCTGCGCAGGCGCGCGACCGTCACCGCCCAGACGACGAGGCCACCGATGACATGCGCCGCATGCAGGCCCGTGAACACATACAGAAAGCTGTTGGACGGGTTGACCGCCACGCCTTGCCCGGTGGCCGACAGTTGCTGCCACGCCGCCCATTGGCCGAACACGAACAGCGCGGCAAGGGCGCCACCGGCCAGCAGCCAGGGCGTGCGGCGCGCGTCGGTGCGCCTTGCCCCTTCCATGGCGACGCTCGCCAGCGCCAGCACGCCGGTGTTCCACCACAGCAGCGCCGGGTGCGGAACCGGCATCCAGTCCGGCTCGCGCATGCGCATGGCATAGGCGAGGACCAGCAGCGAGAACAGCGTCGTCACCACGGCCATGAAGACGCGCAGGCCAATGCGCCCGGCGTGCGGCGGCAATGCAGGCGATGTGTCGGGCGCGAATTGGCGGGGCAGGGTCGTCATGTGCGCACCCCGCTGGCGTGGAGGGGAATTGCCGGCTGCGCCTCCACCTCCGCTCCCATGTCGGAGGCGCCGGTGGGCGGTTCGTTCTGCGGCACGAAGTCATCCGCGCGGCCGGGCGGGCTGTACTCGTATGCCCACCGATAGACCACCGGCAGCGTCGGCCCCCAGTTGCCGTGCCCGGGCGGTGTCTGCGGCGTCTGCCATTCGAGCGTGGTGGCCCGCCACGGGTTGGCCTCGGCCTTCCTGCCGCGCACGAGGCTCCACGCCAGGTTGAAGAGGAACAGCAGCTGCGCCAAGCCCACGATGATGGCGATGACGGTGATGAACGTATTCAGCGTCTGCGCGGACGGCGGGATGAAGCTGTAACCCTCATATGCGTAGTACCGGCGCGGCATGCCGAGCACACCCAGGTAGTGCATCGGAAAGTAGATCAGGTACGTGCCGACGAAGGTGATCCAGAAATGCGCGCGGCCGAGCGTGTCGTTCAGCATGCGGCCCGTCACTTTCGGGTACCAGTGATAGAGCCCGCCGAACACCACCAGGATCGGCGACACGCCCATCACCATGTGGAAGTGCGCGACGACGAAGTACGTGTTGGACAGCGGAATGTCCACGCTGACGTTGCCGAGGAACAGCCCCGTCAGGCCGCCGATGACGAACGTGCTGATGAAGCCGATGGCAAACAGCATCGGTACGGTCAGGTGGATGTCGCCGCGCCAGAGCGTGAGCACCCAGTTGTAGACCTTGAGCGCGGTCGGGATGGCGATGATCAGCGTGGTGGTGGCAAAGAAGAAGCCGAAGTACGGGTTCATGCCCGACACGAACATGTGGTGCGCCCAGACGACGAACGACAGCACACCGATGATCAGGATGGCCCACACCATCATCCGGTAGCCGAAGATGTTCTTGCGCGCGTGCGTGCTGATGAGATCGGACACGATGCCGAAGGCAGGCAGCGCGACGATGTAGACCTCGGGGTGGCCGAAGAACCAGAACAGGTGCTGGAACAGCAGCGGGCTGCCGCCGGCATGCTGGAGTGTTTGTCCCATCGACACCACCGCCGGCATGAAGAAGCTGGTGCCCAGCGTCTTGTCGAGCAGCATCATGATGGCCGACACGAACAGCGCCGGAAACGCCAGCAGCGCCAACACCGTCGCCGTAAAGATGCCCCACACCGTGAGCGGCATGCGCATGAGCGTCATGCCACGCGTGCGCGCCTGCAGCGTGGTGGTCACGTAGTTGAGCCCGCCCATGGTGGCGGCCACGATAAAGATGGCGAGCGACACCAGCATCAGCACGATGCCCCATTCGGTGCCCGGCGTGCCGGGCAGGATGGCCTGCGGCGGATACAGCGTCCAGCCCGCGCCCGTGGGCCCGCCCGGTACGAAGAAGCTCGCCACCAGCACCAGCACGGCCAGCAGGTAGACCCAGTAGCTGAGCATGTTCAGGAACGGAAACACCATGTCGCGCGCGCCCAGCATCAGCGGGATCAGGTAGTTGCCGAAGCCGCCCAGGAACAGCGCCGTCAGCAGGTAGATCACCATGATCATTCCGTGCATGGTGACGAACTGGTAGTAGTGGTTGGCGTCGATGAAGGCGAACCTGCCCGGAAAGCCCAGCTGGAGGCGCATCAGGTTCGACAGCACGAGCCCCACCAGCCCGATGGCGATGGCCGTGAGCGCGTACTGCACCGCGATGACCTTGTGGTCCTGGCTCCAGACGTAGCGCGTCCAGAAGCTCTGCGGTGCGTGATCGTGGCCGGTGGACGCGGGGTCGGTGTGTGCGTAGGACATGGCGTCTCCTCGCTACGGTTTTGCCGTGGTCGATGCGGCATCGCCACCTTGCGCCTGGATGTACGCAACCAGCGCTGCGAGTTCCTGCTCGCTCAGGTCGAACGACGGCATGATCGGCGCGAAGCCTTTGACTACGCGCGCCTTCGGGTCGCGGATGAACGCACGCAGGTACGCCTCGTCGACGTGTGCGGTGCTGCCGTCGGCCATGGTTTCAGTCTTGCCGTAGAGCCCTTTCCACGTGGGGCCGACGCGCGGGCTGCCGTCGACGCTGTGGCAGGCAACGCAGCCCTTGGACTGGGCGAGCGTCTGGCCCTGCTCGGCCAATGCCTGGGCGCTTCCGCCAGCGGCGGCGGGGGCTGCCTGCACCTTGGCCTTCTGGCGCTGCTCGAAGGTGGTCTGCTGCGCGAGCCAGCGTGCGAACGACGCTTCGTCTTCCACGACCACCACCCCGCGCATGTTGGCGTGTCCGATGCCGCAGAGCTGCGCGCACAGGATGTCGTAACGCCCCGCCTTGGTGGGCGTGAACCAGAACGTGGTGATCATGCCCGGCACCATGTTCATGCGGGCGCGGAACGGCGGCACGTAAAAGTCGTGCAGCACATCGCGCGAGCGCGCCAGCACCTGGATCGGGCGATTGATCGGCAGGTGCAGCTCAGGCGTTTCGATCAGGTAGTTGTCGCGGCCGTTCGGGTCAGCCGGGTTCAAGCCGAACGGGTTGTCGTTGCTCATGTAGCGCACGTCGGTCGTGCCGAGCTTGCCGCCGGGGCCGGCAAAGCGGAAGCGCCATTGCCACTGCTGGCCGAGTACTTCCATCTGCAGGGCGTTCGGTGGCGGGCGGACGTAATCCGCATAGACGAAGAGGCCCGGCGCGAGGAGCGCCGCCACACCCACGGTGGTGATACCGATCAGCCACCATTCCAGGCGCTTGTTGTGCGGCTCGTAGGCGGCCCGCTGGTTGGGCTGGCCGTTGCGATGGCGATAGCGCAGGAGCGCTGCCACGACGAAGAGATTGATGGCGACAAACAGCACGCCGGTGATGACGATGGTGATCGTCAGCGTGTCGTCCATGCGCACCCAGTTGGAGGCGATCGGGGTGATCCACCACGGGCTGGCAAAGTGAAACCCCACCGCCAGCACGACGATCAGCACGAGCGCAATCGCAAGGGCCATGGGCACCTCCCGGCGAGGGACTCCCTCAACACGCTAAAGACAGGCTAGGTCGCGCACCCCGATCGTGCAAGGCAACGTAAGGACGAGGCGCACCACGCATATGGATTGCGCCGACGCGCCGTCTGCATGCTGCGCCGCAATGCAAAACGGCCGCCTCCGGCATGGGTTGCCCGAGGCGGCCGCCTCCTGATGGCGCTGCTCAGCTTGCGGCGCCGCAGGAAAAAGGCGGGTGTGTCAGTGCATGGGTTTGGGCATGGGCCGCTCGAGCATGCCGTACGTGATCGCCGTCACGACGCCAAACAGCAGGTTGGCAAGCAACGGCCCCGAGCCGCGCTCCGACACGAACCACGGGAACACGGCCGTCATGCCGTAGAAGTTGACTACGTACGCCACGATCCCGAAGACCACGCCAATGGCCGCGAGCATGCCGGGGCTGGAGTCGAAGTGGAACGGCGCGATGATGGCCGCGAGGATCATCCCCATCAGGGCGCCCAGCACGAAGTGCAGCACGAGCGCTGTTCCCACGATGCTGAAGCTGAACAGGGACATCTCTTCCAGCGCGCCGCGACCCATGATCATGGCGGCGATCTTGTGGGTCGGGCGCCAGGGGCTTTCATTGAGCACCATGGTCGACCAGAAGAACTCCAGCACGATGACCAGCGCGCCGCCCACGATGCCGGCCACGCTGGCGGCCAGCCAGTCGGGCATCCGGCGCTCCCAATGATGCGATTGCATGTGCAGTTCCATACGAACCTCCTGCTGATGTATCTACGCCGGCACTTAGGAATCGGAAGCGCCACTTGCGGTGCTGCAAAGCGCTGTGCGCCAAGTGCCCTGTGCAGAATCAGTCTGGCAGATACGGGTGCCAACGCAAGGTACAAAAACCATGCGCATCGCACAGCACGACGGCGTTCTGCTCGAACGTGAGCATCAGCGTGTCGGCGATGGCGGGGTCTTCGATGAACACGAACAGGCTCGGCTCGGGCGGCCACGTGTCCGCCGCGGCATCTTCGGGCGGGCCGCCTTCGCCATCGAGCCAGGGCATGCCGCGCGCGATGGCCCAGGCGAGCAGTTCTGCCTGGCGCGCAGCGTTTTCCTCGGCGGACACCGGGCGCGAGAACGGCTGATGTGCCGTCACGAAGACGGCCCACGGCGCATCGGCTTGCGCGAGCAATGCCGCCACACACGGGTTGATGGCATCGACGCGCAGCAGCACGTCGCCTTCCGGCGTGCTGACGCGATACCGCGCGCTGCGATAAGCGGCAATCAGTTCAGGCGTAGGGGCGGGCGGATGGCGGTGCATTGTTGCGTCGCATGGTCGCGGCCATCTGATCTGGCGCAACGCAAAAGGGCCGTGGATGTCACAGAATAGTGCGTAGGCGGCCATGTTGCTGCCCCGGCACAGTA
This sequence comes from Ralstonia sp. TCR112, assembly GCF_007997035.1. Classification (GTDB taxonomy): domain Bacteria; phylum Pseudomonadota; class Gammaproteobacteria; order Burkholderiales; family Burkholderiaceae; genus Ralstonia; species Ralstonia edaphi. Next base: position 5,260 of record NZ_VOSS01000084.1, on the reverse strand, counting down.
TTCCGACAACCACTCCCCTGCGAGGCTCGAACCATGTACAAGAAGATCCTGGTCGCCATTGATGGCAGCGAAACCAGCAAGCTGGCCCTGGCCGAGGCCGTGCGCCTGGCCAAGGCATTCCAGAGCACCGTCCGCGCCGTCTATATCGTCGACAGCCCGGCCATGCTCTTCGACGTCGGCTATTACGACCCGACCGAGCTGCGCAAGTCGTTTATCCAGGCCGGCACCGCGTTGCTTGCCGACACCGCCGCAGCGCTGACTTCTGCCGGTTTGCAGCAGGAAACGGTGCTGGTGGAAACCCAAAGCGTGGGCGAGGACGTAGCGGCCGCCCTGCAAGGTGAAGCGGTGCGCAGCGGCGCCGATGTGGTGGTGATCGGCACGCACGGCCGCCGTGGGCTGGCGCATGCGATGTTGGGCAGCGTGGCCGAAAAGTTCATCCGCCAGGCAACCACGCCGGTGTTGCTGGTGCGCGGTCCTGCCAAGGGCTGAGCTTCGCTTGTTGTTGCGCAGGCAGGGCCGCTTGCCTGCGCGCGGCGGATATGATGTCGGCGTTCGAATTTGCCCCAACCCACAGCGTATCCGCCGCCGTCCCATCATGAATATCCAATCCGACGCTCCGCAGCGTCGCGCCATCCGTACCCTGACCGCGCTTGAAGGGCGCGTGTTGGGCGTCCTGGTCGAGAAGCAGCACACGGTGCCCGACACCTATCCGCTCACGCTGAACGCGCTGGCGGCCGGCTGCAACCAGAAGACCGCCCGCGCGCCGGTCATGTCCGTGACTGAAGCCGAGATCCTCACCGCCATCGACGGGTTGAAATCGCTAAGCCTGGTCATGGAAGGCAGCAGCAGCCGTGTGCCGCGTTTCGAGCACAACATGAACCGCGTGCTGGGCGTGCCGAGCCAATCGGTCGCGTTGCTCACCGTGTTGCTGCTGCGTGGCCCGCAGACGGCAGCCGAGCTGCGATTGAACGCGGCGCGGTTCCACGCCTTTGCAGACATCTCATCCGTTGAAGCGTTTCTCGATGAGCTGGCAGAGCACGATCCGCCCTATGTGGTGAAGCTGCCGCGCATGCCCGGCGAGCGTGAAAGCCGCTGGATGCACTTGCTGTGCGGTGAAGTTGCGCAGGCGGACATTCGGCAGGGCGGCGCCGTTGACGAGTCCATCGCGCCGTCCGAATTCGAGGCGCTGAAAGCGGAGCAGAAACAGTTGGCCGACAAGGTGGCCAGGCTTCAAGCGCTGGTCGAGCAGATGGCCGGTGAGCTGGGCATCTCGATCGACAAGTCGATGCTGTAAACGCAATCGGCCCCGGTGCAACGCCGGGGCCGATTGATCGTCTTCGGTTTACGCGCCGGCCGATACGAACAGCGTGCAGGCGCCTTCTTCCGCTGCCGACACATTGCGGCGGAAGCCCGAGAACAAGTCCCGCCCGACGCCTGCGTGGTAGTGCGACAGATCGGGCGCGGTGACCTGGCGGGCATTCCACTCTGCCTCCGGCACGCGCACTTGCAGCGTGCCCGCTTCCGCATCCAGCACGACGATATCGCCATCGCGCACACGTGCCAGCGGCCCGCCGTTGAGCGCTTCCGGGGTGATGTGGATGGCGGCCGGCACCTTGCCCGACGCACCCGACATGCGGCCGTCCGTCACCAGCGCGACCTTGAAGCCGCGCTCCTGCAGCACCGACAGCGTCGGCGTGAGCTTGTGCAGCTCGGGCATGCCGTTGGCGGCCGGGCCCTGATACGGCAGCACGGCCACGAAATCGCGTTCCAGTTCGCCGGCCTTGAACGCGTTGATCAGATCGTCCTGCGCGAGGAAGACGCGTGCCGGCGCTTCCACAAAACGATGTTCCGGCTTGACCGCCGACACCTTGATGACCGAGCGCCCGATGTTGCCGTCGAGCACCCGCAGGCCGCCGTCCGACGAGAACGGCTCGGCCACGCCGCGCACGATGTTGGTATCGAGCGAGGCGGCGGCGCCATCGCGCCAGACCAGCTTGTCGCCTTCCAGGAAGGGCTCTTGCGCATGACGGCGCAGGCCCTTGCCCATGATCGTCGTCACATCGTCGTGCAGCAGGCCGGCGTCGAGGAGTTCGCGAATCACGATGGACAGACCGCCCGCGGCCTGGAATTCGTTCACGTCGGCCTTGCCGTTCGGGTAGACCCGCGCCAGCAGCGGAATCACGCCCGACAGATCGTTGAAGTCGTCCCACGTGAGCAGGATGCCGGCCGCACGCGCCATCGCCACCAGGTGCAGCGTGTGGTTGGTCGAGCCGCCCGTGGCCAGCAGGCCGACGATGCCGTTGACGAACGCGCGCTCATCCAGCACGTCGGCAATGGGGGTGTACTGGTCGCCGCTGAAGACGAGCTTGAGCGCCTGGCGCGCCGACTCACGCGTGAGCGCTTCGCGCAGCGGCGTGTTCGGGTTGATGAAGGCGGTGCCCGGCAGGTGCAGGCCCATGACCTCCATCAGCATCTGGTTGGAGTTGGCCGTGCCGTAGAACGTGCACGTGCCCGGGCCGTGGTACGACTTGGATTCGGCTTCCAGCAGGTCGGCGCGCGAGAGCTTGCCTTCGGCGTACAGCTGGCGGGTGCGCGCCTTTTCATCATTGCTGATGCCGGTGGTCATCGGGCGGCCGGCACGAACACGGCGGGCAGGTGGCCGAACGACAGCGCGCCGATCACCAGCCCCGGCACGATCTTGTCGCACACGCCCAGGTACAGCGCCGCGTCGAACATCTGGTGCGACAGCGCCACGGCCGTCGACAGGGCAATCGTGTCGCGCGAGAACAGCGACAGCTCCATCCCGTCCTGCCCCTGCGTCACGCCATCGCACATGGCCGGCACGCCGCCGGCAAACTGCGCGGTGCCGCCGGCCTCCAGCGCAGCCTGCTTGAGCCACGCCGGAAACGCCTCCAGCGGCTGATGCGCCGACAGCATGTCGTTGTAGGCGGAGACAATCCCCAGGTTCGGCCGCTCCAGCGCTTTCAGGCGGATCTTCGCTTCGCCCGGCATGGCCGCAAAACCGTGGGCGAGGTTCGTACACGAGAGCAGCGTACGCTCGACCTTGCGGCCGGCATTCTTGCGGGTCACGTCCAGATAGGCCTGGCGGGGGCTGCGGCTGCGGTCGATGATGCGTTGGGTGACGGCGGCCAAAGTGCGGTGCAGGGCCATGCGGGTTCTCCTGGAGGGGGTAGGTCCGGGCGGGACGGAATGCTGTAATTTTCCTACAAATGGGCCGGATGTGGTGCAGGGTTTTCCACAGGTACCGCATCCGACGCAGCGCCGGTAACACGGCCGAGCACGCGAATTGCGTGCCAGAAGGCGCGCGGGAGGCCATGCTTCGGCGCAAAAGATTTGCCGGAAACGCTTGCCGGGGCAGTTTCACGAACGTCTTGCTCGCGATGTAGTAATACTACAAAATGAGCTGAAAAGACGTGGCTTTGCTAGTCAGCTAGGCTAGCCTAATCGATGGCTCACACACAGGAGATGACGATGTCGGTGCCCGCATTCGACATGGTGTTGTTCGGCGGTACGGGCGATCTTGCCCGCCGCAAGCTGATTCCGGCCTTGTTCGATGCGCATCAGGGCGGCGAACTGCACCCGCGCGGGCGGATCTTCGCCATCGGCACGCAGCCGCTGGAGACAGCTGGCTACCTGGCGTTGCTGGAGCGCGAAACGCGCCCGACCATGCGCCTGTATTCCGGAGCGCCCGTCTCCGACGACGCCTGGGCCTCGTTTGCCGAGCGCATCGTCTACCAGCAGGTCGACGCCCGCAAACCCGAACAGTTCGACGGGCTGGCCGCCGCGCTGGGTGAAGACCGGGCGCCAGTGACGGTGTGCTATCTGGCGACGGCGCCGGGCTTCTTCATCGACATCTGCAAGCAGCTCGCCCGCGTCGGGCTGAATACGCCCAATGTGCGGTTGGTGCTGGAAAAGCCGCTGGGCACGGATCTCGCGTCAAACGAGCGCATCAACTCCGCCGTGGCCGAGTTCTTTGCCGAAGACCAGATCTACCGGATCGACCATTACCTCGGGAAAGAATCCGTCCAGAACCTGATGGCGATCCGCTTCGGCAACGCGCTGTTCGAGCCGCTGTGGCGCCGCGAGTGGATCAAGGACGTGCAGATCACGATTGCCGAGCAGCTTGGCGTGGAAAAGCGCGGCGATTTCTACGACGGCGTCGGTGCGCTGCGCGACATGGTGCAGAACCACCTGCTGCAACTGCTATGTATCGTCGCCATGGAGCCGCCGTCGAGCCTGTCGCAAGACGCCATCCGCGACGAAAAGCTGAAGATCTTGAAAGCGCTCAAGCCGATCCCGCTGCAAGAGGTGCCTGAGAAGACCGTGCGCGGCCAGTATCAGGAAGGCGCCATCGCCGGGCAGCCGGTGCAGGGCTATCTGCATGAGCAGGGCATTCCGCCCGACAGCCGCACGGAAACCTTCGTCGCCATCAAGGCCGAGATTGCCAACTGGCGCTGGGCCGGCGTGCCGTTCTACCTGCGCACCGGCAAGCGCATGCCGCAGCGGTTGGCGGAGATCGTCGTACGTTTCCACGATGTGCCGCACGCGCTGTTTCCCAAGCCGCTGATCCAGTTTCCGGAAAACCGTCTCGTCATCCGCCTGCAGCCGGAAGAGAGCATCCGCCTGCAGTTCCTGACCAAGACGCCGGGTGCGGCGCTGGGCCTGCAGCCGTCCACGCTGGACCTGGACTTTACCGACCACGGCGGCGTGCGCCATGCCGGCGCGTATGAGCGTCTGCTGATGGACGCCGTCAACGGCAAGCTCGGCCTGTTCGTGCGCCGCGATGAACAGGCCGAAGCCTGGCGCTGGGTCGAGCCGATCATCGAAGCGTGGAACGAAGCACGCATTCCGCCCAAGGGCTACACCGCGGGCAGCTGGGGCCCCGCGGCATCGAGCGCGCTGCTCTCGCGCGACAACGCCGCCTGGCACGAGGAGATGTAATGGCGATGCGCTGGCACGCAGTTCCGGACGCCGCCGCGCAGGTGCAAGCGCTGGCTGCGGCCATTGCCAACACGCTCACGCATGTGATCGAGGAACAGGGCAGTGCGTGCCTGGCTGTGTCCGGGGGGCGTTCGCCCATTGCGCTGTTTGCTGCCTTGCGCGTGTTGCCGCTGCGCTGGGCCGACGTGTCGATCACCCTGGTCGACGAGCGTGCGGTGCCGCCCGGGCATGCCGACAGCAACGCGCGGCTCGTGCGCGAGCACCTTTTGCAGGATGCGGCGGCAGCGGCGCGTTTCTT
>NZ_VOSS01000083.1 GCF_007997035.1 Ralstonia sp. TCR112 | reverse complement strand
CGTGGTGGGCGTGCACACGCCGGAATTCGCCTTCGAGAAGTCGCCCGAGAACGTCGCCCGCGCCGTCAGCGGCTTCCGCGTCAATTTTCCGGTCGCCATCGACAGCAACTACCGCATCTGGAACGCCTTCCACAACAGCTACTGGCCCGCCGCGTACTTTGTCGATGCGCAAGGCAACATCCGGCACCACCAGTTTGGCGAGGGCGACTACGCCGCCTCTGAACGCGTCATCCAGGCCTTGCTGGCGGAGGCAGGCAACCAGCAGGTGGCGGGTGGCGTGGTCGTGCCCGATGCCCCCGGGGCGCAAGCGGCACCGGACCTGAACAACATCCGCTCGCCGGAAACGTACGTCGGTTATGCGCAAGCCACCGGCTTCGCATCGCCCGGCGGTGCACAGATCGGCACGTCGCACGCATACAGCGTCGGCAAGCTCGGCTTGAACGATTGGGGCTTGTCGGGGCAATGGACCATCGATGCCGAGCAGGCCACGCTCGACCGCGCTGGCGGCAGCATCGTCTACCGATTCCACGCGCGTGACCTGCACCTCGTGCTCGGGCCCGCCGCCGATGGGCGCGCCGTGCGCTTCACCGTCACGATCGACGGCAAGGCCCCCGGCGACAGCCACGGCGCCGATACCGACGCCCACGGCAACGGCGCCGTCACGCAAACGCGCCTCTACCAGCTCGTCCGCCAGGCCGGCTCGGTGGGCGAGCACACATTCGAAATCCGCTTTCTCGATGCCGGGGCGCATGCCTACGCCTTCACCTTCGGCTGACGGCGCGCCGCCGTTTTGTACGCGTTTGTATCCCGCCGCAGCACAGATACGTACCCAGACAAAACGGCCCTTCCGCGCTACTTCAGGGATACGTCGGCCTTCTTTAATACGTCTCGTGGCCCCGGCAACCAGCGAACACCCAGCCGCTGACGCCGGGACGCAAATCCAACCCTCAAGCCTTTCCCTTTCATCAAAAAGGAGATCACCATGACCCGCATCGAAAACGTTCTGTACACCGCCAAGGTCAACGTCACCGGCGGCCGCGATGGCCAGGCGCACAGCGATGACGACCGCCTGAACCTGAAGCTCTCGCCCCCCGGCAGCAACGGCCGCGGCACGAACCCCGAGCAACTGTTTGCCGCAGGCTGGTCGGCCTGCTTTATCGGTGCGATGGGCCGCGCGGCCAGCCAGATGAAGATCAAGCTGCCGGCGGATCTGGCCTTGAACACCGAAGTCGATCTTGGCACCACCGACGACGCGTTCTTCCTGCAGGCACGGCTGAACGTGAGCCTGCCCGGCCTGGACCGCGACGTGGCCCAAGCCGTGGTGGAAGCGGCCCACCAGCTCTGCCCGTATTCGAAGGCCACGCGCGGCAACATCCACGTCGAGCTGAACCTGGTCTGACGCACCACACCTGACGCACCCCACGGCCCGCCGCCCGCCGCAGGCTACCTGCAGCCGGCGGGCCTTCGCTCTCAACCTTTCACGGAGTCCACATCATGCGCACAACGTTCCGCGCCGCCCTCGCGGCACTGGCCATCGGCGCCGTCTACTTTGTCGGGACGGCGCGCCCGCCTTCAGCCAGACCGCAGCCACCGGCGCCGCCGCGCCAGAATTCACGGGCATCAACCAGTGGCTGAACTCGCCGCCGCTGTCCATGAAAGACCTGCGCGGCAAGGTCGTGCTGGTGGATTTCTGGACGTACTCCTGCATCAACTGCCTCAACACGCTGCCGCACGTGAAGCAGTGGTACGACAAATACAAGGATCAGGGCCTGGTCGTGGTGGGCGTGCACACGCCGGAATACGCGTTCGAAAAATCGACCACCAACGTGCAGGAAGCGCTCAAGCGCCTGGACGTGCGCTATCCGGTCGCGCAGGACAACAGCTACGCAACGTGGTCGGCCTTCCACAACCAGTTCTGGCCCGCGCTGTACCTGATCGATGCCGACGGGCGCATCGTCTACCAGCACTTTGGTGAAGGCCGCTACGCCGAGACGGAAGCGGCCATCCAGAAGCTGCTGGCCAATCAAAAGCCGCAGAAGCCCGCGTGATGGCGCGGTGTGAAACAACCCGCCCCAGCAGTGCTTACGAGCGCCAGCGGGCGGGACGTTTTTCCAGGAAGGCGTCGATGCCCTCACCGGCGTCTTCTTCCATCATGTTGCGGGCCATGACGTCGCCTGCGTACGCATAGGCATCGGCAAGCGGCATCTGGCGTTGCCGGTAGAACATCGCCTTGCCGTAGCGGATGGCGGTGGGGCTTTTCGACACGATGTCCGCCACCTTGCGGGCCACCGCGTCATCCAGCTCCGCTGCCGGCACGGCCTCGTTGATGAGCCCCCAGTCAGCCGCCGTGGCCGCATCGATAAAGCGGCCCGTCACGAGCATGTCGAATGCGCGCTTGGCAAGCACGTTGCGCGACAACGCCACCGCGGGCGTCGAACAGAACAGGCCGACGTTGATGCCCGACACCGCAAAGCGCGCCGCGTCCGAAGCGATGGCCAGATCGCAACTGCCGACCAACTGGCAACCTGCCGCAGTCGCCACACCATGCACGCGCGCAATGACCGGCACCGGCAGCGCCTGGATCGCCTGCATCACCACGCTGCAGCGCGCAAACAGCGCCTGGTAATACGCAAGCTCCGGCGTGCCGCGCATTTCACGCAGATCATGTCCGGCACAGAACGCCTTGCCTTCGGCGCCGAGCACCACGCAGCGCACCGTCGCGTCTTGCGCAATGTCGTCCAGCACGCGCTGCAGCGCATCGAGCATGGCTTCGGACAACGCGTTGAACTGCAGGGGCCGATTCAGCCGCAGCGTGACGACGCCGTCGCGGTCATCGCGCAGGACGGGTTCGTCGGTGGCGGTATGGGTGGTGGGATGAGGTTGCATGCGCACTCCTTTGCAGGCTGGTGCCCCGGGGTGGGCACCAGTCTATCCCCGCACAGCGCGGGCCGCACTCGGGCGTTCCCCGTAACACCCTGCTGGCCGCCACCGGCACCCGGCCTGAAAGTTCTACCCCTTTCGCCGCGTTGATATTGGGTGGCCGGCTGACTATCACGCGTCTATAGCGAGGGTTGCCCGGGCAACGCAATCGCCGCACAGTCGCACAGCAAGTCACACCACAAGCGAACGAGTGACACCGTCACCGCAAAGGGGGCCAACGTGATGTCGGAAACGCTGGACATGCAGCGAGGCTTGTTGCTGAGCCTCTCTCCAGGACGCCGGACGTACTGGATGGCGCAGGCGGTGGCGCTGCTGTCGCTGGTGGTGCTGGTGTCGGCCGTACCGTTCGCCAAGGTGCAACTGGCGCATCTTCCGTCGTTCGTGCCGCTTTACGAATCGGCCCTCATCCTCAATGACCTGATTACCGCCGCGCTGCTCTTCGGACAGTTCGCCATCACGCGGTCGCGCGCCATGCTGGCGCTCGCCAGCGGCTACCTGTTCACGGGTGCCACGGCGGTGGGGCACTTGCTGTCGTTTCCGGGGCTGTTCGCTTCCGGCGGCCTGCTCGGCGCGGGGCCGCAGAGCACTGCGTGGATCTACATGTTCTGGCACGCGGGCTTTCCGCTGTTTGTCATCGCTTACGCCGTGCTCAAGAAGCGCGAAGAGCAGGAGCCCGGCCGCTTCCCGGTTCATACGCTCACGCGACAAACGGCGCTTGGCACCGTGGCGGCCGTGCTGGGCGCAGCGGCCGCCTGTGTGGCGCTGGCCACCGCCGGCGAGCACCTGCTGCCCGCCATCATGGCCGCCAACCGCTACACGCCTACCATGTGGATCGTCGCCGGCAGCACATGGTGCTTTTGCGTGGTCGCGCTGCTCGTGCTGTGGCGCAGCCGCCCGCACCTGACGCTCGATATCTGGCTGATGGTCGTGCTGTGCGTGTGGATCTGCGACGTGGCGCTCAGCGCCGTATTCAACGGCGGGCGATATGACCTCGGCTTCTATGCCGGCCGCGTGTTCGGGCTGCTGGGCGCGAGCTTTGTGCTGTTGCTGTTGCTGATCGAGAACACGGTGCTGCACTCACGGTTGGCAGCGGCACGGGCAGAGCTCAGGCGGATGGCGGCGAGCAATATGGGGGATCGGGAAGGCTGACTGCACCTGCCGGTCCGGTCTGGCGAGAAGCCAAATGTGAGTGACCAACGGAGGTACTTACTCCTGCAACGTCCCCTTTGCTTCTCGGCCGCCCCACCGCATCGCATAGCGCCTCACCACCCCGCGCAACACCCCGACCATGTACTCCTGGTGCCTCGCTTCCTGTTCAGGATCACGCCAGTGCGGCACCGGATACCGCTCACCCTGCAAGTTCACGCCCTGCGCATCGGCCGCCCGCTGCCGCCACTCCTGCAGCACCTGATCGAGCTGCGCGTCGTCGTTCTGGTACCAGGCCTGCACCGCCCGATCGCCCAGCAGGCGCTGCCGCAGGCGGTCACGCTGTTCGCGCCAGATGGCGATGCGTTCGATATCCACAGTGGCGGGCTGCATGTCGCTGCTCAGGTGCTGGGCAGCCAGCAACGCGTCATGTGCCTGCATGTACGCCTGATAGCGCTCAGCCAGGTGCAGGGCGTCCGCCAGCGCGGGGGGCGGCAGCGTGCTTTCTAAATAGGCTTTCAACTGGCCGGCCCGATCCTGTTCGGGCTTGAGCAGGAAGGTGTTGAACACGTTCAGCAACGCGGTGTCCACAACCAGCGTCTGCTGTTCGGTGATGGTGAGCGCAGGAGCATCGCCCACTCCGGCCGACGTTGTGATCGGCGTACGGTTGGACGCCGGCGATGTGACAGCGGCGGCTGATGTGCGCGGCTCGGCCGCTGCAGCGCTTTTTGAGTCGGGCAACCGCGTCGTCATTACGCCAATCGACAGGCCGACGACGGCCGCAAGCACCGCAGCGGCGCTCAGATACAAGCCGCGCCGGTCGCGCGGGGCTTCAGTCCGGACTCGCATTGAAGGCGCCCGCGCCATGCACGACCGTGCGGCGCCGCTGCATGGCGAGGTACATGTTGCCGATCAGAACGAACAGCTCGGCACGCTGCCCGACATCGTGAAGCTCGACGTGGTCACGCCGGTGCCCGACGGCACATCGTTCGACTTGTAGAGGCCGACATTGGCGTACTGGTCACCGCTTTGCGCCGTGGCGTCCAGGCTGACGTTGGCCAGGTAGGCATTGACCGGGAAGCTCGCGTTGCGGCCGGCGATCTTCGTGTACGCACCCGACACCGATTGCGTGGAATACGCGCCGTTGACGACGATGTTCGACAGCGACGGGCTGCCGCCGGTCGTGCACGCGTTGTAGTTCGTGTCCATCACGATCAGGTGCTTCACGCCGGTCATGCAGGTATTGACGTAGCTCACCTGCTTGACGGTGAGTGAACACGGCCCCGTCTTCACGTTGATGCCGTTGTTGTTGGTGGACTGCGTGCCGCTCAGGTCATTCCCATACACGTAGTTGTTCGTGAACAGGATGTTGGACACGGTGTTCTTGTCGATGCTGCCCACCGAGAGGCCATGCGTGCCGTGCAGCCGCGTGTTCGACACCGTCACGTTGGAGATGTCGCCCGAGTTGGTCTTGACGGCAATGCCATCGTCGCCGGCTTCGATATCGGATTGCGTGACGGTGGCGTTGGTCAGGCTGTCGATGTCGATGCCGTCTGCGTTCTTGCGCGTGGCCGGCGTGCGGATGGACACACCCCACGCGGTAAAGCCGTTGCCGCCCTCCACATAGAGGTTCGGGTGCGCGGCCTGGGCCAGCGTGACGTTGTAGACGGTGAAGTTCGTGATGTTGCTCGCCTGCACCAGGCGCGGCGTGCCGGTGATGATGTCGCCACGGCCATCCACCGTGCCCGGGCCCATGAGCGATGCATTGGCGCCCGTGAACGACAGCAGGTTGGCGTTGCTGCTGTAGCTGTCGTTGCCGAACAGCGTCACGCCGGAATTGATCACGAGCCCCGCCCCGTTGATGGACAGGCTGCCCGTGTAAAACGCGTCATTCGAGCCCGAAGCGGCCAGCACCACGCTCTTGCCGGTGCCTTTGCAGTTGGTCAGTGCCTGCTGAATGACGCTGGTGTCGTCAGACGAAGACGGCGGCGGCGACGCACGCTGCGCGCTTGAATAGCGCGCGTTGATCGTCGTGCAGATGCCCGGATACGTCGGCTGCGTGACAGTGCGGCTGTCTCCCGTGGCCAACGTCTGTGCCCCGGCGGATCCCGCAGCGCCGGCACCCAACAAGGATGCAGCCAGGATCAAACCGGCCTTGGTTTGCATGTTCATCGATGTCTCACTCCTGTCTTGGTGTTCGGCACCGGAAAGGCAGCGTTTCGGTGCCACCTGGGCAGACCGCACCCGTGCCTGAAGATATATCAGAGGTAATCCATTGGTATACCAGTGAGGAAAGTTGAGCATTCAACCTGAAGCCGGCTCGATGAGCGTTTCGCCGCCGAAGACTTGTCCGCAAATACGAATGCACGCCGCCATATCGCCGCCTGAACGGTGACGCCACGGCGGCGGTTGCCTAAGATGCGGCCCTCTCGGCTGGTCGCTACAAGCCGCCATACCGGGCCCGGCGGTCATGCACAACACCACGCGCATGACCGCAACCCTGGCCGCTACTCCGTGCAATCCACTCCCGATGTCGAAGATCAGCAGCGCGAACGGTATCCCGCCACGGCATGACAACGCGCCCGGCGCGTCGCACGCAGCGGCCTCGGCGCGCGTTGCACCTTCGCCCGCCTGCGCACCGCGGGTGCCCGGCCCGGGCCTCACGCAATTGCCCAAACCCGCCGCGACACGCCAACCCGCCGCGCCGGCCCGCGTCAAAGCCTTGCGGACGCTGGAAACGCGGCAGCGGCTGCACCGCTTGCGCAAAGAACTCGGCAAGATCGACCCGCCGCCCGCCTGTGCCGAAGACGCCCATGCCGACATCCTCGCGGCCATGGCGCGCGCCGGCCTGGGCGGCTGGACATTGCCGGCCCTGTCCGATCCGGCCAATCTGCGCCACGCGGATGGATCGGTGATGGTGTCGCTGGTGTCGCACACCATCGTCTTCAACGCGGGCGGCGCGTTCCGCATCATCGACCTGCTGCCGCCTGGCAGCGTGTACTTCGAGTTGGCCGGGCGCGACGGCGCAGCGTTTGTGCTGCCGTGCGTCTGTGCCCCCGTCGCGGCCGATTAACGCACGGCGCCACTGCGTTTGGCGGCTCGTCCCGGTATCTCAAAAATTCTCGCCTCAGGGTTATCCGCCATTTCGGCCGGCGCTCACCTTTTCGACTCTCCTGCCACACCACCAATAAAACAAGGGGCGGAGACAGGTATGGACCGGAGGCAATTCGTACGGAGTTCAGTTGCACTGGGCGGCGCAATGATGCTGTCGCCCATGGCGCGCGCGGCGGAAGCCGGTGTGTTTGCAGACAAGATCGTCTTTGGGCAGACGGTCGGGTTCGACAGCGTCTGGGGCGGGCTGTACAAGAACTACACCAACGGCCTGCTGGCCGGCTTCGAACAGGTCAACGCCCAGGGCGGCGTGGCCGGCCGCAAGCTTGTCGTCAAGCGGCTCGAAGACAACTACCTGCCCGACAAGGCCGTGGCCAACGTCAAGACGCTGGTGCAGGAAGGCGTGTTCGGATTGGTATGCATGGGCGGCACCGGCAACACCATCGCCACGCTGCCGCTGCTGGAGCAATACCGCCTGCCGATGGTGGGCGCCATGACCGGCGCCACCGCCGCGCGCAAACCGAGCGCACCGCTGTTTCATACGCGCGCCAGCTACGCCGACGAAGTCACGAAGATGGTGCAGCACGCCACCACCATCGGGCTCAAGCGCGTGGCCGTGGTCTACCAGGACAACCCCTTCGGCTCCGGCAATGCCGACGCGCCAAGGCTGCCGCCAGCAAGTTCGGCGCGCAGATCGTCGCGCTCATCCCGCATAACGCCAAGGGCGACGACATCGACATGGTGGTCGACAAGATTGCCGCGGCCAATCCGCAGACCACGCTGCTGTTCACGTCGCCCACCTCCGTGGCCGACATGCTCATGCGCTATCAAGCCAAGCACGGCCCCGTGCCGCTGCCGCAGCCGTGGATCCTGTCGGTCACCACGCCCAAGACCGTGTTCGAGAAGGCAGGCCCGCTGGCCCACGGCGTGGCTGTCACGCAGGTCATGCCCGGGCCCAATGCGCGCACGCAGCCGCTCGTGCGCGCGTTTCGCGAAGCCAACGACAAGTTTGGTGACCACGGCAACCAGACCTACGAAGCGGTGGAGGGCTTTCTCACCGCCCGCGTCATCGTGGATGGCCTGCGTGCCTGCGGCAGCAACCCCACGCGCGACGGCTTCATCCAGGCGCTGGAAGGCTTCGGCACACGCGACTTTGGCGGCGTGCGCGTGCACTACGACCGCAACAACCACGCAGGGCTCGACTACGTGGACGTAACGATGATCGGCAGCAACGGTCATCTGGTCGGCTGAACCGCGCGCACCTTGTGCCGCGACGCACACCGGTGGCAACATGGCGCCATGCAACGCGTGGCCGGCCAGCCAGCAGAACCCGCCCCAGAGGCGGGTTTTTTGTGTCTGGCCGCCCCCACATAACCAGGAGCACGTGAAGCCCATGACAGAGATCCGCCCCGCGCAGTTTCCTGACGACATGGCCGCCGTGCAGGCCATCTTCCGTGAATACGTTGCCAGCCCCAGCGTCAGCCTGGATTTCCAGGACTACGAAGCCGAGTTTGCCGGCCTGCCCGGCAAATACGCCGCGCCGCGCGGGCAATTGCTGCTCGCCTGGAAGGCTAACGCCGTGGTCGGCTGCGCCGCGTTCCGGGAGGTGGATGCAACCACGTGCGAGATGAAGCGTGTCTACGTCCGCCACGCCGCACGCGGCGAACAGCTCGGCCGCCGCCTCGTCGAGCATCTGCTGCAAGACGCGCGGGCCGCCGGCTATGCCCGCATGTGCCTGGACGTGCTGCCCGAGTTCAAGGCCGCGCAGCAGCTGTACCTGTCGCTGGGCTTCACGCCGGCACCGCCGGTGGCGTTCAACCCGGTGCCGGGCACGCTGTTCCTGGGCCGTGCGCTGTAGGGCGCGGTTGCTAGAATTTCGCCCGCCCTTCCCGAAGACGACCGATACAACGCGATGACGGTATCCCTCAGCCTGGACCCGCAGTTCTTCACCCTCCTCGCCGACAGCCACCAACGGCTGGTTGGCGCACCGCTGGTCAACAACACCATCACGCCCGCAGATGCGGCCCGGTGGCTCTACGAAGACGCGCCCTTCTGCGTGCTGGCACACAACACCGACGCCGACCCGCGCTTCATCTATGCAAACCGCGCCGCGCAGCGCTGCTTTGAATACGATTGGGACGGCATCACAGCGTTGCGCTCGCGTTTTTCGGCCGAGCAGCCGAACCGCGAAGAACGCGCGCAATTGCTCGAAGCAGTCCGCACGCGCGGGTTCGCCACGGGGTATCGCGGCGTGCGCATCTCGCGCTCCGGCAGGCGGTTCTGGATCGAGGGCGGCACGGTGTGGAACCTCATCGACAGCGCTGGCGTGTACCACGGGCAAGCCGCCACCTTCCACCAATGGCATGACGTGTGATTTGCGGGGTCAAAGCGCACGCACACGAACAGATCGGCTTAGCATTCAGCACGCAACACAACAACAACGTACGTTTCAAAGGGGTAGGAGTTGTCGAAAAAGATCATCGCTCTTGTCTTGGCCTGCGCTTGCGGCATGGGCCAGGCGGCCTTCGGACAAATCTCGATGGAAGCGCCCCTGACAGACGCGCCGGCAACCGAAGCGCTGCAGGCGGAAGTGCTCCAACCGGGCGCACCTCAAGCCGAAGCGCCCTCGCCGGAAGCCCCGCAAGCGCAAGCGCCCACCCCGGAGCCGATGCCAAAGGCGGAGCCCGTCGTGAGGGCCGAACAAAGCTATTGGGAAGCCGAAGGGCTGAGCGCGCGGATGCGCAAGGCGCGTGCGATCACGCTGTATCTGCTGGACCCCGCCATGGCATCGCTCAAGGCCGTGGACGAAGCGCAACTGAAAGACAGCGGCTGCGAATACAGCACCGGAGACGCCGCGCTCATCGCCAACTTTGTTGATTCCATCGAGCGCAACAGCGCGCGCAGCAACTCGTTCGCGCTGCAGTTTGAGCCTCGCGAAGCCGTCTACCTGGCGCTGGGCGGCGGCAGCGAAATGAAGCTGCTGTTCGAGAAGCCCTACCAGAACCAATCGGAAGTGCTCGGGCAGATCAACGGTCAGCCGGTCACGGTCAGCAAGAGCCTGGTGGAAGGCTTGTACCGATGGGCCGCCAAGGTTAGCCACGTCCGCCGGTGCGAGAGCTTTGTGGGCAGGTATCGCTAAGCCGCCCACGCACCCTCATGCGTGCGCCCACGGCCGCAGGTGGGCATCCAGCACAAACTGCTGACACACGCCCGGCGCCAGCGGACGGCTGAAGAAATACCCCTGAAACCGGTCACAGCCCAGGGCCGACAGGCGCTGGAGCTGCTGCTCGGTTTCCACCCCTTCCACCACCGTCGACAGGTTCAGCGTGCGGCTCAGGCTGGCAATGCTGCGCACGATGTGCTCGTTGATGCTGCCCGCGCTCACGTCGGCCAGAGAGCGGTCGATCTTCACCGTATCCAGCGGCAGTTCGCGCAGATAGTGCAGCGACGTATGGCCCATCCCGAAATCATCGAGGGCGACTTTCACGCCCGCCTCGCGCAGCTGCTTCAGGTTGCCGATGGTGTTGATGTCCGGCAGCAGCATCGTCGATTCGGTGATCTCCAGTTCGAGCTGCGTGGGCGACAACCCTTCGCGCTGCAGGATGTCGAGCACGTTCCGGCACAACGCGCAGTCCAGCAACTGCCGCGGCGACAGGTTCACGGCGACCACGAAATCCTCCGGCAAGACACCGCGCCAGGCCGCACGCTGCCGGCATGCGAGCGACAGGATGCGTAGACCCAACTGATCGATCAGGCCAA
This sequence comes from Ralstonia sp. TCR112, assembly GCF_007997035.1. Lineage (GTDB taxonomy): Bacteria > Pseudomonadota > Gammaproteobacteria > Burkholderiales > Burkholderiaceae > Ralstonia > Ralstonia edaphi. The sequence goes on along the minus strand of NZ_VOSS01000083.1, from coordinate 22,536 downwards.
TGTCATCGGCCAGCGCCACGACAATCGGCGGGGCCACGCGGCCCAGCACCGGATGCTGCCAGCGCAGCAGCGCCTCGGCGCCGAACACGCGGCCGGTGCTGCAATCCACCTGCGGCTGAAACTCCAGAAAGATCTGCCCTTCTTTCTTGATGGCGTCTTCCAGGTCGCTGGCCAGCGCCACCGCCATGCGGCCTTCGTCGCCGGGCAGGTCCAGACAGCGCCGGCCCTTCAGGCTCACCTCGGGCGAGTCCGCAATCTGCAGCAAAGACGCAAGCACATCCTGACTGCGCCGTGCGGACAGAACATCCGCCATGCGGACAAACGGCAGGTAAATGGCCGCCCCCACCACCAGGCCGATGAGCTGCACCACCGCGCCCCACACCGAGCCCGTGGCTGCATAGCCGCTGAACAGCGCCGGAGTCGTCCATGCCACGGGGTAGCTGGTCTTGGGCAGCAGGTCGGCAATGGTGGCCGCATAGGCGATCAGGATCTGCACCAGCGGCGTAAGCAGGAACGGAATCGCATAGACCGGGTTGAGCACCACCGGCAGCCCGAACAGCAGCGGCTCGTTGACGTTGAACAGCGCCGGCAGCATGGCAACCACCGCCATCTTGCGCTTGCGCTGCGTGCGCCTGAAGACGAGCAGCGCGAGGATCAGGCTGAGCGTGCCGCCCGAGCCGCCCATGCGCGCGAATACCGCGAAGAAGTGATAGGTAAAGATGAACTGCGGCTGGCCGCCACTGGCGACTGCCGCCGCATTGGCCTGCGTGGCCGGCTCCAATACGTGCTGGTGAACGGCATACAGCGCGTTCGGCCCATGAATGCCGAATAGCCAGAGCACCTGCGCCGCCGTTTCGTAACCGAGACCAAACAGCAGGCTGTTGGCCACTTCCGAATACGGCGCCGCCAGCAGCGCGCCGAATGCCGCCATGAGCTGCGGCCAGCCCGCCCACGCCATGCCGGCTTTGAGCAGCGCAAACGTCAGGATCGTCAGCATGCCGGCCGGCATGACCGACAGCACATCGCCCACCAGAAGATCGTTGCTCAAGTGGTGAGATGGAATGCGCAAACCGCGGATGCTACATAACTTCAGGAACAGGCCGCCGCCCAGCGATGCAACCATCAAGGCGCCAAACATGCCCTGCCCCAGCGAGAGCGACGTCATCAAAGAAGCATCCTCTTCCGGCGCGATGAGCGTAAAGAAGCACGACACCACCACCACCGCCGCCACGGTCGGGTTGACCACCCGATGCCCCGCGCGCTGGTTGTGCTGCTGCGTCAACACATCGGCAAACCCGAACAACGCAACCAGCGAACCGATGCCGATCGTGCCGGCCAGCACGCTGTCGCAAAAGGCATCCAGCCCCGGGCCGAAGGCCTGCAGCAGCAGGTGGCGCATGCCAGCGGTGGGCGGATTGCGCAACAGCAGCGCCACCGCGGCCACCATGATGAGCGGCAACGAGAGCGCCAGCCCGCGCCGGATGGCAATGAAATACGGCCCACGGTCGAAGCGCTCGGCAGCGCTCAACAACCTCAGCCAGGGCGATAGCGCCTGCGTCGTCATAGGGCTCGATCTTGTTCAAGGTGGATCGGAAACTCCCGGGCAGCCCGAAGCGTTACCGATGGGGCTACGCATCGTAATCGACACGACGCGGCGCGCGCTGAAGCGCAACCCCTCGTGCAATACGCAAAAAAAGCTCACCGGCCCATGGCAAGGTTTGTGCGATACCTAGGGGAAACCCGAAGTCTTGGGGTGTCCATCGCCTCCGGCGCGCACCACAACAAGGCATCGGCACCAACGTGGCGCCCATCCCATGTACGTCGCGCCCCAGAATCTGCAACGATCTTGCTTATGTCGATTTCCCTTCGTGCGCCCCGCACCGTGAAACTGCCTGCACCCTTTCTGTCCCTGCTCCGCCTCGTGCGCGACCCGCACCGGCGCTATCGGCATGCGCGGTACATCCATGCCACGCGCGTCGGCCTGGGCGTGCTGCTCTCCATTGCTGTCACGTCGGGCTTTGGATGGCCGCATGGCGAGTGGGCGACCATCTCGCTGCTGATCGTCATTGCCGGCCTGCAGCACCACGGCAACATCCGCAAGCGCGCGGCAGAGCGCGCGTGGGGCACCCTCATCGGCGCCGTGGCGGGCCTGCTGATCATCGTTCAGCAGACGTGGCTCGGGCACTTGCCGCTCACCTACGCGCTCACAGCCATCGCGTGCGGCATCTGCGCGTATCACGCCATCGGCAAGGGCGGCTATATCGCGCTGCTGGCGGCCATCACGCTCGTCATCGTGGTCGGGCATGGCGACAACAACCTGCTCGACGGCGCCTGGCGCACGCTCAACGTGCTGGTCGGGATTGCGATTGCGCTGCTGTTCTCGTTTGCGCTGCCGCTGTATGCCACCTATTCGTGGCGCTACCGGCTGGCCGATGCGCTGCGCGAATGCGCCCGGGCGTATGCCAACCTCGGCCAGGCCGGTGAAGCCTCAGGCGAGCGCAGCAAGCACCTCGGCAAGCTCAATACGCTGCTGGTGCAGTTGCGCTCGCTCATGCCGTCGGTGTCCAAAGAGATTGACGTGCCGCTGGAGCGCCTGGAGAACATCCAGCGCAGCCTGCGCATCTGCATCAGCACGCTCGAACTGCTCAATGCAACGCACGGGACGTTGGGTGCGCCGGGTGTGCCGGATGCAGGCACGCAGCCGGCCGTGGCCAGCCGACGCATCCGCGACACGCTGATCGGCATGTCGCGGGCACTGCGGTTCGGCACGGTGGCGCGCCTGGCTCGGCCACGTGCGGCCGACCTCGCCGAGATGCACCCCGCTGCCGGTGCGCCCACGGTGGAAAGCGCGCTGGCGGAGGGCTTTTCCAACGAGATCGAGAACCTCCGGCGGCAACTGCTGGCGATTGCGCCGCAGTGGAATATCGGGTGAAGCAGGGCGCCCGGCCAGGCGCGCCCCCTGCGACTTGCCTCGGCTGTCTTCTCCACCAGCGCCGGGCAACGTCGCATCACCTCACTTGGCCAGCGCCGCAACCTCCGCCGCACTCAACGCGCCCGCTTGAACGCGGAAGCCCTGGATGCGGCCGTTGAACGATGGATGCGCCCAATTGCGGCCCAGGAAGGTGACCTGGTCGCCAACCTGGCGGGGCGACAGCAGCATGTCGTCGGTCTTCCCCACCTCAGTGCCGTCAACGTACAGGCGGCAGGTGTTGCCCTGCAGCGTGACGGCCACATGGACCCACCGACGAATCGGCATGGCCCACGGCGCCGCTACAACCTGCGCGTCGTTGCCTCCTGCGCCGAAGATCCCGAAACGCAACACGCCACTACTGCCCGACTGTGGGGCGATGAACATGGAGCTGAATCCATCCTGCCCCGAGAAAAACATGCAGGTGTCCCAGTGCAGTCCATTCGCGTAGGCCCAGAAAGCCACGCTGAAGTCGTCGAGGTCACTGAATACCCCTGACGGCAATTGCAGGCCGGCCTTCTGGCCGTCAAACGCGATGGCCTTGTCGCCGACACGCCCGTCGCCCCAGGTGGCGCCGTCCAGCAGCGTGCCCTGCACCAAGGTCGTGGTGCCGGCGGGGGTGAGCAGCGCGCCGACCGTGCCGGTGCCGTTCGGATCGTTCAGCGGCAGCGACAGGCGGACCTCGCCAGGAACGGCGATGCGGGCCACGTTGGAGCCGGCGCCCGAGGCACCGGCGCCCTGGGCGGTGATCTGGTAGAACCAGACGCCGTTGGGCGGGATATCGGTATAGGTGAGCAGCTCGCTGGCCGAAACGGTGCCCAGCAGGTTGAAGGGGCCGTTGGCCTGGCTTGCGCGCTTGACCGCATACGAGGTCGCCCCGACGCTGCCCCACCACGACAGCACGACGCGGTTGCCGCGCAGGTTGGCCGTGAGGCCGGACGGCGGCTTCATAGGGCCTGCATAGTCCGCGCGACGATGGATCAGCGTCGGCCACATGACGTCATCGCTGCTGCCGCCGTACTTGGGCTCGACCAACTTCACGATGCGCGAGACGTTGGGCGCCGCCAGCCCCATGCGGTTGACGTAGTGGTTGTAGATCGGCTCCCAGGCGTTGCGGCCATGCTGGAACGACTGGTTCACCTGCGTCCACAGAGACGTGTGCGGCTGCGACGGATCCTGTTCGCGCGCATAGGGCATGGGATAGGTCTTGCCGTTCTCGTCCAGGAGGTTGGAGCGTGCAACGTATTCAGCGGCGGCGAGGAAGCGGTTGTTGTGCATCCCGTAGAGATCGTCACCCTGGTTCCACGCCATCTCCAGCAGGTCGCCGCCCAGCGACATGCCCAGCGTCGAGTGCCCCTGGTCCCGGCCGCTCTCCTCCCACTGCCCGAAATGGCCCGGGTGCATGAAGTACACGCCATGCACGATGGAGCCGTTGCCGAACATCTTCAGCGTGCCGCGGTTGTTGCCGGCGTAGTAGTCAACGGCCAGGCGATAGAGGTCGGGCCGGTCGCAGAACACGCCGATCGACAGCGCACCGCACAGCGATGCCATGTCCCAGTTGGCGTGAGACCCCAGCGCCGCGTTGTTGAGACGGTTTTGCGAGATGCCGGCGAAGACGTTGAGCAGCATGTCCTGAAAGCGCTTCAGGCTCGCCGGCGCCCAGCCGGAGTAGGTGCGCAGGATCTCGCCAATCTGCGCCAGCTGATGGCCTTGGATGCCCGCCAGGATGATGAAGGTGTGGTCGTCATGCGCGGTCGAGCCGGGCGGCACCGTACCAACCTCCTTCAGCGTGTTCGCCCAGGCGTCGAGGAATTCCACCGCCTTATCGGCATAGCGGTTGTCCTGCGGGTCGGACAGCTTCCAGCGCAGGACCAGGGTCCAGGCGTGCCAGATGTCGCCGTACAAAGCGTACTTGGTACTGTCGGCCCGGTAGACCGCGGGCTGCGGATTGGGCTTGGCGGTCAAGGAGGCGTTGGGCTCGGCGCACAGCTTGTTCCACCAGCCCGTCCACGGCTCCTGGCCTGCCTTGATGAGCGCGCGGATGCGGGCGGCGTCGTCTTCGGTGACCAGCAGCCCAGGGTGGCGGAAGACACCGCTCACTGAGGCCGCTTCCGGCGCAGGCGACGGCGCCGACGTCGCAGGTGCCGGAGCGGTCGTGGCCTGACCTCCCCCTCCCGTTTTCTCCTGCGGCTGCGTCTGCCCCTGTGCAGAGGCGTCGTCGACACCGCCGCACCCCGGCAGCAGCGGCAGCATGGGGAACAGCCCCAGCCCCAACGTCAACGCGCGACGTAGAGGATTGGGTAACTCGTTAACGTTTGCGTACTCCGCCGACTTTTTGGACATCTTGATTGACCCGACTGTTTTTTGTAGTGGCGCAACCGTAGGTCAGCGTGCGAAGGCGCGTCAACGCAATCGCCAAAACGATGAGGATTTTTGAGTGTTCGGACGCCAGCCTGTACGCGTTTAGCGGGCCGGCATCACACGACGCGGCCACCGGCGCCGTGAAGCCATCGAGGCCCACCCATCCAAAGCAGGTGGGCGCAGGCATGCGGTTCAATCCACAAGTTCTGCAATTTCGTCCACTTCAAGTGTCTTGCCGAACTTGTTCTTCAAGCCGTGCCCCCAGGCATGAACATGCGCGCCGGGCGTGAGGTAGGAAGCCAGTTCCGTCGCAGCGTGGGGCGGCATACGCAACGAGGTGCCGTCATCGAGCAACGCCCCGCGCAGCTCACCCTTCGGCCCAAACAGAGAGAGCTTGACCTCCCCGGCAGCCTCCATCGGCCGACGCGCACCGGCGCGTTTGAGCGGCTGATCCCCCTTGGCGGGCGGGCCTTCATCGAGGATGACCTTGCCGCTCTCGGTGGTGAGCGAGATCGCCGCGATCATGTCGGCGCCTCTGGGCTTCACCCCGCGTATGCGGATCTTGTCGCCCAGCGCAACATACCGGGCAAGGTGCCGCGACAGATGGGGCGGCACATGAACCTGCCGAAGTGTGCGACCACCCAGTACAAGACCATCGACATCGCCTTCAGGGTTGAGAAGGAAATTGCGTACCGTGCCACGGACTTCCGGAAGACTCTCGGGATCGATCCAATGCATTGCGTGTCCTCGCTGTGGGATGGGTTGGACAAAGGAAATGGGCGTGCTACCGGCATGGCATCTGGCCAACCGCGCCCTTCTGCGGCGGCGCAACGATCATGCCCATGCGCTATCACGCACGGATGTCGGCGTCCCGTTCACCGCCGCCGGCGCAAGCGCACCGATTTCTCAATAAATCTCAGCAACGCATGCCGGTCTGGGGCCATGTGGGTAGACTCGGCCGCAGCCATAGTTCACGCGCCTACGTGACGAAAGTGGTCGGGAGCCCCGGGGATTGACCACCTCGGGGCTTTTTTCTTTTGAGGGGTGCCCATATCCGCCCTCTTCCAGCCGATGTGTCGGTGCCGGCACGCCGTCGTTGCGCAAAGGCTGCAGCTGTCTGACAAGTCCATGCCCACAACACCATCTGTGCTCGATACCCCCTGGGCCAAGCGCTTTGGCCTGAAGCAACTCAGCGCGTTCGCCCTTGCGCTACCGCTGGTCTGTCTGCAGCTTGCAAGTGCCGAGCCTTTGCACAATCGCGCGGCGCCCTGCCGGATCGGCAATGACGCACCCATCGACACGGATCACGGTGCCCGACCGAGCTGGCGCCCCGTGCAGGTGGGCCAATTCGGCGTCAGCGCCGATGCCAGCGCCTACACCGTCGACACCGGCGCCGGGCTGGTCTTCAAGATCCGGACGCGAGGCGCCAACGGTGGTGACCGTGGCAAGGCCGACATCGTCTCGATGCTCTGGCATGGCGTGCAGTATCAGGACCCGCGCAAAGGCAGCCAGGTGAACTCGGGTTTCTCGGGCCTGTATGACGGGGATGACCGCGTCAATGTGGAAGCCGCACGCGTGGGCAATGACGCCATCAAGATCACCGTCAGCGCGGGGGCATTGACCCACGTCTACATGGCGCGCCGTGGGCAGCCCAACATCTACATGGCGACGTATTTCACCGCTGAGCCCAAGCCCAACCTCGTGCGCTTTGTCGTTCGGGTGCCGCACGCGCGCCTGCCCGATGGGCCGCAATGCGCAGACATCACCACCGCCGTGCGCGGTGTCGAGGCCCATGACGTCTTTGGGCTGGCCGACGGCCAAACCCGCTCCAAGCATTACTCCAACATGCGCCTGAAAGACTGGCAGTACTTTGGCGCGACGGGCCCCGGCGTGGGCATGTGGATGGTGCGCGACAACAACGAGGGCGGGTCAGGCGGGCCGTTCTACCGCAGCCTGCTCGACCAGGGGGCTGAAGACCAGGAGCTGACCTACATCGTCAACTACGGTGAGAACCAGACCGAGCCCTACCGCATGGGCGTTCTCAACAGCTACGTTCTGGCCTTTACCGACGGCGAACCACCCACGGAAGTCGACACCCGCTGGTTCAAAGACATGGGCCTGCCCGGCTACGCGCCCGAGAGCGATCGTGGCGCACTGGAAGCCCGCTTCACCGGGTTGACTGAAGACGCGCCGTACACGCTGGCGCTCAGCAACGCGCATGCGCAGTATTGGGGCGATGTCTCTGCAAAAGACGGCCACGGCCACGTTGACGTGCGCGGCATGCTGCCAGGCCAGTATCAGGCGACGCTGTACCGCAACGAGCTGGAGGTGAAACGCTTCAACGTGGATGTGCAGCCCGGCCGCACAACGCCATGTGCATGCGGCGGTGTCGATCATGACCCGCAGCGCGATGCCGTGCTGTGGCGCATCGGCACCTGGGACGGCACCCCGCGCGAGTTCCGCAACGGCGACAAGGTCACGGTCATGCATCCGTCCGACGTGCGGATGCAGCCGTGGACCGGCCCCGAATACATCGTCGGCCGGTCCACGCCCGCCAACGATTTCCCCGCCTACCAATGGAAAGCCATCAACGGCACGCTGGCTGTGCGCTTCCACCTCAGCCAGCGCGAGATTGCCGATCACCGGTTGCGCATCGGCATCACCACGGCCTTCGCCCACGCCCGCCCCAGCATCACCGTCAACCAGTGGAGCGCGCCCGCGCCGCAAGCTGCGGTTGAGCCGGCCACGCGCAGCCTCACGGCCGGCTCCTATCGCGGCAACAACGCCACCTTTGCGTTCGACATTCCGGCGTCGGCTTTTGTGGCGGGCGTGAATGAACTGAAGATCAACGTCGTCAGCGGCAATGCCGGAGACGGTTTCCTCAGCCCCGGTTACGCGTTCGACGCCATCGATCTGCTGAAGTAACAGCGCAAAGGGGGCCGCCACCAACCGCAGCGGCCCTCGCTGCAAGCGCGTCTTACACGACGCTGTCTTCTTCGGCCTCGTCTTCGGGCTGCTTGGGCTGCACTGGCGGCTGCATGGACGGCTGTGAAGCCGAGGCCTCCACCGTCGCGCTGTCCTCGCCCACCTCCTGCGAATCATCCTGCCCAGCCGGCGACTGCGAGGGATCTTCCAGGCGCGCCTTCAGGCCGGCCAGATAGTTCTCGGCGTGGTCCTGCGCTTCTGACACACCCAGATTGATGCCCGCGTTGATGGCCTTCTCGGCAACGATCTTGGTGATGCCTTCCTTCATTGCCAGCCGGACTTCCGGGCCGCCGATGTTGCCGATGGCCGCAGCCGCCAGATTCAGGCCCGCCTCTTCCAGCGCCTTCTTCACGTTGCCGCCGCTGACCATTGCATGCAGGATGTTGCAGCCTTGGGACTCGGCTTCCAGCGCCGTGGATGCTGCATCCGCAAGTTCGCCAATACCGGGAATGAAGCTCAGCGCGCCCACCGCCATGGATGCCCAGTCCAGCAACTTGCCCTCCACCTTGAGCGCGGCATCGATGGCGTGCATCAGGAAACCGCCGTTGTGCTTGGGCGACTTGATCTCGGGCTGGTCGGCCGTGCCCATCAACATGCAGGCCACGGCCATCTTGTCTGCGTCGGTCTTGGGCGTGTGGGTCTGCGGCTTCTGCACGGTCTGGTTGGCCTGCGACAGGTTGCCGTAGAACTTCTGGAAATCGCGGCCGGCGATATTGCCCGAATCCACCGTATGGCCACCGCCGAAATCGAAGAACCCGTGGTGCGTCTTGTAACCCGTGATGGCGTTGTTCATCAGGCTGAACAGCACCGGGTCTTGCAGCAGATGCGTCGCTGCCTGGCGGACGCTCGGGTCGAGCTGCTTGTTGTTGGCCATGCTCGACAGCTTGTCTCGCGTGAGATCGCCGTCGCCAAAGAAGGCTGCCTGGTTGCCGTTCATCGTCTTGAGCGTGTTCAGTTCGGCCTGCGTCAGGCTCATGGCTGACGACGCAGCTTGCAGGAAGTCCGCCTTCTTGACCTCGCCCCCGCCGGTCAGCTTGTTCCAGGCGTCCTTGTGGTCGAGGAAGTATTGCGCCGCTGCAATGACCTGCGGCGGCGTCTTGCCGGTCTTGGCGTCGCCATCAACGATCTGCTTGAACTCGTCTTCGCCCAGGTTCTTCGTGAGGTTGTCGGAATACTTGTAAAGCTCGCGCAGCGCATCGCTTTCCGACATGACGGAAGGCTGGCCATTCGCATTGCCATCCGACGGGATGTAGTTCTGCTCGAAGCTCTTGGCCTGTTGCTCGTTGAACGCGCTCACCTGTGCGTGTTCCGCCGTGAAGGCATCCAGATCCTTGGCCTTGATCTTGCCGCCGCAACGGCCGTCACCTTGCGATCCGATGGCGGTGAACAGGCGTTCGTCTTGCGCCAGGCCCTGCAGTGCTGCCTTCAGGTCAGGCGGCGTCGAAGGGTCGTTGATCTTGTCCTGCAGGCCATCCCAGCTGAGCGGGCATTGGTCTTTGTGCCGATCCAGCACCGACACGATCTGCACTTCCTTCTGGCTGAGCGTGCCGCCATTCCACGTCACGGTGGATTGCGACGGCCCGGCCTGCTGTGAAGACGCTGCATTGGCCTGCTGGGGCGTCGCGTTGGGCTGCGTCGCCGCATGCCGGTTACCGCTGTTCTGCGTGACGTCGTCGTCATCGCCGTCGTCGTCATCGTTGTTTCCGGAAGCGAGCGACGCGGCCAGCTTGGCGCTGATGCCCTGGTAAAGGCTCAGCTGCGTCTGGTCGGATGGGCCTTGCTGGCCTGGCAAGCCGGCCATGCCGGCGGCAGACGCTAGCGTATCGACGGCTGCATCAGCCATATCGCCGCGGCTTGCATGCCTGGCTTCGCGATTTGCTGCGTTGGATGAAGACATATGAACGGACATACCTGCTCCACTTGTGTCGTTGCGACCTGTGGCAAAGCCGGTATTTCGCGATCGGGTACGGATCACGCATGCCGTCATGCCTCGTATGGATCGCGTTTCCCTTCAACAGCCCACCGGCTCAACACAACAACGCTGGTCGAGTGGGCACGAATTGGCGCCCCGCATTGCAATGCGGATGCCTGGAAAGCCAGCGTAAGCGTGGGAAAGGTCAGCAGCGGCAGCCCGGCCGAAAACATGGCGCGGCATGCGAAGTGGTTGGAATTCGAAACTGCAGCGGGTGCGGCCGGACGAGCGATGGAATCGTCGTCGAATGGCTGGGTTCAAAGCGCTGACGTGCGTCACTATCCGCGTGCCTTCGGCTCAAGCGTCATGCGTTCGGGCGCGCGCGCACGGCGTTGCTGTGCAGCCCTATTCTGAAGCGGCAGCGACGTTGCTCGCATTGCCTCTCACGCCAATTTCTTGCGGTGCGGTCAAACCCACAACGCCTCAGCCAGCATGAACGTCAATAACGCCACTTCGTCCCGAAGTACGACGGTGCCGACCAGCAGTGCGCCCAGCACCTCTGGCGCGCCTACTACCGGTTCACCGGATCGTGTGCGTAGAGCGCCTGCCGATGCCCCCGATATGCCTCCGCCGCGCAGGCAACGGCTCAATACGGCACAAGGCTCTGGCAGGCCGGCATTTCGGCACGTGCAACTCGGCAGCGTTGCGGCACAGCCCCCCATGAAGCGGGCACGTCCGCTTCGGCCCCGCCCGACGTGCCCCTGCTCGACAATCGTCCGACACTGGAAAGAATGGGCATTGAGCACCCGTTGCTCGGCCACTCTTGGTACGGCAATCCCGCGGACAAAGCCCGAGCGGCCGGCAAGCGGCCCGTGGTCGACGCACACGACAGAGCACAGCCAAGTCGGACCGCAAGCGGCCCTCAACTGACGTCAGCGCAACAGGCGGTCATCGAACAGGCTCGAGCGCGGGTCCGACAGTCCCTGCAAGGGCCGCTGACTAAGCTGCAGCTGGCGCTGGACAGAAATCTCGATCTGGAGGTCGCCAAGTTCCCGATCAAGAAGGTGGACTGGGCCCTGGCGCCGCTGCTGATGGCGGCAGAGAATGCGCGCAATCCGGGGCTCAACCTGGTGGCCCTGCACATGGAAACCGCCGAGACCGCGTCCGATGACGACGACAAAGACGAGCTTCCGCCGCTCGCGAATTCGCACAATTTCGGCGCCTTTATTGAATCCGCGCCACCCGGGCGATACAGGGCCATCGTCAACGACGGCGCGCATACCAGAGCGGCCGACATCCGAAAGGACACGCAAGGCACCACCGTGATCGTGGTTGATCCCTTGCGCAAGGAAAAGGACGAAGCCGAGTACGACCAGTACGCGGACAACATCAGCGCTGAAGCCGGTGAGCACGCAAAATGCGCGTTTATCCCCGTGGACTTGCAGAAATCCGCCTTTGGCTGCCGGATCTTCTCGATGTCGCTGGCCCTGAAGATGCACGCGCGAGAAGGCGATTTTTCAGCGCTGCATGACGCGTTACGAGACGGCACAGACCCGGTACCGTTGGTGTCGCGCGCTAAGACCACAGAAGAGCTGGGTGCGTTGCTCGTGTTGGACGGGGCACCGCTGATCGACGCCCGCATGATGAAGCACAGCGACGCCGCCAGTTCGGTCCGACGCTACGTTGCAAGCCATCCGGATCAGGCGACCACGGAGGTGAACAAGCGCAAGGAGACACTACAGGACAGAACGAACCGGCACCTCAAAGAACGCATCATCTTGGCTCGCGTGGACGCGAATGGGACCGTGCCCTCGTCGCCGACAAAGAAAGCACGGCTGAGCACGTCGATCGAGCACAAGCGCATCTCGATGATCCTGCGCACGATGGCTTATCTGGATACGGCACCGCCTCAAGCCGTGGCACACATGGCGCAGCTGGTGTCGCGCGCCAGCCAGGAACTGTCTAAGCAATAGGGCCGGGCGGTACTTCTCAGCCCGGGTGGCGCCTTCGACGCCGTCGCTTTGCTGCGCAATTGCACGTGGGCGATTCGTCTTGGAAGCAGGAGTTTCGTATTCCTGTCCGGAGCACGATGTGGTCTTCGATTAATTTTTAGCTCGATATAAAAGCTGAGAGTTTCATCGATGCATACCAATCTGAATCCATGGGATATGAGCGCGTTTAGCCAGCACTATGGCGCGCTGACAGAACATCATCCAACGCAAACGCCCGAGGGCAGCCCGCAAGCCGATCGGTCGTCGCGATCGTCTTCGGCACATTCGGCGGAGATTCAGGAATTGAGGAGCCTGCAGGAAACGCCGCGGGCCGCAATTTCCCGCTCACGCCACAGTGAGCCTGGCCTTCAGCGGCGCTCTTCTTTGCCGAGTGGCGACAGCGTGCGGTTGCGCTCTGAGTTGGCCGCTTGGTGCGAGCGTACTGAGGCGAAACCCTCATTGCTTGCCAAACTGGGATGTTGTGCGGCGCCTCCCGCAGTAGGCGGACGTCGCGAACAGCGCCGCGAAGCCATGGAGCGAGTCTTGCGTTGCTTGGACGCAGGAGAAGCCGGAACCCACTTGGCGCTCAAGAACCTGAACCTGTCGCAACTACCGCCGGGACTGCATCGCCTCCCGCACCTGCGCAATCTCGACGTATCGGGCAACGAAAATCTGACGCGCCTACCGGAAGAGCTGAGCCTTTGCAAAAACCTTGAGCGGATCAACGCTGATGACTGCTCCATTTCGGCTCTGCCGTCTCAAATCGGCGCGCTCAAAAATCTGAGGGAAATCTCTCTGGCGTTCAATGAACTGAGGACCCTTCCCGATTCGATTGGCCAATGCAGCAGCCTGACTTCGATTTCGGCACCCGGTTGCAAGATCAATAAGTTGCCCGCCAGCCTTGCCAATCTGGCGCAGTTGAACAAGCTGGATGTTGCATCCAACCCGGAACTGCGCGAATTGCCGCACCAGATCGACTTGGAACAGGTCGCTGTGTACAGCACAGATACACGGTTGGCTTTGATGAACCGAGTGTTCAAGGCACCCACGTTCGACCCCGAAACCAGGCAGACGTTGTCGTACCACGCGGCTGTGCTACATGACCAATGGAGCGGGCTATCGCGCCATCTATCGCCCGACGCGCGAGCACGGGTGGATCAACTGCGTCAGGGCGCATCGACCACACTTGCCAGTGAGGATCACGATGCATCGGCTGCGTGGAAGACCGCCGCAAACAAGGTCAGCAGCTGGGCAGAAAAAGGGTTGCCGATCACGCTTGACCGGATCTGCAAACTGAACCAACTGCTGCTCCCGGAAGAGGATGACGACGAGGCAATCGGCGGCCAACTGCGCGAGGTCAACGTGCAAGCTGCCGATGGCAACACATGGACGAACCACCGTTATCCGCCCCCGGAGAGCCTGAAAGATGAGATGGCGGCGTTTTCGGAATGGCTGCAGAGAAGCGAACAGCAATCGCATGCGCGCGATGCCCTGGGCCATGTCGAATTTGCCGCACAGCTGCACCAGCGTTTAGCGAGTCTGCATCCTTTTCAAGACGCAAATGGCCGCACAGCCCGTCTTGCCATGGACTGGGCACTGCAGCGGCACGGCTTGCCGCCTGCCCCGCCTGTGGGTGAAGCCAGCCGCCTTCCGGCGTCTTTCTTGGGAGGAAGGCGCGTCAGTCCCGAGAAGGTCGTACTCGAAGCGCTGGAGGGAATGGCAACGGTTGTGAGCGAAGTACGCCGGTAAGCCTGCATGCCGGTCCGACCGTGGCCGAACACCAGCACGTCCAGTGAATTGCGCCCGCAGGGCACAAGCGCGATCCGTCTCACAGCTTCACTGGACCACGCGGAAAAGGATAGAGACACGGGCCTTTCCTCACTCCTGACAATACTGTCATGCGGGCGGCACACAATCGCATGGAAAAGCAAGAATGAAACCCACCGGAATCACCCCAACTTTTTCGAAGGGCAACGTATCGGATACAACGCCCGTCTCAGAGGCTGCCGTACCCAGGCAAGAACACGAACCACGGCGGCGTGGTGGGCAACTGAGTGGTCTGCTCTCGCGCAAGAAGGCTTCCGAAGCAGTCGGCCCCTCGGAGCCACGTTCCACGGGGTCCCGTGCGAACGTGGTGGATGCGACTCATCGAGAGTTTGTTGCGGCCCAGATTTACAAGGCCCAGACCATGTATCACGCCACGACCGCGCAAAGCAAACACTCCATTCAGAAGCGCGGGTTCTCTGCGCATAAAAAATCAGGCGGCGCCACTGCTGAACTGACAAGCCAAGTAGCCATGTCCGAGCAGTTCAACCAGAACGCGAAGACGCACCACTACGCCTTTACCGACGTCCAGAACGCAAAGGCATTCCACAAGAACAATCTACGGACGTCTGATTCGGCTGCAATCGTGAGGTTCTTCAAAGACCGCACGCCCTTCGAGCGCGACCCCGATTTCTCATTGCCTGCTGCAAGAAGAACGTCAGCAGACATACCCGCGAGGCAGATCCTGAAGTCGCGCAAGAGTCCGCCCACGGCCGGGGAAAGCGAAATGATGCGCCGCGCTCTGGCGCACGAGGGGGTCGATGTCACCCAAGCGGAAGCGGGTCGGCTGTTGCGAGAGGTTCAGTCTGACTCTGAAGACGATTTTCCGGCGACGCCAACCGACCGGAAGAAGCCTTTCTGGCAAGAGACGCGAGAAGGAAATGCCGACCTGAGCCGTGAAGATTTCATCAAGAGTCGCAATGCGTAACGCGTGACAGCCAGAGCAACGTCATTGCGCCCCCAAACCGCTCTCTCGACAGCAGGCCATGAAGACCCGTTAGGCAGCATGCCGGCACGCACACATCAAGCCGCCAGCTTCACCGTCTGAGCCACCGCTTCCGACTGCGCGCCTGCCGGCTCGACAGTCAGCTGATAACCCCGCGAGTAGACCGTCTTGAGTTCGACGCCCGTCCCCTGGCCGAAGCCCAGCTTCTTGCGCAGCTTGTAGATGTGCTGTTCGATGGAGCGCTCTGCAACGCTCGCGTCTGTGCCCCACACGGCAGAGGCGATCTGCTGGCGTGACAGGAACGACCCGGACGAGGAGAACAACAGCCAGGCCGTGGCAAATTCGCGCGCGGTCAGGCGGATCGGCGTGCCGTACAGCGTCACCGTGCGGGTCAGCCGGCACAGGCGGTAGGGCCCGGCCACCAGTTGCGTATCGATGGCGACCTGCGTCGACTTGCCGGCCCCGCGCAGGATGCGCTGCACGCGCGCGCACAACTCCTCGGCGGTGAAGTGGCCGGAAATGACGTCGTCGATGCCGGCGTCGAAAGCGCTGAGGATCTCGTGGCGGCTGGCAAAGTCGCCAAACACCAACGTGGGCCGGCACATATTGGCATTGCGCTCGCGCCCGGAGAGCAACAGCCGGGCAGCCATGCCGAACTGCTGCGCATCAATCATCACCAATGCGAAGACATCGGTGTGGCCGGTGCGCATGAGCGCCGATGCGTCGTCAAACCGCACACAGGTGACGCCGTGCTCCGACAGGCAAGCTGTTACATACGAAAAACTGGTTGGATTGGTGGTGAGTACCGCAAATTTCATGACAAGCCCCGACGGTGCGGGGCTGATCAACACGTCTGCCCCGCTGTTGTGTTTCGCAACAGCATAGCGATCACAATGTGTTGAGCCATCCCTATGACTAGCGATGCGGCGTGCCGACGTTTGCAGGGTGCGTCCGCGCATCGGGCAACGTCACCCGATGCACGTCTTTTTGAAGAATCGATTTGAGGATGTTTGAATTTTCGGCAACCAAACCGTTGCCGCGCGGCACACCTGCGTGTGCGCAACTGCATTATTTCGGTAGTCCGCCGGCTTCGAGCGCGGCGAGGCCGATTGCACTGCGTGAGTCGACACCCACCTTTCTCATGATGTGCCCCACGTGGTGCGCACCGTCCAGTAACTGATGTTCAGGGCCAGGGCGATCTGTTTGTCTGACATGCCCTTGAGCATCAGGTGGCAGACCTCGCCTTCGCGCGCGGTCACACCAAACCGCTGCTGGAACCACGCAGACGACCCCACCACCCGCGCGACCAGGTGAATGCGATACACCGGTGCGGCGCAGCTGTCCTCGCCCGGCCGCTCCACGCAAAAGCCGAAGCCGTTCCACTGTGCGTCGCGCGAGCCGTTGGCCACCGCAGCCAATTCGACATAGAGCGCGTCACGCTCCTCACTGCTGACGCCGGCCAGGATGGCGCGGGCCTTCGCGTTCGGCTCGGGTAGCGACGTGCCGTTCAGCTCGAACGTGGGCATGTGCATCTCGGTATCGGCGCCGACCTCCTGCCGCTCCTGAATCGCGCGAAGCTGCTGGGCATTCAGCAGATGCGGCTTCAGGAGGCTGAGCAGCAAGATCTCCCGGTCGCCGAAACGCTTTTTTGGGTCACTGGTGCTGAATCGATAGTCCAGCAGCATGCCGTTGGCGTCGGGCACGCGCAGGCTGATGCCCGGATACGCGTGATGCCGGCAGAGGTAGTCGGTGAAATACTCCGAGCGGCTCCATTCCGCGCGGGAGATCTTCCGCTCGATCACCACGGGTTCAAAGCTGTCCTGGAGCAGCTCCGCGATCGGATCGAACGCATGGAAATAGTGCCGATACTCCACGCGCATGCCCTGGTCCCGGCCCCACAAGGCGCTGGAATGCGGATGGTGCGCACCGCCCGGCCACCAGAACAACTGCGCCATGAGATCGACATGCAGCAGCGACCCGAGCTTCCGGATCAGCTCGGGGCGTTCGACAAGGCCGTGGCTCGAAGGCTCATGAAGACGCCCCGTGATGTCGAGCAGCGCGCGCAGTTCTGCTGTGGAAAGGTCCATCAATGGCTTGGCCGGCGGCTAGCGGGTGTTGAGTCTGGGCATTCGTTGTGGTGATCCGATCACACGCGTCAGTACCAATACAAACAGGACTATCGGCATAACGGCGCAGGGCTATAGCCGGTGCACTTTCATGGTGCCAAGCGCGGCCAGTTTCAGGTCAATGCAGGATTTGGCCCACCCCGTGGCACGCCTGCCCCGCACTGACCATCGCTATCCATAGCGATGGTTGCCGGCCGCCCGATTTTGCGATAGTGGGCCTGCGGAGGACTGCATTCCGGCGATGAACCGGCACCCCGTCAGCCTTAACCGAAGTTGCATCGTGCTTTTTTTGGGGGGGACCCGCATGCCAGCGCCACTACTCACGTCGACGAACCTGCCGGACTTATACAGCACCGGCCTTCCATCGACCGCCATGGTTGCGCGTTGGGACGCGGCGCCCGCACCACTGGCCGTCATCTTTCTGGATACGTCGCTGCTGAACGACTCCACCTGGCTGCCATCGCAAACCACGTTGCAGCCGATGGCGCTGGAAGACGTGCAGCAAATGCTGAGCGGCGCCTTGCAGGCGCCCGTGCCGGCCAGCGGCGTGGGGCCTGACACATTGCTCGCCCATGTGGAGCCCAGGCCGCTCACCCGCCGCCAACGCGACATTCTTCAAGAGGTGGCCTGCGGCTGCTCGAACTCCGAGATTGCCGAGCGGCTGCACATTAGCGTCGAAACCGTCAAAACACACGTGCGCCAACTGCTCGCCCGGCTGGGTGCACGGAACCGCACAGAGCTTGCGACGATTTATCAACGCAGCCAGCAAGTGGGCTAAGCGGCGCACCGTTTTGCGCTTGATACGTTCCCGCTTACTGCATCGAGCATGCGGCGCCAGGCCAGGCCGAGCATGACAAGGAAGCGGGACAAAAAAAACGCCCGCTAGGTGAGCGAGCGCAAAGGTCCACACCGGAGGGGCGATGGACGCGGGAAACTGTTAAGCGCACTCAGACCGGCAATCAGGCCCGAACATCCAGGGCGACACCCAGCGTCGCCTGGCAATGCAGTGCCATGACCGTATGCCCGGATAGCCCGAGCTGAACCAACGGCGGCGGCGGGCCGCAGTCGAGATCAAGCGCCTCGGCCACGCCAAGAAACTGCCCGAGCATGCCGTCACGGGTTGCAATCGCCTTGCGTATCGCTTCGGGGGCCGAACTCTGGGCCATGAATTCCTGTTGCGCCTGCCCTGTCAGCACATGCAGCAATGAATACACACCGGTTTGGTATGCGGCGTCTGCCAGCGCGTAGTTGCCCACGGCCACAGCCTTTGCAAGAAGCTCCATAAAGCGGGCCCGGACCGCCACCATCCGGAAGAGCGGGTTGGTTGCCAGATCCGTCCCTGCCCCGCCCACGAACAGCAGCAGCTCTGCCCAACGGCCCAGCGTTTTCGTGCCGACCCGCATGATGGCGTCGCGGATCGTGATGGCGCTGCAGCCGCAGTCTCCACAAGCGGCGGACTGCGCGAGCTTCATCAGCCGCGTCAGCAGGAGCGGGCTTTTCTTCACCAGGCTCTCCAACTGCGCAACCGATGGGTCCTTCGTCAGAAGCTGAAGCAGCGTAAACAGGCTGTTCGTAGACTCCGGCAACCGCCGCTGCGCCAGCACTTCTGGCCGCGCAAAGAAATAGCCCTGGAACAGGTCGAATCCCAACTCGCGCAGCAACAGGTGTTGCGCCGCGGTTTCCACCTTCTCGGCAAGCACCTTGAACTGGTGACGCCGCGCGGCAGCAAGAATCTCGTCAATGGCCGCAGGCGTTGCCGCGCTGACGTCCACCTTCACGACGTCAACCAGGTCCAGCATTTCGCGGGGCACAGAGGTGATGTCCGTCACATCATCCAGGGCAAGCCGATAGCCGTGCTTTTGCAATGCCCTGCATTCGGCAATCGTCGCCTCATCAAACTGCACGGTCTCCAGCAGTTCGAGCGTGAACCGCTGGGGCGGCAGGATCTCCAGCAGCGCGAGATTGATGGAGTGCTGGCCGATGTTGACGTAGCCGCCCAGATCGCCCAAGACGCGGTCGACGCCAAACTCGCTGACCGTGTTCAGGATGACGTTGCTTGTCGCCAGGGTGCCGTCGGAGAACTCCGCACGCGTACAGCGGGTGGTCCCCCGAAACAGCAGCTCGTAGGCCACCAATGCGCCGGCTCGATCGACAATCGCTTGTCGCCCGATCAGCGCGTGGCCGCCATCGCTTTCCGCTTGCGCTTGCATCGATCGGCTCACGGCAGCGCAGCGGCCGACATGCTTGTGTCGGCATGCGACGTGATGATGTGCGAGCAGAAGTGGGCCAGGTCTTGCAGCACGGCAATCTGCGCGGCATCGATCTGCCGGGGCACCACATCGAGCACGCACAACGTGCCCAGCGCATAACCGGCTCGATCAACGAGCGGTGCGCCCGCATAGAAGCGGATGAACGGGTGCCCCGTCACCAAGGGGTTGTCTGCAAACGTCGGGTCGGCCGCGGCGTCTTCCACGATGAACGGCTCCGCCCCCAGGATGGCGTAGTTGCAGAACGCCCATTTGCGGGGAGTCTCGCGCGTGTCCAAGCCGTGGCGGGACTTAAACCACTGGCGCCGATCATCAACAATCGAAACCAGCGCCATGGGCACGCCCAACGCATGGCAGGCCAGCCGCGTGAGCCGGTCGAACTTCGGGTCATCGGCGGTGTCGAGAATGCCGCACGCCAACACTGCCTCTACGCGCTCGCTTTCGCGTGCGCCTACTGGGTAGTCGCTCATTGGTGTCTCCTTGGGGGGCCGTCTTCTTATGCGACCTGGAAGCTCTGCACCGAGTGCGCGAGCGCCTTGCCCTGTTCCTCAAGCGCTTGGGACGCGGCTGCGGCCTCCTCAACCAGCGCGGCATTGCGCTGTGTCATTTCATCCATCTCTGACACGGCAATGTGGATCTGCGCGATGCCCTGGCTTTGCTCGGCACAGGCCGCCGCAATCTCTTCAATGAGCGTCGTCACGCTGGCCACGGAGGTCGTGACCGATTCCATCGTCTTGCCCGCACGGTCGGCAACGATGGCGCCTTCCTTGACGTGCGCGCGTGACGTTTCGATCAGTTCCTTGATCTCCTTGGCGGCCGTGGAAGAGCGCTGCGCCAGGGCGCGCACCTCGCTGGCCACCACGGCAAACCCGCGGCCCTGCTCGCCCGCGCGTGCCGCTTCCACCGCAGCGTTCAAGGCCAGGATGTTGGTCTGGAAGGCAATGCCCTCGATGAGGCCCGTGATCTCGCCAATGCGTGCGGAGCCATCGCTGATCTTGTTGATGACGCTAACGACATCGCCCACGTCGGCGCTGCCCTGTTGGGCGATGCTGGATGCATTCGTTGCCAGCGCTGCTGCCTGCTGTGCATGGGCCGCGTTCTGTTGCACGGTGGTGGTCAGTTCTTCCATGCTCGAAGCCATCTCTTCCAGCGCAGAGGCTTGTTCTTCCGTCCGGCTGGAGAGATCAACGTTGCCGCTGGCAATTTGCGTGGAGCCTGCGGAAACCGAGTGCGCCGCTTCACCGACCTGGCCGATGAGGGTGCCCAGCCCATCGCAGATGGTCTTCATGGACGACAGCACACTGCCCGGATGCGCCACGTCAAAACTGGCATGCGGGCGGAAGTCGCCGCTGGCGATGCGTGTTGCGGACTCCGCCAGAGCCACCGGTTCAGCACCGAGCGCACGCAGCAAGCTGCGGGCAATGGCCCAGCCCAGGATGCTGGCCAGGGCAAAACCAAACAGCCCCGCGCCCACGCCCACCCAGACACCCGAGGCGGCATAGGCTTGCGCGCTTTCCACGGACTTTGCGGCGCGTCCGTTTGCGTAGTCTTCAAATTCCCGCACGGCCGTGCGCAGCGCTGCCAGAAGCGGGATGCAATCGCGGTTGATCATCTGCACCGCTGCGTCGTGCTGGCCTGCCCGCGCAAGCCGCACGATCTCCACCACCACGGGCCCGTACTTGGTTTCAACGGTACGAATGGCAGCAATCATCTTGCGCGCCGTGTCTGTCACGTTCGGGCCGTTCTGCGCTTCCGCCTCCAGCTTTGCCAACTGCTGCTCCACGTCGGCATGCGCATTCTCGACTGCCTGCAGTTCTCTTACGCGGGCCGCTTCGTCCGAACTCAGCACGGCGTTGCGCGCGGCAATCGCGCGCTGGTTCACTGCAGACCGGATCGAGTCCGCCAGCTTGGTCCGCAGATAGATGCCGCGCTCAAAATCCCGGAACTGGTTTCCGAGCGCGTTCAATTGATAGCAACTGATGGCGGCCACAACCGCCACCAGAAATGCCAGCGCCCCGAATGCGCCAATCAGTTTCGCCTTTACCGTCATAGAGCCCCCCGCTCAAAGTGCTTCTTCATGAAGCTTTGTTTTGCTGGAGCGTAAAGAGGCTCTGCCACGCTTGTCGGGGCAACTTTGTCTAGTCCGAAATAGTTGATCTTTGCAGAACGCGCTGTGGACCGCGCCTCGCGCGCGGCTTTGTTGCGCTATATAACAACTTACCGGCCCGCAGCACGGCCGCGCGCTTCGTTCCTGCACCCCACTGCGGAGGGGCGCAGGTAGAAAACCCCGCTTCAATGTGAACGCAAGCGAGTGCAGGACCCCGAGACAGAACTACTCCATTTGAGGTACATGGCTGGCATGAGCCGTTTTCATCGACCCGATGAAATTCGCTTCATCAGCCGGCGGAGCGATATACGGACCGCTTTTTGGAGGGGAAAAATACATTGCGCGCCATATAACATTACGCAATGCTTACAGGGCCCGTAGACGTGTGTTTTTCCGGAGACAAGGCCCCATGCGGGTTTCCCGGGCGCGGTGCCCGCCAATGTGAGCGATCCATCGCATCGACGCTTCGGGCGTAAAGCTTGACGCTCGGCCCTCTGAGGCTGACGTTCCACCCTCAGACACTGAAGCTTCACCCTCAAACACTAAAGCTCCACCCTCAAACACTGAAGCTCGACCCTCAAACACTGAAGCTCCACCCTCAAACACTGGCGCTTCACCCTCAGACACTGAAGCTCCACCCTCAAACACTGAAGCTCCACCCTCAAACACTGAAGCTTCACTCTCAAACACTGAAGCTTCACCCTCAAACACTGAAGCTCGACCCTCAGACACTGACGCTCCACCCTCCGAGCCTGGCGCTCGACTCTCAAAGTACCGACTCATCGGACCTCTGACAGTGGCGCTCCACCCTCTGAGGCTCGCGTTCGACAGTTTTAGCTCGGCAGTCGACCCTCAGACCTCGGCGCGCGAGTGTTTGAGCTCGAAATTTTGAATGTCTGAGAGCGGCGCTTGGGTGTTGGCGCTCGGCGTATGGGCCTCAGACCGTGGCGGTCGGGCCTTTGAGGGTCATGTTCCGCCTGCTGAGGTCGGCACATGAGGGTTGCGGGTTGGGCGTTGCGCCCGATGCTAGCGCCCCCGCCCGTCGCGGG